>JBJTAS010000015.1:0-91011 GCA_046090895.1 Oxalobacteraceae bacterium | reverse complement strand
CAAACAAGGATATCGACCAAGAGCTTGGTGAGCTACGCCTGTACCGGTCATTCATCAGCATGATCGGAAGTTTTCTGGACCGCTCGCCAAAAAAAGAGGTATTGAGACGAGCCGAGATCCGTGAATTCATCCAGCACGTAGAAATTTGTCTCGGGCTTCGAGATGGAAAACTGAATGCCTCACAACTAGGCAAGGTATTTATCAGGCTCGACACCATTGCTCCATTTAGAGACGGGGAGCTGACCAGCGATCTGGAAGCGCTTGATGCGATTCTTCAAGCCTATGGAGACAAGCTGGCCAGCGAAGCTCAGCACATTTGAGCGGTAAGCAGGCTAAGCCGGGGAGCCTGCGATTCATAGGTACAATCGTGTACCTCCACCCCTCCCCGGCCCATGAAACTCGCCACTTGGAACGTCAATTCCCTGAAAGTCCGGCTGCCCCAGGTTCTGCAATGGCTGGGGACCAGCCCGGTCGATGTGCTCTGCCTACAGGAAACCAAGCTAACGGATGATAAATTTCCGGTGGCCGACATCGAGGCTGCCGGCTATCAGGTGGCGTTTACCGGGCAGAAAACCTACAACGGCGTTGCCATACTGTCTCGCCACCCGCTCGCTGAAGTCGTTAAAAACAATCCGCTTTTTGAGGATGAACAACAGCGCCTCATCAGTGCCACCATTGCTGGCGTGCGGGTGATCTGCGCTTACGTGCCCAATGGACAAGCGGTGGACAGCGATAAATACGAGTACAAGCTGCGATGGCTAGAGGCGCTGCAGCGCTGGCTGGAAGCCGAGTTGCAGCAACACCCGAGCCTCGCGCTGCTGGGCGATTACAACATCGCTCCGGAAGATGCCGATGTTCACGATCCGGCAGCCTGGAAGGATCAGGTTCTCTGCTCGGACGCAGAGCGTGCCGCGTTTCGGCGACTGTGCGGACTGCCTTTGAAGGATGCGTTTCGGCTTTTCCCTCAGGCAGACAAACGCTATAGCTGGTGGGATTACCGGCAGATGGCCTTCCGCCGCAATAAGGGATTGAGGATAGACCACATCCTTTTGTCGGCGCCGCTTGCCGGGCGCTGCATCGCCTGCGAGATCGACAAAGCACCGCGCACATGGGAACAACCCTCTGACCATACGCCTGTGATTGCCACGCTGTCGCCCTGAATTTCTTGGTTCGACACTTGGAATCTATCTCCGTGGGTTGCCGGCGGCGGCGGTACCCCTCACAGGCCGCGGCAACTCATGCGTTCATAAAACCCAGATTCAGGCAAAGCACTCTTCCAATCCAGTTCTCTGTCGCTGCGCTGGAGGCATCAGCCACTTTCTGCACTTGCTACCGCGCCACCGTCAGGCCAGCGCTCAGGATTTCAAGGCTTCTTTAATCTGCATCAACGAATTGGGGTCTTCAATCGTTGTCAAATCACCCGGATCACGTCCCTCGCACAGCGCTTGTATTGAACGACGCAGCAACTTGCCCGAACGAGTTTTTGGGAGCAGATTCACTGAGTACACACGCGCCGGCCTGGCGACCGCACCCAGCTGACGATCAACGACACTGAAGATCTCTTTTTCAAGCTGCTTTTTTTCCTCCGGCGTCGAGGCTTTGGATGCATCCCTGGGAATCACAAAGGCCATAGCGACTTGCCCCTTGAGCTTGTCTTCCACACCGACCACGGCCACTTCCGATACGTTGGGGTGACTGGAGATGCTCTCTTCGATCTCGCGCGTGCCCAGGCGATGGCCAGCCACATTGATCACGTCATCAGTGCGCCCGAGTATGAAGTAATAGCCATCGTTATCACGTATGCCCCAGTCGAACGTGGAGTACACCTGCTCGGTACTGAAATTCGACCAGTAGGATTTGATAAAACGCTCGTCATTGTTGAACACCGTCTGCAGACAACCGGGTGGCAATGGGCCTTCGATCACGAGCACGCCTTTTTCATTGGCACCGCACAGCGCGCCGGTGTTTTCATTCAATAATTTGAGTTTATAGCCGGGCATGGGAACACCGGGGCTCCCCAGTCGCGTGGGTTGGTCATCGATTCCCTTGGCGACCGACAGAATCGGCCAGCCAGTCTCGGTCTGCCAGTAGTTGTCGATGATGGGCACACCCAGCTCGCCGGCGATCCAAGCTGATGTCGGTTCATCCAGCGGCTCGCCCGCCAGATATAGCGCCTTGAGCGATGAGAGGTCATGTTTTTTGAGCAGCTCCGGCGGCTGCTTCTTGAGCACGCGCACTGCTGTGGGCGCAGAGAACATGCGCGTGACCTTGTATTTTTCGACGATGTACCACCAGATACTGGCATCAGGTCGGATGGGCACGCCTTCGTACATCACTGTCGCCATGCCCGCAATCAACGGACCGTAGACGATATAGGAATGACCGACCACCCAGCCGATATCCGAGGTAGAAAAATACGTCTCGCCCGGTTTGCCACAGAAGATGGTCTCCATCGACGAAGCCAACGCGACCGCATAACCACCGACATCACGCTGCACGCCCTTGGGTGTGCCGGTGGTACCGGAGGTGTACAGAATGTACGAGATATCGTCCGATTTCAGCCAGGTGACCGGTACCTTCGCGTCCATGTGCTTAGCACGCAGCTCGGCATAGTCGAGATCGCGACCCGCAACACGCTCGAATGACGTCAGCTTGCGATCAACCATCAGCACATGCTGGGGCTTGTTTTTTGACAGCTGAATCGCTTCATCCAGCAGCGGCTTGTAAGGCACGACCTTACCCACGCGTGAACCGGCATCGGCCGAGATGATCAGCTTGGGCTTGGCATCATCGATGCGGCTGGCGAGACTGTGGGCCGCAAAACCGCCAAATACCACTGAGTGAATCGCGCCGATACGCGCGCAAGCGAGCATCGCGAACAGGGCCTCGGCGATCATTGGCATGTAGATCAGCACGCAATCGCCGTTGCCTATGCCCAGCGACAGCATGATCGCTGCCGCGCGCTCCACTTCCTGCTGCAGCTCGCGGAAGGTCCAGGTCTTCTCGGCGGGCGTGCCATCCGGCGTTTCGGTAGAGACTGCAATCAGCGCGGTCTGGTCGCCCTGCTTGTCGACCCAGCGGTCGATCGCGTTATGACAGAGATTGGTCTCGCCGCCGACAAACCACTTCGCAAAAGGAGGCCGCGAGTAATCGACGACTTGCGTGAATGGCTGGTGCCAGTCGATGCGTTGCGCTTCCTTTGTCCAAAAGGCCTCCGGTTGCTCGATCGACTGCTGGTAGAAATCCTGGTAGTTCATACCGTCCCCTGTCATTGTTATCTACCTCAGAAACTATCTCCCGGCACGCGCACCCAACCCTCCATCAGCACGCGTGCGCTGCGGCTCATGATGGCCTTGGTCACGTTCCATTCGCCCTGCTGCTGCGAGGCTTCGGCGCCGACCCGCAAGGTGCCGGACGGATGACCAAAGCGCACTGCCTGGCGCTCGCCACCACCCGCAGCAATATTCACCAGCGTGCCGGGAATCGCCGCCGCCGTGCCAATCGCCACCGCCGCCGTGCCCATCATGGCATGATGCAGCTTGCCCATTGACAGCGCGCGCACCAGCAAATCGATATCACCCGCTTTGACTGGCTTGCCGCTGGACGAGGTGTAGTCTTTCGGTGGCGCGACAAACGCCACCTTCGGGGTGTGCTGACGCTGCGCGGCTTCATCCAGCGATGTGATCAAGCCCATGCGCAATGCGCCGTGTGCGCGAATTGTCTCGAACATCGCGAGCGCTTTCGCATCGCCATTGATCGCTTCCTGCAGCTCGGTACCGGTATAGCCGATCGCATCGGCATTCACGAACACGGTCGGAATGCCGGCATTGATCATCGTGGCTTTCAGGGTGCCCACGCCGGGTACGTCCAGATCATCGACCAGATGTCCGGTCGGGAACATCGCACCGCCCGCGCCCTCTTCCTCGGCAGCCGGGTCGATGAATTCCAGCTGGACTTCCGCTGCGGGGAACGTCACGCCATCGAGTTCGAAGTCGCCGGTTTCCTGTACCTGACCCTTCGTCATCGGCACGTGCGCCACGATGGTCTTGCCGATATTGACCTGCCAGATACGTATCGTGGCCATGCCATCTTTCGGCAAACGCGATACATCGACCAGCCCGTTACTAATCGCAAAAGGACCCACGGCGGCTGACAGATTGCCGCAATTACCGCTCCAATCAACAAAGGCCTTGTCGATGGAGACCTGACCGAACAGGTAATCAACATCATGGTCGGGCTTGCTGCTCTGGGAGAGAATCACGGTCTTGCTGGTGCTGGACGTTGCACCGCCCATACCGTCGATCTGCTTGCCGTACGGGTCCGGGCTGCCAATCACGCGCATCAGCAGCTTGTCGCGGGCTGCGCCGGGTTGTTGGGCTGACTCTGGCAAATCTTGCAGACGGAAGAACACACCTTTGCTGGTGCCGCCGCGCATATAGGTGGCGGCGACTTTGATTTGGGGTACGCGGGACATGATTACGCCGCCTTCGCCGACGCAAGAAAGTCCTGCGCAAAGCGCTGCAGTACACCGCCGGCTTCGTAGATGGACACCTCTTCGTCGCTATCAAGTCGGCAAGTCACCGGCATTTGCACGGTTTCGCCGTGCTTGCGATGAATGACCAGCGTCAGATCTGCGCGGGGTTGGCGTGTACCGATCACGTCATAGGTCTCTGTGCCATCCAGACCCAGCGTTTTGCGGTTGACGCCCGCCTTGAATTCCAGCGGCAGCACACCCATGCCGATCAGGTTGGTGCGGTGAATGCGCTCGAAGCCCTCTGCCACGATGGCTTCGACACCGGCCAGACGCACCCCCTTCGCCGCCCAGTCGCGCGACGAGCCCTGTCCGTAGTCAGCACCGGCGATGATGATCAGCGGCTGCTTGCGGTTCATGTAGGTTTCAATCGCTTCCCACATGCGCATGACCTTGCCTTCCGGTTCGACACGGGCGAGCGAACCCTTTTTGACCTGGCCATCGACGATGGCCATTTCATTCATCAGCGTCGGGTTCGCAAAGGTGGCACGCTGCGCAGTCAGGTGATCGCCGCGATGCGTGGCATAGGAATTGAAGTCTTCTTCCGGCAGTCCCATCTTGTGCAGATACTCACCGGCTGCCGAGTTCATCAGAATCGCATTCGACGGCGACAAATGATCGGTGGTGATGTTATCCGGCAGCAGGGCCAGCGGACGCATGCCTTTCAGCGTGCGCTCGCCTGCCAGCGCGCCCTCCCAGTACGGCGGGCGGCGGATATAGGTGGATTGCGGACGCCAGTCATACAAGGGCTTGACCGATGTGCCGCTGTCAGAGCGGATCGCGAACATTGGCTCGTAGACCTTGCGGAAATGCTCAGGCTTGACACTGGATTTGACGATTGCGTCGATCTCTTCATCGGTCGGCCAGATATCTTTCAGACGAATCTCTTTGCCGTCCTTGACGGTCAGAACCTCTTTTTCTATGTCGAAGCGTATGGTGCCGGCAATCGCATACGCGACCACCAGCGGTGGCGAGGCAAGGAAGGCCTGCTTCGCATACGGATGAATACGGCCATCGAAATTGCGGTTACCCGACAGCACAGCGGTTGCATACAGATCGCGGTCGATGATTTCTTGCTGAATCTTGGGATCCAGCGCACCCGACATGCCATTGCATGACGTGCAGGCATAGGCGACAACGCCAAACCCTAGTTGTTCCAGCTCGGGCAGCAGCCCGGCTTCTTCGAGATACATCGTCACAGCCTTGGATCCCGGCGCGAGCGAGGTTTTTACCCATGGCTTGCGGAGCAATCCTAGCTTGTTTGCGTTGCGTGCCAGCAGACCGGCAGCGATCACGTTGCGCGGGTTCGAGGTATTGGTGCAGCTGGTGATAGCCGCAATGATGACGGCGCCATCCGGCATCTGGCCAGGCTTGTCTTCCCACTGGCCGGCGATGCCTTTCTCGGCGAGATCGGTCGTTGACACACGCGCATGCGGATTCGACGGACCCGCCATGTTGCGCACGACGTTCGACAGGTCGAACCTCAGCACGCGCTCGTATTCGGCGTGCTTCAGGCTGTCGGCCCAAAGGCCGGCGGTCTTCGCATAGGTCTCGACCAGGGCGACTTGCTCATCGGTGCGGCCGGTGAGCTTCAGGTATTGAATCGTCTGCTCATCGATGAAGAACATCGCAGCGGTCGCGCCATATTCAGGCGCCATGTTGGAGATGGTGGCGCGATCGCCTAGGGTCAGCGCGCGTGCACCTTCGCCATAGAACTCCAGATACGCGCCAACGACCTTGGACTTGCGCAGGAATTCCGTCAGCGCGAGCACGATATCCGTCGCGGTGATGCCCGGCTGCGGCTTGCCGGTTAGCTCGACGCCGACGATATCCGGCAGACGCATCCACGATGCACGGCCCAGCATCACATTCTCGGCTTCCAGACCGCCGACACCAATCGCGATCACACCCAGCGCATCCACATGCGGCGTATGGCTGTCGGTACCCACGCAGGTATCCGGATAGGCGACGCCCTGTTGTGCCTGAATGACCGGTGACATGCGCTCCAGATTGATCTGATGCATGATGCCATTCCCCGGCGGGATCACGTCCACATTCTTGAACGCGTGCTTGGTCCAGTCGATGAAATGGAAGCGATCCTCATTGCGACGATCTTCAATCGCGCGATTCTTCTCGAAGGCCTGAGGATCGAAACCACCGCACTCCACGGCCAGCGAATGGTCAACAATCAGCTGCACGGGCACCACCGGGTTGACCTTGGCAGGGTCGCCCCCCTGATCCGCAATCGCATCGCGCAGACCGGCCAGATCGACCAGTGCAGTCTGACCCAGAATATCGTGACAGACCACGCGTGCAGGGAACCACGGAAAATCCCTATCACGACGGCGCTCGATCAGCTGCTTGAGCGAATCGGTCAGCGTGGATGGATCGCAGCGGCGCACAAGATTTTCAGCGAGCACGCGTGAGGTGTACGGTAGTTTGTCGTAGGCACCGGGCTGAATGGCGTCGCCAGCGGCTTTGGTATCGAAGTAATCGAGCGGGGTTCCGGGGAGGGGTTTGCGGTGGGTGGTGTTCATGATGACTTACTTCCGCTTCGACATCGGCACAAACTTCAGATTCTCCGGCCCCACATAATTCGCACTCGGACGGATGATTTTGTTGTCGATACGCTGCTCGATGATGTGCGCCGACCAACCCGAGGAACGCGAGATCACGAACAGCGGCGTGAACATCGCCGTCGGCACGCCCATCATGTGATACGAGACCGCCGAGAACCAGTCGAGGTTGGGGAACATTTTCTTCACGTCCCACATCACGGATTCCAGACGCTCGGCGATATCGAACATCTTGGTCGAACCAGCATCCTTGGACAGATTGCGCGCGACTTCCTTGATGACCTTGTTGCGCGGATCGGAGATCGTGTACACGGGGTGGCCAAAGCCGATGATTACTTCCTTGTTCTCGACACGACGACGGATATCGGCCTCGGCCTCATCCGGGTTGTCGTAGCGTTTCTGAATCTCGAAAGCGACTTCGTTCGCACCGCCATGCTTAGGCCCACGCAGCGCACCGATTGCGCCAGTAATGGCCGAGAACATGTCCGAGCCCGTACCAGCGATCACGCGGCCGGTAAAGGTCGAGGCATTGAACTCATGCTCCGCATACAGAATCAGCGAAATATGCATCGCCTTGATCCACAGATCGGACGGCTCATGACCGTGCAGCAGGTGCAGGAAGTGGGCGCCGATGGAATCATCATCGGTCTCGACTTCGATGCGCTTGCCATTGTGGCTGTAGTGATACCAGTACAGCAGCATCGAACCCAGCGACGCCATCAGGCGATCGGCGATATCGCGCGCGCCGGGCACATTGTGATCATCCTTCTCGGGCAGTACGCAACCCAGAGCGGACACGCCGGAGCGCATCACATCCATAGGATGCGAGGATGCGGGCAGCCATTCAAGCACCGCCTTCACGTTGGCGGGAAGGCCACGCAGCGACTTCAGCTTTTGCTTGTAGGTAGCCAGCTCGGCGGTGGTCGGCAGTTTGCCATGCACCAGCAGATGAGCGATCTCTTCGAATTCGCAGGTATCGGCGACATCGAGAATGTCATAGCCGCGATAGTGCAGGTCGTTACCGGTCTTGCCAACCGTGCACAGCGCCGTGTTACCAGCGGTGACGCCAGACAGCGCGACGGATTTTTTAGGTTTGAAGCCTGAGGCCTGTTGCTCGCTCATAGTGTTCTCCGGGGGTTACTTGGTTTTTTGCTGTGCGGAAAGCGCGTCGAGCTTTTGCTCGAAATCGTGATAGCCGATGCGGTCATACAGTTCCATACGGGTCTGCATGGTGTCGACGACATTTTTTTGTGAGCCCTCGCGACGAACTGCAAGATAGACATTTTCTGCGGCCTTGTTCATCGCACGGAAGGCTGACAGCGGATACAGCACGAGGCCGACATTCGCGCCACGCAGTTCCTCGACCGTGTACAGCGGCGTCGCGCCAAACTCGGTGATGTTGGCGAGGATAGGCACTCTCACGGCTGCGGCAAATTGCTTGTACATCGCCAGCTCGGTGATTGCCTCGGGGAAGATCATGTCCGCACCGGCTTCGACGCAGGCTACAGCGCGATCGATCGCCGCTTCCAGTCCTTCCACAGCCAGCGCATCGGTACGCGCCATGATCACGAACTGGTCATCGGTACGCGCATCGACCGCTGCTTTCACGCGATCGACCATCTCCTGCTTGGAGACAATCTCTTTGTTCGGACGATGGCCGCAACGCTTGGCGCCGACCTGATCTTCAATATGGATCGCCGCGGCGCCGAATTTGATCATCGATTTCACGGTGCGGGCGACGTTGAAGGCCGACGAACCAAAACCGGTATCCACATCAACCAGCAACGGCAAATCGCAGACATCGGTGATGCGGCGGACATCTGTCAGCACATCGTCAAGGTTAGAGATGCCGAGATCCGGCAGGCCGAGCGAACCTGCGGCCACGCCGCCACCGGACAGATAGATCGCGCGAAAACCTGCGCGTTTGGCCAACAAGGCGTGATTGGCATTGATGGCGCCGATCACCTGCAAGGGTGACTCTTCTTTCATCGCCAGCCGGAACTTGGCGCCGGGAGTGAGCTTGGTCATGGGAATCCTGTCGAATGAACAAATAGTTAACAACGTGCGGCTTCTGTTTTGCAATCGGCGTGCCATCGCCTGTCCAGCGCGGTAGTCCACAGGCCGGCCGTCAAAACCTTTGGCGAAACAGAGGCTTGTCGGGCCTGCTCAACATTCAGGCAAAACCTGATGTTGCACTAATGTTTCATTTTGTGTTTCAATGTTTCATTCTTTCGAAACACTGAAATGCGCCCCCATGGTCCGTCCGCCCCTGCATGCTCGCGACAACCAGCCCAAGCCGGTGTTCTGGACGGTGTCGATGTCGCGCCTGTTCGACCTGTTCCGGGATATCACGGTCGAGTTCGACGACCGCGCAAGCATTGAGCTCATACCGCTCGGGTTCGAGGAAGCCGTTGCCCACATCCGTGAAAAACTGCAGTCAGAGCGCTGCGATGCGGTGATTTCGGCCGGTTCGAATGCCGCCTATCTAAGAAGCCGGCTGTCGATTCCCGTCATCACCGCCAAGGCGAGCGGTTTCGATGTGATGCATGCGCTGGCGCGTGCGCGCAAGATCACGCCCGAGATTGGGCTGATCAACTATCAGGAACCCTTGCGTGAGCTGGCCGATTTTCAGCAGACCTTTGGGCTGACGATCATGCAGCGCGCCTATGTGACCGTAGAAGATGCGCGCGCGCAGGTGAATGAAATGAAGGCGGCCGGTATCAAGGCGATTGTCGGCGCCGGTCTGATTACTGACCTTGCGGAGGAAGCCGGACTGGCCGGGGTATTCGTCTACTCTGCGGCATCGATACGGCAGGCATTCGAGGACGCACTCGATCTCACCCGTGCGACCCAGCTGGACACCCCACGCGGCAGGCATTACCCGGTGCCAGACAAACTACGCGCCAAACACGGCCTCGGCGAGCTGCGCGGTGACTCTGACAGCATGCAGTCGTTACGGCAGACCATCATGCTCTACGCGAAATCCCCGGCGCCAGTGCTGATTGAGGGCGACACGGGTACGGGCAAGGAGCTGGTCGCGCACGCGATCCATGCCGAGAGTCAGCGCAAGGGGGGCGGCACGCATCCCTTTGTCGCGATCAATTGCGGTGCCATTGCGGAGTCACTGCTCGAATCCGAGCTGTTCGGCTACGAGGAGGGGGCTTTCACGGGTTCGCGCCGCGGTGGCCATACGGGCGTGTTCGAGGCGGCACATCGCGGCACCCTGTTTCTTGACGAGATCGGTGAGATGCCGCTGCCCCTGCAGACGCGGCTGCTGCGCGTACTCGAAGAAAAAGAGGTCGTTCGTGTCGGCGGCAACCGCCCCATACCGGTCGATGTGCGCATCGTCAGCGCCACCCACTGCCGCCTTGAGACACGTGTCGCGCAGGGCGAGTTTCGTGCCGATCTGTTCTACCGGCTGGGTGTGCTTCGTATGAGTATTGCGCCGCTGCGCGAGCGCACGGGCGACATCGTGCCGCTGGCGGAATGGTGGTTGAAAAATTCGCTGGCCGAGCTGGGTATGCGACCCGGTGCGAACCTTCATGCGGAGCTGCAGACTTGCGCTCCACTGCTAGAGACCTGGCACTGGCCCGGGAATGTGCGCGAGCTGCGCAATCTGATGCAGCGGGTGGCCCTGTTTCTTGCCGTCGAGCCGCTGCAGGCATTGACGCCTGTGCTGCTGTCTCAGCTGGCCCCGGAGCTATCTCATCCCGCAGACACGACGATCTCCGCGCTGCCTCCCGCCGAATCCGTCGATGTCCATGCCGTACTTCGTCAATTCAGAGGCAACCGCGCGCAAGCTGCCGCCCATCTGGGCATCAGCCGCACGACACTGTGGCGGAAACTGAAATCGGCTCTATGAATCCCCTCCCCTAAAGATTTCTTCTGTCAGGACGATTCTCTCTCCGTAGAAATCTGTCGGTACCCGCCGTGGGAGTGACTGAAATGGAAGAAAAACAGTTTCAGCAAAAATTCGAGGAAGCGTTCGTGCTGCCCGCTGCAGGCAAGCGCGACACTAAACATCAATGGATACCGGGATCGGACGTGCAGTCGTTGTGGCGACGCCATGGCTGGACGCCGCCCAGCGAGAAGAAGCGTGGAATCAAAAAACCTGCTGAGCTCGTCAAGCATTCGCCATTGCGGATCGTGCGCGGCTGAACTCAGTCGTCTTTGCCGCCTTCAATACCCAGCTCCTGAATTTTTCGCGTGATGGTGTTGCGGCCGATACCGAGCCGAATCGCGGCATCATTCTTGCGCCCATGGGTGTGCTTCAGAGCGGCCTTGATGAGCACAGACTCGAACTGACGGCTCAGCGCATCCATGACTTCCGGCTTGCCCGCCGAGAGCATTTGCGCCGCCTCCGCCTCGAGCATCGTGAGCCATTGGCCCGGCTCTGACGAGATGGGCGTCGATCTGGCCGCGACCGACCCATTCACCAGACTGACCGAGTCGGATACGCCATTCATTGCGGGCGGCGGTGCAACAGGCGGCGAAGGATAAGAAGCTGCCGCTGCCTCGTAGCCCTCTGCGCTGAGTTCTGCCGGAAGGTCCTTGATTTCAACCGTCTGGCCCGGCGCCATCACGGTAATCCAATTACACAGATTTTCCAGCTGGCGCACATTACCCGGCAGATCCAGCGACGCTAAAAAATTCATTGCCTGATCAGATAATCGCTTGGCCTCAACACCCAGCTGCCTCGCGCTCTGCGCGAGGAAGTAGCGCACCAGCAGAGGAATGTCTTCCCTTCGCTCACGCAAAGACGGCAGCCTTAGCCGGATCACATTGAGTCGGTGATACAAGTCTTCGCGGAACAAGCCATCGCGTACTCGCTGCTCGAGATTCTGGTGGGTCGCCGCGATCACACGCACACTGGCTTTGAGCGGCTGGTGACCACCAACGCGATAAAAATGTCCATCCGAGAGCACGCGCAGCAATCGCGTCTGCAAATCAAAGGGCATGTCACCGATCTCGTCGAGAAACAGCGTGCCACCCTCGGCCTGCTCGAAGCGTCCGCGCCGTGTCGACTGCGCACCGGTGAAAGCGCCGCGCTCATGGCCGAACAGCTCTGACTCCAGCAAGTCTTTGGGAATGGCGGCAGTATTGAGCGCAATGAAAGGCTGCGATGACCGCGGACTGTGCTTGTGCAATGCGCGCGCAACCAGTTCTTTACCCGTGCCCGATTCGCCGGTGATCAGCACGGTAACATTCGACTGCGACAATCGGCCGATAGCGCGGAATACATCCTGCATCGCTGCGGCCTGGCCGAGTATCTCAGGATTCTCGACCGCAGTCTGCTCGTCTCCGGATTCGCGCAGGCTCTCATCGAGCGCGCGGCGAATCAGTTCAACGGCCTTGTCGAGATCGAAAGGCTTGGCGAGATATTCGAATGCGCCGCCCTGAAACGCAGCGACGGCTGAATCAAGATCGGAAAACGCGGTCATGACGATCACCGGCAGACCCGGGTGGCGTTCTTTGACGATCTGCAGCAGCTCCAGACCCGATTCGCCCGGCATTCGGATGTCGGAGACCAGCACTTGCGGGGTACCGGAATCCAGCGCTGTTACGGCATCACGCACATTGGAGAAGCTTCGCGTTGCGAGGCTTTCCCGCGCGAGGGCTTTTTCCAACACCCAGCGGATCGATTCATCGTCGTCAACTATCCAGATCGGTTTCATGTAGCTAGCTCAGGGTCCTGCTCTTCATCACAGGCACCATGATGGTGCCTCGCGCGTTCCTGTCCGGTCTGCACTGAACCAGCGCGAACCATGCGCACTGAATCAGGGCAAGCCAATCAGGATTCGAAAGTCCGTACAACCGGGGCGGCTGTCACACTCGATAATGCCGCTGTGTTGCTGAATGAAGGTCTGGGCCAGTGTCAGCCCCAATCCGCTTCCACCCTGCCTGCCAGACACCAGCGGGTAGAAGATTCTGTCCTTCAGCTCAGCCGGGATACCCGGGCCGTTGTCTATGATATGCAAGTCCAGTGCCAGCCGATAACGCACCTTCGCAAGCGTGACGGAGCGGGCGATCCTGGTGCGGAATATCAATTCGGCATCGCCCATCCCCATGCGGGAAGCAAGCGCCTGCGCGGCATTGTGCGCAATGTTCAGCACTGCTTGTATCAGCTGCTCTTTGTCGCCCCGGAACTCGGGCAGCGACAAGTCATAGTCGCGGCGTATGGTCAGTCCCTGCGGGAACTCCGCCATGATCAGGCTGCGCACCCGTTCGAAGACTTCATGAATATTCACGTCGCCAACAATCTGCGGCCGGCGGTGGGGTGCCAGCAGCCGGTCAACCAAGGTCTGCAGCCGATCCGATTCCTTGATGATGACCTGGGTGTACTCAGTGAGCTCTTTCAGGTCAGCACGCAACTCCATCTCCAGCAGCTGGGCCGCACCCCGAATCCCACCCAAGGGATTTTTGATCTCGTGTGCGAGGTTACGGATCAGCTCCTTGGTCGCCTGCGTCTGGTCCAGCAAGCGCTCTTCGCGATCCAGCTTAAGCTGCTGCACATTCTCGCGCAGCTCGAGCAACACGGGATTATTCGGATCGTCCAGCACAGTGACAATCACATTGACTTGCAAGGGCGATTTGCCCGCCCGTTCCAGCAGTAAATCCTCGCGCTTCTGATCAAACTGGTGCTGTCGCGCCTGATCGAGTATCGAGGTCAGCTTATTGCCATTGATAAAAAGATCGGGCAGCCGCTGCTGGTTCAGCACCTTGAAGGAACTCTCCAGCAGACTCTCAGCGGCCGCATTGGCGTAGGCGATACGAGCCTGGCGGTCCAGCACAAGGACGGCCGAGGCCAGCAGGTCCAGCCCGCCGAGCGAGGTCGAGAGTATGTCCACAATGATCCTGAGGCTTCAGAAACAGAAAGGGCCGCTGCGCGGCCCGGGGTAAACCAGCGGATGTCAGCCCATGATCTGGCTATTTTAATTGACTGATCTCGCGGCGCAGCGCTTCGATGTTTTTCTCGGTGCGCATCATCTCTTCTTTCATCATGGCGACACGCTCCTGATACTTTGCGTAGTTGCGCTCGCTGCCAAGGCGCTCAGGCTCGCCATGCTGGAACTCGCGTCGGAGCTCGGAGAGCTTGCTCTCTTCGGTACGGATTTCCTCGAGCAGGATCTGCATCCTGTCCTGGTCGCGTCGCTTCTGAATCTGGGTCTCGATGCGCGGGAAAGACGAATCGACTGACGCCTTGGCCTGCGGTGGCTGAGCAGGAGGCGACGGGATCGTGGAAATAGCCTCGAGTTCGAGCTTGCGACATCCGCGCGTATCCCCCGTGTTGCGATACTCTCGCGTGCCACTGGGCAAGGTGCATAAATAGACGCCTTGTGCTGACGCTTCGGCGGCCAGCGCAACGGCGATGAGTACTGGCAATCGCAAGGTGAGCGGGAAAAGCTTCATCGGTGTTGCCTCATCAGATTTCAGCAAAAAAGACACCAGCAATGCCGGTTTTTATACCAGAATCCCGTCTATCATATTTGTCAAATAAACAACATCATCGACTAAAAAAAGGGCAGCTGACGCTGCCCCCTGACGCTGCCCCTCTTATCGACATTGCCGTTTGCCGATTACAGCGAGTAGTACATGTCGAACTCGACTGGATGCGTCGTCATGCGGAAGCGCGTGACTTCCTGCATCTTCAGATCGATATAGGCGTCGATCATGGTGTCACTGAACACGCCACCACGGGTCAGGAACTCGCGGTCTTTGTCCAGATAATCGAGTGCCTGGTCGAGCGACGAGCAGACGGTCGGGATCTTGGCGTCTTCTTCCGGTGGCAGGTGGTACAGATCTTTCGACGCGGCCTCGCCGGGGTGGATCTTGTTCTGGACGCCGTCCAGACCTGCCATCAGCAGCGCGGCAAAGCACAGGTAGGGGTTGGCCGAAGGATCCGGGAAGCGAGTCTCGATACGACGGGCTTTCGGGTTGGCGACGTGAGGAATGCGAATCGACGCCGAGCGGTTGCGGGCAGAGTAGGCCAGCTTGACCGGTGCTTCAAAGCCGGGGACCAGACGCTTGTACGAGTTGGTACCGGGGTTGGTGATTGCATTCAGCGCACGCGCATGCTTGATGATACCGCCGATGTAGTACAGCGCAAACTCGGACAGGCCGGCGTAGCCGTCACCTGCGAACAGGTTCTTGCCATCTTTCCAGACGGACTGGTGTACGTGCATACCTGAGCCGTTATCGCCGACGATGGGCTTGGGCATGAAGGTCGCGGTCTTGCCGTAGGTGTGGGCCACGTTCATGACGACATATTTCAGCGTCTGGGTCCAGTCGGCGCGCTCGACCAGCGTCGAGAACTTGGTGCCGATTTCGTTTTGGCCAGCACCAGCGACTTCGTGGTGATGCACCTCCACCGGAATACCCAAGGCCTCAAGAATCAGGCACATCTCGGAGCGCATATCCTGGAAGCTGTCGACCGGAGGAACCGGGAAATAGCCGCCCTTGACCGCAGGACGATGAGCCGCATTGCCGCCCTCGATTTTGGCGCCGGAGCTCCAGGAGGCTTCTTCGGAATCGATCTTCACGAAGCAGCCAGACATATCGACGTTCCAGCGTACGCTGTCAAAGATGAAGAACTCGGGCTCCGGGCCGAAATACGCTGTGTCACCGATACCCGAGGACTTCAGGTAAGCCTCGGCACGCTTGGCAATGGAACGCGGATCACGGTCGTAGCCTTTGCCGTCGCCCGGCTCGATCACATCGCATTGCATGAACATGGTCGTCTCTTCCATGAACGGGTCGAGATTGGCCGTGTTCGGATCGGGCATCAGCAACATGTCGGAGGCTTCGATGCCCTTCCAACCGGCGATCGAAGAGCCATCGAACGCATGACCCGACTCGAACTTGTCCATATCGAAATGGGACACGGGAACGCTGACGTGCTGCTCCTTGCCACGCGTGTCAGTGAAACGGAAGTCGACAAACTTGACCTCGTTTTCCTTCACCATTTTCAATACATCTGCGGCGGTCCTTGCCATGCGAATCTCCTAAAAATATTGCCAAGTAAAGAATGGGGGTGAGAAATGCGGACCGGCACACCAGCCATGCGGGTCGCTGGCTGCGGCAGGACTGTCATCGCGGCCGCAACTCTGGCCGCGATGATAGCAGGTTCCATGCCATCAATAATGCAAAATGGCCGTGTAAAACGACCTTGGGGAGTGAATGTATTTCCCTTAAGAATGGCGCTTTTTAACGGAGGTTAGAATCGCATTGCGCGATAGGACCACCCCCCTGCCCACGGCGAAAAGCATCGCCTGATGCACCAAAAAATAGCAGGCCTACTTACTTCGCACTGCTGTGGTGCGGATGCTCAGGCATTGCTCGGTGGCGGTGCAAGCCAGCCGATTAGCGCAAGCGGCCTTGACATGCGATAAAGGCAAGTCGAGTGTCTACGCGTCTCTCTACGCCCCACCCGGCTGATCTTGCTGCCCGCGTGCCGTCTGTACCGCCGTCTGCTGTAGCCACTGAATACGCTTGCGCACAAAATTAATGTGGCTGCGCAGCTCATACAACTCCTCAGCGAATGACAAGGGTATGGTCAACTGATTCACACGCTGCTCGATATCGGCCAAGCGATCAAGCTGAATTGCGCAAACAGCCGCGCGTTCCGCCACAGCCGCCTCCTCCACCGCATGCTCAACAATGCGCAGTTGACCATACCAGCGATAGATACGCGATCTGACCTTCCACACATAGAGCGGCGGCACCACGCGCGACAGGGGCACGAGCAACGCACCCAGCGCGACGATCACCAGCCACATGCGGTCAAAAAAATTCGCCAGCCAGAACGGCATGTGACGATGCAGCAGCGATGGACCCTGCTGGTAGAACTTCTCTGCTGAGGAGGCAACCGGTATCTCGGTAAAGTTCGCGTTGGGAAAATCACCGCGCCGCTGGAACCAGCCCGGGCCAGCATGAATCTCGGCAGCTGCCTCGACGAACAGATCAACCAGCGCCGGATGCAGATCCTCTCGGGCCACTAACGTGGCCGTCGGCGCGATCAGCTGAAAATCATGCGAGGGAATCCCGCGCCCCAGATCGACGATACCTTGCGGTAGCCGCACGGCAGACAGAAACGAAAACCGGCGCGCATAGGCATCTGCCTGCGAGAAGTTGAACAAGCGGATACCCGGCGTCTGCAACAGCATCTGGATGATCAAACCCTCGGCAGATGAGCTAAACACCATGCCATCGATCTTTCCTGCCAACAGTGCCACCGTGGCAGGTGTGTTGTCCAAGTCGGTCAAGGTCACGCGATGCGCGGGCACACCATTTGCAGATAACAGCTTGTTAAACAGCTGAGGCACACCGGTTCCGGGCGGACCCACATTGATCTTCAGTCCGCGAATATCGCGCAAATGATTGAGCTTCACCTCCTCGCGGTAGAACAACCATACCGGCTCAACAAACAGGCTGCCGAGCGAAACGAGTCCATCGCGCTCCGCATCCGCCAGCACCGTGGATCCGCTCTGCACAAAGGCGAGATCAATCCCGGAATCCGGGTCTTTCAGACGCTGAAGATTGTCGAGCGACCCGTCGGAAGCTTGCAGCCTGACCTGTATGCCCTCTCTGGCCAACACCGCGGCGTAGCGTTTGGCGAGCTGCTCATAGGCGCTGTTCTCCTGCCCGGTGGACAAGGTCACTCGCTTGGGCGGCGCGGGATCGATCAACCGGTAAGCCAGCATACCGACGAGGACGATCAGCAACAGTGGCGGCCCAAAAGTCACCAGCAGATCGCGCAGGGAGAGCGTGGTGAACCGAAAAAATGTTGGCATGGCCGTGGAGGAAATAGGTTTCCCGGAACCATGCCAAACATTCCCAGCCGGCGCAAGCCATCCGGCGTGAACGCTTGATAAAAGTTACCTCAAGAGAAATAAACAGGCGCGAAGGAAGCAGCTACACCTCGTCATCAACCCATTGCCTCGATGAGAGCTTGGGCGACTGCTGTGACAGCGCGCTGGCCGCAAAGCCGAACCATGCCTCGCTGGGCATCACCCGCTCTGCAATGCGCACGAGTTCTTCCTCGTGACTCAAACGCTGGTAAAAATTGATGCAGCATGCCTCGAGCGACTGACAAAGCTCCTCGATTGCCAGCGTCCCTTGGGCAAAGGCTTGCGTAAATCGATGTTGCAACGAGCTCATGAGCGCGACACCGGCAGCGCTGAGTCGGTCAAGTTCTTCGAGCAAAGTATCGGCTTCTCGCGTGATCTTCCTGAGCATGGGAATCAGAAATCGTGCAATCCGTCGCCGCTGACAATACTGCTCGAACTGCGACAAGCGATGAAACAGTTGCTCTATATCAATGCCACCCGCGGTTTTCAGGTGGCCAATACTCTGGCGTACGTACTGCTGCAGCGAAGACAATGTCCATCGTGCTTTTTTATGCTCTAGTTCAAGCGCGACGATGGAATACGTAGCCGTCAACATCCGTCCTCCGTGAAAGTTTGTTCTTGATGCGATACCGATCGTACGCTGAAAAAGATTGCCTGATTAATCACCCGCTCGCCAGGCTAACGGTGAATCAACAATGAATCAGGTGATCTGGACAACGTCGGTCTGGCAGCGCAGACACTGTCAGTATAGAGACTCAATACGTAGGATTGATTGATCGTGCACAAACAAAAAAGACCAGCAGACTGAGACGTCGCCGGTCTTGCATGCAGGCAGAAGATCATCAGCCGATTTTCACCGCATGCTCGCGCGTTGAGTGGAAGGTCACGCCTGGCCAGCGTTCTTGTGTCAGCTTCAGGTTCACACCCGAGCTGGCAAGGTAGGCGAGATTACCCGCCGCATCATGGGCAAGGCTCGCGCCCGCGGAAGATTTTTCAAAATCTGCGAGCATGCGTTTATCGTCGCAGGATATCCAGCGCGCACTACTGATGCTGGTTCCTTCAAATACCGCATCGACGCCGTATTCATTCATCAAGCGGCTGGCGACAACCTCGAACTGCAGCACACCCACAGCACCCAGGACCAGATCGCCGCCACTCACCGGCTTGAATACTTGCACCGCCCCCTCCTCGCCAAGCTGCTGCAAGCCTTTGTGCAGTTGCTTGATCTTCAGCGGGTTACGTATGCGCACAGCACGAAAAAAATCGGGTGCGAAATAAGGAATGCCTGTGAACTGCAGCGGTTCGCCTTCGGAAAAGCTGTCACCGATCTGCATATTGCCGTGATTCGGCAGCCCAATGATGTCGCCTGCATAGGCTTCCTCGACCTGCTCACGGCTCGATGCCATGAAGGTCACCACAGAAGACACCTTGATGTCGCGGTTCAGGCGGAGGTGCTTGATCTTCATGCCGCGCTCAAAACGCCCTGAGCACACGCGCAGGAAGGCGATACGGTCGCGGTGCGCGGGGTCCATGTTGGCTTGTATCTTGAACACAAAGCCGGAGAATGATGGCTCATCTGGCTGCACTATGCGCACAGTGGCATCTCGCTCGCGGGGCGGCTGGGCCCAGTCGAGCAGTGCGTTTAATATTTCGCGCACGCCAAAATTATTGATAGCAGAACCAAAAAACACGGGCGTCTGCGTGCCAGCAAGGAAGGCCTTCAGATCGAAAGGATGTGAGGCACCGTGCACCAGCTCGACTTCCATTTTCAGTTGCTCTATCTCCATCGGGAACATCTCGGACAGCCGAGGATTGTCGATGCCCTGAATGATCTCGAATTCCTGATCCGCACGTTCAGCGCCCGCAGTAAACAGCATGATCTCGTCACGCAACAAGTGATACACACCGCGAAAAGTCTTACCCATACCGATCGGCCAGGTCACTGGCGCGCACTGTATGTTAAGCACGGATTCGACCTCGTCGAGCAGTTCGAGCGGGTCGCGCGTCTCGCGATCGAGCTTGTTCATGAAGGTGATGATGGGAGTACTGCGCATCCGGCACACGTTGAGCAACTTGATTGTTTGTGCCTCGACACCCTTGGCAGCATCGATCACCATGAGCGCCGAGTCGACCGCCGTCAGCACGCGATAGGTATCTTCGGAAAAATCCTGGTGTCCCGGGGTGTCGAGCAAGTTCACGACGTGATCACGGTATTCAAACTGCATCACTGAGCTGGCGACCGAGATACCGCGCTGCTTTTCAATTTCCATCCAGTCCGAGGTCGCATGACGGCCACTCTTGCGAGCCTTGACCGTGCCGGCGAGCTGAATTGCGCCAGAAAACAAGAGCAGCTTTTCCGTCAGCGTGGTCTTGCCGGCATCAGGGTGAGAAATGATGCCGAAGGTACGGCGGCGCGCAACCTCACGGGCGATCTGCTCGTGCGATACCGAACCCGAGGGGGATGCATCATCACCGCTCCCTTCCTCATTCAGTGAAAAATCGTTCGTGTCGACCATGATTTGTCAGGAAAAAACCCAGCAGTCTAGCAAGTTTGACTACATAAGTCTAAACGTGACGATTTACCGAAGCATGCGCGCGCTGATGACGGACATGACTGGCTTAGCCCGACGGTCGCGAGACCCACGCGGTCACGCGAGCCTTGGGCAGGCACTGGGGGCAGTCATGCAACAGCCTGTGGCCCGGAGGCGACCAGCAGGCTGCAGCGGAGCTTCTCTACCAGCAGGGTGTCTGTGCTGCCGCGCCACCAGCGCAAGGCCAGCGGTTTTTGCCGCGAGTGACCAACGATCACCAACTCGACATGGAGCGCATGCGCGAGCTCCTCAATCACGCTAACGGGCTCACCAACTTCCAGATGCGAAGTGACGTGCAGTCCGCCCTCGATCAGGCGCTGCGCGCCGAGCTCTAGCTCTCTTTGCATTTTTTCTTTTTCTGCCGTCAACCCTTCCTCCACGCTCAGCACAGCCGCGGCGGCGAACTCGCCGACCAGCAAATAGGGGGGTGGGCTGACCACCACGAGCAAATGAACTTCCGCGTCCGGTGACGGCGTGAGCCGAAGACACTCCTCCAGCGCCACTCTGCTCTCGGCCGTGCCGTTGTACGCTACCAGGATCTTTTGGTACATGGTCTCCTCCGATCAGATTAACTGCTATCCAGGGTGGCAGTCGTGTCCGTGCATGACAGTTAAACTACACCATGCGCGCGAACGGAGCAATGCAGAGGCACACCAGCCGCTTGTTCACAGAATCCGTGGACAGCTCTGTGGACAAGCTGCCGAAACATGCCCCAAGTTATTGATTGTTATCGACTATCTTCAATTGATCCCGCGCATGGCAAGCGGTGGACAAGGACGAAAAAAAACCCGACGGGCGCCGGGCCTGTCGGGTTAATCCATCCTTACAGAAAGGCTGGAGGAGACACAAAGAAATATATTCCTCAGGCTATCGATTGTCTGCTTTTGATTGGTGATGCCTGATATATAAATTGCACATGATTTCTGCAGAGATATGAGTTAAACGCCGTCGTGAAGGCAGGCACCGGCGGGTTGATTGCTCCAAAAAAGCAAACCCGCCATGCTTACACATGGCGGGTTTCTGTCTCCCCTCGCTCTTCCGGCGATAGATTATTTCGCGCTACGGCTGAATTCTGCGCCGGAACCCGAGCGAAGTCATCATGCGGCGCAGCATGTCAAAACATTATGCTCACGATGAATGGTGACGAATGTTTCAACGCTGCGCTCCTTGGAAGAGATTTCTTTCGTAAAATGAATCGCACAAAAATTTTGCAATGAATCCTCATTTCCAAAACAAGCGCTTGTCTCATGCACTGGGCTTCGCCGGTCTCATTCCCTTCTTCGCCCTGACGCTGGGCGTCTGGTTCGCCGATAACAGCTGGGTGAATGATTTCGTCCGCGGACAACTCGCCTACAGCATGGTCATCCTCTCGTTCTTGGGTGGCGTTCACTGGGGCGCCGCCATGCTCAGCGGTTCTCTGTCGCTGCTAGATACGAAAAAAGCGCTGGTATGGGGCGTGACGCCATCGCTGATCGCCTGGAGCGCGACCTTGTTCGGAGGCTTCGGCTTTGCCGTGTTGATGGCCGGGTTTGTTGCCGCATTTTGGGTAGACAAACTGGTGTTCGCCCGCTACGGCATGCCGGAATGGCTGATCGCGCTGCGTGCAAGACTGACGGTTGCCGTATTACTGATGCTGGCGGCAACCGTCGTCGGAGCAAACCTGCGGAACTGATATGCCCAGAGGCTTTATTGGTCTTCTTCGGTTTTCTTTGGTTTGCCGTCGACTTCGCTGATACGCATGCGCTTGCGGCGATCACCCATCAGTTCCCGGAGCTCACGAATGCTCAGGTCAGTGACTTCATGCATGCGGATCAGCAGCGATGCACCGACGGGCAATGTGCGATGACGGATTTTGCTGATCACCGGCGGACGAACTTCAAGCGCGCGCGACAGCGCGGCGTCGTTTTTCAGGTTCAGCTTCTGGATTAACGCATCAAGCAAACGATTGGGATCGTAGCCATCCTGCGATACCAGAGGATGTTTGTCCATGGTGTCTCTCCCCTCGGAATTTGGTTGAGCGGCAAAGGCTTAAAAATCGGCACAATTGCCCACGAGCAATTACTCGAATGCTAATTTATATGTCATCGCTGCAACATTTTCAAGCTTTTGATCAAAAATAGGTCATCAAACATGCATTTTTTTACGACAAGCTTGCCGATCGAATAAGCAACGCCATGGGAAGCACAAACTTTTCTATTTATATTCAAAGACTTATAAATAATTATATAAAAGTTAATATTAACAGTCTTTACAATTCTCGTCCCTACGAAAAATCCCCGGCTCCCGCCTCAAGCGAGAAGTTCTAGACCATAAAAAAAGCACCCCAAGGGATGCTTGTTCACTATGCGCCGGTATGTCTAGCTGTCAGACAATACAAATGATTTGGATTTTTACGGCTATTTTTAATCAATTTTTAAAAAATCATCTGCACGCGGCTTTCGCTTCTTCAAGCAGTCGTTTTCCATCGAGACCTTTGGCTGACATCTCCCTGACCCACTCATCGCTGACACTAGCCGTCACCTTTTCCCAACGGCGCAACTCTGCTGTTGGTAATGTGTAAAAAGTATTTTTTCTGATCTCGGCAGATTTTTTGCCCGGAAGGGCATCATCAACAAATACTTTGCCGACCCAGGCAGACGGATCGGGCCCACTGTGGGCATCGATGACTTTTTTCAGTTCGGCGGGTAATGCGTCGTATTTTTCCTGGTTCATGCCGAACAGGAATACGCTATTCGACATCTGTGCCTCGCCTGCCTCGGCATCCGTATGAAATTTAGTCACCTCATCAAACTTCACGGAAGGAATCACCTCCCATGGCAGCAGCACGCCATCAATGACTCCTTTGGAAATCGCGTCAGCCGTCTGCGACAACGGCATGAACACCGGCATCGCACCTAGGGCCACCAGCGTTTTTGACCCCTGACGGGTCGGAACGCGCAGCTTCAGCCCTTTGAAATCTTCCAGCGTCTTGACTTGTTTTTTCGCCGTGTGCACGAGCGAGCCATCATGCACATGCAACAGGATGGGCTTGACGCCCTTGAATTCCACAGCCGCGTTCTTCATCGCGTAGTGCCAGAGCCCGCGGCTGGCGCGCTCAGAGTCACGCACCATGAATGGCAGCTCGAATGCCTCAACCACGGGAAAGCGCCCGGCCTGGAAGCTCGGCACGGTCCAGGCCAGATCGACCACACCATCCTTGACCTGATCATAGAGCTGTGGCGGAGAGCCGCCGAGCTGCATCGCGGGATAAATCTGGCACTTCAGCTTGCCACCGGAATCCTTGCTGACTTTGTCGCACCAGGGCACGATGAAATTCTTGTGCGCTGTCGACCCGGGCGGCAAAAAATGATGAACCTTCAGGATCACTGTTTGGCCGAGTGCTCCACTTGCCGCGAAAATCCCGGCACTACCCAGGGTCAGCATCGCCAGTGTGCGTTTCAAGCGCTTGCTCATGAGTCCTCCCTCAGCCACCAAAGGCATGTACCAGATACAGTGACAACACCGGGAAGAACACCAGCGCGACGATGCGTATCAGATCGGACGCCAGGAACGGCAGCACACCTTTGAAAGTTTCCATCACCGGCACGTCTTTCGCCAGCCGATTGATGATATAGATATTCATACCCACGGGCGGATGCACCAGACCGATCTCGACCACCATCAGTGCGAGGATGCCGAACCAGACGGATTTATCGGTGGGCGTCATACCCCAGAAATCCAGCCCCATCACGATCGGATAAAAGATCGGGATAGTCAGCAGAATCATCGCCAGCGAATCCATCACACAACCGAGCAGAATGTAGATCAGCAGGATCGCAAAAATCACGGACAGCGGCGGCAAGCCGCTACCCTGCACCCAGCTGGCCAGCTCAGTCGGCATCTGCGTGATTGCTAGCCCAGCATTGAGCATGTCGGCGCCCAGCAGCACCAGAAAAATCATCGCAGTGGCCTGCGCCGTACCCGTGATGCTATTGAGGATGCCCTGCATACGCATGCCACCGATGATAGCCAGCAGGCCACAGGCAAATACGCCGATGGAGGCAGCCTCAGTCGGGTTGGCCCAGCCACCGTAAATACCGACAATGACGACCACGAACACCAGCAAGATAGGTATGACACCCAGCAGCGAGCGCAATGCGATACCCAGGGGAACACGCTCGCCAGCCGGACCCGCGTCGGGCTTCAAGGCGACCACAATGCGTATCACGATCATATAACCCAGCATGGCAAGTACGCCGGGCACGATCGCCGCCATGAACAGCTTGCCGATCGATTCTTGCGTCAGCACGGCATAAATCACCAGCGGCACTGAGGGTGGGATCATGATGCCCAGCGTGCCGCCAGCCGCCAGCGCGCCCGTGGCGAGCGAGCCTGCGTAGTTGTAGCGGCGAAGCTCAGGCAAGGCGACCTGTCCCATCGTTGCCGCTGTCGCTAGAGAAGACCCGCAGATCGCACCGAAAGCTGCACAAGCGCCCACTGCAGCCATCGCGACACCGCCACGGAAATGGCCAACGAAATGATTCACGCACGTGAACAGCGCACGCGACAAACCACCATGGGTCGCAAACTGTCCCATCAGCATGAACAGCGGTATCACCGCGAGGTCGTAATTCGAAAAACGGGAGTACGCGAGATTTTTTACGGCATTGAGCAGTGGTGCCCAGGCATAGTCATTCATCACCAGAAATCCTGCGCCGCCGATGATGAACATGCCGATACCAATGTGTACGCGCAGCGCCAGCAGCAGCAGCAGCACCGCAAACATGATCATACCGATGGTCATGCCGCTCATGCTGAGGCTCCCTCTGCAGAAGCAAACTGCCAGTGCTGCACCGCGTTGTACATGCCCGCCAGTGCCAGCAATATAAAGCTGGGTACGAGCGCAGCGACTACCATCCACACGGGCCACGCAAGGATCATCGAGGTTTCACCTGCTTCTTTGAGCGACAACGCTGATGCGCCCGTGCGCCACGCCACCAGCACGGCCACCAGTGCCAGCAGCCAGTGCGACAGCGCATCCAGCCGATCGCGCACACCAGCCGACACTTTTGCGGTAAAAAAATCAACGCGCAGGTGATGGCGTTCCATCTCGCAATACGCCAGCATCGCAGCCGAGGCGATCGCGGTACCCATCTGCATCACTTCGATATCACCCGGGACCGGCATGGATGCGATCTTGCGACCGACAATCGAGATCAGAGACATCACGACCAGAGAAACAAAACCCAGACCACCTGCGATCGCAAACAGACGGGTCAACTGATACAGCTTCTGCCCCCACGGGCCGTAGCGCGGGCTGGACTCCGTATCCAGCAGATCTGGTTCCTGCATGTCTCCTCCATTAGCGCGGGTTTTCCCGTCTTTATTCTTGTGAGTAGGCCTTCAACGACATCAGCCACACCAGCGAGCGCGAACATCATCAAACAAACGACCGCCCGCAGACCGACCGTAGCAAGGCATGAAACGATCGCCATGATAACTTCTGAGAAGGATCAGTGTGGAATTTCAGGCGCGCTGATGATTTACCGCCAGCACGCGACCTTGCACCGCACCAAAGCCCATGCGATAGGTGCTCGCCTGACACCAGCCACGCAGGGTCACCCGATCGCCGTCTTCCAGAAAGCTGCGCTGGGTCTTGCCATCGGCCAGCGTCAGCGGGCGTTGACCATTCCACGCAAGCTCAAGCAAGCTGCCAAAGGAATCCGGCGTGCTGCCGCTGATCGTGCCCGATGCCATCAGATCGCCGACCGCCACATTGCAACCAGAGACGGTGTGATGTGCGAGCTGCTGTGCCATGCTCCAGTACATCGCACGATAGTTGGTGCGGCAGATCGTGCTGGCTTCGTGCGCATCCTGTGGCTGCAGCTCCACCGACAAGGCAATATCAAAACTGTGTTCTCCATGCTGACGCAGATACGGGAGGGGCTGCGGATCTTGTGCCGGGCCCGGCACGCGGAAGGGCTCGAGCGCGTCCATCGTTACAATCCAGGGCGAGATCGATGTGGCGAAGCTTTTCGCATTGAACGGACCCAGTGGTACATATTCCCATTGCTGAATGTCGCGCGCACTCCAGTCGTTCAGCAGTACCATGCCAAAAATCAGTGATTCGGCCTCATCCACCGACACCGGCTCACCCAAAACGGTGTTGGCACCCACGATGAATGCCGTCTCAAGCTCGAAATCGAGCTTCGCACAGCGGGCAAATGACGGCATATCGTTCGTCGGCAGTTTGACCTGTCCCATAGGGCGCCGGATATCCGTACCACTGACGACGACTGAACTGGCACGGCCGTTGTAACCCACCGGAAGATGCAACCAGTTCGGCAGCAAGGCGTTGGCTGGGTCGCGGAACATCGAACCGACATTGGTGGCGTGCTCTTTGGAGGAATAAAAATCCGTGTATCCACCGATTTTTACTGGCAAGTGCATCGTCGCCTGCTGAAGGGGAATCAGTGCGCGCGCTCGTAATGAGGGGTCGTCGCGCAGACGCGCCTCATCCGCGCGCAGTAGCACACTGATCTGCTCACGGGTGCTTTGCCATGCGGCCCTACCCAGCGCGATGAACTCATTTAGTGTCGCCTGAGCGAACACGCCGTGCGAGGTCGGCGTGAGCAGTCCGACTGACTCCAGCACGGACAGATCGAGCACCTGATCGCCGATGGCCACCCCGGCGCGCGGTGTACGTAACTGGGCTGTGCTGAATATACCGAAAGGCAGGTTTTGTATCGGGAAATCGCAGCCGGTGAAGTTGGCCGCCTCGACCCAGCTTTGTAGTGAAGCGTCGTTCGGCGTTGGCTTGCTCATGGTTTGCCCTCTGGAACGGACATGCTGCCATCATGCATCCATTGCGCATGCATTGGTGCTTTCTTTGTCTTGCTCCATTCGTCCAGCATGTCCCACTTCACGGCGTCGAGCTTCTGGTGCATCTCTGGCGTGCCGCAGTCGTAGGCAAGCTCCAGCCGGTGGCCATTCGGATCGAAAAAATAAATACTCTTGAAAATCGTATGGTCCGTCGGGCCGATCACCTCGATCCCTGCTGCCTGAAGTTTTGCCTTCGCAGCCAGCAAGCTGTCCATTGAGTCGACCTTCATCGCCAGATGCTGCACCCAGGCCGGCGTATTGCGATCGCGATCCATCTCGGGCTGGGTCGGCAGCTCAAAAAAAGCCAGCACATTACCATTGCCGGCATCAAGAAATACATGCATGTAGGGGTCGGGCGCCTTGGTCGACGGGACTTCATTCTCAGCGATGGCGAGAATAAACTTCATGTCCAGGTGCCGCGCATACCACTCGACGGTTTCTTTTGCGTCTTTGCAGCGATACGCAACATGATGGATTCGCTCGATCAGCATAAGTCCTCCAATGATTCAGGATTCAGCGACACCGCTGCGGGCCAGCGACATGGCTTTGCGCAGCACAGTCAGATCACCGATATGATTGGAGAGTATCAGTATCAGCTTGGCATTGACCTGCGCACTCTCTTCATCGCTCAGACCGTGGTGCAGATCGATCAGGCACTGGTAAAAATCGTCGCCGGGCGAATAATCGCGAAAATACCGTTGGCCCGCTTCATGAAAGTTAGGCTCAAGTTTTAGTGGCATGCGGTCAGTCCTCGACAAAATTGGCGGTGGCGCGCGCGATCGCGGCGACGATACGCGATACGTCTACCTCGCGCCAGCGGGCAGTCACATGCTGATCTGGTCGGATCAGATAAGCTGTACCGGGTCGTGCATCATAGCGCTGGAACGCAAGCCCCTCGCGGTCAGTGACGCAATCGAGTGAACACTGCCCTGACTTGCGCACAATGACGGTGGTATGCACTGGTATGCTGGCCGACATCAGCCCGTGAAGCTGCTGCTGCATCGCAGTAGATATCGCGGATGCGTCATCACAAAAATACAGTAGCTCAAACCTGCCGCCTGCATGGTCAATCAACCAACCCGATCGACCATCGGTGTCGACAGGCGCATCATCCATCGGCGCGCCCGGCAGCATGTCGCCGGCGAAAGCGTCGCTGTCCGGAGTATTCAAGACGGTGGTCGTCAGAAAACTCGGTACGGACAAGCGACCTGAGTTGACCAGCGTGCGCGCAAAGGGTAGCTCACGAGAGAGCTCCAGCACCGCATTGCGGAAAGTCGTGCTGACCTGTCCCTTGGGCGTAATGAAATCGGTCGATCGTGTCGAGTTCATGATGTTTTCATCTGCGGCGAATACACGCTCTTCGGTGTAGGTGTCCAGCAGACGCAGCGGCGCACGCCCCTCTGTCACCAGCATCAGTTTCCAGATCAGGTTATCTGCATCCTGAACACCGGAATTAGCGCCGCGCGCGCCAAAGGGCGAGACCTGATGCGCTGCGTCGCCGGCAAACAGGCAGCGGCCGTGACGAAAATCATTCATCCGGCGGCACTGGAAGGTGTACACACTGACCCATTCGAGTGTGAACTCGCGCTCATCGCCCAGCATCGCGCGGATACGCGGAATGACTCTCTCGGGTTTTTTCTCCTCGTCAGGATCTGCATCCCAACCCAGCTGAAAATCGATCCGGTAGACGTCATCCGCTTCTCTGTGCAGCAGCACCGACTGGTGGGGGTGAAATGGCGGATCAAACCAGAACCAGCGCTCTGCCGGAAAATCTGCCTTCATGATCACATCGGCGATAAGGAAGCGATCCATGAAGACCTTGCCTTCGATGTCCAGTCCCAGCAGCGTGCGGATCGGGCTGCGCGCGCCGTCGCAGACAATCAACCAGTCCGCCTCAACGGCGTAGCTACCTTCGGGTGTCTCAATCTGCAAGCGCACATGATCGTGATGCGACTCGACATTGACTACCTTGTTTTTCCATCGCAGGTTGACGCCCGCTTCCTCAGCGCGCTTGACCAGATACTCTTCGAGGTAGTACTGCTGCAAATTGACCATGCCGGGGCGTTTGTAGCCCGGCTGCGGCCTGAGGTTGAAGCTGAACACTTCCTGATCGCGGAAGAAAGTACGCCCCACATCCCACCCCACGCCCTTGCTGACAACGGCATCGCCACAGCCGAGACGATCAAGGATCTCCAGCGTACGCTTGGCGTAGCACAAGCCACGTGATCCCACCGACACCGTGTCGTCCTCATCCAGCAGCAGCACCGGCACACCATGCTGGCGCGCGTCGATCGCAGCGGCCAGTCCCACCGGACCGGCACCCACGATCACCAGCGGGTGACGAACGCCCTGATCGCCCTTGAGCTCAGGCGGCGCTTCGTAAGGAAATTTGTTGTAGGTGTAAGTTTGATGCATGCGGCGCTTTCAGGCGTTGTGTCCGGCGCTGCCTGCTCAGCTCTGCAGCGCATGCCACATGTCCTTGTCGCGCTCAGCGGTCCAGATGCGCGGATGCTTGATGCCCTTGGCCTCGTCTACCGCGCGGGTGACATCAAAGGGCAGGCAGTGCTCGTAGATGAACACATGACCGAATTTGCCGTCCATGTGCTTGCGCACATGCGCCATCGCTCCCTTGAGGTCGTAACCGGCTTGCACCGCTTCTCGGGCGCTGGCGAGCAAGGTAGTCACGAAATCTTTGGTGTAATCCAGTCCCTGGTCCACCTGCTCCGGGTTCATCAGCGCGGGTCCGCGTCCGGGCACCAGCTTTTGTGCACCCATGGCGCGCAGCACCTCCAGCGTCTGCGGCCACTCCTCTAGCTGTGCGTCACCGGTGTAGGCTGCCGCCTCGTACTCGACCAGATCGCCAGAGAACAGTACTTTTTGCGAGGGTATCCAGACGATGGTGTCGCCTTTGGTATGGCCCATACCGACATGCATGATCCTGACTTCGAGCTTGCCCATGAACAGCGTCATCTCGCGCTCAAATACCAGCGTCGGCCACGTCAGCCCGGGAACCGACTCCACGCCGGCGAACAGCCGCGGAAAGCGGTCGATCTCGGATTGCATGTCCTGTTCGCCACGTTCGACAATGAGTTCGTAGGTGCCGCGCGAAGCAATGATCTGCTGAGCACCCTCCTTGACGTACGCCGATGCGCCCAGCACCCGGACTGCGTGATAGTGCGTTAACGTCACATACTTGATCGGGAGATCGGTGATCCCGCGGATATGTTTGATCAGCGCCTGCGCCATCACGGGTGTGGCTGTGGTGTCGATCACCATCACCGAATCGTCACCGATGATCACACCGGAGTTCGGGTCCCCCTCGGCGGTGTAGGCATACGCATTGTCAGAGAGCTTGATGAAACTGGTCTTTTTTTCTTCGAGGTCGGCCTGCGAGGCAAAGGGCTTGGCGCTCATGGGGGGTCTCCGGATTTGGCAGCGCACCGGGCGGTGGGTCGCTGTTGATTGTTTGTCGCGAAGGGTAAGATGTCATACGTCTTTAGTCAACTCGCGGGCCCTTTAGCCAGCGCGATGCGCAAGCGCGTGACCAACAGGGTGCAGGCTCACGCCCCGGCCAGCACACCGATGCGGTTTCCGGTAGGATTTGCGTTGAGATACCGCTGATCCGGAGGCATGATGACTAAACTGCTAACCGCGCTGAGCCTGGCCCTGATGTTCTCGGCGGCGAGCGCCACGGAATGGAAACTGATTTCCGAAACCGAAGACAAGGACAAGATCACCAGCTGGTATGTGGACATGACCAGCATCGTGCGCGAAGAGGAATATTTGCGCGCCTACCTGCGCACCTCATGGTCATCGCCACAGTACGGACCTGACAAGACACCTTATCAGTCGTCGACGTACGTGAATTATTTTGACTGCGACACCGGGAGGATCGCCTACACCGCGAACACCTACTTCGCATCGACCGAGCCGGAGGGTAAACCTGTGCATCAGGAACCCGAGCAGCCCGTCACCAAACTGAAATTCCATCGGGCGAAACCGGGTTCAGCAGGTGAAACCCGGCTACAGTTTGTCTGTAAATTCCGCTCAAAGAATTTCAATGCACAGCGCTCGGTGGTCACCCACACAGGGTGACCCTGTTGTGCATGCCTGAACGCAGAACCTGCAGGCTCGTCATCGGCTGGTCGTCAAGCGTTGTCTACCGCTACCGTCAATCCTTTGGCACCGGGCACGGAGAGTTGAACATCCCCAGTGAGCTGTCCACCCTCCTCGATCACCAGCTTCGCATACCGAACCTTGCCGCTCACGCGGCCCGTTGCATGAACCACCAGCTTCTGCTTCACGGTGAGATCCCCATCGAATTCGCCACGGATATCTGCGACGTCCAACTCGGCGTTACCCACGAACGTGCCTCGATCCGCAATCTGTATGGCCCGTGAGCAGATAGTCGCTTCGACACGCCCCTCGACGACCAGCGTATCGCAATCAGTAATTTCAACGCCTTTCAGTTTGATGTTTGAGCCCACGATCAACTTGCTGCTGGTTGTTGAATTGGCGGCTGAGCTGGTCACCGAATGCGCTGCGCTGCTTATCGCGTTACTGCTGGACCCCAGCGGTGCCGAGGCGATTGACACCGGTAAGACACGAGGACCACTGATCGTCGCGGGTACGCTGACGACTACCGCGGATGGGGACTTGTCCATGGCCGACGGCACCGTACCGCTATGAACACTCTCTTCGCGCTTACTGAAAAACTTTTCTGACTTGAGCATGACATCTCCTTAATCGGCGTTTACGCGCAGCCGCATGAACCGATCAGGTTTTACGTACTGCGCACTGCCTCCTTCGGCCTTTGCACTAAGCCAAAGTTCCCCTCGATCAGGAGTCTTGTCGGAAAATTTGTCATTGACGAGCCATAAAAAAACCGCAGCACAGGCTGCGGTTTTTTTCTGCATGATGCAGGATCACACGCGACGCTTGTATTCCCCAGTGCGGGTGTCGATTTCGATCTTGTCGCCCTGATCGACAAACAGCGGCACAGAGACTTCAAATCCTGTCGCGATCTTGGCCGGCTTGAGTACCTTGCCCGAGGTGTCGCCTTTGACCGCCGGTTCGGTGTAGGTGATCTCGCGAACGACGGTGGTCGGCAATTCGACGGAAATGGCCTTTTCGTCGTAGAACACCACCTCGCATGCCATGCCATCTTCAAGGTAGTGAATCGCGTCGCCCATATTCTCGGATTCGACCTCGTACTGGTTGTAGTCGGCGTCCATGAACACATACAACGGATCAGCAAAGTACGAGTAAGTGGCTTCCTTGCGGTCAAGGACAACAACATCGAATTTTTCATCCGACTTATAGACCGCTTCTTGCGCGCCTTCGGTGAGCAAGTTCTTCATTTTCATCTTGACCACGGAAGCGTTGCGGCCCGATTTGGAGAATTCGGTTCTGGTGACTACCATCGGCTGGCCAGAGACCATCACGACGTTGCCGACTCGGATTTCTTGTGCAGTTTTCATAATGATTGAACAGAGTCCTGAGGATGACGTCTCCCCTGGCACTTGCGATGGCTAGCGCGCATGACTCATAGCCGCTACTCGCTGTATCAACACCCGCCTCGGAAAAACTGCTGGATTTTACCTGATTTTGCTCGCGAACTCGATCAGCAACTGCGACAGTTCGCCAGCCGAGGCTGCTCTGGCTGCCCAATCACGCGCGTGAGATTCCCATTCAGACAAGTCGGCGCACACTGCTGACCAATCTGGTAACTCTCGCGCAGACAAATCAGCATTCCACCACTGCGCGAACGAGCGCATGCGCGCTGCCGGCTCAGTGGACAGACCGACGAGGGAGGTTTCCAGGAAAGCCTGCAACTTGGCTTGCTGCGCACCCGCTACCTGCGGGTACAACTGCCAGATGAACGGGCGCTCTGCCCAATGCGCCCGCACCAGACTGTCTTCGCCACGAACGAAGTTCAGGTCACAACTCCATAGCAGCCTGTCATAGTCGTCGGGCTCTAAAAAAGGCACCACGACCAGCGTCAGATTGCCTTGCATGACCCGCGCGCCGGGCGTTGCGGGTTTGCCCAGCCGGCGCGCGATGACGGCCTCAGCAACCCCCTCTGGCACAAGACACGTAACGCGGGGCCCGGACTGCATCGCAGTCAGCAATGCGTCCAACGGCGCATGGGGGTAGCAGAACATCGACATCAGCAAGTCGTCATTCAAACGCTCTGTCCATGGGACGCCGATACGCGTGAGAAAACTGGCTCTGGCCGGCGCATCACATGCCGCGCGGCTTGCGTGCCAGCGCGGCTCGCGCAGCAAGCCGCCCAGCCCCGGTTCAAAACCCGGAAAGAAGAAGTACTGTGTCAGCGGCAGCCGGGGGTGTGGCGAGGGTCGTGCATGAGTGCCTTTCACCCAGTCCTCAGCAGACAAATACTCGAGGTTGATCCACGCGGCGCGTGGTTCAGACTGCGCCAGCGCATCCAGCATGGGCTCGGGCATTCTGCAGGCGAACGCTTCAATCACCAGCTCGGCAGGGACGTAGCCCTCGGCAGACGCCTCGTCCCAGAGCATGACGGTGAAGCCATCCATCAGCTGCGCACGTCGACCAAGGTCGAGCGCCGGCCGGAGTCGGCGCAGGCAGGCAAGATCATCGATCCAGAGGCGCACCGACAAACCTTGTCGCGCCAGTGCACGTGATAGCCGCCAGCACACACCGGCATCGCCAAAATTATCGATGACCTGACAAAAAATATCCGCTGATCGGGGGGTACTCATGCAGACCAAATCTGCGGACTGAGCGCGTGTTGCCCGCGTTTCCCGGGAACATGGCACACTGTGCTTGTATCGACTCCCCAACCACGCTGTAAAGACTGCCCACCCATTCCAAGAACGAGGCCACCGTGAGAAACAAACTGCTGACCCTGATGCTCTGCCCCCTGACACTCTGTCTGATGACAACGACACCTGCAATCGCCAAAGATGCCGATCTTTGCGGCGAATACACCAGCGTGGATACCGGCGAACAGCGCATTGATATGGGCAACAAGACCACCTTTGTTCATTTTCGCTCATCCACCCAGTTGTATGCGCCCGATGGCTCGAAGTACAACCAGCTGAGCGGTCAATGCACCGGCGGCGCCGTGGTCTACGCCGATGGCAGTGTCGAGGCCGAGGGGCTCTGTGCCGTCGAAGATACTGCAGGCGATGTACTCACCTACACTTTTTCGCAAGGCCGCACCGCCCGCATGGGCACCTACACGCGCAAGGGCGGCACGGGCAAATTTGCGAGTGCCCGGGAAACGGGATGGTACAAGTCGGTGAGTCTGAATGGCGAGATCACGACTGGCAACTGGGGCGGCAAAGGCGCATGCAAGTAATCGACAGGCGCGCGCCATCATGCCTGCTCGGCAAGCTCGCGTAAGGCCTGCTCGAACATCTCCACTGGCTGACCGCCCTGCACCAGGTAGCGGTCGTTGAGGATCACTGCGGGCACAGAATTGATGCCCTGAGACAGGTAGCGCTGCTCGCGCTGCCGTACCTCACCGGCGAACTCGTCGCCCGACAGCAGCTGGGCCGCGCGCGCTCGATCCAGCCCGGCTCGCTCCACCACCTCTAGCAGCACCGCGTGGTCGGCAGGATTTTCTCCGCGCGTGAAGTAAGCCTCCAGCAGGGCGCGCTTGAGCCTGTGCTGGCCTCCGGCCGGGCCCTCGATCTCTGCCCAGTGCAGCAAGCGATGAGCATCGAAGGTGTTTACGATGCGCTTGCGATGATTGAAGATAAAGCCGAGTTCCGCGCCGCGTGCGGCAATGCGTGCCTGATTCTGTGCGACCTGCTCTGCTGAGATCTGGTACTTGCGCATCAGATGGTCGCTCACCTCCTCGCCTTCGGGTCCCATCTGCGGATTCAGCTCGAAAGGCTGAAAGTGCAGTTCCACATCGACCAGGTCTTTCACCCGCTCTATCGCCTGCTCCAGCGAGACCAAACCAACCGCGCACCATGGGCAGGCGATGTCAGACACAAAGTCAATCCTGATTGGGTTCATTGGCCGCTCTGCGAGGAAAATAATGGTCACTGGATGCTAGCATGTCGCTACGCAGCATGTCGGGGTGCGCATTGCCGCCGAGCGCCTAAGCCCGGTATCATCGAATGCTGCCCTTTTCTGTCAACGCTAGCGCCCCAGAGCATGAAAAAGACCTCGCTCCTGCTGATAATGTTCACACTTTGCCGCGCGGCGGCCGCTGCCGACCCGGCCACCCCAGTGGTCAGCGTGGTACCCCAGCTGGCCGGACAAGCCACGTGCTGCGTCGCACCCGGTTCACCTCCGGTCGCGGGGCGCGATGACTTCGGCTTCGCGCACGCCCCAGCAGGGCTCTCAGGACCCGCCGAGCCCGCCGTCCGCGATGACGAATACCGCAGTGCGGCACAGCCGAACCCGGTACTGGAGGGGTTCTAGCCGACGCGTCTTCCAGGGCGTCCGCTGAGGCTGCCCCGCGGTGCAGTTGCCAGCACGGGTGGCGGCTGTTAGGGTGCGGGTTTGCCGTTCGCTCTCCACACATTTAAAAAATGAAATCATCGTCGCGCCGCAAGGCCCTTCAGCGGGTCGGCTCGGTTCTCGGGGCAGATACCCGTCTGACAGGAACGCTGCAGGTCGATGAGAGTATTCGCATTGATGGCCGCCTGGATGGGAATGTCGAACAACCGGATGGCGAGGACCGGTGGCTGATCATCGGCCCGAGTGCTGAGATTCGCGGCGATATCCGTGCTCAGCATGTCAGTGTCGGCGGCAAAGTGATCGGTAATATTTTCGCCAGTGGTAATGTCGAGCTGACCAATGGCTCCGAGGTGCGGGGCAATATCAGCCACCGGTCTATTACTGTCGAGCCGGGCGCCAGTGTGCACGGGCAGTTGATCGCGATGGATCCTCCCCAACCTGAGATGCCAATCGACGTTTCGCCTGAAGCGACTGACTCTGGCCAGAGCTGACAGCGCCGGACTCGCGGTCTGATCAGATGCCAATCCATATACAAACCACCATCTTGATGATCTGCATGGCCTACCTGGTCGTGCATGGCGTGATCTGGTTCGCACTGTCGGAGCCACGTAACCTTCAAGTCTGGCTGTGGTGCGCTTCCGGTTTGCTGAGCGGCGTGGCGATCGTGTTTCTGTCGATGCGCGATCTGTTTGGTGAATTCCTCTTCTTCTACGTTGGTCAGTTACTCATGTTGGCCGGTAACATGGGGCGCTGTGTCGCGCTCAGACTCTTCTTGCCCGAACCGGTGCGCCCGGCAGTCCTGGCTCATACCGCCGCTGCGCTGGCCTACTACGTCTGGCTTGCCTTTGCCTATGAGGCGGGCACGCCCGACGGCCCGCTGTCAGTGATGTTCTTCGGGTTTTACGCCATCATCTGCTTTGATTATTTTCTGGCAGGCTCACTCATTCATCCGCGTCTGAAGACACTCGGTCCACGCCTGCTCATGATTGGCGGGCTCGCGTTTTGCACCTCGCTGGGATTCAAGGCGGTGCTGGTCGCTCTGGGTGTGGGCGCCGACGGCATTTACGCCCCGGGCATTGACCAATATGTCATGATCACCGGCCAGTTCATTGCGATAACGCTGGTGAATATTGGTTTCCTGAGGATCTTTCTCGATCTGCGCGAGCAAAAGAACCTCGAAACAGAACGCAATCTGGCGGCAGCCGAAGCGCAGGCGGGCCTGCTGGAGCGTCACCGCGAGGAGCTGCAGCTATTGCTGACCGAACGCGAGGAAATTATTCGGCAGCTGACGCTATCGAACAAGACCGCGGGCATGGGTGCCCTGGTCGCCAGTCTGGCACACGAACTGAACCAGCCCTTGTGTGCGATTCGTCTCAATGCGCAGCTGGTCGAACGCAAGTTGAACGACCCCGAGGTCGATATACAAGGCGCACGCAAATTTCTTGACTCAGTCCTCTTGGATAACCGTCGTGCTGCCAATATCATCACCAAGCTACGTCATATGTTCGAGCATTCGAACAAAGAACACGGCCTGATTTATCTCGACGAGTTGGTGAGAGACACGCTAGCCCTGGTCGAGCCCCGTGCGCTGCACGAAAACGTGATCATTCATTCCACACTGCAGCGCGATCTTAGCTTGCATGGTGATTTTACTCAGCTTCAGCAAGTCGTACTGAATCTGCTCAACAACGCGCTGGATGCGCTCGCGCTGGTGCAAACCCACCAGAAAACCATCGGTGTTCGCACGGAGAACATCAGCGGGCGAGTGATGCTGCATGTCACGGACAATGGCGTGGGCATACCAGAAGAGTTGAAACCCTCGGTATTCGAACTGTTCAAGACCAACAAGGCGCAGGGCATGGGCGTCGGTTTGTGGCTATCCCGAACCGTGATCAATGCGCACCGTGGCGATATGCGTTTTCAGAGCCGTGAAGGTGAGGGTACGCACTTCGAGGTTGAGCTGCCAGCCAGCTGACCCGAGGGGAATGCGAACCGGCAGCCGAACTGACAGGTACTTTATAATCAGGCGCACATACTGACTGCGAAGACGGGCCCACCCACGAGATGAATGCCATGACACCCCGCTCTTGCCCTCCATCGCTCGCCCTGTTGCTAGCCGTGTGGCTTGGCGCTTTCTGTGCCCTGCCTGCGGTAGCTGCGGTATATCAGTGCACCGTTCCCAAGTTACGCGGCAATGAATTTGTCTGTACTGAATATCCGAATCTGTGCAACTTCGTTTTTGTGGTAGACGAGCGCACGCAGCAAGTCTCGCGTCGTGACGCCAGCAAGGACAAGCCCATACCCGTTACTGTCGACAAATGGGAAGAGAACAAGATCATTGCACACGAGGATCAAACGCGCACTGACAGCCGCTTCATCGAGCAGTATTTTTACAAAATCGAACTCGACAGCGGTAATTTCCTTTTGGCGAATGAATATGTTACCAACAAGGGAAGGTATCTGACGCAAGAAGATATCAAACTGGCCGATCCGAAATCCTTCGGTTATTACAAGCCCAAGCTGTTTTCTGAACGCGGGCGCTGCAAACTCAAACCCAAAGATTAAGCGCCCTAGGCAAATCATCCATGTCCAGCCAGCCCGCCCGACGCTACCGATACTATGATCTGCTGCTGGCAGCCTTTGTCACCGTACTCCTGTGCTCCAACCTGATCGGCGCCGGCAAGGCCGCCGTGATCACCCTCCCCGTGCTTGGCGAAGTAACCTATGGCGCGGGCATACTCTTCTTCCCCATCGCTTACCTGTTCGGTGACATACTCACCGAAGTCTACGGCTACGCTCACGATCGCCGCGCGGTGTGGGCAGGATTTGCCGCGCTGGTATTTGCCGCCATCATGTCACTGGTGGTGGTGTCACTGACCCCGGCCAGCAATGCGTACATGACCAGCTACCAGCAAGGTCTGGAAACGGTGTTCGGCAACACCTGGCGCATCGTGGTGGCGTCCATCACCGCCTTCTGGGCAGGCAGTCTCGCCAATGCCTACGTCATGGCAAAGATGAAAATCTGGTCAGGGGGGCGCTTTCTGTGGATGCGCACCATAGGATCCACGGCAGTGGGCGAAGCGATCGATTCATCGCTGTTCTACATGATGGCTTTTTATGCGATCTGGCCGACCGAACAAGTCATCACTGTGGCTATCGCTCAATATTTTCTCAAGACAGGCTGGGAGGTGGTAATGACACCCGTCACCTATCAGGTCGTCGGTTGGCTCAAGCGCAAAGAGGAAGAAGACTACCTGGATATCGGCACAGACTTCAATCCCTTCCGCGTGAAGGTCTGATGTATCGTTGACTCCACCGCCACAAAAACAAAAGGCCACCGTGATCATGGTGGCCTTTTTCTTGCGGTGCTTGATTACTTGGCCATCGCTGGCTCGGTGATTTTATCCAAAGCGTCCGACAGGTGCTCGACCGCACGGTCGATATGAGTGAGTTTTTCCAGTCCGAACAGACCGATGCGGAAAGTGCGGAAATCACTGCGCTCACCGACTTGGAGCGGTACACCCGCCGCAGTTTGCAGACCCACTTCCATGAATTTTTTGCCGTTCTGTATCTCCGGATCGGTGGTATAGCTCACCACCACGCAAGGCGCCTGATAGCCGGGCGCAGCCACACTCTTGAAGCCCCTCGACTCGAGCAACTTGCGAACCTGGGTGCCCAACTCTTCCTGTGCTTTTTTGAGATTGGCAAAACCTATCGCTCGTGTCTCTTTCATGGTGTCGCGCAGCACCCGCAGCGAGTCTGTCGGCATCGTTGTGTGGTAGATGTGCGATCCTTTTTCATAGGTCTCGACCACCTGTAGCCATTTTTTCAGGTCGCAGGAGTAGCTGGTGCTAGTGGTTGATTCAATCTTCTGGCGTGCGCGCTCGCTCATTGCGATCAGCGCGCAACACGGCGAGCTGCTCCAGCCTTTTTGCGGTGCGCTGACGATGACATCGACCTTGGACGCCACCATGTCCACCCACATCGCGCCTGAGGCGATGCAATCCAGCACGAACAAGCCATCCACTGCCTGGACTGCTTCGCCGATCGCTCGCAAATAGTCATTTGGCAGAATCATGCCAGCCGAGGTCTCGACATGCGGCGCGAATACTACGGCAGGCTTGTTCTCGCGAATCCACGCGGTGACCTCTTCGATAGGCGGTGGCGCATAGGCACCCTCGAAACCTTCCGACGGCTGGCGACCCTGGATCACGTGGAGCTGATTCGAGATATGACCCATCTCGAAAATCTGAGTCCAACGGTAGCTGAACCAGCCGTTGCGGATGACCAGACATTTGTTGTTCGTCGCGAACTGACGCGCGACTGCTTCCATGCCATAGGTGCCACTGCCCGGGACCACGACTGCGGACTTTGCGTTGTACACCTCTTTCAGAATACCGGAGATGTCATTGACCACACCCATGAAAGCCTTGGACATGTGATTCAACGAGCGGTCGGTGTAGACCACAGAAAATTCAAGGAGTCCGTCGGGATCGACGTTGGGCAGTAAACCTGGCATGGCAAATCCTGAAAAATAAATAAGGGCCGACTGCGCCCGGATGGCTAGGCGATATCGCCCAAAGCAGATGCGCCAGTTTAACAGAGGCGGCCTGTGTGGCCCTGTTGCCTAGCATACAAGCCGGCTATTTACTGCTTTGCTATCATCGACCGCTTGAGATTGCGCTCTTTTGGCCGTGGTTACGGGAGTCATGTTGCGTAAAATACAAAAATATTCACGTTTAGCTGAGGAGATCAGTCATGCGAGCAGCGATCTACACAAGCCGCGGCCCCGCCGCCGAGGTGCTCAGAATTATTGACAAGCCCGAGCCCCCGGTGTCGGCCGGTGAGGTGCGCGTCAAGCTCGCCTTTAGCGGCGTCAATCCCTCGGACGTGAAATCGCGCTCGGGCGTAGCCGCGCGGGCAAGTGGCTTTGCGGAGGTCACGCCGCACAGTGACGGCGCCGGCGTGATTGATGCCGTGGGTGAAGGTGTCGACACCTCACGCATCGGCCAGCGTGTGTGGACCTACAACGGCCAGTGGGAACGTCCTTATGGCACGGCCGCTGAATTCATCACCCTGCCCGCTGCACAGTGCGTGCCTCTGCCTGATGTCGTTCCATTGGAAGTCGGGGCCTCCATCGGCATTCCGCTGATGACAGCCATGCACGCGGTGCAGGCCTGTGGCTCGCTGCTCGGCAAAACCGTACTCGTGCCAGGCGCTGCGGGCAGTGTGGGTTTTTACGTGACACAGCTGGCGTCCAGAGCGGGTGCGCACGTTATCGCCATCGTCAGCAATGAAGATAAAGCGTCACGAGCGCGGCAAATCGGCGCATCCGAGGTGATCAACTACAAAACAGAGAGCCTGGTCGAACGGGTTCAGGCACTTACCCACCACCAGGGCGCCGACGTCATCATCGACCTCGATGCCGCCAGTAATGCGCCGCTGTACGGGCATTTGCTGGGCTTTCAGGGCAAAGCTATCGTCTATGGTTCGAACCAGCCGCAATTCAGCATGCCGTTTGGCCCGATGATCCTCGGCTTTGTCAGCGTCTACTGCTTCATCGTGTATAAACTGCCGCCCGCCGAGATGCGAGCCGTCATCGGCAGTGTACAAGCCATCCTCGCTGACCCGACGCTGGTGCATCCACCCACCGCCATCTACCCGCTGGACAACATCGCCGCCGCACACCAGCAGGTCGAGCGCGGTGCGAATGCCAAGGTCCTGGTTCGTTTGTAGACCGATGGCGACTGATCATTTTGGCCAGGTCGCGACTCATTACGCCAGTCACCGGCCAGCCTACCCCGTAGCGCTGTTCGCATGGCTGGCATCGCAGTGCAATGACAACACGCTGGCCTGGGATTGTGGTGCAGGCTCTGGACAGGCATCGGCGGCACTCGCAACGCATTTCAAGCAGGTGCTGGCGACAGACATGAGCGCAGAGCAGCTGGCCCGGGCGATCCCACATCCGCGCATTGCCTACCGGACTGCCCTGGCCGAGTCCAGCGGACTGCCGGATCAGTCTGCGGATCTCGTGACGGTGGCGCAGGCGCTGCACTGGTTCGACACCGCGCGCTTCTATGGCGAGGTCAAGCGCGTGCTCAAGCCCGGCGGCGTGGTCGCAGCGTGGAGCTATGGCGTGATTGGCATTGATGGCGACGAGGTCAACGCCCTGCTTCAGGATTTTTATCATCGAGTCATTGGCCCCTACTGGCCGCCCGAGCGACATCATGTAGAGACTGGCTACCGCGAATTGCCCTTCCCCTTTCAACGACTCGACACACCCTCACTGGCCATGCAGACCGACTGGACGCTGGCGCATCTGGCAGGCTATCTGCGCAGCTGGTCAGCTTCTGCGCGCTATGTTTCGGACACCGGCAGAGATGCGGTGAACGATTTGGTCGTGCAACTCGAGCCCTGCTGGGGTGATCCGCTTTTAGAGCGTACCGTGCGCTGGCCACTGGCCCTGCTTGCTGGCAGGTAGGCAAACGCCGGCAGCCATCATTGCACGGCGGGCCAGCACCTCGGCAGCGCCACTCATACAAATGATGAACTAGCCCTATAATTCGCGACGACGGCTTCGGGAGAAGGTATGGGATTTTCTGTTCTGCCAAACACGATGCTGCGTGTGGTGTTCGTACTGCTCGCTGCAGGTAGCACCATGGAAGCGCAGGCAGCACAGTTGCGCTTTCTGTGCAGGGGCTGGGCACCGCTCTACCTCAGCAGCTGGCGACCGGAAAACCCCGATCCGACTGACTTCGACATGATGACCCTCGATGCCGATGATGAAACCGGCATCACCCGCTTCGACCTGCCGCTGGTGGGTCGGCTGCAGTTTAAGGCATCAGTCTCTGACTACGCGGTCAAAGCGTCGATTCCGTACAAGCAGATGATGATGGACGATTACATCGAAATCATCGACTTCTACTATAACCGGCCGAGCAGCGAAATTCTGATCACTGCGCTGGAGAAAAAGACACGCAGAGGTCATCCTTTGTTCAAAGGCAAATGCGCCAAGGTGCGGCCGAATAATTTTGAGCCAATACCTCCGACGCCGATTCAAATAAAGTAGACGGTCCACTGCTAGCCCCTGCTAGGGGGATAACTCATTTCCATTGATTCCTGCACCAAAAGTAGTTTGGGTGGGGACACAGCGCGATGAACGCCGAGCTTTAGACCCGCTGCATCCAACACAGCCAAGAGTGTTTTGATAGTTGGATTGCCATTTGGCGAAAGAACGCGATAGAGACTTTCGCGAGGAATACCTGCTCGCTCTGCAACTCCCGCCATCCCTTGCGCCTCAGCGACATGACGCAATGCTGCGAGCAATGCTTCACGACCGCCATCCTGATTTACTTCCTCCATCGCGGCCGCAAGATATTCATCTGCAAATGACGGGTCTTCACGTAAGAGCTCGATTACTGCTTCATCGTGTGCACGACTTGCATTATTCATGATGATTCCTCCGCTTCCAGTCTCTTAAGTTGGCGACAGCAGTCTCAATATCGATCTGTTGTTTTCGCTTGTCACCACCTACAAGCAATAAAATCAATTTGCTACCGACACGCGCGTAATAAACCCGATAGCCCGGGCCGTAGTCGATACGTAATTCGCAAACCCCATCCGAGAGTTACTTGTAATCTCCAAAATTACCCTGACCCAATTTCTGCTTTGTTCAGCTGGAGGAAAATCAGCCTAAAAACCGAGTGAAATCTGGCTTAGGAACGGAAAAAAGCTTCGATATGTTGGGTACTCCAGGTAACGACACCCACTCCGAAAAAATCTGCATCTTGGGTCCAGATCGGGCAACCAAGCGCCAGCGCAGCCGCCAGCACGGGCCAGTCATCTGGATCTCGGCTCTGCATACGTTCTTTGGCAGCCGCCTCGAAATCCTCTAGCCAATCGTTTTCCAATGGCTGGATGTGCCCCATAAGGCCATCCAGCACGGACATGGCCAACTGTGGCTCCATACCTTTTGATGCAAGAATTTCCGGAAGGTATTGCTTCGCATCGACCACGCAGTCCTCAGGGACGAAGAATCTGACTTTCTCCGCGTTATCAAAAATCAGATTTCTGACCCGTGGGCCAAGCACAGCTCGAATCAATATGTTGGCATCGAGAACCAATGCCCGGTGACGCGCCGGCATTATTCAGCTTCGCGACGCTTGGTATTGAACTCCTCGACGACCGCATCCGGATCTATCCCTGAAGCCTGGAGCAATGCATCCAGCTTCTCAGCAGCCGAGCGAAGGGACATCACTTCATCTGAAGCGGCTTTGTCCCGAGTCGGGATGTAGTACCCGATGGTCTCACCGTGCCTGGTGATAGCCAGCGGCTGCCCGACTTCCAGCAGGTAATGCGGCAACTGGCTACGGAATTCACGAATGCCCACTTTTAAAGAGTTCATGACACCCCCTCATTTGTGTACACATGAGCACACTATAACTCAAGTTTCGTGCAGTGAGTAGGAAGTTTGTTGCTTTAATGATAAAGCATCTGGTGATACGCTTCTCGCAAGCCTAGTCATACCCTGACCAAACGAGTTGGCCTGAAATTGACCATTTGGAATCACCCAGCTATTTCGTATGAGCCAAATTTATTTGACCCAAACTGAAGCATGAGAAGAAACTATGTTGATTGGATCTCGGGTTGCATCGAGTCGAAATCGTAATTGCAGTTGGCAATGTTGCTAGTGAGAGGGTCGCGATGAAGTCCGGCGCCATTCGCGAAAGTGTCGCGCGTAACCGACTTTTTATTCGTGACCAACCTGCAGCAGCCCATATTTTTTCACTTGTGTCCGAACAACCCTGATCAACGTTCAATCAACACCCAACGACACAGTAAAAGTATCTCGGATAACGCGGAGGAGAATACCCGTGCTACTGCGGCTGCAGCAGCGTGTTCAGCATCTCGAGCTGGAGAAAGAATGCGGTCTAGTGCGAATGCGGTCGAGCTTCCCAAACTTCGCTTGAGCAGCCCCCAAAGAAAAAGCGGCTGAGGAGCCCTCAGCCGCTTCTTTTGCCATTTTCCGGCCTTCTTCCGAAATATTCGGGGCAAAGGCGGAGAATTTTGGCGTCCCCACGGGGATTCGAACCCCGGTACTCACCGTGAAAGGGTGATGTCCTAGGCCTCTAGACGATGGGGACAGTAAGCTGTCCGTACTACCGACCTATCCATTACCGCAGCTGCAACCTGGTGTCAGCTAGGTGGTGGAGGTAAGCGGGATCGAACCGCTGACCTCTTGCATGCCATGCAAGCGCTCTCCCAGCTGAGCTATACCCCCCTGTGCAGCAGAAGCGGGATTATAGCTGAATCTTTTCCAGACTGTAAATTGTCCGCCTAAAGTTTTTTTAAAGATATCGCCGAATCCGCTCTACCACAGGCTCGCGACCGAACAACGCCAGCACGGCATCTACCGAGGGCGTTTGCAACTGTCCAGTGACGACGAGACGCAGCGGCATGGCCAGCTGCGGCATTTTTATCTGATGCTCAGCCAACACCTGCTTCATCAGCGCCGCGATCGGCTCCTTGCTCCAATCAATCGATGCCGACGCGTCCACGAACTGCGCGAGAGCCGCGCGAGCGGCGTCGGTCAGGTGTTGTGCAAGCAGTGCCGGGTCCGGCTTGGGATCTCGATAAAACAGCATCGCCGCATCAGCTAGCTCGTTGACCGTGTTGGCGCGATCCTTCAGTAGCGCAATGACGTCGGGCAGTGGCGGTGCTCCATCAAACCTTGCGCCATCACGTTCGAGTTCGGGCATCGCCAGCTCGGCCAGACGCTGATTGTCAGCGTGCTTGATGTAGTGATTATTGAGCCATGCAAGCTTCTCAGGATTGAACTGTGCTGGCGATTTGGTCAAGTGGTCCAGATCGAACCAGTGGCAGAACTGCGCCGTCGAGAAGATCTCATCATCGCCATGACTCCAACCCAGGCGCGCCAGATAATTCAGCATTGCCTCAGGCAGATAGCCCTGCGCCGGGTACTCCATCACGCTGACTGCGCCATGGCGCTTGGAGAGCTTCTCGCCATCGGCGCCGAGAATCATCGGCACATGGCCATAGACCGGTAACTGCCCGCCCAGCGTCTGCAGAATGTTGATCTGTCGCGGTGTGTTATTCACGTGATCGTCACCGCGAATCACATGGGTGATTTGCATGTCCCAATCGTCAACGACAACGCAAAAATTGTAGGTCGGTGTGCCATCCGGCCGCGCGATCACCAGATCGTCCAGCTCGCGGTTCGAAATGGTGATGCGCCCTTTGACTGCATCTTCCCAGCTGACCTCGCCATCCAGCGGATTCTTGAACCGCACCACAGGCTTTCTGCCCTCGGGCACTGACGGCAGGGTCTTGCCCGGCTCGGGGCGCCAGGTGCCGTCGTAGCGGGGCTTTTCGCCAGCGGTGCGCTGGCGCTCGCGCATCGCCTCGACCTCCTCTGACGAGCAATAGCAGTGATAGGCCGTGCCGGCAGCCAGCATCTGCGCAATGACGTCGCGATAGCGATCCATGCGCCTCATCTGATAGAACGGCCCCTCATCGTGGTTCAAACCTAGCCACTGCATGCCGTCCAGAATAGCTTGCACCGCCTCGGGTGTAGAGCGTTCCAGATCTGTATCCTCGATGCGCAGTATGAAGGTGCCGCCAAAGCGGCGGGCATACGCCCAGGCAAACAGCGCGGTGCGGGCACCGCCCAGGTGCAGATATCCGGTGGGACTGGGAGCGAAACGGGTACGTACGGTCATGAGCGCAGAGAGAAAGCCCGAAGGGGCAGGGAAAACCGCTATTTTAGCGGCAGGCACGTGGGCGAGGCGGCACTGATAAAATCCCGCTTTTGTTTTACAAAGCCCAGCCACTCATGAGCGCCGCCCCCTCAAGCGCAAGCCTTCGCAAGCTGTTTGTCACCACCGCCCTACCCTATGCGAACGGCGCGTTCCACATTGGCCACATCATGGAATACATCCAGGCAGATATCTGGGTGCGCTTCATGCGCATGCGTGGCCACGAGGTACATTTTGTGTGTGCCGACGATGCGCACGGCGCGCCCATCATGATCGCTGCCGAGAAGGCTGGTGTCACACCGCAGGCATTCGTCACTCAGATTGCCTCTGGTCGCAAGCAGTATCTCGACGGTTTCCACATTGGCTTCGACAACTGGCACTCGACCGATGGCGAAGAAAATCATCAGCTGTCGCAGGATATCTACCGTCGTCTGCGCGATCAGGCAAAGCTGATCACTACGCGTACCATTGAACAGTTTTATGACCCGCTCAAAAATATGTTCCTGCCTGACAGGTACATCAAGGGCGACTGTCCCAAATGCGGTGCAAAAGATCAGTATGGCGATTCCTGCGAAGTCTGCAGTGCGGTCTACGCACCGACCGAATTGAAAAATCCGTACTCGACACTCACCGGCGCAGCACCGGTGATGAAATCATCCGAGCATTATTTTTTTCAATTGTCTGACCCGAAATGCGGGCAATTCTTGCGCGACTGGGCGCTGGATCCCTTGCGCCTTCAGCCCGAGGTGGCGAACAAGGCGCGTGAATGGCTGGAGAGCGATTCAGGCCTTGGCGACTGGGACATCAGCCGCGATGCGCCCTACTTCGGCATCGAAATCCCTGATGCGCCGGGCAAGTATTTCTACGTGTGGCTGGATGCACCGATTGGTTATCTGGCCTCACTGAAAAACTACTTCAACAAAACCGGGCGTGATTTTGATGCCTTCATGGCTGATCCCTCCACCGAGCAGTATCACTTCATCGGTAAGGACATCACGTACTTCCATACACTGTTCTGGCCCGCCATGCTGCACTTCGCTGGCCTGAAAGTGCCAAACAATGTCTTCGTGCATGGCTTCATCACGGTCAGTGGTGAAAAAATGTCCAAGTCGCGCGGCACAGGTATTTCTCCGCTGCGCTACCTCGACATCGGTATGAATCCCGAATGGCTGCGTTACTACATTGCGGCCAAGCTGAATGCGCGCGTCGAGGATGTCGATTTCAATCCCGAGGATTTTATCGCGCGCGTCAATAGCGATCTTGTCGGAAAATACATCAATATCGCCAGCCGTGCGGCAGGATTTATCGCCAAAAAATTTGATGGCAAGCTATCGATGGTGTGGGCTAATGAGCATGACGACTTCCTCTCTGCTCTACGCGCTGCCGGCGACGACATTGCTCAGCTATACGAGGCCCGCGAGTACGGCAAGGCCTTGCGCGTGGTGATGGAACAGGCCGATGCCGTAAACGCCTACGTGGATGCGAACAAACCTTGGGAGCTTGCCAAGGATCCTGCCAACAACCCACAACTACAGGAAGTGTGCAGCCGCTTGCTGGAAGCCTTCCGTATTCTTTCCATCTACCTCAAGCCGGTGCTGCCCGAACTGGCGACTCAGGTAGAACAGCTGCTGAACTTGACACCGATGTCATGGACCGACGCGAACATCGCAATGCCAGATCAGCATGTAGTCAACCCCTATGCGCACCTGATGACTCGTGTGGAGCCTGCGATGCTGGACAAACTTTTTGAACCCGCTGCCGAAGAACCCTCGTTGCCCGCCACCCAGATCGAACCGCTGGCTGACGAAATCAAGATCGATGATTTTACGAAGGTCGATTTACGCATTGCGAAAATTGTTGAGTGCGAGGTCGTCGAGGGCTCAGACAAACTCCTGCGGCTGACGCTGGATGTTGGCGAGGGCCGACTGCGCAATGTGTTCTCGGGCATCAAGTCTGCTTATCAACCCGAGGACCTGAAGGGCAAGCTGACCGTGCTGGTAGCCAACCTCGCGCCTCGCAAGATGAAATTTGGTGTCTCCGAGGGCATGGTGCTGGCAGCGTCAGCCGCTGATGAAAAAGCCCACCCCGGACTGTACGTTCTCGAGCCCTGGCCAGGCGCAGAGCCGGGGATGCGTATTCGCTAAAAAGACTACGTGCCGCGTCAAACCCACGCCTTGCGCGGGGTAAAATACCGCGCTGGATGTCATTTGTTTTCAATCTTGCAGCAAATCTCATGAACCTGTTCAAGAAAAAAAGCGGTTACACATCGGAATTCACCCAGTTCCTCAGCGATATGAAGGCGAAGAACCCCAGGATCGAAGAAGGCCAGCTCGCGGGCCGCTCGAGGCTGTGGGACAAAGGGCCTCAGGATCTGGACAGTATGCGTCGCGCGCATGAATCGCGCGTCAAGCAGCAAGCCTACGTCTACCAGAGTCATTGATCTTAGCCCTCGGGGACTTCCCCCAACGAGCCGCCAGCCTCAACGCTCACCTACCCAGCGAATACTGACCACCGTGAACACCAGTGCCGACGCTGTCGTTGACAGCACCCCCGAAGTCGTTGATGGCATGGCCTTCGCCAAGCTGTACGGCGAGCCGCTGTTCAAGCTGCCAAATGACCTCTACATACCGCCGGATGCACTGGAAATCTTTCTCGAGGCTTTCGAGGGGCCGCTCGATCTGCTGCTGTATCTGATTCGCAAGCAGAACTTCAATATTCTTGATATTCCGATGGCTCAAGTCACGCGCCAGTATCTGGAATACATTGAGCAAATTCGTCAGCGTAATCTCGAGCTCGCAGCCGACTACCTGCTGATGGCCGCGATGCTCATCGAGATCAAATCACGCATGCTGCTGCCGATAAAAAAAGTCGAGGGTATCGAAGAACCGGCTGATCCACGCGCCGAGCTGGTGCGGCGCCTGCTGGAGTACGAACAAATCAAATTGGCTGCGTTCCAGCTCGACACGCTACCGCAACTGGGTCGCGATTTCGTCCGCACCCAGATCTATGTCGACCAAAACATTGTCACGCGCTTCCCTGATGTTCACGTAGTCGATCTGCAAACCGCCTGGAACGATATCGTTCGCCGCGCCAAGCTGACCGCCAAGCATACGATCACCCGCGAAGAACTATCCGTGCGCGAGCACATGACGACCATCCTGCGCCGGCTGCAGTCCGCAAAATTCGTTGAATTTCACGAGCTGTTCGATCCCTCGCGGGGCGTACCCGTCGTCGTCGTGAATTTCATCGCCCTGCTGGAACTGGCCAAGGAAACCCTGATCGAGATCACGCAGGCAGAAGCCTTTGCGCCCATCTACGTGCGGCTATCCTACTCACCCAACTGAGCGCAAGCCCTCGCAGTGATGTGAAAGGGCGACTTCAGCTATCGCCGATTGCATGATGCCGAGGTTTTGAGTACCTTATCTGCCACAAGGCATGCCGCTAAGGCAAAGATGCCACCGGCCCTGATTTCTCCACGACTGTCATGAAAATCATTTCCTCGATTGCCGAACTGCGCGATCAGTTGCGTGGCCAGCTACGCACTGCCTTTGTCCCGACGATGGGCAATTTGCACGAAGGCCACCTATCACTAATGCGGCTGGCTCGCAAACATGGCGATCCTGTGGTGGCCTCTATTTTCGTCAATCGGTTGCAATTCGGACCTAATGAAGATTTCGACAAATATCCCCGCACCTTTGCCGCTGATATCGAAAAGCTGGAGAAAGAAGGCGTATATGTGCTGTTTGCACCGACAGAAAAAGATCTCTACCCCGAGCCGCAGGAATTTCGCGTGCAGCCGCCCACCGATCTTGGCAATACCCTCGAGGGGGAATTCAGGCCGGGGTTCTTCAACGGCGTGACCACGGTGGTGCTGAAATTGTTCTCCTGCGTACAGCCACGCGTTGCCGTATTTGGCAAAAAAGACTATCAGCAGTTGATGATCATCCGAAATATGACAAGACAATTCGCACTCCCTACCGAGATCATCGCGGCTGAGACCTATCGTGCCGAGGATGGTCTCGCCCTGTCATCGCGCAACAGCTATCTCTCTGAGGCCGAGCGTGCAGAGGCGCCGCTGCTGTATCAAGCGCTGCAAACGGTCGCAGAGGCGGTCCGCGGCAGCAACCTTGATGTCTCGCTGCTCGAAAAGACATCGATGAACCAGCTGGCAGCGCGCGGCTGGAAGCCCGACTATGTCTCGATCAGAAAACGCATCGATCTGCAGCCACCTACCGCTGGCGATCTTGCCCAGAAAGAGCCCCTGGTGGTTCTGGCTGCTGCAAAACTGGGTGTCACCCGTCTGATCGATAATCTGGAAATATGAGGCAAACCAGGTCGCGCAGAGGCTTCATGCAGGCCGTGGCCTGGGTCGCGCTCTTGATCGGTGCTGCTGAGCTTGCGACGGCGGGACCCACCGTCAGCGTCATGGATGACGGCGGCCACCGGATATCGCTCCCCGCACCGGCTACACGCATCGTCAGCCTCGCACCGAATATTACCGAGCTGCTGTATGCCGCCGGTGCCGGCGCTGCAGTCGTTGGCGTATCCGCATGGAGCGACTACCCACCTGCCGCTGAAAAACTGCCTGTCGTCGCCAACGGCACGCGCCTTGATCTGGAGCGCATCATTGACCTCAAGCCCGACCTGGTGATCGCCTGGAAGAGCGGCACCAGTGCGCGCCAAATTGCTCGCCTGCGCAAGCTGGGTCTGATCGTGTTCGAGAGTGAGCCGCGCCACTTTGAGGATATCGCTCGCTCCCTGGAACGCTTTGGCACACTGGCTGGTCGACCTGAAGGCAACGCCGCTGCAGCGTCGTTCAGAAAGCGGTGGCACGAATTGCGCGAGCATTACCAAGGACGTAAAAAGATCAGCGTGTTCTACCAAATCTGGGCATCGCCTCTGATGACGCTGAACGGAAAGCACCTCGTCAGCGACGCGCTGAGTCTGTGCGGCGCGACGAACATCTTTGCCAACGTTCCACAGCTCGCACCGACCGTCAGCACCGAGGCCGTGGTTGCGGGCAATCCGGATGTCATCCTGCTGAGCGACGAGCGCAGTCCGGCAGCCGATCGCTGGCGCAGCCTGACGCAGATGACCGCGATCAGGCACGACACCCTGCTCAGCGTGAATGGCGCACTCATGAATCGCGCCGGCCCACGCATACTTGAAGGCACGGCGCAGCTCTGCGAGCGCCTCGAGACAGCCCGCCAGCGGCTAGCTGCCCCTTGACCGTCAGCGTGAGTTGCGTTGTGTAAGAATGCGGCTTTGACTGATGCGTGACACTGACCCATGAATTCGCCACCCACCAATGCTGTCGTCACTCGTCACGAGGGCACCCTACCTGATCTGCTCGGCTTCGACATTATTTCGGCAGACAAAGAGGGACTACATGCCGCCTTCGATGTGCAACCCCATCATCTCGCCCCCAACGGCTATCTGCATGCCGCCGCGATCATCATGCTGGCCGATTCAGCCTGCGGCTACGGCTGCATGATGAATTTGCCCGACGGTGCCCGTAGTTTCACAACCATTGAACTCAAGAGCAACCATCTCGGCACCGCGCGCGAAGGCCGCGTCGAATGTCGTGCAACGCCCGTGCATCGTGGCAGGACCACGCAGGTATGGGATGCGACCGTCACTGCGGGAGGCAAGACGATTGCCTTGTTCCGCTGCACGCAGATGGTGCTATGGCCTGCATAAGCCAATACCTAGGCTGATGACCGGTCAGTGCGCCACCCAGGACAGTCCGTCGCGGCTGAACCGGCAAGCGAAGGCCCGAGACAACGTGGCCTCTTCCATCACCTGCTCAACACGACCCTGCCAGTGCACACGATCACCCAGCAGCAGCACATGCGTAGCAAATCGCGCCGCCAGATTGATATCGTGACAGCTGGCGATGACTGCATGGGTCTCAGAGAGCTCGCGCAGCCGACGCATCACCTCCAGTTGATGCCCGATATCCTGGTGCGCGACAGGCTCATCCAACAGCATCAGGTCGGGCGACTGCACGATCAGCGCCGCTAGCGCCACCCGCTGGCGCTCGCCACCTGACAACTGGGTGATGTCGTCTGCCATACGCTCGCACAAGCCGACCCGCGCAAGCGCCTCCCAAACCGCAGCGATGTCCTCCGCTGTATCCCAGGCTGCACCCATGCGGTGCGGCACGCGCGCGATCGCGACTGCGTTGAACACCGAATCCTGAAATGCATCCGATACTGCTTGCGGCATCAGTCCACGCAAACGGGCCAGCGCCGCGGGCTCGATTTCGCTAAGAAGAGCATCCTGAAGTCGTACCTCGCCCGCGACAGGATTGAGCACACCGGCCAGCGTATGCAGCAGCGTGGTCTTGCCCGATCCATTGCGCCCAAGCACACACCAGAATTCACCTTTGCAGACTTGCCAGTCCAGCGCATCAACCAGCTTACGGTCACCGGCAGCGATAGACAGTTGGCGCGTGGATAGCATCATCGGCTCCGGGATAGCAGCACCAGAAACAGCGGCACGCCCACCATCGCGGTGATCACGCCTACCGGCAACTGCACTGGTGCGATCACGCTGCGCGCCGCGAGATCTGCCAGACAAAGCGCAGCACCGCCAGCCAGCACGGATGCCGGCAGCAAGCGCCGCTGGTCATTACCCATCAGCAGACGAAGCGCATGCGGCACCACCAGCCCGACAAAACCAATCGCGCCCGCCACAGAGACCGCTGCGGCTGCCGTCGTCGATGCCACCAGCAAGGCGGTGATGCGCAAGCGTTTGACCGGCAGCCCGAGCAAATGCGCGGTCAGGTCGCCATGAGAGAGCACATTGAGGACACTCGCGTGGCGACAAGACCAGGCCAACGACAACAACAGTACCAACCACACAGGCCATATAAGCTCCGTGGTGTCCAGATCGCCCATCAGCCAGAACATTGCGCCGCGCAGCCCGGTATCGTCGGACAGCGACAGCAGCAAACTGATCAGCGCACCACAGCCTGCCGAGATCATCACGCCTGTCAGAATCAAGCGCACACCGGTATAGACATTCAGGGACAACGATGACGCGCCCGTCACAGCAGGATGCGCCAGGCCAAACAGCAGCCCGATAGCCATCAGCGCACCGGCCAATGCGCCGATGTGCAAACCGTACAGGGCGAGCGACGCGGGCAGCAGCCAGCCGGCTGCCAGCGCGCCAGCTGCCGCACCCCCAGACACGCCCAACACGTAGGGATCCGCCAGCGGATTACGCAGCAATAGCTGCATCAGCGCACCGGACAAGGCGAGCGACCCGCCGACCGCAAAAGCCGACAGCGCACGCGGCACACGCAGCTGCCAGAGCACGTCGGTGGATGAGGCAGGAGTGAAGCAACCGTTACCTCCACACAAACCTGCCAACAGCACGATGGCGGCGGCCGCTATCGCCAGCAGTAACAGTTCTCGCAATGATTGGCGGAGTGTGTTGCCCATCAGCGCATCGCTTTATTGCCGCCAGTTCAGGCCGACAAACACACCCCGGGGTGGCTGGTTGTAGCCCCAGGCTGTCTGATAGCTCTCATCGAACAGATTCTCGATGCGGGCAAAGACAAACAGGTTTCTGTCGATCTGGTAGCGCGCTGTCAGGTTCCCCAGCCAATAAGCTGCCGCCGTTGTCTTGCCAGAGAGATCGTAGTCATACCGACTGCCGGTGTACGATAAGTCACCACCCATACGCCATTTATCGAAAGTAGTCGTGGCGCCGAAGGACCCAAGCACGCGAGGACGGCGGACCAGTCGCTCGTCCGTAGAAAGATCAATGGGATCCTGCAATGTCAGGCTGGCCCGCAGCTCCCAGTCCGCCAGATGCTGCACGGCGCTCAGCTCCACACCCTGATTGCGGGTCTTTTTCACATTTTTCAGTTCACCATCAAAGGTCACAAAATCGGTGGTCACCCACTGAAACTGGTCGGTGGTTCGTGTCTGAAAAACGGTTGCGCGGACAATGGACGGCCCATCCGTGTACTGAACGCCCGCCTCGACCGAACGCGAATATTCAGGTTTGAGTGAAGCATTGCCATAGGCGCCATACAGATAACCCAGAGGTGGCGCACTAAACGCATTGGACACGCTGGCGACCAGCTTCAAGTGCTCGTCAAGCTGATAACCGTAACCCGCATAACCAGAATCTGCAGACAAGCTACCAGTTTCGTCATGGCGGGCATTCAATTGAAACTGGTGGCGATTGGCATTGCCCTGCAATCCGCCGAAAACACTGTAGGCTGAACGCTCATACTCGCTGCGCACCGCTGTGGGCTCGCTGATAAAGCTTTGCCACTGGCGGTTCGCTCCAGCTACCGCATGCCACGAGGAGGAGAGCTTCAGCTCATTGCTCCATTCAGCTGTCTGAGTGCGTGTCTGATAGCGCTCGCGACTGGTGGAGGCTGAGGTGACACGGTTGAGGCTGTCGTCTCCAAACTGCGAATAAGACAGTCGTGATGTCCAATCATCCGTGATGCGATTGTTACTGAACAAGGTGATCGCAGTCACCTCGGTACGCGTCTTATGTTTTTTGTTTTTTTCATCGGATTGATCATAATCGGCGTTGCCCACCGCGTTGCTGAAGCGCAGCCCGAACTCCTGGCCGTCTCGCCAAGTCTTGGCCAGCGCACCATTGACTGTCTGGTTGCGGTAGCCATCCTTGTCCGGGTTTGCTGTCGGTATCTGACGGACATTCATCGCCGAAAAGCCGTCTGTGGTGTAGTCGGACACTGCGAGACCATAACTGAGCCCTTCAGTGGCGCCCCGTGTCGAAGCGGACAAGCGATACGTGCCACGCGAGCCCGCCTCCGCCGTCGCTGAACTACCCGGAGTGCCCGTGCTCGCTTTGGTAAAAATCTGGACCACACCGCCCACAGCACCCGATCCGTAAATGCTGGAGACATTGCCACGCACAACTTCGATATGGTCAATCTGATCAAGCATCAGGTGCTCGATGCTGACACTACCGGTGGCATCCTGTTTGGTCAGGGGCACACCATCGATCATTACCAGCGTCTGGCGTGTGTCTGCGCCGCGCAGGAACATGCCAGTCGCCGCACCGGCACCGCCATTTTGCGTGATCTGCAAGCCTGCTTCACGCGCAAGCAGCGTGGGCAGATCAACTGCCTGGCTATCCCTGATCTGCTGCGCCGTAATCACCGTGGTGTGCGGCAGTGTCTCACTCTGCAATTGGGGTAATCGCGATGCGGTCACCACGATGGGGGGTAGGCTGGTAGTGTTGACCGATTGCGCCGATACAGGAAACGCGGAAGCGAGTAAAGAAGCGAGCAGCGAAAGCCGAGCGCCTCTGTCGTAAAGAGGAAAAGACATTTTTTATTTACCGTTTAAGATCACCACCTGCCTCCCCGCAGGCGGATCAAACAGGAGCGCGTCAACGGAAAGTCGGGTCAAACTACATCGCCAAACTGAATCGCGCATGCGGTGCATGCGGAAGGCTACCGAACAATCAACGGTCCGACGAAAACCACCCCGTTTCGTCACTCCCACCTGCTCTGGCCGGTATCCGGGCTGACAAGCGATCCGCTTTGCCTTCCCATGCATTCATGCACAGTGGCTCGTGAGGCGGATTGCATGGAGATCCATGCGCTTGCTTACCGTTGCGGGGGCAGCACACGTTGGCGACGGCTCGGTGGTAATTCCGGCCAGCGCTCCGTGTTTCCCGTTTAACCGCCCATCAAGACTGACAGGCGAGCACCAAAGCGAGTCCAGTGTAGGGAAGATTTACCTTAAAGTCAACGTAAACCAATCGGCTCACGGCTTGACCGGATGGTCAGACGCTTTACACTTCCCGTCGCAGCACGCAACAGAGTGCTTTTGCAAACAAACAGCAGAATAAAAACCATCATTCCGGGGGGATGTCATGCGCAGCAAAGCCGACCACCAGGCAGAGCAACACCGTCATTACTACAGTCAGCAGTACAACGCGCGTGCTTCCATACCCGACCATCCGCAGATTTTCACGCGCTGGCAGAATGACTCCGCGCTGGTGCGGCGCACGCATGCTGGCTTGCTTGATCTGCCCTTTGGTAGCTCACCCGGCGAGCGACTGGATTTTTACCCTGCGCGTACGCCGAATGCGCCGCTGCTGGTCTTTATCCACGGCGGCTGGTGGCGCTCGCTAGACAAATCGGATTTCACCTTCGTCGTACCCGGTTACCGGCGCGAAGGCTTCAATGTCGCACTCACCAACTACACGCTTGCGCCCCATGCCAGCATTGAAGAGATCGTGCGCCAGCAACTGCGGGCACTAACTTGGTTGTACCGACAGGCGGAGCGCTATGAATTCGATCGGGACCGTATCGTGATTGCGGGTCATTCTGCGGGTGGCCATCTAGCCGCAATGATGCTTGCCGCTCAGTGGCCGATGTGGGCAGAGGATCTGCCGGTCGATCTGATCAAAGCGGGCGTGCTGCTTTCTGCGCTCACCGATCTGGACGTGATACCTCATGTGGATTTCGTGGCAGACGACCTCAGGCTCACCGATGAAAGCATTGCAAGACTATCTCCTGCGCGAATGCCGCCATCGCATCCTGCGCCCTTCATCACCGGCGTGGGCGGGCTGGAATCAGATGAATTCAAGCGCCAGAATGCGCTGATCATCGACCGCTGGCGATCCAGTCACCGGGAAGATGTGCCGCTTGATGGCTACAATCACCTGACCATCTGCGATGCCTTCGGTAAGCCCGAGCATGCACTGTTCGAGGCCACCTGCGCACTACTACGAGTGATCTGATCAGCGTGGCAGTCTCGAGGCCAGAGCCCCTGCTCAGGACTCCCCTGCCTGCACCACCCTTCGGCGCTGCTGATCCTGAAAATCCGTCGCCTGAAGAATTTCTCTGAGCAGGTACACAAAGCTGCCTGTCAAGGACACCATCGCCAGCACAAACAGGCTGGCGATCGGGGTCACGAGCTTCAGGTCCATGGCATCCGCCACGAACAGGATCGCCACCACCAGACAAATCAGCAGCGCACAGGACGTCGAGAGAAAAATGGCTCGATTGATCTTGCGTGCTCTACTGAACAAGACATCCAGTTCTTTCATGAGGATTGGTCGTATCCGAGATCCCTCCTCGGTGGATCTCATTTCCAGTTTTTCTTCCAGCATCCGCGTGCGATCAATGATGCGCGCAAGACGATTCGTCAGCACCAGCATATTGGTCCCAACCCCGGTCAGCAAAAACACGGGGGCGATCGAGAGTTGAATGATGTGCCCTATCTCGCCGGGTTGAATATTCATGACTAAGAGAACCCTTGTATGAAAACTGAAGTCTAGCAGTAGCGCTTGCCAGCGGCGGCCATGCCGGTGGGCGCAGGTAGCGCTGCCAGTGAAAAAATTCCTTGGGGAAAATATTCAGGTAACAAAGCACAGTTATTCGACTCCGCGCAAATTTTTGATTCAAATCAGCTAGGTCACTTCGCGAAAAGCTGATACCTTTAGACCGAATGTTGTCAATTTATTACTACGGAGTAAGCATGAATAGGATAGTTCCCCCCGACTTAAGGTTGGCAAATCACTGGTCGGACGTTGTCTGACATGCGCGCCAGTCTTTGCGCCATCTCTATCGACCAAAGAGTGCGGTTTTCCCGGACATGATCAGAGTCTTACTTGCAGATGACCACACGCTGATGCGTGAAGGTCTGAAACATATCCTTCAAAACGCACCGGATATCGAGATCTGCGCAGAAGCCACCGATGGTTTCGAGACGGTACAACTGGTACGAAAAACGCCATTCGATGTACTGGTGATGGATCTCTCCATGCCGGGCCGCTGCGGCATGGAACTGATTCGGCAGATCAAGGATGAAGCTCCCAAGCTGGCCATTCTGGTGCTCACCATGCATGAGGAAGATGAGTACGCGGCCAGAGCGATACGCGCAGGTGCGATGGGGTACATGACGAAAGAAGGCGCAGGCACACAGTTAGTCAATGCGATACGACGCGTAGCCAGCGGGCGTCCTTACATCAGCATGGAAGTTGCCGAACAGCTGGCCATTGAGGCGATGCCCACCCATGAAAAACTGCCTCACAAATCACTCTCAGACAGAGAGTTTGAAGTATTCAATCTGCTGGTAAACGGAAAGAGCGTCACGGATATTGCCACCGTGCTTCATCTGTCGGTCAAGACAGTCAGCACGCACAAGACGCGCATACTGCAAAAGATGCAGAGTGCTTCACTCGCAGAGCTGGTGCGCTACGCGGTCACTCACGAATTGCTGCTACCGCTCAGGAAGTAGCACAAGCTTTGTAACACCACGATGATCGTCAAGCATGGAACCTTTTGTGAGCGCAATGAACATCAACCAGAAACAGGCAGAACATTGATTACATACTCTCCAGCCATAGGAATCAGCCTAGCTACTCGCAGCAGGGATGACATACGCATTCAGAGCAACCCGATAGCCACATGAGAGTCGAGTCGCGATACTAGCAACCACTTTCAGCGTAACTCGCAGCAACCGGAGGACAGTCAATGACAGCGATACAAACCACGAATCGCCCGCCTTCGAATGTAAGGGTCGGGCAAGGAAGTTCTTGTGTGGTCGTGACATCCGCACAGCACAAGAAAGGAATACGCACTAACTCAGAACCCCTCTGATGTAACCCTCATCAGTCCTAGTCCTCAACTCCTGGAGGTGACCATGACATCCACACATATTTCCGAGCCCCGCCCAGAACAGGGCAACAGCACTCACTCGGCCGCAGGCGAAGTTGGCTGGCAAAGACAAGGCAAGCTATGGTCCAACCTCAAAGAACTCTGCGAACTTTTAAGAATTCCCATCACCCCCTCGGTGAATGATGAAGAATTTCTTTTTCAGCACGTACAGTTCAAGACCGGCCAGCGTGTACATACCATTGGGCAGCCTTTCGATACGCTATTCATCGTTCACTCCGGTTTTCTCAAGACTGTACTGATCGATGAATTCGGGAACGAGCAGGTATTGAGTTTTCCCATGAAAGGCGATTTGTTCGGCGTCGACGGCATTCACACCAAACGCTATTCGTCCGAGGCTGTCGCCCTGTCGAATTGTGATCTGATACTGCTTCCATTCAAAAAATTCATTCAGCTCGGACGTATTCATGCTGAACTCGAGCATGCCATGTACAGCGTCATGAGTCGCGAACTGGTCCGAGAGCAAGGCATGGTCAGTATGCTTGGCGCGCTGTCGGCAGAAGCCCGGGTTGCGCGCTTTCTGGTGTCGCTCTCTGAACGGTTTGCGGACATGGGTTATTCAAGCAAACTTTTCAACTTGCGCATGACGCGCCATGAGATCGGCAGTTACCTCGGGCTGACCCTGGAGACAGTCAGCCGCACGCTGTCGGCATTCAACGAATTCGGGCTGATCACCGTCGATCAGCGCTCCATCGGCATCAAGGATCTCGACTCGTTGCGCACCCTGCGTCGCTTGCCGCCTTCCAGTGCCCGCTCGAAACAAGCCAGCAAAAAAGCCCGAGAAGCCGCAGCGCTTAGTCGGGGGGGTGCCGCCGGTACTGGCAGCGACTTACAGGTCGCTGCCCTATAAAACGCATCTGAGTCCACCCCACGATCAACTCGGGCCGGTAGGTCGGCCCGTATCGTACCCATCGGTAGCGACGGGGCACGTCCACGTGCCCGACAATCGCAGGTTTTGCTTAGCCTTTCCGCCGTGTCCCGCTGTGCTGCTTCGCGCGGCCCGAAGCCTGTCGATGACGGCCGTTAGGCACCAGTATCGCTTCACCCTGCGACGCGAGGTCATCGACGGCCACCGCACCGCTTTCTAGGCGGCCACCGGCCACCAACACGTTCTGACTGGCGAGCTTGCCTGCCTCCCTGAAAGCCTCTTCCCAGACCGCGAGCATGCCGGTAAATGGGTTCGCAAGGTTCGCTGGCGTACCTGGCCCATGACCAGAACCTCCCGCTGATTCAGCTGAATGCATCAATTCGCCGGTCTGCTGAGCCGCATTCTGGCTGCAGCGCTCCAGATAGCGACGGAGCGACTGCCCAAACGCTGACTGGATTTCCAGCATTACTGACATGATCTGCTGATGGCACTGCATGGCTTTCTCCGGTCGGCTGGCCAGCGACGCCTGTAAGGCCTCTCTGCGCACCGGATCTCGGAAGTCAGTCACGGCACGAGCGAGCGCGAGCTGCCCGTCTACCGCCTGATGCGAAACATCCAGCATTGCACGATCGATTTTTTCCGTGCCCGAAAACACCACCTCGGCCAGATGCATCGACGCCTCCAGCTGATAATGGAACAGGTCTACCATGGGATTGTGCTGCTGAGTGCTGCGCATCATGTCGCTCCTTCAACGCCTGTGGGTCACATTTCGGCGCGGATCGCCGAGAATCGAAAAGATGAACGCTGCCCGCCAACGCGGCAGACGCTCTTCGATGCTGTAGCAGCCTGCGATTGAGGCGTTGAGAGTGATCAAAGCACCCGCCGAGGGTATAATACGCGCCGACAAGCGCGGTTGCGTTAGGGTAGCCGCCGCCTCACTGGGATGCTATGTCAAAGAATCAAGCCAGGAAGGTCCTGGAGATCAAGATTTCCACGGTGGTCGCTGTGGCAGCCCTGCTGGGTGACACCGACCATGGCAAGTTGTCCTCTGCGCTCTCGCAAATCACTGGCGGCACGCCTGATTACTTCGAAGACGAGTTCACGCTGCTTGATTTTTCTGCCCTCACTCCCGCGCCGGCACCGGGCAGCATCGACTGGCCAGCGCTGATATCGCTGTTTCGTTCGCATCGCTTGAATCCGGTCGCCGTGCGCAACGCACCTGCTGCGCTTGAAGATGAAATTCGTGCACACGGACTCAGTATCGACACCGTGGATCAATCTAAGCAGTTTGAACTGACGCCTCCACCCTCACCTGAGCCAACCCCCGAACCGGTGGCTGCGCCCGTGGCGGCACCGGCGCCCATAGCGGCTGCGGCTGCGGCGGCGGCTACCACCGCAACGCTCGTGATCGACACCCCCGTACGCGCCGGACAACGTGTTTATGCGCGCGGCGGCGATCTGGTACTGATGGCCGTCGTCAATCCCGGCGCCGAAGTCATCGCCGACGGGAGCATTCATGCCTACGCGCCGTTGCGCGGGCGAGCGCTGGCAGGAGCTGCCGGTAATATCCATGCGCGTATTTTTTCAGTCGCTATGGAAGCCGAGCTGGTATCCATTGCAGGCGTGTACCGAACCTTTGACGATGGCTGGCCGCAGGCACTGGCAGGCAAACCAGCGCAGGTCCGGCTCAAGAGCGACAATCTCGACATTACCGCGCTGCCAATGAAATGATTTTCTGAATCTGCTGCTTTTATTCATTCTCCACATTAACGAGACTCAGACAAGGAGTTTTCCGTGACAAAAATTATCGTCGTCACTTCAGGCAAAGGCGGTGTGGGCAAGACCACCTCCAGCGCCAGCTTCGCTTCCGGCCTTGCGCTGCGTGGGCACAAGACTGCCGTCATCGATTTTGACGTTGGTCTGCGTAATCTTGATCTGATCATGGGCTGCGAGCGTCGTGTCGTCTACGATATGATCAATGTAATCAATCGCGAATCGACGCTCACGCAAGCGCTGATCAAGGATAAACACTGCGACAACCTCTTCGTTCTGCCCGCATCGCAGACGCGAGACAAAGACGCGCTGACCGAAGAAGGCGTCGAGCGCATCCTGGATGAGTTAAGAGAGATGGGCTTCGAATTTATTGTCTGCGATTCCCCGGCGGGTATCGAACGCGGCGCAGTCATGGCGCTGACCTTTGCCGACGAAGCCATCATTGTCACCAACCCCGAGGTCTCGTCCGTGCGCGACTCCGATCGTATCCTCGGCATCATTCAAGCCAAGTCACGACGTGCACAGACCGGTGACGAGCCCGTCAAAGAACATCTGCTGATCACCCGCTACGTGCCTAAGCGCGTTGAAGCTGGCGAAATGCTCTCGCATGACGACGTGCAGGAGATCCTGCGCATTCCGCTCCTGGGCATCATCCCCGAGTCGGAATCCGTTCTCCATGCATCCAACCAGGGTAACCCGGCGATTCATATCGCCGGCAGCGACGTGTCCGAAGCCTACAAGGACGTGGTCGCCCGCTTCCTGGGCGAGGCCAAGCCGCTGCGCTTTGTCGACTACGAAAAGCCCGGTATCCTGTCGCGGATCTTTGGAGGAAAATGATATGTCCCTGCTGTCGTTCCTCTTCAACAAAGAAACCAAGTCGGCCAACACTGCCAAAGAGCGGCTGCAGATCATCATCGCTCGCGAGCGCACCATACATAACGGGCCTGATTTCATGCCGGCTCTGCATCAGGAGCTCATTGCGGTGATCTCCAAATACGTTCGCGTCAATCCCGAGGACATCAAGATCACGCTCGACAAGCAAGGCAATCTCGAGGTGCTGGATGTGAACGTTATCTTGCCGGATGCCAGCTAAGCGCCGCATCGCTGCGCGCATCTCCCCCCTGCTGCACGGTGTGGACTTCACCTCCGCACCGCGCAAAGCCAAACCGATCACCCTGGCGTCTGGTCGGCTGCACGATACGCTGCTCGTGCTGGAAAGCCTGCAGACCTTCCCTGATTTTGACAGTTATGCCGAGTGGCTCGCGCAGCCTGGTGCGTGGGTTGGCGGCTTTGATTTTCCCTTCTCGCTGCCGCGCGAGCTGGCCGAGCAGCTGGGCTGGCCGACCGAGTGGCCCTTGCTGATACGGCACTATGCCTCACTGTCGCGCGAGACGATACGAGAGACCTTCAAGGCAGTCTGCGATGCCCGCCCTGCAGGCAATAAATTTCTGCATCGTGCGACCGATCTGGTCGCACAGTCGTCATCGTCCATGAAATGGGTGAATCCACCCGTCGCTTACATGCTGCACGCGGGCGCGCCACTGCTGCTCGCCGCTGAAGTGACCATCCCGCTGATGCATCAGGGTGATCCACACCGCATCGCACTGGAGGCGTACCCCGGCATGATCGCGCGATCGATTACGCGCGAGTCCTACAAAAACGACAGCAAGGCTTTACAGACGCCTCAGCGGCGCGCCGCACGATTGGCCATCATCAAGGCACTCGAAAAAGGCGAGCATCCCCGACAGATAGCTCTCGACACGGGCACATTCCGTCGCCAGTTGCTGGACGATGGCAGCGGCGATATGCTCGATGCCGTACTGTGCATGCTGCTGGCCGCCTGGGGCTGGCAGCGCAGCGAGGCGAACTACGGCTTGCCGCCGCATGATCCGCTGGAGGGATGGATCGTCGGCGCCTGATCAGGCTGCCGGGTGGTCTGCCTTCCTCCGTTCCGCAAACTCCACATACCAGCGCAGCGAGCCCGGATTGCTCATCGCATCCGGGTTCGCGATTTTTCCGATTGGCGCGCCGAGCAACAGCTTCTTGATTGGCAGCTCCATCTTCTTCCCCGTCAGCGTGCGCGGTATCTCTGGTACGGCGAACACCGCATTCGGCACATGACGCGCAGAGAGCTGGATACGTATCTTGTCGCACAGCTGCTGCTTCAGCGCGTGATCCAGCAGATGACCCTCGCGCAGCACGACAAACAGCGGCATATACGATTCACGTCCAAGGTATTCGAGATCAACCACCAGGCTGTCAAGCACCTCCGGTACTTCTTCGACCACACGATAAATCTCGGAGGTGCCCATCCGTATGCCATGCCGGTTGATCGTCGCATCCGAACGACCATAGATCACCGCACCACCGCGCGGCGTGATGCGTATCCAGTCCCCATGCCGCCACAGACCGGGATAATGATCGAAGTAGCTCTCCAGATAGCGTTGATTGCCAGGGTCATTCCAGAAGAACAGCGGCATCGTCGGTAACGGCTTGGTGACCACCAGCTCGCCGACCTCGTCGATCACGGGTTCTCCCTTCCCATCAAACGCATGTACCGCCACGCCCAGTGAACGGCACTGGATCTCGCCTGCATACACCGGCAGCAGCGGCGAGGCGCCAACAAACGACGCCACCACATCGGTGCCGCCACTGATCGAGGCCAGCAAGACATCCGGATGCACATGCTCATAGATCCAATGAAAAGCGTCATCCGGCAGGGGTGAGCCCGTCGAACCAACGCCTCGCAGCGACGACAGATCTGCAATCTTTGCGGGCTCAATGCCTGCCTTCATGCAGTTTGCATAAAACGCCGCGCCCACCCCAAAGAAAGTCAGCCGCATGTCTTGCGCAAAGCGCCATAGCCGGGACAGATCGGGATACCCGGGATTGCCGTCATAAATACAGATCGTTGCGCCTACCAGCAAGCCGCTGATCTGCGCATTCCACATCACCCAGCCCGTGGTGCTGAACCACAGAAAACGATCCTCCTCGCCCAGATCCAGCGCCAGCGCATTCCCTTTCAGGCATTCCAGCAGCGAGCCACCCTGCCCGTGGACGATAGGCTTGGGCATGCCTGTCGTGCCTGATGAATAGAGTATCCACAACGGATGATCAGCAGGAAGTTGTTCGAAACGTATCGGGTTTGCCTGTGCCGCAGGATGCGTGAACAAATCGTTCCAGCGCATCGCACCCGGCATACTGGCATGCAGATCAAGATCGGTATCAAGATACGGCAAGAGCACCGTGTGCTCTAGCGTGGGAAGTTGCTCGCGCAGGTTCTGCACTACCTCCATCCGGTCGAATGCCTTGCCGCCATAGCGGTAGCCATCAACGGCAATCAGTACCTTGGGGTCGATCTGCCGAAAACGATCCAGCACGCTGGCGGCGCCCATATCGGGCGAGCACGATGACCAGATCGCACCAATACTCGCGCACGCAAAAAACGCGACGGCTGCTTCGGGTGTGTTCGGCAAATACGCGACCACCCGATCGCCGGGCCCGACACCCAGTGCACGCAGCGTGTTGGCAACGGCGGTGACCTGCTCGCGCAGCTCGCCCCATGACAAGCTCACTCTCTCACGGGTTTCCGACTCCGCGACGATGGCGTCGGTGTCCGCACTAGCGGCCTCAGTATGAAAGCGAAACAGCTGCTCTGCAAAATTTAACCGAGCACCTTCAAACCAGGTCGCGCCAGGCATCGCATGACTCGAGACCACGCGCTGGTACGGTACCGAGCATTGAACCTCGAAATACGCCCAGATCGATGCCCAGAATTCGTCGATGTGATCCGTCGACCACTGCCACAGCGACTGATAGTCCTGGAAGTGTTGACCCCTGGATGCCAGCCATTGCAGGTAATGATTCATGCGGCTGCGAGCCATGCGCTCAGCGCTCGGCCGCCACAGGAGCGCAGGCGAGTCGGACATTCAATTCTCCCGGTGATCGTTGTAGTGGTGGGGGATGATAAAGCAAGCAGCCAACCCTAGACGCGGTCTCCAGCCCCCCAAGCCTCTCCCCACCTCAGGCGTTGCATGTTGCAACGCACACCCTTCCTGCTGCCTCTAAATGTTTCCCTGAAGTAAAATCAGGAATCAACAGGCCGATAATCGAATACTTTTTGTAGACGGATCGGTGAAAACAAGGACAGGAACTTCCACTTTGTATGCCATTCGAACCGTAAACCGCTGATCGCCCATAACGGTACACCTCGATCTGCGGACGCGCGACGCGAGCTACGGCCAGCCCTGACAATGAGAACCTTGAAGCACTTGCTGCTGGCGCTGGCGTGCCTGAGCTGTCTGTTCGCGCCAGGCATCACTGGCGCGCAAAACCAGGCCTGCCAGCAACACTTTGTGGATGGCAAAGCGCCCAGCATCACGCGCGCCTCGCTGCAACAAAAGGCCACGGGGCTGTGCTTCGAAGCCTTTGCGGTCATGCATTCCGGCATCTCGCGCACGCCCCTGTGGTCAGCCGAGCGCTTGACTCGCGACAGCATGGCCGCGGCGAAAGCCGTGCGCCGTAAAGACGCTTTTCATGCCGAGGAGGCACTGCCAGCCGCGGTGCGCGCTGAACTAGCCGATTACGCTCGCTCCGGTTATGACCGCGGGCATATGGCGCCCGCCGCCGACATGCCCACCGAAGCCGCTCAGCATCAGAGCTTTTCTCTGGCGAACATCATCCCGCAGGACAGAGACAACAACCAACACCTATGGTCCGCCATCGAGGGGGCGACTCGGCATCTGGCGAACCAGCGAGGGGAAATCTACGTCATCACTGGTCCGCTATTTGAGGGCGAGCGCATCCAGCGTATCAATGGCCGGGTGTTCGTTCCCACGCATGTGTTCAAGGCGGTTTATGATCCGGCGAAAAAAGAAGGTGCTGCCTGGCTGGTATCAAATATCGCAGGCGATGCCTATGAGGTGATGTCGCTGACTGCACTCGAACAGCGCGCGGGGATCAATCTGTTCCCCGCTGTTCCGGATGGCGTGAAAGCGCATGCCATGCCGCTGCCCGAACCCCGACTGCGTAAACGCTGATCCATCTGCTTGACGAATCAAGGGAGAGAACCATGTCAGAGCTACAGCCTTTTCAGAATGAGAGCGAGACCCTGCACATTGGAGAATTGACTATCGAAAACCGGATAGATCAGTTGGAGCTGTATGGATCGCTGGCGATCACGCGGGATCAAGCCGGTTTGCAGCAGGCACTGCAGCTCAAGGCGTTGCTGGATGCCGCTGTTTTGCATTTGCAGAACGAAAAAGACCTGCCGGAGCAGGTCGAATTCAAACAGCCAGAAGAGATAAATAATCCGTTCAAATAACATCCCAAAGTCAGTGGATTCTGCAGCGCGGCTGACCCAGACGCTCTGGGAAAAAGCGGCCGGCTCGTCGAGATCATTCATATTAATCTGCACTGCGCTACGCATAAGTTCCTACTTCCGGCTCAAATCTTCATCTCTGGATCTCCATCCTCTGCACCCGCAGGCCATCACTGGCATACTGCCGCCTTGAACTCACACCGCGGCATCCGATGACCGTACCACCCCGCCACCTGCGCTCCTACCCGCCCCACCGGCCGGGTCTTGCGCCTGCTCCTTTCCTCCCGATGTCTCGGGCGGAAATGGCTCAGCTCGGCTGGGATAGTTGCGATATCGTTCTCGTGACCGGAGATGCCTATATCGATCATCCGAGCTTTGGTATGGCATTGGTGGGACGTTTGCTGGAATCGCAGGGCTTCCGCGTCGGAATCATCAGTCAGCCCGACTGGCAGTCGGCTGATCCTTTCCGGGCGCTGGGCAAGCCGAATCTGTATATCGGGATCACGGCCGGCAATATGGATTCGATGATCAATCGCTACACAGCAGATCGGAAGCCGCGTTCGGAGGATGCCTACACCGCCGGCGGTGCACCAGACAAGCGGCCTGACCGCGCACTGACGGTCTATGCGCAGCGGGCACGGGAAGCTTTCCCCGGCACGCCCATCGTGATTGGCAGTATCGAAGCCAGCCTGCGCCGCATCGCGCACTATGACTACTGGTCAGACACCGTGCGGCGCTCGATACTGATGGATTCCAAGGCCGACATTCTTTTATTTGGCAATGCCGAACGAGCGTTGCTGGAACTTTCTCATCGGCTGGCAGCGGGCGAGCCGGTGAAATCCCTACGCGATTTGCGCGGTACGGCCTTCATGGTGCCGCGCGGCTGGAAGCCCGCTGATGACTGGTCGGAGGTCGATTCCACTCGCGTCGACACGCCGGGCAAGATAGAGCCACACCCCGATCCGTACGAGATGAAGGAAAAACAGCCGGAGGCCTGTGGCACGGCTGGGGATTCCTCGTCAGACATCAAGCCCATCAAACTGCTGTCGCGTGAAGAACGTCTCGCGCAGCAGAAAGAGATCCGCGCAAAAAGCGTAGTCCGGCTGCCCGCCTTTGAGGTGGTGAAAGAAGACCCGGTCAGCTATGCGCATGCGTCGCGCGTGTTTCATCTGGAATCCAATCCCGGTAATGCGCGCGCGATGGTGCAGGCGCATGCGGATCGTGATGTGTGGCTGACTGCGCCGCCGCTGCCGCTGGCGATGGATGAGATGGATTATGTGTACGACCTACCCTACGCGCGCGCACCTCACCCGTCATATGGCAAGGCAAAGATTCCGGCATGGGACATGATCCGCTTCTCGGTGAACATCATGCGCGGCTGCTTTGGGGGTTGCACGTTCTGCTCGATTACGGAGCATGAAGGCCGCATTATTCAGAGCCGCTCGGAGCCTTCCATTCTGCGCGAGATTGAACTCATTCGCGACAAGACCAAGGGCTTTACAGGCACGATCTCGGATCTGGGCGGGCCAACGGCCAATATGTACCGCATGGCTTGCAAGGATAAATCGATCGAGGAATCCTGCCGGCGCTTGTCTTGCGTGTATCCAACCATTTGCAGCAATCTGAATACCGATCACAGCAAACTGATTCAGTTATATCGCAAAGCGCGCGCGATACCCGGTGTAAAAAAAATACAGATCGGCTCCGGCCTGCGTTACGACCTCGCGGTGCGTTCACCTGAGTACGTCAAAGAGTTGGTCACCCATCACGTGGGCGGCTTGCTGAAAATAGCGCCTGAGCATTCGGAAGACGGTCCGTTGTCCAAGATGATGAAGCCGGGCATGGGCTCGTACTATCGCTTCAAGGAATTGTTCGACAAATACTCGAAGGAGGCCGGTAAAGAACAATATCTGATCCCCTACTTCATCGCCGCGCACCCGGGCACGACAGATGACGACATGCTGAATCTTGCGCTGTGGCTGAAGCAAAATGATTTTCGCCTCGATCAGGTACAAACTTTTTTGCCGACACCCATGGCAATGGCAACGGCGATGTATCACACGCGCAAAAACCCCTTGCGCAAGATCGCCAGAGATTCGGAAACCGTCGAGACGCCACGGCTGGCAAAGATCCGCAAATTTCACAAGGCACTGCTGCGCTATCACGATCCGTCGAACTGGGAGGTTTTACGCGAAGGATTGAAGCGCATGGGACGCACCGACCTGATCGGCAATGGGGCGCAGCATCTGGTGCCTCGGTCCGATACGACTGCGCGGGTATCGGCGCGCAGTCAACAGCAAGACACACCGCCACTGAAAAAACTGGCGCGCGGCTTCGGGCACGAACGGTTGCGGCCAGGTGCGGCGGTCAGTCGAAAGCGCCCATGAAAAAACCGGCTCGCAAGCCGGTTTTTTGCAACTGGTGGGAAGTGCTGGCTTCGAACCAGCGACCTATCGCGTGTGAGGCGATCGCTCTACCCCTGAGCTAACCTCCCAGGACGGCGCGCATTATCGCATAAACACTAGGGCGCTTCAATTCATGGCCCTACGGGCCATCCTGCAGCCAGAGGCAAGCGCCTTTGGATTCTTTATTCAGTGCCTGCAGCATCTCCTGATGGGCGGCTATCTCTTCCGGCAATGGTGACAGCACCATGATCTCTGCCAGCGCAGAGGACCCACTGCTGCCGTCCGCGTCAGCCACATCGACAGTTAAATCCATGCCCAGACTGTCCTGCCCGCGCGTCATGGCGAGATAGACCTCGGCCAGCAGCTCGGAGTCAAGCAAAGCCCCGTGCAAGGTACGATGCGCATTCGATACCCCGTAACGCTCGCACAGCGCATCCAGCGAATTGCGCTTACCCGGGTGAAGTTCTTTTGCCTGCAGCAGCGTGTCCGTGATCAAGCGTACATGCTGATCGAATTTGGGGAGACCGAGTTTTTCGAATTCCGCATCAAGGAAACCGACGTCAAAAGGTGCGTTGTGGATAATGATCTCAGCATCGCGCAGGTAGTCGCACAGCGCTTTGGCGATCTCGGCAAATTTAGGTTTGTCGCTCAAAAAGTCGGTGGTTAATCCATGCACCGCCAGCGCGCCGGGGTCGGAATCACGCTCGGGGTTGACGTAGTAATGAAAATTGTTGCCCGTGAGCCGGCGGTTGACGAGCTCGACGCAGCCAATCTCGATGATGCGGTCGCCGCTGCGCGGGTTCAGGCCAGTGGTTTCAGTGTCGAGGACGATTTGTCGCATAGTGGTCCAGTGTTTATCTTTTCTTAAGTCTCCGCCCCCAGCACCAGCTCAACGCCACGATTGGCCAGCGCATCCGCGCGCTCATTGCCCTCATGCCCGGCATGCCCCTTCACCCAGCGCCATTCTATCGTGTGCCGCGCTTGCGCCTCGTCCAATGCTTGCCACAGATCGACATTCTTCACCGGCGCCTTACTGGCGGTACGCCAGCCCTTGGCTTTCCACCCAACCAGCCATTCACTGATGCCCTTCTGGACGTACTGGCTATCGGTATGCACGACCACGTCGCACGGACGTTTGAGCGCGTTCAGTGCCTCGATCACGGCCTTGAGCTCCATACGATTGTTGGTCGTGTTCAGCTCGCCGCCACAAAGCTCTTTGCTGTTATCGCCAGCGATCAACCAGGCACCCCAGCCGCCGGGGCCGGGATTGCCTTTGCAGGCACCGTCAGTGTAGATCTCTACTTTACTCATTCAGATTTTTTCTGGTGGGTGTTTATTTTTCATCCGGTTTGTGACCGGCACGCCCTGCTGCACACGCGCAGCGCGCTTTTCCCACGCCGGCCCGATCAGGCGCATGCCTTTCACGCGCTTGATGGCTTGCACAATATACAGCGCTCCGAGATAAGGCCACCAGCGATTACCGGCCTTTTCCATGAAAGCGAAACGCTCCAGCCATTTGTCTGTCATGCAGGGCGGCGCATAACAGCCGAAATGTCCGCGATTGATTTCCATATTCAGCAGTTTGAGCCAATCTTTTAAGCGTGGCACGCTGATGAATTCACCATGCAGCGGCAGAAAATGCGCGCCCGTGATGCGTCCACCCACCTGTCGCATACCCCATAGGCTGACCGGATTGAAACCACAGACAATGACTTGCCCCTCGGGGATCAGCACCCGCTCGACTTCACGCAGCACCTGATGCGGCTCAGCCGCGAACTCAAGCACATGCGGTAGCACCACCAAATCGAGACTCTGGCTGGCGAACGGCAACTCGGCGAAATCATGTACCAGCACGACCTGCCGCGCGTCCCCGACGGGAGACAAGCGGCTGTCGGTCACCCAGCGGTTGGGCATGCGATTGGCGGCCAATGTGTCAAAGTGTGGCATGCCGATCTGCAGCGCGTTATAGCCAAAAATATCGGCGGTCAATTCATCCAGCCGCGCCTGCTCCCAGGCGTGCGCATAGCGTCCGGGCGGCGTATCGAACCAGGAGGCCAGCGATATAATCGGATTTTGCAACGCGTTTGGGTTCATGCTCATGTCAGTCAAAGCATCATTGCAAGTTACTGCTATCCCGGCCTTTGCCGACAATTACCTGTGGCTGATCCATGATGGCCATCACGCGGTGGTGGTCGATCCCGGCGATGCTGCGCCGGTCGAAAAAGCATTGTCTTCGGGACAATTGACGCTGGCCGCTATTGTACTCACTCATCATCACGGCGACCATGCAGGTGGTGTCGCAGAGCTGCTGCGAGAGCGTGATATTCCTGTGTACGGACCGGCAAACGAAAAAATTGCCGGTGTCACGCATCGGGTGTCCGAGGGCGATACCCTGCTACTGACGACGCCGACGATCACGTTCAGCGTGCTCGATGTACCAGGACACACTGCCGGACACGTTGCCTATGTCGATCACCAGCATGGCTGGTTATTCTGTGGCGACACCTTGTTTGCAGGAGGCTGCGGACGTTTGTTTGAAGGTACTGCCGAACAAATGACGCAATCGCTGGCCAAGCTGTCTGCACTGCCCGACACCATGAAGGTCTATTGCGCGCATGAATACACGGTGTCGAATTTACGTTTTGCAGTCGCCGCCGAGCCTGATAATCCGGCTGTGTCGGAGCGCTTGCAACAGTCGCAAGCAGCACGTGAGCGCGGCGAGCGCACGGTGCCCTCCACCTTGGGCGAAGAAAAGAAAACGAATCCATTTTTACGCTATCGTGAGCCCAGCATCGTGAACACCCTGCGCACGCAAGCACATCTGAGCGGCAATGATCCGGTCGCTGCATTCGCGGCACTCAGAGAATGGAAAAATACTTTTCGCTAATCCGACGTCGAGGCTGACTTTACAGCTATCGTTAGCAAACTGTCACTCAAAACCCGATAATTCATCGACATTTCCCTTGACGGCCTTTCGACTGGTTCACTACACTTGCGCGAATTCAATTCGCACCGCGTCTGGCCTGGCCTCTCGCTGGTGATTCTCCGAGGCCGATGTACCGAACCCGATCCACACAGCTGACATGTCTAGCCATCCTCTCCAGCCTGACACTGATCACGCCTGCCGCCTACCCGGTTGACCTGGCGATTCCTCCCTCGGCTGACGAGTACGGGACCCTCACCAATCAACCCGTCGGGCTGGATGGTCTCAGCCTGCCCCCAGACTATGCGCTCGAGCTGGATGATATTCAGATCGAGAATTTTGATCTGTGGGACCGCATTCGCAAAGGCTTTGCAATCCCCGACCTGAACAATCCGCTGGTCGCTACGCACACCACCTGGTACAGCGCGCGTCCAGAATATCTTCAACGCATATCACAGCGTGCGTCACGCTATCTTTTTCATGTGGTGCAGGAGCTCGAAAAGCGGCAGATGCCCACCGAAATCGCACTGCTGCCCTTCATTGAATCGGCATTCAATCCGCAAGCCTTTTCCAGCGCCAAAGCGGCAGGGATGTGGCAGTTCATTCCCAGCACCGGACGTGACTACAATCTGAAGCAGAATGCCTTCCGTGATGAGCGTCGCGATGTCCTGGCATCGACCAATGCAGCGCTCACCTATCTGCAAAGGCTGTATGGCATGTTCGGCGACTGGCAGCTGGCCTTGGCTGCCTACAACTGGGGAGAAGGCTCCGTGTCGCGCGCCATCGCCAAGGCCGAGGCTGCCGGACGTCCGACTGATTTCAACAGTCTCTCAGCCTACATGCCCGCGGAGACGCGCAACTACTACCCGAAGCTGCAGGCAGTCAAGAACATCATCGCCACGCCTTCGCAATTCGGCATCAGACTGCCTGCGGTCGAGAACCAACCGTATTTTGTGTCGATCAAGAAGACCCGCGACATCGATGTCAAGCTGGCAGCGCAACTGGCCGAGCTGCCCATGGAAGAATTCAAGGCACTTAATCCGCAGTTTAATCGTCCGGTGATCACGGGCAGCCCCAGCACGCAGATCCTGCTGCCGCAATCCAACGCAGAGAAGTTCAAAGAAAATCTCTCCAATTGGACCAAGGCCTTGTCCAGCTGGACCGCGCACAAGGTGACCGTCGCACGCGAGCGCATTGAGAGCATCGCGGCCAGATTCAAGACCACGCCTGAAGTGATCCGCGAGGCCAATGCGATCCCGCCGAACATGCACCCAAAGGCGGGCTCGACCGTGCTGGTACCTAAACCAGCCACAGCACCGGACAAGGATATCGGTCAGGAAATCGCCGATAACGCCATGCTGGCCGTTGAACCCGATGAACCACCCCGCAAGAAAATCAGCATCAAGGTGAGCAAGCGCGATACGGTCGACACGATCGCCAAACGCTACAAGGTCAGGGTCAGCGAGATCAGGCAATGGAACGATCTGAAAAATGACAAGCTCACGCCGGGCCAGTCCCTGAAGCTGGAAGTTCGTCAGCCCAAAAAGGGCAAGGGCAAAGTGGAAAGAACAGACAAACCCACCGACAAGCGCCGCCCCGCGCACGGCGAATCAGAGCATAAGCGCACCCAGCGCTGATCTGCGCCGATTAGCCAACGACCAGCGTCAGGTCGTCGCCGTCAGTTCCCTGAATTCCGCCGCTGCCAGCAACCGTCGGGTGTAGTCCTCGCGCGGCGCCGACAATACCTCGGATGTCGTGCCGCTTTCCACCACCTGCCCGTCTTTCATGACAATCACACGATGTGCCATCGCGCGGATGACCGCCAGATCATGGCTGATGAACAAATACGCGATCCCATGCTTGCGCTGCAGCGCGGCCAGCAGCTCCAGTACCTGATACTGCACGGAGACATCCAGCGATGAGGTCGGCTCATCCAGCAGAATCATGGCAGGCTTTAAGACAAGCGCGCGCGCAATCGCGATGCGCTGCCGCTGCCCGCCGGAAAATTCATGCGGATAACGTGACATCATCTCAGGTGACAGCCCGACCTCGGTCAACCCATCGGCGACTGCCCGGCGCAGCGCCTCGGGTGAGAGCTGCGGTTGATGCAAGGCCAGCCCCTCGCCGATGATCTGCTCGATGGTTCTGCGCGGCGACAAGGACGCAAACGGATCCTGAAACACCACCTGCATCTGTGCGCGCAAAGTTCGCAGGCTGGCACCGGACATCTCGCTGATGCGATGTCCGTCGAAATCGATCTGACCTTCGGTCTGCGCGACAGACAAACGGAGCAAGGCCATGCCCAGCGTGGACTTACCGGAGCCGGATTCGCCGACGATGCCCAATGTTTCGCCTCTCGCCAGCGAGAGATCGGTTCGATCGACCGCGACGAACTCGCGCCGCCGGAACCAGCCTTGCGGAATGAAGAAGCAGCAGCGAAGGCCTTTCGCCTCGAGCAGCGGGCTCGCGCCGGGCGCCTGTTCGGAGGCCATGCGTCTTGCATGACTGGCCAGCAGCTGCTGCGTGTAAGCCTCTTTCGGTTGCGAGAACAAGCTCGCGGTGTCTGCCGTTTCTATTAGCTGGCCCTGCTGCATGACGCCGACTCGATCGGCAAAACTCCTGACCAGATTCAGGTCATGCGTGATCATCAGCACCGCCATGCCCTGATCGCGCTGCAACTGGTTCAGCAGCTCGAGTATCTGTACCTGTATCGTCACATCGAGCGCCGTCGTGGGCTCATCGGCGAGCAGCAGCTTGGGGCGGCAGGCGAGCGCCATCGCAATCATCGCACGCTGCCGCTGGCCACCCGAGAGCTGATGCGGATACGACAATGCACGGCGCGCCGGCTCGGGAATGCCGGTCTTGTCCAGCAATTCCACCGCGCGCCTGGCCGCCTCGCGCGCGGACAGTCCTTCATGCAGCATCAGCACTTCCGCGATCTGGTTACCGATAGTGAAGAGCGGATTCAGTGCCGTCATCGGCTCCTGGAAGATCATCGCCACATCTTTTCCACGCAAACGACGCATCTCGGGCTCGGATTTGCGCAGTATTGATTCGCCTTCAAAGTTCAGCTCGCCACTGATCTCGGCCTCCGGAAGCAGTCGCATCAGCGACAAGGCGCTGACCGTTTTGCCTGAACCAGATTCACCCACCAGCGCAAATTTCTCGCCGGCCTGGATATCGAAGCTCACCTGATCGACAACGGTCGTTGTGCCAAAGCGCACGGACAGATTCTGTACACTCAGCAGGCTCATGCCTTCCTCCGCACATCCAGCGAGTTACGCAAGGCATCGCCAATATTCGTCAGCAGGAGCAGCGTGATGGTCAGCACCGCAAAGGTGGACAAGGCAATCCACCACGCATCAAGATTGTTCTTGCCCTGCGCCAGCAGCTCGCCCAGGCTGGGCGTGGACGGTGGCACGCCCAGCCCCAGAAAATCCAGACTGGTGAGCGCCAGAATCGCAGCACTCATACGAAACGGCAGAAAGGTGACGACTGGTGTCAGACTGTTGGGCAGCACATGCCGCCAGATAATCTGCCAATTCGACAAACCCATCGCCCGCGCTGCTTGCACATAATCGAGGTTACGATTGCGCAGAAAATCGGCGCGCACATAATCGGACAAGCCCATCCAGCCAAACAGCGAGAGCAATAACAGCAGCAGCAAGATACTGGGCTCAAAGATCGATGCAAAAATGATCAGCAGGTACAGCTCGGGCATCGAGCCCCAGATCTCCATGAAACGCTGGAACAGCAGATCCGTCGTGCCCGCAAAATAACCTTGCACCGCCCCGGTGATCACACCGAGCGCAATGCCCGTGATCGTCAGCGCCAGCCCGAACAAAATCGAGACTCGGAATCCGTACAGCAGCCGTGCGAACACGTCGCGGCCACGATCATCCGTGCCTAGCCAGTTGTCGCTGGTGGGCGGCGCGGGGTTGGGCGATTTGGCAAAGTAATTCAGTGTGTCATAGCGATAGTGATTGATAGGATAAATCGCCCAGTTACCCGGCTGGCTGAATTGTTGCTGAATGAAAGGATCAAGATAATCTGCCGGCGAATCAAAATCTCCGCCAAAGGCCGTTTCGGAATAATCCGTCACGATGGGGAACATCAGCTGGCCGTGGTAGCGCGCAACGAGCGGACGATCATTGGAGATCAGCTCCGCGCACAAACTGAGCGCGAACAACACCATAAAAATGATCAGGCTCCAGTAGCCACGACGGCTCTGCCTAAAGCGTAACCATACACGGCGCGATGGCGACACCGAGATCGCGAGCGTGGCAGTGGCTGAGGATGCAGAGGTCATCGCGCAAGACTCTCGAATTGAACACGCGGATCAGCCCACACATAGCAGAGGTCACCCAGCAGCTTGACCATCAGACCAATCAATGTGAACAGATATAGCGTGCCCAGCACGACAGGGTAATCGCGCCGGACGACGGATTCATACGACAACAGTCCCAGACCATCGAGTGAAAACAGCGTCTCGATCAGCAAGCTGCCCGCAAAGAAGGCGCCAATGAACGCTGCCGGGAAACCCGTCACGAGGGGTATGAGGGCATTGCGAAAGACATGCTTGTACAGCACCGCGCGTTCGGACAAACCTTTGGCGCGTGCGGTGAGCACATAGTGTTTGCGTATCTCTTCGAGGAAGGTATTCTTGGTCAGCATGGTCATTACCGCGAACGAACCCGCGACCGAGGCCGTCACTGGCAAAGCGATATGCCACAGATAATCTTTGACCTTGCCGAGCCAGGACAGTGTCTCCCAATCGTCAGACGTCAGGCCGCGCAGGGGAAACCATTGCACAAAGCTGCTGCCCGCAAACACGACCAGCAAGAACACACCGAGCACAAAACCCGGAATCGAATAACCGACCAGCACAATAGTGCTCGTGATGCTGTCAAACCGGCTGCCCTCGCGCACTGCCTTGGCTACGCCCAACGGCACCGAAATGAAATACGTGAGGAAGAACGTCCACAAACCGATCGTGACCGAGACTGGCAGCTTGGATTTCACCAGCTCCCACACATCTTTGTGATGATAAAAACTCTGACCGAGGTCGAATGTCGCGAAGCCCTTCAGCATGCTCCAGAAACGCTCAACGGGCGGCTTATCAAAGCCGTACAGCGCTTTGATCTCTTGCACACGCTCGGCATCGACCCCTTGCCTGCCGCGATATTCCGACGCGCCACCACCCGAAGATTCACCCGCACCCGTCTGGCCTTTCTTCAATTCGATCAGCACCTGCTCGACCGGACCGCCAGGCACGAATTGGATCACGGCGAAGGTGATCGCGATCACGCCCAAGAGCGTCGGGATCATCAGTAGTGTTCTTTTTAGCAGGTAGGGCCAGAGGTTCATGGGTCTGTAGTTCTTTACATTGAGTTTCAACGCCACCGGATCCCGGCCTTCACATCGTCGCCCCGGCGCAGGCCGGGATCCAGCATCTTTCGGCTTAATCCGCTTTACGCGGTTTGACCTGCCACCAGCTGGAAATCACATACGGATCCGCCTGATAATACTTCGGCGCGACCTTGGGTATACCAAAGCGATTACGATACGCGACCCGGTGCGTCGCCGAGTACCAGTGGGGCACCACCATGTACTTGTGCAGCAGCACGCGATCCAGCGCGCGCGACGCCGCAACCAGGTCTGCGCGCGATTCGGCACGCACCAGCGCAGTCACCAGCTTGTCCACCGCAGGATCTTTCAGTCCCCAGTAATTACTCGAGCCTTTTTCATCCGCCGCCTTGGAACCCAGCATGTCGAACATCTCATTGCCCGGACTGGTCACATCAGGGAAACGCTGGCTGGTCATATCAAAGTCGAATTCTTCCATGCGTTTCTGCACCAGTGCGAAGTCCGCCGTACGTTGACTCACACGGATGCCTAGTTTTTCGAGATTGCGCACATAGACCGCAATGATGCGCGACAGCGCCGACTGATCATCAATGATCTCGAAGCTGAACACCTCGTCCTTCGCATTGCGCAATGCGCCATCGCGGTAAACCCAACCGGCCTGTTTCAACAGCTCGCGAGCCTGGAGCAGGTTGGCGCGCAGCGAGGCAGGCGCATCGGTCCTCGGTGGCAGCGGGACGGGGCCAAACACGGCGGGATCGAGCTGCTCTCGCAGTGGCTCGAGCAGTCTCATCTCGGCCTCTGAGGGCGTGCCTCGCGCAGCAAGCTCTGAGTTGCTGAAGAAAGAGTCGATACGGGTGTACTGACTGTAGAACAGCTGCCGGTTCATCCACTCGAAATCCAGCGCCAAGCCTAGCGCACGGCGCACACGTGCATCGGTAAACTGTGGTCGGCGCAGATTCATCACGAATGCCTGCATACCTGCGCCATTCGAGTGCTTGAGCGTGGTCTTGATCATCTCGCCGTTCTCGAATTTCGGCCCCTTGTACATGCGCGCCCAGTTCTTGGCGCGATATTCAACGACCACATCGAATTCGCCCGCCATGAAAGCTTCCAGCCGCGCGACATCGTCTTTGTAGAAGCGATACACGATGCGCTCGAAATTGAAGGCACCTCGTCTGGCAGGAATATCGTTGCCCCAGTAGGCAGGGTTGCGTTTGTAGGCGATCGACCGGCCGACATCATATTTTTCGATCAGATACGGGCCACTACTGATCGGCGCGACCAGCTGAATTTTGTCGAACGGTGTGCCTTGCGCCCATTGGCGAGAGAAGACCGGCATGCCGCCAACGATCAGTGGCAGCTCGCGGTTATTGGTCTTGAAATCGAAACGCACCGTCAGCTCGTCGAGCACAACGCACTGCTTCACATCGGCGAAGATCATCTTGAACTGCGGCGCACCCTTGGCCATGAGCGTATCGAAGGAATACTTCACATCCGCCGCGAGCACGGGGTCGCCATTGTTGAAGCGGGCTTTGCTGTTGATGCGAAAGGTCATCGCCATACGGTCGGGTGCCAGCGTCATGTCTTCCGCGAGCAGGCCGTACATCGTTGCCACTTCATCTGCGGAACTGATCGTCAGCGACTCGAACATCAGGTTGGATACGCCGGCTGCAGCCACGCCTTTCATCGAGAACGGGTTGAACTTGTCGAAACTATTCGCCTGACCGGGATTGGCGAGATACAAGTCGCCGCCTTTGGGTGCCTCGGGATTGAGGTAGTCGAAATGGGCATAACCGGGCGGATACTTGGGCGTGTCGTACAGCGAGAACGCATGCGCGGCCCACGCGGCGGGCGCGCAGGCCGAAACGGCAACGAGGATGACACTGACAAGAAGGTGGTTCATGAGCCGGGTAGCGCAAGCAAAAACGCGACAAGGATAGCGGTTTTCGGACGTTGGCGGGCAGTGCCGATTTGCCCAGCCCCGGCGGGAGCGCCTACAATGGCGCGTTTTGGCCAGCGTACCGCCGGCGCACCGGCTCGAGGGAGTTTCCGATGGCATTCTTGCAAGGCAAAAAAATTCTGATTACCGGCGTACTGTCCAATCGCTCCATCGCGTATGGCATCGCACAGGCCTGTCACCGCGAAGGCGCCGACCTGGCGTTCACCTATGTGGGCGAACGTTTCAAGGACCGCATTACCGAGTTTGCCAAAGACTTCGGTAGCTCTCTGATCTTTGATTGCGATGTGGGCAGCGACGAACAGATCCATGCCGTGTTTGCCGATCTGGGCAGATCGTGGAAACAGCTTGACGGTCTGGTGCATGCCATCGGCTTTGCGCCTCGCGAGGCGATCGCCGGCGATTTCCTCGACGGTCTCTCGCGCGAAAATTTTCGTATCGCACACGATATCTCGGCCTACAGCTTCCCGGCGATGGCTAAGGCAGCGCTGCCGATGCTGTCGAACCATTCCGCGCTGCTGACACTCTCCTACCTCGGCGCGCTGCGCGCGCTGCCGAACTACAACACCATGGGTCTGGCAAAGGCGTCATTGGAAGCCAGTGTGCGCTATCTCGCCGAATCGCTGGGCAAGCGCGGCGTGCGCGTCAATGGCATCTCGGCCGGGCCAATCAAAACGCTGGCGGCCTCAGGCATCAAGGACTTCGGCAAGATCCTCAATTTTGTCAAAGAGAATGCGCCGCTACGGCGCAACGTGACGATTGAAGACGTGGGTAATGCAGCGGCTTTTTTGCTATCCGATCTGGCCGGGGGTATCACGGGCGAGATTACCTACGTGGATGGCGGGTTCTCGCAGGTGGTGGCGGGGATGGGCTCGGAGGATTAATTACCGTCGCACCCCCCTGCCCCTCAATTTGCTGTACAATTCGCGCCGCGCTGCGTCATCGGGCGCATCGTTGCACGCACACCCCAAGCAATACTCTGAAGCCCTCCCGCCTCCTGGTGCAGATTCATCAAGCACCGTCCCGGCGCAAAGCTTTTGTGCCGAAACTTTTTCCCGTTTCGTTTGTTTCGCTGGTAGGCGTTGCTGTTTCTTTTGCTGTGCTATCTCCTTGCGGGCCTGCGCCTGCACGCCGACTTTTTTTGAAAGACGAAACATGACGTTTGAATCTCTTGGTTTGCACCCGCTGGTCCTCAAAGCGCTGACCGACGCCGGCTACACCGAGCCCACGCCCGTGCAGCAGCAGGCACTGCCTGCCGCCATTGCTGGACGTGATCTGCTGGTGTCTTCGCAGACCGGCTCGGGCAAGACTGCGGCCTTCATGCTGCCCTCGCTACACAAGCTGGCCAGTGCGCCTGCCGATACCTTGGGCAAGACGCCGAACCAGCTGGCGCAGTCAGCGCGCTCGCGCGGCGAACGTCCGCGCTTCATGCCGGCTCGCCCGAAGATGCTGGTGCTGACGCCGACGCGCGAACTCGCGCTGCAAGTCACGACGGCGACCGACAAATACGGTATTCACGTGCGCCGTGTGAAAGCGGTGTCCATCTTGGGCGGCATGCCTTATCCGAAGCAGATGCAGCTGCTGGCCCGTAATCCGGACATCCTGGTCGCCACGCCCGGCCGCCTGATCGACCACATGGAATCCGGCAAGATCGATTTCTCCGCGCTGGACATTCTGGTGCTGGACGAAGCTGATCGCATGCTGGACATGGGCTTTATTGACGATATCGAGCGCATCATCAGCAAGACGCCCGAAACGCGCCAGACCATGCTGTTCTCGGCCACGCTGGACGGCATGGTGGGCAATATGGCCCGCCGCATTACCAAAGATCCGCAGCTGATCCAGATCGCGAGCGCAGCCACGCGCCACGAAAACATCCAGCAGCGCGTGCACTTTGTCGATGACTTGTCGCACAAAAACCGGCTGCTCGATCATTTGCTGCGCGACGCCAATATCGATCAGGCCTTGGTGTTCACTGCCACCAAGCGTGACGCAGACAACATCGCCGACCGCTTGACGATCGCCGGCTTTGCCGCGGCGGCGCTGCATGGCGACATGCACCAGGGAGCACGCAATCGCACACTCAATAGTTTGCGTCGCGGTCAGGTGCGCGTGCTGGTAGCAACCGATGTCGCAGCACGGGGCATTGATGTGCCGGGCATCACGCATGTGTTCAATTACGACTTACCCAAATTCCCGGAGGACTACGTGCATCGCATCGGCCGCACCGGACGGGCGGGCCGTCATGGCATCGCGGTCTCGCTGGTGAATCATGCCGAGGGCGTGCACGTGAAACGCATCGAGCGTTTCACCAAACAATCGATTCCGGTCGATGTCGTGGAGGGCTACGAACCGAAGAAGGCAGCGGCACCCGCGCGCCGTCCGGGCTGGCGTCCTGGCGATGGTCGCGGCGGCAAACCCGGCAAACCAGGCCAGCGCAGCTTTGCCAAACCCGGCAGCGCTCCGCGCAAGGAAGGTGGCAGCTATCGCAGCGAGCGCGGCACACGCAGCGATACCCGTCGCGGCTGATACTGGCCAGCGCAGAATTCATGGGCTCCCTCGGGAGCCCATGTCATTGTGACCCTGTCAAATGAAATAACGACTGCCGAACAAGCTCATGAACGCACCTCTGAAACTGACGTCGTTTTCCCATGGCGGCGGCTGCGGCTGCAAGATCGCTCCCGGCGTGCTGGCCGACATCCTCAGGCAAACCAAAGGTTTCCCCGTGCCGCCACAGCTGATGGTCGGTATCGAAACATCCGATGATGCGGCGGTCTACCGACTCAATGATGATCAGGCGCTGATCGCAACGACGGATTTTTTCATGCCCATCGTCGATGATCCCTACGACTTTGGTCGGATTGCGGCAACCAACGCGATCTCCGATGTCTATGCCATGGGCGGTACGCCCATCATGGCGCTGGCACTGGTGGGCATGCCGATCGACAAATTGCCTCTCGAGACCATCGGCAGCATTCTCGCTGGCGGCGAATCTATCTGCGCCGAGGCAGGCATTCCTATTGCCGGCGGTCACACCATCGACTCGGTCGAGCCCATCTATGGACTGGTCGTGATGGGTCTGGTGCATCCCTCCAAGGTCAAGCGCAATGCGGATGCTCAAGCCGGTGATGTTCTCATCCTCGGCAAACCGCTGGGTGTCGGCGTTCTGTCGGCAGCACTCAAAAAGGGCGCGCTGAACGCCGAGGGCTACGCAGCGATGATCGCGAGCACGACCCAACTCAACACACCCGGCAAGGATTTGTCATCGCTCGCGGGCGTACATGCGATCACCGATGTGACGGGCTTTGGACTGCTCGGCCATGCGCGCGAGATGGCGCTGGGTTCGCACCTGACCGCAAAGCTCGAATCCTCGCGCGTGCCTTACCTGCCGCAAGCGGAGACCCTGGCCGCGCAAGGCTTCATCACCGGTGCCTCGAACCGCAACTGGGCCGGGTATGCCCAGGATGTGAGGCTCGATGCCGGGATCGATGAGCTTCGTCGCGCCTTGCTCTGCGATCCGCAAACTTCCGGCGGCTTGCTGGTCGCCTGTTCTCCGGATGCCGCATCGCCGGTGCTGGAGGTTTTCCATCAGCACGGCTTCACGCAGGCGGCTGTTATTGGCACGTTAGCCCCTGGCTCGTCGGTGGTCGACGTCGTGGCGTAAAGTCTGCCCGACGTATCACGACAGGTCCTCAGCAGCCGTCGCCAACGGTTGTTACACTGATCGCCTTGCATATTTTTTCATCGGCATGACGATCCTCACCCCGCCCACACTGGAATGCCGACAACTGTCCAAATCCTACGGTGGACGCGCGGTGCTCAGCGCGATCAATCTTCAGCTGAACGCCGGCGAATACATTGCCATCATGGGCGAATCGGGTGTGGGCAAATCAACGCTGCTCAACGTGATCGCGGGTCTGGACACGCCCGATAGCGGCAACCTCCGCATCGATGGCGTGCCACTACGCGAGCTAGACGACCGACAGGCAACGCTGCTTCGCCGTGAAAAACTCGGCTTCATCTTCCAGGCTTTCCATTTGCTGCCGCATCTGACGGTCGCGCAGAACATCGCGCTGCCGCTGCTGCTAAATCAGATGCCGACTGAGCGTGCAGCGTTACTGCTCGTGGCCGTCGGCCTCGACGGCCGCGGAGAGGATTTCCCGCGTCAATTGTCTGGCGGGGAGATGCAGCGCGTGGCGATTGCACGCGCACTCGTCCATCGTCCCCGGCTGCTGCTGGCAGATGAACCCACCGGCAATCTTGATCCAGAGACCGCGAATGACATTCTGCAATTACTCAGGCGCGAGATCAGTAGCAGCGGCGCATCGGCAATCATCGTCACGCACTCGCCTGCAGCCGCCGCCAGCGCTGACCGCGTGCTGCTGCTGGGGCGCGACGGTCTGCGACACATCGATGCCCCCATCGTCGGCAACGCATGAACACCGAGTGGCACTTGGCCGGCACTCCCGTGCTGCATCGTTGGCTACTGGCGGGCGAGTGGCGCGCGCATCCGGTACGCGCGCTGGTCGCGCTGGCAGCGATTGCGCTCGGCATTGCGCTGGGCTTCGGCATTGAGCTCATCAATGAGGCTGCGTTCAGTGAATTTTCTGCAGCGGCGCGCAGCTTGTCGGGCCACGCCGATATGCAGGTGCGCGGCAAGAGCGTGAGCTTTGATGAGCGCCGGTATGCCGAGATTGCTGCGCTACCCGAGGTCGAGGTCGCCGCACCCGTGCTGGAACTGGATCTGGCGATTCCCGGGCAGCGCACACCGCTGAAAATCTTAGGCATTGACAGCCTGCGCTCGGCAGCGATCGCGCCCGACTTGCTGGGGCTGCCAGAGGAAGACAAGCCTTTCGACGGTCTCATGGCCGATACCGTGTTCCTCTCTCCCGCCGCCTTGCAATGGCTACAGCTGAACACCGGCGACACCCTGACGGTGTTCGCCGGCGCCGCTGTCGTCAAGCTGCGCGTCGCGGGTACGCTGGTTCGTGCGCGCGCGGGACAGCGGCTGGCCGTCATGGACATTGGCAGCGCGCAGTGGCAGTTTCAACGGGTGGGACAACTCTCGCGCATTGATCTGCGGCTGCAGCCAGGTGCGCGCACCGCATCGGTCAGCGCCGCCATCGCCGCACTGCATCCTTCACTGACCGTCGTCGAGCAAGACGATCAGGATCGCCGCACGGCCACGATGTCGCGCGCCTACCGCGTCAACCTGAATGTGCTGGCGCTGGTGGCACTATTTACCGGTGCCTTTCTCGTGTTCTCGACACAGGCCTTGTCGGTGCTGCGTCGGCGTCCGCAATTTGCGCTGCTGCGCACGATGGGCATGACGCGCCATGCGCTCGTGCTACAAGTGCTGGCAGAGGGCGCCGTGCTTGGCACAGTCGGTTCGCTGCTCGGATTGCTGATCGGCTATGGGTTAGCGGCGGTCGCCCTGTCACTGTTTGGCGGTGATCTGGGTGGTGGCTATTTCCCCGGCGTGCAGCCTTCCGTCCGGCTCGATCCATTCATGGCCTTGCTATTCTTTCTCGCCGGCGTGGGTGTAGCGCTGCTGGGCAGTCTCTCACCTGCGCTGGAAGCCGCGCGCGCGCGACCGGCCGCAGCGCTCAAAGCAGGCAGCGAAGATCTCGCCCTGGCACCGCTCGCCATGCCGTGGCCGGCGCTGATCATGATCATCACGGGTGCAGCGTTCACGCTGATGCCCCCGGTCGCCGGTCTGCCGATCTTTGGCTATCTGGCCATCGCGCTGCTCTTGGTTGGCACGATCGCGCTGATGCCCCGGCTCGCCACACTAGCGTTTGCACAACTGGCAAAAGCACGCCGGGGTCCGCTCGCCTCGCTGGCGATATCGCGTCTGGCGAATGCACCCAATCAGGCAGCGATTGCGCTAGGTGGAGTGCTCGCCAGTTTCGCCCTGATGGTGGCCATGGCGATTATGGTGGCGAGCTTTCGCGTGTCGGTCGATGACTGGTTGCGCCATCTGCTCTCCGCTGATTTGTATGTGCGTGTGATGAATGGCGGTGAGGCAGGTCGGCTCTCGGCTCGGGAGCAGCAATCGATCGCCGCTCTGCCTGCTGTCTCCCGCATGGAGGTCACGCGACATCAACCGATCACGCTCGATCCTGCTCGCCCCGCAGTCGCGCTAGTCGCACGCAGCATCGACGCCAAAGCGCCCGAACGCACGCTGCCCATGGTGAGTGACACCGTGGCGGTGGCAGGCCGGCCGGTTTGGGCGTCTGAGGCCATGGTGGATTTATACGGATGGCAGCCAGGACAGTCTGTGCAGCTGCCGATCAACGGCGCGCTGCAAAGCTTTCAGGTGGCAGGCATCTGGCGCGATTATGCGCGGCAGTCAGGCGCGGTGATGATGCGCATCGACGACTACCGAGCGCTCAGCGACGACCTCAGCGCCAATGATGTCGCACTCTGGGTCAGGCAAGAGTTACCGGTGTCCGCGCTGCGGCAGCAGATTGACGCCCTGCCATTCGCGACATCGCTGGAACACGCGGAGCCAGGCGAAATCCACGCGATCAGTCTGAAGATCTTTGACCGCAGTTTTATCATTACCTATCTGCTGGAGGGCGTGGCCATCGTGATTGGCATGTTCGGCGTGGCATCAACGTTTTCTGCGCAGACGTTGTCGCGCGAGCGCGAATTCGGCATGCTGCGCCATGTGGGCATCACGCGCGGGCAGATACTGGCACTGCTCGCCGGTGAGGGTGCATTGCTGGCCTCGCTGGCGATCATGACAGGTCTCGTGCTTGGTGGCTGCATCAGCCTGATCCTGGTATTCATCGTGAATCCGCAATCCTTTCACTGGACCATGGAGCTGCACCTGCCCTATGCCCTGCTGGCCACCGTGGCCGGCGTGCTGCTGCTCTCGGCCTCATTGACCGCGGTAGTCTCGGGGCGGGTGGCTATCTCGGGCAGCGCGGTACGTGCCGTGCGGGAGGATTGGTGAGATGCTAAACAGCAGGCTGACTGCGATCCTCATCTTCTTGATGTCGACCGGTGCACTGCAGGTACAGGCGGCGCCACCCCTATTCAAAGAGGTCCGCCCGCCGGCCCACCTGAATTTCCCGCGTGACTACGGCTCGCATCCTGACTTTCGCACCGAGTGGTGGTACGTGACCGGCTGGCTGCACCTGCCTGATAACAAACCACTGGGCTTTCAGGTCACTTTTTTTCGCTCTGCCACCGATCATGATGCCAACAACCCCAGCCGCTTCGCACCCAAGCAGCTGATGGTGGCGCATGCAGCACTCTCAGACCCTGACTCGGGCAAGCTCGCGCATGACCAGAAGATCGCACGTGCCGGTTTTGGTTTGGCACAAGCGAGCGAAGCGACCACGGATATCAGGCTGCATCAGTGGACCATGCAGCGACAGCAGGATGGGCGTTATCTCATCCAACTGCCCGCGAGAGATTTTTCGCTGTCCTTCACGCTGACACCAACGCAGTCTCTGATGCGGCAGGGGGATGCCGGCTACTCCCGCAAAGGTCCGAAAACGTCCCAGGCCAGCTACTACTACAGCGAACCGCATCTGCAGGTCACCGGCTCAGTCACGCGCAAAGGCACGTCCGTAGGTGTTAGCGGTACTGCGTGGCTGGATCACGAGTGGTCCAGCACGGTGCTCGATCCCGGCGCGGTCGGCTGGGATTGGGTAGGTGCTAATCTCGATGATGGCAGTGCACTGATGGCGTTTCGCGTACGCCGCGCCGACGGCAGCGCATTGTGGCAGCATGCAGCCTTGCGCAACCGAGAGGGTCGCACAAAGTACTTTCGAAACAACGAGATTCGTTTCACGCCCTTGCGACACTGGCGCTCGCCACGTACTGGTGCCCGCTACCCTGTCGCGATGCAGATTGATACCGGCTCAGGCACAGACAAAAATTCTTGGACACTGCAACCGCTGATGGAAGATCAAGAACTCGATTCGCGCCAGTCCACCGGTGCGGTGTACTGGGAAGGTGCAGTACGCGTCCTGAACCACGGCCAGCCGGCGGGACGAGGCTACTTTGAGATGACCGGCTATCTGAAAGCCATGAAACTATGAGAACGATGCTGGCCGACCGGCCGAAGTCCCGCAGCGGTTTGAAAACCCTGGCGGGCCTGCTGCCCTTCCTCGCACCCTACCGCCGCCGCCTGACCGTAGCGGGTATTGCGCTGCTGATCGCTGCAGGCGCGACGCTGGCGATGCCGTATGGCTTTCGCCAGCTGATTGATCTGGGGTTTTCATCCGCCGGCAACGTACAAACCACCCGCGTGAATCTCACCTTTCTTGCACTGTTTGGCCTCGCCTGTGTACTGGCTATCGCGACCGCGGCACGCTTTTATATGGTGTCCTGGCTGGGCGAGCGTGTCACGTCGGATATCCGAAGTGCAGTGTATGCGCATGTGCTCAGGCAAAGCCCGGAATTTTATGAAGTCACGCAAACCGGCGAAGTGCTGTCGCGCCTCACGACCGATACCACGCTGATACAGACCGTGGTAGGCACCAGCATCTCGATGGCGCTCCGCAACCTGTTGTTGCTGGCCGGCGGCCTGTTGATGATGTTCTTCACCAGCGTGAAGCTGTCAGCCATCATCATCGTCATGCTGCTGTCGGTGATCATACCCATCGTGCTGATCGGACGCCGTGTGCGCAAGCTTTCGCGCGCATCGCAAGACCGAATTGCCGATGCATCGGGCCTGGCAGGCGAACGCCTGAACGCCATCAATGTGGTGCAGGCCTTCGCGCACGAAACACTGGAAGCGGCACAATTCGGCAAGGCCGTGGAGCGCGCATTTGGCGCTGCGATTGATCGGGTGCGAGCGCGAGCGCTGCTGACGGTAACAGCGATACTCCTGGTCTTCGGCGCCATCGTATTTGTGCTGTGGCTAGGCGCGCATGCAGTCATCGAAGGCCGGATGAGCGCCGGTGAACTGGGACAGTTCATCCTGTATGCCGCCATCGTCGCTGGCGCTATTGGCGCTTTGTCCGAAACGCTGGGCGATGCGCAGCGTGCTGCCGGAGCGAGCGAACGGCTGCTGGAGCTGCTCGCAGAGCGCTCGCCGATTATCTCTCCCGTGCAGCCGCTTGCACTTCCCCGGGGAACCTCCAATGGCGCGCAACTGCACATTGACTCGCTGAATTTTCGCTACCCGTCACGCCCCGATCAGCCCGCGCTCGCTGATTTTTCGTTGAAGGTAAACTCTGGTGAGACCATTGCCATCGTCGGCCCCTCAGGTGCGGGCAAAACTACCCTTTTTCAGTTGCTGCTGCGTTTTTATGATCCACAGTCCGGATCTATTCGGCTCAATGGTATCGATATTCGCCAGCTGGACCTGAAAGCGCTGCGCGAAGCGATCGGTATCGTCCCGCAAGATACCGTGGTGTTCTCTGCCGATGCGATGGAGAACATCCGCTATGGCCGTCCGCAAGCCTCGGATGACGAGGTGATCGCCGCCGCCCGACAGGCAGCCGCGCACGAGTTCATTGAAAAGCTGCCCGAGGGCTACCAATCCTTTCTGGGTGAACGCGGCGTCAGACTCTCGGGTGGCCAGCGCCAGCGAATTGCGATCGCGCGCGCCTTGCTGAAGAATCCTCCGCTACTGTTGCTGGATGAAGCGACCAGCGCGCTGGACGCCGAATCAGAGCGACTGGTACAGCATGCGCTGGAAGCGGCCATGGTGGGCAGGACCACGCTGGTGATCGCGCATCGGCTGGCGACGGTGCAGCGCGCGACGCGCATCGTGGTGATGGAACACGGGCGCATCGTAGAGACCGGTACCCATGCAGAGTTGGTGGAAACCGGCGGCTTGTATGCGCAGCTGGCGGCGCTGCAGTTCACTACGCATTGAGGCCGCTATCAGGATTGGCGCCCGTCTTTGTGTGTAGCGATGGGCCAGCGGAATGACCGATATGCCCAGCGGCCATAGCCTCCCGAGCTACAATAGAGGCCCTCTGGAGTGAACCCATGCGCCAATATCTCGATTTCATGCGCCATGTGCACGAGCATGGCACCGTCAAGACTGACCGCACCGGCACCGGCACGCGCTCGGTCTTCGGTTATCAGATGCGCTTCGATCTTCAGGAAGGCTTCCCGCTGGTGACTACCAAGAAGCTGCACCTGAAGTCCATCATTCATGAGCTGATCTGGTTTCTCGCCGGCTCGACCAATATCGCTTATCTCAAAGAGAATGGCGTATCGATCTGGGATGAGTGGGCCGATGCGAACGGCGATCTGGGGCCGATTTATGGATTCCAGTGGCGCTCATGGCCGAAGCCGGACGGCGGGCATATCGACCAGATCAGTCAGCTGATCGATCAGATACGTAATAACCCGGATTCGCGCCGTCTGATCGTCTCGGCCTGGAATGTGTCCGATATTCCGCAGATGAAGCTGCCGCCCTGCCATGCGTTCTTCCAGTTTTATGTGGCCGATGGCAAGCTGTCCTGCCAGCTGTATCAGCGCAGCGCAGATATCTTCTTGGGTGTGCCGTTCAACATCGCGTCGTATGCGTTGCTCACGCACATGGTGGCCGAGCAGACAGGACTGCAAGTCGGCGACTTCGTCTGGACGGGCGGCGACTGCCATCTCTATGCGAATCATCTCGAGCAGGTGCAGGAACAACTCTCGCGCAAGCCCTTCCCGCTCCCTCAACTACGACTCAAGCGCACGCCTGATTCGATCTTTGATTATCGCTATGAAGATATCGAGATCGTCGGTTACGAGTGCCATCCAGCGATCAAGGCGCCCGTTGCTGTCTGACGCTGTGTTGTCGTAGCCTTCACCAAATCAGAACACAAAATCCGCTGGGTCGAGTGCGTGTATCCCGCTGAGCATCAACTCCAGCGGAGGCAATCCGTCGCCTGCCGCATCCGCCTGCACGAACGTGAGGCCACCCTGCACCCAGTAGACGACCTTGCCCTCCACCACGCCCGTTGGCGGCCGCCCAGCCACTGCCCCGCCCCACGCAAACGCCTGATCACCCGGCTTTGTCGTATCGGCATCGATCAGCGACAGATCGAGCTTGTCCTGACCATCCCCGAAATCGAGGATGACGTCGGTATCGAGCGGGTTGC
>JBJTAS010000014.1:0-25184 GCA_046090895.1 Oxalobacteraceae bacterium | reverse complement strand
ATCGTCGCCATGACTTCTTCGTCAACCCAACGCTGGCAGCGGATCGCACTTGAGGTTTGCCCAGTGCATGCTCGAGTTGATTTTCCATTTGATTTGTAGGGTCAAATCGATACTTGCATCGGCAGTGAATGTGATAATTTACGCTCGCAGTAAAAGTACTTATTTGACAGCCAATGGAGGCGACATGCAGTGTAATGACGAATCTCTAAAAGCAATTGCGGGAAATGAGCCAACCAATCTGCAGAGGTCGCGGCGTTTGTTTCTTACCAGCGCAGCTTTGACGGGTGTAGCTCTAGCTAACGGTGGATGTTCGACGCTTGGCGTTGGTGGTGGAACGAACCCGGGTGAGATCAGGCAGGGATCATTCGCGACGAGCGATGGTGCGAAACTGAATTATCTGGAATCTGGTCGAGGGCGACCTATCGTTATGATACCGGGCTGGTCTCAGACAGCCGAAATGTTCAGCGATCAGATTTCTGCTTTTTCGGCAAACTACCGCGTAATCGCACTCGACATGCGTGGTCACGGAGATTCCAGCAAGCCTGAGCATGGCTATCGGATGGCACGTCTGGCGAAGCATTTGCACGAATTCCTGGATGGGATGAAACTGATTAAAGCCACGCTGGTGGGCCACTCCATGGGCTGCTCAGTGATCTGGAGTCATTGGAATCTCTTTGGTAATCATCGCACGCATTCAATGATTCTTATTGATCAGGCGCCCTGTACCACCTTCGGACCGAGTTGGACCGACGCCGAGAAAGCAGAGACTGGGGCTGTATTCTCGCCGCAGTCGCTGTATGACACTGCCACCGCCTTGGCAGGTATGGACGGTGAGGCGACCACCGCAGGTCTGGTCAATGGAATGTTCTTCACCAAAGATTATCCAGAGGCCAAGAAGAAATATGCTCTCGCCCAGAATCTGAAATTCCCACGCAAGCCAGCGGCAGCTTTGCTGGTTGACCACTGTGTTCAGGATTGGCGGGATACGATCATCAGAATTAACGTGCCCACACTGGTGGTTGGCGCAAAGGGAAGCTTCTTTAATCCGAAATCACAAGAATGGATCGCCAGCAAGATACCAGGCGCCAAAGTGGAAATTTTCGGTGTGGAAGAAGGCGGAAGTCATTTCATGTTCATGGAAAATTCCCAGAAATTTAACAAGATTGCATTGAGTTTTCTGGCTTCCACCTGAGATGACTGACCAATAACCTGTTTCATCGGATCGATGGCAACGAGGCACTACCGCTTTGCCATCGACCTAGATAGACAGGCGAGTATTCAGCATCTCACCACATCTTGGTGTGGCTGTAAATCTTTGGTGTTGAGCCGCCGATCTCTTTGTCAATGCTTACTTGGCGATTCTTGGCGGTCAGAGTGACGCATAGGAGAAGGCCACAAGCCCCAGCCCCAGCGGCGTGAATATCCAGTACTCCACCGGTGCGCCCCACAGCCAGTGCTTATGCCATCCAGCATGCGTTTTCGCGAAGCGCGTGAATCCAAACGCAGGATTCAGTAAAAACCACAAAAAATCCTCTGTCACCCAGAACAGCATGATGCAGCCCAGTGCACGCAGTTCGGCCAGCCATGAATAGTCTGCACTGAAGACCAGCGGGAAATGAAAGAACAGGGCCACCAAGGAAAATGCCCAGGCATGATAGCCCGTCATCGCGCGTCCTCCCCAGAGCAGATCTAGCAGCCAGTGATGCTCAATACGCCACGTCGGAAGATTTTGCGCCCAGCCCGCATCGCCTTCGATCGCGATCTCTAGTTTGGCAAAGAAAAAGCCCAAGATGACAACGCCCAGCAGGGTACCGGCCATGGGGGGAAAAAAAGCAGTCATCAAAAGATTGTCGAGGTAAGCTGTGTGCGCACCTGCTGCAAAATACGCTGTGCCGCAAGGGGTTGAGCGAGCTGGCGAGCCTTTGAACGCATCACGCTGAGTGCTTCGGCATCCGAGAGCAGGCGTCGTAAGCGATAAATCAGTGTGGCTTCATCGTCGGCCCTTTGCGCCACGCCTTCTTGCAATAGCCATGCCGCGTTGCGTTCCTCCTGACCGGGAATCGGATTAATCAGCAACATGGGTAATCCCATGGCCAGACATTCCGAGGTGCTCAGCCCGCCAGGCTTGGTGATCACGAGATCGGCGCAGGCCATCAATGCCGGCACTTGGTCAGTGAATGCCACGGGGACCAGTCTTCCCTGGCAAAAACAGGCCAGATTGTCCAATGCGTGAAAAAGCGACTGATTTTTCCCAGTCAGTACGACGACCTGCAATGTGTCATCAATGGTCAGTATCGATCGGATCAGTGCCGGGCTCATGCCGATGCCACCGCCTCCACCCATCATCAGCAGCGTGATACGGCGCGGGTCCAGCGCCCAGCGCTCGCTGCATTGATCGCGCGGCATCGTCTGGGTGAATCCTGGCATCACGGGTATGCCCGTGACGACAATCTCCGACTCAGGAATCCCTGCTGAGTGCAAGCGGTAGGCAAGCTCATGGTTGGCAACGAAATAGCCCGAGATACCATGGTGTATCCACATCTGGTGCACATCAAAGTCGGTGACGACCACCCATACCGGGATGGTCAGGCGACGCCGCCGCAGGGCATCAGCCAGCAGCTCCGCTGGCAGAAAGTGGGTGCAGATAATTGCGTCAGGGGCGTAATTCTCGATGTCCGAGAATAGTCTCTGTCCACACAGGCGCTGAATCAGACGGCGCAGGCGGCCGCTCAGACGGTTGGTTGGCTCGCAATCGGTTTTTCGGTACAGCCAGCCCCAGGCTTCGGGCAGCCCGCTGGCAATTTTCAGGTACCAATCTGTATAGAGGGTTTTGAACCACCTCGGTACCAACTGCATCAGATCGCGATGCCGAAGTGACAGGTCGGGAAAGTCAGTCAGTGCACGGGCACACAGGGCATCTGCAGCGCGGACATGTCCGCTGCCCGCAGACACCGACACCACCAGCACGCACTTGATGCTACCCGGCCGTGCGACGGTGACTGGCGAGGATGCGCCAGAGGTCGCCGTATCCCCGCCGGTAAACGACGGGTCACGGGCGCGCAGCAGGACACTCAGCCCATTTCCGGGCACAGCGCGTTTTCCTTTTTCCTGAATTGCGCCTTTTCCCAGCGCAGCATGATGTCATGCCAGTCGACGAGTTGCAGTTCGCCGACCTCATCTTCTACCAGCGCGGTCAGACTCTCTACCCAATCGCCATCATTGCAGTACAGTATGCCATCAATGTCACGTATCTCCGCCTTGTGAATATGGCCACAGATGACGCCGTCGACCCCCTGTTTTCTGGCCTCGGCGGCAAGCGCATCTTCGAATGACGTGATGTAGCTGACAGCATTCTTCACTTTCAGCTTCAGATACTGCGACAGCGACCAGTAAGGCAGGCCGGCACGAGCACGCCAGCCGTTATAGACCTGATTAAATTTCAAGATCATGGTGTAGAGCGAATCGCCGACATAGGCCAGCCATTTCGCGCACGCGATAACACCATCAAAACGATCGCCATGCAATACCAGCATACGTTTGCCGTTCGCAGTCACATGGATGTGCTCATCACGGATTTTGATGCCACCAAAATCCAGCCCGATGAACTGACGGACGACTTCATCATGATTACCCGGTACAAAAATAACCTTGGTACCTTTTTTTGCTTTTTTCAAAACCAGCTGCACGACATCGTTATGCGTCTGATGCCAGTACCAGCGGCGCTTGAGCTGCCAGCCATCGACAATATCGCCGACCAGGTAGAGCTTGTCCGATTCTGTCGCTTTCAAAAACTCAAGCAGGCGCTTGGCCTGGCAACCGCTGGTACCCAGGTGGACGTCGGAGATCCAGATCGTGCGAAAGCGGATGGGCTTGGGTTTTTTGACCAGCGATTTTGAAAATTGATCGAAGCTGAAGTTATCGCGGGCATTCATGCGGGCTCCGCCTCCCTTCCTCAGTGGTAGTCGCTAAACTGAGGCTCAGTTTCGGAAAGCTCGCTGTGGAATCTGCGCCGACTGTCATCACTCGCACTCACGCTCCTCTGTGTCATGATGCGCAAAGAGTAAGCTCGCAATGCTGCAAGCTGATGACAGTCAGATGTCAATTTCATGACAAGGGTTTGATGATCAGATCAGGTCGGCGCCTATCGGTCCGCCATCATCCCGAGTGATCACGATGGTCGCCGAGCGAGGCCGGGACATGCCGCCCCCCGGCCAGTGGCTGAGGTAAGTCTCCGGTCGCGTGATATCGAAGCCTTTGTCGTTCGTGGTCTCGCCGGGGTGTTGAATATTCACGAATAGCGCGCGGCCATCGGGGGTTTCGGTGATGCCGGTGATCTCGCAGTCAACCGGGCCCACCAGAAAGCGTCGCAATCGCTCCTCGCCGGGCGCCGCGCCCACATAGGTCGTGACTTTGCTCTCTTTGCCGCTGTCTGAATTCACGACCTCCTTTTTGCTGCCATCACCGACTTGACCGGGGATCGCAGCGAGCAGCATGCAATTCGTGGCATCGCGGTACGCATGATCATCCGTCTCGACCCATAGCAAGCCGCTTCGCGCGAACCACAAACCATCCGGGCTGGAAAAATCATTGTCAGCAGAGAGTCCCGAAAGGTTGATATTCTCGCGATCGGCTGTCGATCGCGCAGCAAATAAAAACACGTCCCACCGAAAGTGGGTTGCTGTCCCTTTGCTCTCTTTTTCTGCCCAGCGGATGATGTGACCGTTGGCATTGCCTTTTTGCGCCACCCCATTTTTCGGATCATTGTAGAAACGTGGATTCGCTGCATCGACTTTATCCAGCGCCCTCGAGGGATTGTAGGTGAGAGTCATATAGACCTCGCCATTGGCCGGATTGACTGCGCCCCATTCGGGGCGGTCCATCTTGGTCGCACCCAGCGCATCGGCGGCGAGGCGCGCATGGATGAGCACATCGGCCTGGTCGGCAAAGCTGTACGCGGTATTGGCGCGGTCCAGCCCTTGCTGGCCATACTTCAGTTCCAGCCAGTCGCCGCTACCATCCGCATTAAAGCGAGCCACGTACAGCTTGCCATCGTTGAGATATTTGTCGCCGGCCACAAAACCACGACCGATATCTCGCGGGTCCCAGACTGCATTCGATACGTATTTGTAGATGTACTCGTGGCGCGAGTCGCAGCCCATGTACCAGACCAGTGGCTGACCGGGGATCACCACTCCCGGCCATGCGCCCTCGTGCGCGAAGCGTCCCAGCGCTGTGCGCTTCCTCGGGGTGGACTGGGGGTTGAAAGGATCGATCTCGACCACCCAGCCAAAGGTATTTGGTTCATTCCGGTAGTCGTCTCTGCCATCTTTGGCGTTTCCTTTGACGGATGCATCCCAGCGACTGAAGCGGTGGTCGGGAGTGTCGGGCTGGACCGTTGCCCACAGATAGGTGCCTTTGGCGCCAATCCCGTAGCGCTTGTATGCCGTCAGTTCTTTCGCAGTGCGCTTGCCGTCATCCGAGGCGGTGCGGCTGAAAAAGAAAGCCCAATTCTCCTCACAGGTCAGATAGGTACCCCACGGGGTGTGACCATTCGAGCAGTTGTTCAGGGTGCCACGCGCGCGGCTGCCATCGGACGAGTATTTGGTGATCATCATCGGGCTGCGCGCTGCGGGACCAGTGAGGTCCATCTCGGTCAGCGTATTGATGCGGCGGTTGAAACGCGATGCGCGATTGACCTCAAAACCTTTTGGCCCCTTTCTGACCTCGACGATGGATACGCCCATGGCCAGCATTTCTTTCAGCACCTCGCCCCCGACAGTGCGCTTGTCATTCGCGATGCTCTGTCCCGTCGGATGCAGGAAGGCAGCGCTGATATTTTCATGATTCACACACAGCAGTCCTTGTTCGGCCACTGTGGGATTCCAGCTGCCGCTCTTGTTCATGCCGAAGAAAAACATGCCGTCATTGTGATCGCCGGCACGCCGCTGAAAGCTTTCTGGTTCGTCGGAGCCGTCGTTTGCGTAGTCGGGCACATCAGCGGCGAGCGGATCGCCGGTTTGCAAGACGATGCGATAAGAGTACCCCGTGGCCAGCGAGACTTTGTCAGCCGTGCTCTTGGGCACGGCAGTGAAATTCAGTTTCAGTCGGCGCGCCGCTGCGGTTGCATCTCCAACAGGTGTCAGTAGCAGGCTGCTGCTGCCAAGGTACATCGAGGCAGCGACACCGAATGAACCTTTAAGCAAATCGCGGCGTGATAACCTCGCTGACAGTATCTGGCGGAATTCGGGATTGGAAGAGGTATTTTCAGTCGCTTCAGGTGTGTCGTCAGCGGGGTTGGGGCCAGGGTTCATGTCATGCTCCGTGCAATGGTTGATTCGGAGATTACATCAAACCCAGGTTAACTGACCATGAAACCGTCCTCCGCTTGCCATCGTTTGGTCATATGCTTCTGGTATCGTTCAATAATGGTAATCCGGCGATTTTCCATCACTATCCTGCTGGCGGTAGCGGCAAGCCCCGTGTGGGGTGCGCGGCCTTTCGTTACGGATGATGCGCGCCTCACGACCGAGGGCAGTTGCCAGCTCGAGACCTGGACCCGGGTCTACCGAGACAGCACAGAATTCTGGGCACTTCCCGCATGTAATCCCGGCGGCAATCTCGAGCTGACCCTGGGCGCAGGTCGAGCGATTTACGACGAGCCGGGTCGTAGTCCCAACAGTGATTACGTATTCCAGGCCAAGACCTTGCTGCGCAGACTTACGCCCAATGATGTTGGCATCGGCATTGCCGCCGGCACGGTGCGACACCCGGCGGTGAACCCGGGGCCTAATCTGTTGGGTAATACCTATGTGTATCTGCCGCTGTCGGTCTCGCTGGCGGATGACGCGCTCGTGGTGCACCTGAACGCTGGATGGTTACGCGAGACCCGCACCCATCGCCATCTCGCCACCTGGGGTGTCGGTACGGAGTGGAATGTGAGTGAACGTATTACGTGGATGGCCGAAACCTTTGGAGACAGCCACCCCAATACCTACTGGCAGGCTGGGGGCCGTTTTTCTCTGATACCCCAAAGGCTGCAGGTCGACGCGACCATCGGTCAGAATGCGGGTGGAATGCAGGCAAGCCGGTGGGTATCATTCGGCTTGCGGATAACGCCTGCCAGTTTGTTTTGAAGTCACCAGCGTATTTGGCGCAGGATCATTGGCTTCTGACCAACACGGGTATCTCCAGCTCGCCCCATGCGGCTTCTTCTTTTGCCAGCCAGTGAATCAGCGTTGGGTGCTTGCGAGCGATCTGAGCCGGCAAATCCAGCTCTATCTTCTGTCGCATTCTCAGTCGCAGTGCGTGCTGGTTCAGGTCAATGCGAGAATGACTGAACAGTATGCCTAGCCTCAGCGCGAGTATGGCCTTGGCCAGGTCGGGCAAGGCGATCGCGTCAGCCACTTTGCGCAGGTTTCCTTTTTGCGCCAGCAGCAGAATACTCAGGATGTGTTGCTCTTGTTTGGTGAATCCAGGCAAATCGGCATTCAGTGCCAGGTAGGCGCCGTGCTTGTGAAAGCCGCTGTGGGAGACGGACATGCCAACTTCATGCAGGCAGGCAGCCCATGCCAGCAGGCGCTCGTAATGATCACTCTCGGGCTGCAGCAGCGCATGCAGTAGCATGGCATTTTGTTTCACCTTGTTGGCTCGCGACTGGTTCACGCCAAATTTTCTGGCGAATTCCTTCACCGAGTCGCGTCGGCGGTCTCGGCTGCTCTGGCGCAGGTGCAGATCCCACAATACGCCCATGCGCAGACCAGCCTCAACGGGATACATGTCCCTGACACCGAGTTCTTCGCACAAACCAATGAGCACCGGCAGACCGCCAAGCACAACGGCAATTCGCTCGGGTTTGATACCGTCCAGATCGATCTTGGTGGTTCGGCCACAGTAGAGCAAGTAATCGCGCAGCGCGCGCAAGCTCTTGAGCGTCAGGCCCCCATCGCCTAGCTGATTGGTTTCTATCAGATCAGCGAGTGTGCGCATCGTGCCCGACGAGCCATACGCCACCGTCCACAATCTCGGGTGAAAGGCATCCAGGCTGTCCTCAAATACGCTGCGTGCATGGAGTACTGCTTCGGCAAAGCCGGATTCGGTGATGCGGTCGTTGGGGAAAAATTCCAGCGCGGTCTTGACTGTGCCAATACCGAATGACTCAACTTGCTCGATGTCGTTGCCGTGCCCGAGCACAAGTTCAGTCGAGCCGCCGCCAATATCCACTACCAGACGGCGTTCGTCGGGCTCGTCGAGCGAACTGGCCACGCCAAGATAGATCAGCCGACCTTCCTCTTCGCCGGAGATGATCTCGATCGGGAAGCCGATGGCTTTTTCAGCGAGCGGAAGAAACGTATCGCGGTTCTTCGCGATACGTAAGGTGTTGGTGCCCACCACGCGCACGGCAGACAGGGGCTGCGAGCGAAGGATCTCACTGAAGCGATGCAGGCAAGCCAGCGAGGCGTCCATCGCGGCGGCAGTCAAATTGCCGCGCCGGTCGAGACCCGCGCCAAGCCGTACAGGTTCGCGCGCGGTACTCATCAGTCGTATCTGCTCACCATCGTAATGCCCGACATGCAGACGAAAACTGTTCGAACCGAGATCAACTGCTGCCAGCATGATTTTTCAAGCGTTTCCGGCTCACGGCCAAAAAAATTAATAGTAAATTATCAATATAACGTTCGCATGACAAATTCATGCGCGTGTGCTCGGGCAGGGTGCTGATTGACGGCGTCTGGTGTCATCAAGCTGAGAGAAATACCCGACACAGTAAAAAGTATCAGACTCTATGCGTATTTGCCTGCAAATGCAAAAATATCAAAGCGGGTTGCAGACTTCTTTGGCATGAACGTCGGTGGTATCCCGTTCGCGGAGCATGGGGCGGGCTTTTGGATGGTGTTGGGTTTATTGGCCGCTTTTACTGTGTCGGCGGCTTGGCTGATTCTCCGGCGACGGAGCGAGAACTGAGAAAAACTTGATCCGCTACAATCGGCGGCGCAGCTCTTCCGTCTCTTTCGCTCTGGTAGCCCATCATGCGCCTCTTATCTGGCTTGATCTTCATCTTGTTGCTGTTGTCTGGTTGCCAGACTGTTCCTCCAGCGCCGCCAAAAACATCGCAGGGTGCTGAGCCACCGGCCGCAGAGTCTTCCCGAGAGCCGACCCCTACCGACCCGGTGCCCATGGTCAGTCAGCCCGAGCCATCCGTGCCATCCGCGCCCGTTTCGCCACCAGCGAGGCCCGCACCACCCAAACCGATAAAAATCGGCCTTGCGCTTGGCGGTGGTGCCGCCCGCGGTTTTGCTCACATTGGCGTCATCAAAGTGCTGGAAGCACACGGCATCCATCCGGATATGGTGACCGGCACGAGCGCCGGCAGTCTGGTCGGTGCCTTGTACGCCTCTGGCCACAACGGCAGTGCCTTGCAAAAGCTGGCGATGGAGATGGATGAGGCAGCCATCTCGGACTGGTCGGTGCCTTTCTTCTCCAATTCTTCTGGCGTGCTCAAGGGCGAAGGCTTGCAGCAGTTCGTGAACCGCGCGGTGCTTCAGCAGCCCATCGAAAAACTCAAGCTGCCGTTCGGTGCCGTGGCGACTGATCTGAAATCCGGTCAGCCCATTTTGTTCAGGCGGGGGAATACCGGCGCGGCTGTTCGAGCGTCCTCCGCTGTGCCGGGTGTCTTTCAGCCGGTCAGGGTCAACAACGTAGAGTATGTCGATGGTGGACTGGTGTCGCCCGTTCCGGTGAGCTTTGCGCGCAAGATGGGTGCGGATTTTGTGATTGCAGTGAACATCTCGGCACAACCCGACGCTCAACCGGCATCATCAAGCTTTGAGGTATTGCTGCAGACCTTTGCCATCATGGGCCAGAGCTTGAATCAGTATGAATTAAAGCAGGCCGACATCGTAATTCGCCCTGAGCTGGCGACCATGAAGGGTAATGATTTTAATAGCCGGGGTACGGCGATCATCGCCGGTGAAAAAGCGGCGCTGGCCATGCTCAATGAGATACGTCAGAAACTGAAAGCCCGACGGGGCAACTGAGTGTCGTTGCGCTGATTCAGCGCGCGCTGGCGTCTTTGCCGTCAGCCGTGTCGATGCGACGCGCGCCATTGAAGCGTGCTCTCCAATAAGCGAGATCCATGTTCTCGATGCGTACCGCGCCGCCGGACGAGGGCGCGTGAATGAACTTGTTATCGCCCAGGTAGATGCCCACGTGAGAGAACGTGCGACGCAGGGTATTAAAGAACACCAGATCGCCCGGCTGCAGGTCTTGTTTTTCGACGGTTTCGCCCATTTTGCTGATTTCAAACGACGTTCGCGGCAGCTCCGTGCCGTGCGCCTCGCGGAACACGTAGCGTACGAGTCCGCTGCAATCCAGGCCGTTCTCTGGCGTGCTGCCGCCGCGACGGTAATGGATGCCGACCAGCGACATGGCCTCAAGGGCCAGCCGGGCGGCCTTGTCAGTGAAGCTAGATAGGGTGCTGAAAATGAAATTCGGCTCGTCCGCATCAGCGGCAATCACGGGTGCCGAGCTGGCGAGTGACACGGCCGCTACCAGCGCCGCGATCAAGCGGGTGGCACGCAGAGGGGTGAGGCGACGATGATGTTGCAGTTTGGACAAGGCTTCGTTTCGGCAAGTCAGACTGCCGCAATGTAAGCGATGGCCTGCCGGATGTCAAAAACCTCACGGCAGGAATTGCTTCGCCAAGCGATCTGCTCCTGCCTTCGCCGGTAAATAACTTGTCGTACAATCCAGCCTTTTTTCGGAACAGGGGAGTACCAGCATGCGGTCCAAACAGGCATTGACATTCGCGGATGTGAAGAAAATCGCCGCCGCCGCCGAGGCGGAGGCCCTTGCCAATAAATGGGCGGTGACGATTGCGATCGTCGACGATGGCGGCCACCTGCTCTGGTTGCAGCGCCTCGATGGCGCGGCACCGGTGTCGGCGTCGATTGCCCCGTCCAAGGCGCGCACCGCCGCACTGGGCCAGCGCGAGACCAAGATTTACGAAGACGTGGTCAACAACGGCCGTTATTCTTTCTTGTCGGCGCCAAACATTGATGGTCTGCTTGAGGGGGGTGTGCCGATCCTGGCCGGTGGGGACTGTGTTGGCGCCGTCGGTGTTTCCGGTGTGAAATCTAACGAAGACGCTCAGGTTGCCAAGGCAGGCATCGCCGCGCTGGGCCTGTAAATGAGTCTGTAAGTAGACACTTCGCCCTTGGGCGGCGCCGGGTCGTGAGTTGCCCGGGATTGGTGCTTCGCGGTATAATTCGAAGGTTTAACCAATTGAACCCGCCGCCCGCGCTCAACACCTTCCATTACATCTTGGCATGTCTACTTTCCGCTCGCCCACGATGCGAGTAGGCCGGTAAACGAACACCAAGATCCTGCTGCGGCGGTAACAACCCAGGAGTTACCTTTGCCGCTATTTTCAACGGCCAATTCGCACCCGGCCATTCTCGCGCTCGCGGATGGCACGATCTTCAAAGGAATTTCCATCGGTGCCGCCGGCAAGACGAGCGGCGAAGTTGTTTTTAATACAGCAATGACGGGTTATCAGGAGATCCTGACCGATCCCAGCTACAGCCGCCAGATAGTCACCCTGACTTATCCCCACATCGGCAATACCGGCGTCAACCCGGAGGACGTGGAATCCAGCCAAATCCACGCCGCCGGCCTGATCATTCGCGATCTGCCCCTGATGATGTCAAATTTCCGCGCGACGCAAAGCCTGCCGGATTACCTGAAGTCCGAGGGCATCGTTGCCATCGCCGATATCGACACGCGCAAGCTGACGCGGATCTTGCGCGAAAGAGGCGCACAGAACGGCGCGATGGTCGCCGGCGAGAACGTCAATGAAAGTACGGCGCTAGAACTGGCCCGCGCCTTCCCCGGCTTGTCGGGCATGGATCTCGCCAAGGTGGTCTCGACCCAATCCTCCTACGAATGGACCGAGACCGAATGGGAGCTGGGCAAGGGCTATGGTAAGCAGAACACCCCCAAGTTTCATGTGGTGGCATTTGACTATGGCGTCAAGTACAACATCTTGCGCATGCTCGCGCAGCGCGGCTGCAAGGTCACCGTGCTGCCAGCGCAATCCACAGCGGCCGATGCGCTGGCGCTGAACCCGGATGGTGTCTTCCTCTCGAACGGCCCGGGTGATCCGCAGCCCTGCGATTACGCCATTGCGGCATCGCGCGAACTGATTGACAAAGGCTTGCCGACCTTTGGCATTTGCCTAGGTCATCAGATCATGGCGCTAGCCTCCGGCGCGAAAACCCTCAAGATGAAGTTCGGCCATCATGGCGCGAACCATCCAGTGCAAGACCTCGATACCAAAAAGGTGATGATCACGTCTCAGAACCATGGCTTTGCCGTCGATCCTGATTCGCTACCGTCCAACTGCCGCATCACGCATGTGTCGTTGTTCGATGGTTCGTTGCAGGGTTTTGAGCGTACTGATCGTCCGGCTTTCTGCTTTCAGGGGCATCCCGAGGCATCGCCCGGACCGAATGACATCGCTCCTTTGTTCGATCGCTTTGTGGCGATGATGGAGAAACACAAACATGGCTAAGCGCACCGATATCAAGAGCATCCTCATCATCGGTGCTGGCCCGATCGTCATCGGACAGGCCTGTGAATTCGATTATTCCGGTGCGCAGGCTTGCAAGGCGTTACGCGAGGAGGGCTACAAGGTCATCCTCGTCAACAGCAACCCGGCCACCATCATGACCGACCCGGAGATGGCCGACGTCACCTACATTGAGCCGATTACCTGGCACATGGTGGAGCGCATCATCGACAAGGAACGCCCCAACGCGATCCTGCCGACGATGGGTGGACAGACCGCGTTGAACTGCGCGCTCGATCTGTGGCGCAACGGCGTGCTGAACAAATACGAATGTGAGCTGATCGGTGCCACAACCGAGGCCATTGACAAGGCAGAAGATCGTCAGAAATTCAAAGAGGCGATGACCAAAATTGGTCTCGGCTCTGCGCGTTCTGGTATTGCACACTCCATGGATGAGGCCTGGACGGTGCAAAAGCAGGTTGGTTTTCCGACCATCATCCGTCCGTCTTTCACCATGGGCGGCTCGGGCGGCGGTATTGCGTACAACGCGGAGGAATTCGAGGCGATCTGCAAGCGCGGCCTCGAGGCTTCACCCACCAACGAGTTGCTGATCGAAGAATCGCTGCTGGGCTGGAAAGAGTATGAGATGGAAGTCGTGCGCGACCGCAACGACAACTGCATCATCGTCTGCTCGATTGAAAATCTTGATCCAATGGGCGTGCATACAGGTGACTCCATTACCGTGGCACCTGCACAGACCCTGACGGACAAGGAATATCAGATCATGCGTAATGCCTCGCTGGCGGTGTTACGTGAAATCGGCGTGGATACGGGTGGCTCGAACGTGCAATTCGCGATCAATCCGAAAGATGGTCGCATGATCGTCATTGAGATGAATCCTCGCGTATCGCGTTCGTCGGCGCTGGCATCCAAGGCCACCGGTTTCCCGATTGCGAAAGTCGCGGCGAAACTGGCCGTTGGATTCACCCTCGATGAGCTGCGCAATGAGATCACGGGCGGTGTGACACCGGCATCGTTCGAGCCATCGATTGATTATGTCGTCACCAAGATCCCGCGTTTCGCTTTTGAAAAATTCCCTGCCGCTGACAGCCATCTGACGACTCAGATGAAATCCGTGGGTGAGGTGATGGCGATTGGTCGCACTTTTCAGGAGTCCTTCCAGAAGGCACTGCGTGGGCTGGAGGTCGGTGTCGATGGCATGAATGAAAAAACCACCGACCGCGAAACCATCGAAGAAGAACTGGGGGAGCCGGGTCCCGAGCGCATCTGGTATGTGGGCGATGCTTTCGCGCAAGGCTTTACGCTGGAAGAAGTTCATCAGCTGACCAAGATCGATCCCTGGTTCCTGGTGCAGATCAAAGAGATCGTCGATATCGAGCTGTGGCTCGAGAAGCAAACCGTGGCCGCGCTCGACAAGCAGACTTTGCTCGCACTCAAGCGCAAAGGTTTCTCCGATCGTCGGCTCGCTAAATTACTCAAGGTTGAGGACCGCGAGATCCGCAAACTGCGCCGTATGCTCAATGTGCGCCCGGTCTACAAGCGGGTCGATACGTGCGCGGGTGAGTTTGCAACGGGCACCGCCTACATGTACTCGACCTACGAAGAAGAGTGCGAGTCGCATCCGACCTCGCGCCAGAAGATCATGGTGCTGGGCGGCGGTCCCAACCGCATCGGTCAGGGTATCGAATTCGATTATTGTTGCGTGCATGCCGCCTTCGCCATGCGCGAAGACGGTTACGAGACCATCATGGTCAACTGCAATCCTGAAACCGTCTCGACTGACTACGACACATCCGACCGTTTGTACTTTGAACCACTCACGCTGGAAGACGTGCTCGAGATCGTCGACAAAGAAAAGCCCGTTGGCGTGATCGTACAGTACGGCGGTCAGACACCGCTGAAGCTGGCGCTCGATCTGGAAGCAAATGGCGTTCCTATCATCGGCACCTCGCCTGACATGATCGATGCGGCAGAAGATCGCGAGCGCTTCCAGAAACTTCTCAACGAACTGGGCTTGCGGCAACCGCCGAACCGTACCGCGCGCAACGAGGAAGAAGCGCTGCGGCTCGCGCAAACCATCGGATATCCGCTGGTGGTACGTCCTTCCTATGTTCTTGGGGGGCGTGCGATGGAGATTGTGCATGAGCAGCGCGATCTTGAGCGCTACATGCGCGAGGCGGTTAAAGTATCCAATGATTCTCCGGTGCTGCTCGACCGCTTCCTGAATGATGCGATCGAGGTCGATGTGGATTGCCTCTCTGATGGCAAGCGTACCTTTATTGGTGGCGTGATGGAGCATATTGAACAGGCAGGCGTGCACTCGGGTGACTCGGCATGCTCACTGCCCCCGTACTCGCTTGCCAACGCGACTATCGACCAGCTCAAGCACCAGACAGCGCAAATGGCCAAGGGCCTCAATGTGGTCGGTCTGATGAATGTGCAGTTTGCTATTCAGCAGCAAGAAGTCGACGGCAAGACAGAGGATGTGGTCTACGTACTGGAAGTGAATCCACGTGCCTCACGCACTGTACCGTATGTATCCAAGGCCACCGGCTTGCCGCTGGCAAAAATCGCCGCGCGTTGCATGGTCGGTCAGTCACTGGAAAGCCAGGGTATCGGCAAGGAAGTTGATCCGCCGTATTTCAGTGTGAAAGAAGCGGTGTTCCCTTTCGTGAAATTTCCCGGCGTGGACACCATTCTGGGTCCCGAGATGAAATCCACCGGCGAGGTGATGGGCGTGGGCCGCACCTTTGGCGAGGCTTTCGTGAAGTCGCAGCTAGGTGCCAGCGTGCGTCTGCCGAAATCGGGCAAGGTCTTCCTCTCCGTGAAGAACAGCGATAAACCGCGTGCTGTCGACATCGCGCGCGATCTGGTGAAGATCGGTTTTACTGTCGTGGCGACCAAGGGCACGGCATCGGCCATCACCGCTGCCGGCGTGCCCGTCGAGACCGTGAACAAGGTCGCCGAGGGCCGTCCGCACATTGTGGACATGATCAAGAACGACGAGATCGCACTGGTCATCAACACCGTCGAAGAAAAGCGTAATGCGATCAACGACTCGCGCACTATTCGTACATCGGCATTGGCGGCACGGGTGACGACCTACACCACGATTGCTGGTGCCGAGGCAGCTGTTGAGGGCATGGCGCATCTGAACGAGCTGCATGTGTATGATTTGCAGGGCATGCATGCGTCGCTGCAGTAATTTGGTTTACACTCCGTTTATTGAGTGTAGTGCACAGAGGCTGCGAGCGAACCGCAGCCTCTGTGCTTTTCGACTTGCCAAAGACTACTTGCCAAAGAAAACATCATGAGCACCATACCCATTACCGTCCATGGCGCACAATTACTGAAAGACGAGCTGCAGCGCTTGAAGCATGTCGAGCGGCCTGCCGTGATCAATGCGATCTCCGAGGCGCGCGCTCAAGGTGATTTATCCGAGAACGCTGAGTATGACGCAGCCAAGGAACGCCAGAGCTTTATCGAGGGCCGCATCGCCGAGCTGGAAGGTAAATTGTCCGCCGCGCAGATCATCGACCCCAAGCTGCTGGATGCCGATGGTCGTGTCGTGTTCGCGGCGACCGTCACACTGGAAGACCTGGAGTCTGGCGACAAAGTAACGTATCAGATCGTCGGCGATGACGAAGCCGACCTGAAGCAATCGAAGATCTCGATCAGCTCGCCAATCGCGCGCGCGCTGATCGGCAAGTACGCGGGCGATGAGGTCGAGGTACAGGCACCTGGCGGAATTCGCGGGTACGAGATCATCGAGGTGAAGTACATCTGAGTTTTACCCGCCGATGCGAGCTTACCTGCTGAATCTCGCACGCACGCTGCTGGTCACGCTGTGGGCTGGCAGCCTCTGGACGGTCGGTTATCTGGCCGCACCACTGTTCTTCATTACCCTGCAAGATCGCATGCTGGCCGGTACGATTGCCGGAACCTTGTTCCGTGCCGAGGCCTGGCTGTCACTGGCCTGTGGCTTGCTGCTTCTGGTGATCTTCCGGGCGGATCCCTATCTTCCGTCTCGTAAATCCTGCACGCGCCTGGTGATCGGTATGCTGCTCTGCGTCCTGGTTGGTTATTTTGGTCTGCAGCCTTTCATGGCCGAGATCCGTGCCTCGGCCGCGCTGACGGGCGGGGTGATGGACGAGGTGATGCGGGCTCGCTTCGGACTCTTGCATGGGGTGGCGAGCGGCATTTACTTGATACACAGTCTGCTGGCGGTCGCGCTGGTCTGGCGATCACGCGCAGCGTGAAGTATCAGCCACCCAGCGCGCTTTTTTTCAGACTTTTTTGCCGGGTCTTGGCGCGTTTTACATTGCCACCCGCGGTGACGCGTTCATTTCCTTTGACCATCAGCTTCTTGATCGTCGGTTTCTTGGTAGGGTTGGTCTTGATGATCACCACCTCGCGCAAGCCTTTACCACGCGTGGGTTTGGGCTCTTTGATTTTTTCTTTCTTGGGTCGGTAGATCACCAGCAGCTTGCCGATGTGCTGGACAGGAGCGGCATCGAGTTTTTCGCAGATGGTGTCGTAGTGGCTGATGCGCTCATCACGATCATCGCCCAGCACGCGCACCTTGATCAGGCCGTGTGCGTTGAGACTGGCATCGATCTCTTTTAGCACGCCAGCAGTGAGGCCGCCATCACCAATCATTACCACCGGATCGAGGGCATGGGCTTCCGAACGCAGTGCGCTGCGCTCGGCGGGAGTGAGTTTCAACATGGGTTTCTTCCAAAAACGGTATTCTACGTGAATGGCAAAGAACAAACTGAACAAGAGCTGGCTGCATGATCACATCAATGACCCCTATGTGAAGCTGGCGCAGAAAGAAGGCTATCGTGCTCGAGCGGCCTACAAGCTCAAGGAAATCGACGAGGAAGAAAAACTCATCAAACCCGGACAGATTATTGTCGATCTGGGTAGCACCCCTGGTAGCTGGAGCCAGTACGCAAGGCGCAAGCTGGCAGGCAAGGAAGGCGGCGGCATCCACGGCATGATCGTCGCGCTGGACATGCTCGAGATGGAGCCGGTGGCCGATGTCCGCTTCATTCAGGGTGATTTTCGCGAGACCGAGGTGCTGGAGCAGCTGGAGGGAGTGCTGGAGGGACGCAAGGTCGATCTGGTGCTGTCCGACATGGCGCCCAATTTGTCCGGCATTGCGGCCACGGATGCCGCCCGGGTCGAGGATATAATCGATTTGGCAACAGATTTTGCTCGCCACCACCTGAAACCTTCGGGATGCCTGCTCGTCAAATGTTTTAATGGCAGCGGGTATACCCAAATCGTCGAGAAACTCCGCCAGGAGTTTAGGTCGGTCAGTCCCAAGAAGCCCAAGGCTAGCCGAGACAAGTCTTCCGAGGTATTCCTGTTGGGGCGCGGGGTGCGTCGTCCGGTCTGAGCCCGGTGGCCTTATTCAGGTCGGCCCCGCTCGTGCAGAGAATTATCCTCGCCCCGGCCGCCGGCGGGCAGATCCGCCAACACTTGAAAAATCAGGGATTTAGCCTCAGATCCTTGCTGGCAAGCCAAGGTTATTGCGAGTAGAATTTGAACAAGCTATATAGGGCTGCAACGCGGTCGCCTGGCAGGCGACCGACGCGAGTCCGCAATAAGGAGTTTTCGTGAACAACATGTTTTCCAAAGCTGCCATTTGGGTCGTGATTGCCCTGGTGCTTTTCACCGTATTCAAGCAGTTCGACGAGCGCGGACTGGGCAGCGGCGCGACCCCGATCGCCTACTCCGATTTCCTTGAAGAGGTGAAAGCTCAGCACGTTCGCGAAGCCACCATCGAAGATCGTACGATTATTGCGATCACGACCGATGGCAAGAAGATCAAGGCGACAACGACTAACCTCGACCGCGGCCTGATCGGCGATCTGGTGAACAATGGCGTCAAGTTCGATGTCAAGCAGCCTGAGCCGCCTTCTTTCCTCTCGCAAATTTTCATTTCATGGTTCCCCATGCTGCTGCTTATCGGCGTGTGGATTTTCTTCATGCGCCAGATGCAGGGCGGCGGCAAGGGTGGGGCGTTCTCGTTCGGTAAATCCAAAGCGCGTATGCTCGACGAAACCCAGAATGCCGTTACCTTTGCCGATGTCGCCGGTTGCGATGAGGCGAAAGAAGAGGTCGGCGAGCTGGTTGAATTTCTGCGCGACCCAAGCAAATTCCAGAAGCTCGGCGGCCGCATTCCGCGTGGTGTGCTGATGGTAGGCCCCCCGGGTACCGGCAAAACGCTGCTCGCGCGTGCCATTGCAGGCGAAGCCAAGGTGCCTTTCTTCACGATTTCTGGCTCTGACTTTGTCGAGATGTTCGTGGGCGTGGGTGCATCCCGTGTGCGTGACATGTTCGAGAATGCCAAAAAGCATTCACCCTGCATCATCTTTATCGACGAGATCGATGCCGTGGGCCGTCATCGCGGCGCCGGCATGGGTGGCGGAAATGACGAGCGTGAGCAGACCCTCAACCAGCTGCTGGTCGAGATGGATGGTTTCGAGGCCAACTCGGGCGTGATCGTGATCGCTGCGACCAACCGTTCTGATGTGCTCGACAAGGCGCTGCTGCGCCCGGGCCGCTTTGACCGTCAGGTGGTCGTGGGCCTGCCAGACATTCGCGGCCGCGAACAGATCCTGATGGTCCACATGCGCAAAGTGCCCATCGCGCCGGATGTGAAGGCCGACGTACTGGCGCGCGGCTCCCCGGGTTTTTCGGGCGCTGATCTGGCCAATCTGGTCAACGAAGCAGCGCTGTTCGCTGCGCGTCGCAACAAGCGTTTGGTCGAGATGCAAGATTTCGAGGACGCGAAAGACAAGATCGTCATGGGCCCGGAGCGCAAGTCAGCAGTGATGCGCGAAGAAGAACGCCGCAACACGGCTTACCACGAGTCTGGTCACGCGGTCGTTGCCAAGCTGCTTCCTAAAGCAGACCCGGTGCACAAGGTCACCATCATGCCGCGTGGTATGGCCCTGGGTCTGACCTGGCAGCTACCCGAGCATGATCGCGTCAATATGTACAAAGACAAGATGCTCGAGGACATCGCGATTCTGTTTGGCGGCCGTATCGCCGAAGAGATCTTCATGAACACCATGTCGACCGGCGCGTCGAACGACTTCGAGCGCGCGACCAAGATGGCACGCGCGATGGTCACGCGCTTCGGTATGTCCGAGTCGCTGGGTACCATGGTCTACGAAGACACCGACCAGGATTCCTACTTCGGTCGCATGTCCGCCAAGACAGTATCCGAAGCGACTCAGCAAAAGGTTGATACTGAAATCCGCAGCATTCTTGATGATCAGTACCAGTTGTCGCGCAGTTTGCTCGAACGTAACCGTGACAAGGTCGAGGCGATGGCCAAGGCGCTGCTCGAGTGGGAGACTATCGATGCTGACCAGATCAATGACATCATGGCAGGTCGCGAGCCACGCCCTCCGAAGGTCGCGCCAACGCCGCGTGCCAGCGGTGATTCATCTGGTGGCGGCGTCGCGCCAGCCACCGCACCGGCCTGAGCTTGCGACGAACTGAACATGCCGTCACTGAGGTCGTAACAAGCGGGGTGGGGAGCAATCTCCACCCCGTTTGCTTGAGGCCTCGCCCCTTTCGGTGTATTTGATCTCTCGTGCCTGATTTTTTCGCCCCTACCCTGCAATGTGGACGCTACCGGCTGCTGATCGATGGGCCGTCGTTCCGTCCGCTAGTCATGGGGGTGCTGAATGTAACGCCCGACTCCTTTTCCGATGGCGGACGCTTCGCGTCGCAGGAGGCGGCCATCACTCAGGCCGAGCAGATGATTGAAGCCGGCGTCGATATCATTGATATTGGTGGTGAATCCACTCGCCCCGGCGCGCCGCCCGTAGCGCTTGAGGAGGAGCTCAGGCGCGTGATGCCGGTCATTTATGCGTTGCGCGATGTGGGCAAACCCCTGTCAATTGATACGCGCAGACCCGAGGTGATGCGCGAGGCCATCGAAGCTGACATCGACATGATCAATGACATCAATGGCTTTCGCGCCGAGGGCAGCTTACGTCTGCTCAGGGACAGTGATTGCGCGTTATGTATCATGCACATGCAGGGCAGCCCGCAGACCATGCAGAACGACCCGCAATATGCGGATGTGTATGCGGAGGTGCGAGATTTTTTGGCGCAGCGCTGCGATGAAGCGGTCACGGCCGGCATTAGCCGCCAGCGCTTGTGCATCGATCCCGGCTTTGGCTTTGGCAAGACGCTGGAGCACAACCTGACCTTGCTTGGCCATCTCGGGGACCTGCAAAACGCGTTGCGTGTGCCGCTGCTGGCGGGGCTGTCGCGCAAGTCCATGATCGGTAAGCTCACGGGCAAGCCCGCACCGGAGCGCGTCGCCGGCAGCGTCGCTGCTGCGTTATTCGCGGTGCAGCAGGGCGCGCGCATCGTGCGTGTGCATGATGTCGCCGAGTCCGTGGATGCCTTGCGAGTGTGGCAGGCAGCAGCAAGTGCCGCACAAACAGCCCCGGTCGCGTCGCAGTAGTGGCGGCAGCACTTGTGCCCGCTACCGATGGGACACGGAATATGGAACACAGCACAGAGAACGAAAACGCAGGAACCACACATCATGGCAAGAAAATACTTCGGAACGGATGGTATACGCGGCAATGTTGGCAGTGCGCCTATCACGCCAGATTTTGTGATGCGACTGGGCTACGCTGCTGGCAAGGTGCTGGCGCGTAGTGAAGCCTCGGGTACGGGCCGTCCGACGGTCCTGATCGGCAAGGACACGCGTATCTCAGGCTACATGCTGGAGGCAGCGCTTGAAGCAGGCTTCACTGCCGCAGGCGTCGATGTGAAGCTGGCCGGGCCCGTGCCGACGCCGGCGGTGGCCTACCTCACCCGAGCATTGCGATTGTCAGCGGGCGTGGTCCTCTCGGCGTCTCACAATCCGTATCATGACAACGGCATCAAGTTTTTTTCGGCGCAAGGAAACAAGCTGCCCGATGCAGTCGAGCTCGACATCGAAGCCGCGCTGGAACAACCGATGGCGTGCGTCAGCTCTGACAAGCTGGGCCGGGCAAAGCGCATCGACGATGCACGCGGCCGCTACATTGAATTCTGCAAGAGTACCTTTCCCAACGAGTTGGATTTGCGCGGCATGAAGCTCGTTGTGGATTGCGCTCATGGCGCGGCCTATCATATTGCACCCGATGTATTTCATGAACTCGGCGCTGAAGTCGTTGCCATCGGAAATCAGCCAAACGGCTTTAATATCAATGACCGCTGTGGCGCGACTGCGCCGCAGGCCTTGTCTGAAGCAGTGCGCGCGCATGGCGCGGATCTCGGTATCGCGCTCGATGGTGATGCCGATCGTTTGCTGATGGTCGACAGCTCGGGACGCGTGTTTAATGGTGATGAGCTGTTATACATCATGGTGAAAGACAGGCTCGCACAGGGTCGAGTCGAGGGTGCGGTGGGTACCTTGATGACCAACATGGCTGTGGAGTTTGCATTTCGTGAAATGGGCGTGGGCTTCGCGCGCGCCAAAGTCGGCGACCGTTACGTGCTGGAGATGCTGCAAGAACGCGGCTGGTTGTTGGGCGGTGAGGGCTCAGGTCATTTGATTTTCCTGGACAAGCACACCACCGGTGATGGCATCATCTCTGCCCTGCAAGTGCTGGCGGCAATCCGTCATAGTGGCAAGACTCTGGCGGGCATGACGTCTGACATGCAGCTTTGGCCGCAGACACTACTCAATGTAAGAATACCGGCGGGCTTCGATTGGCAATCGAGCAAAGCGCTGCTGAGCGAGAAAGAGCGTGCTGAGGCTGAGCTGGGTAAAACCGGCCGGGTGCTGATCCGACCCTCCGGCACCGAGCCCCTGCTGCGAGTGATGGTGGAAGCGCGCGATCCCGATCACGCCAAAAACCTCGCCGAGCGACTGGCGGCGAGCGTGCCAGCGTAACCGAACTGGCAACAGTTCGACCGCAAGGCCGGCGCGCTCGGGTATAATTGAGCTCTTCGGAGTGTGGCGCAGCCCGGTAGCGCACCTGCTTTGGGAGCAGGGGGTCCAAGGTTCGAATCCTTGTACTCCGACCAGTCAACAAAACGGGTTGTCCAAGACAACCCGTTTTTCATTTCCGCACCCCAGACTGCCCATAGCTCAGCTGGATAGAGCAACGGCCTTCTAAGCCGTAGGTCGCACGTTCGAGTCGTGCTGGGCAGGCCAATCAAATCAAGCACTTACAGCGTTCTACATACGATTGACGGTGCGGCCAAATTGTAGCTACAATTGCGGCACACAAGGAGGCCACCATGCTAACCGTCGATGTCCGCTGCCGCATAGACCCCAAGACCAAAGAAGACGCTTCGGAAGTCATCGAGGCAATGGGATTAACCGTATCTGATGCTATCCGCCTGTTCCTTAAGCGGGTTGCCAGTGAAGGTGCCATTCCCTTTGAGCTTCGCGTGCCGAATGCCAAGACCGTCGCTGCAATTGCCGAGCTTGAGATGCCAAAGTCGCGCTCGAAAGCCAAGCGCTATAAGAATCTCGACGCCATGCATGAAGCTTTAAAACGCAAATAATGCTCATACCCGTACCCAGCACCCAGTACGGTAAGGACTTCAAGCGTAGAAATAACTCGCTTGGAGAAAAGTCTTTTCCCCATCACGACGCTTTTTTTAACACCTTGGCGCCGAATGGGTTGGGTCCTTACCGAATCACAGGGAATGATGATCCTGGTCCTAAATTTGGAAATCGCCGAGTGTGCCTTCAGCCAAGCTCAGAGACAGCAAGGATCTTTACAAGATAAAGCTCAAGGGTGTCGGTTACAGGCTAGTGCCCCAAACACCAGCTTCATGCCTTTATCGCGCAGGGAAATGCGGCCAGGTGCGTTATTGGATGTGATGCCGCTCAGCGACGTGGTGTGCCGCAGTGCTTGAAAGTCATTTTTCTTTTGTATCGTTCAGCATTTCAAGCGTTTTTAGCTGCTCCTCGCGAACTTTAGCCATGCGTTCAGTGATGGAGATTGAATGCGTGTGAAGTATGACCTCGCTTTTGGTTGGCGGTTTCTTGGCTTTTGAGGCAAACAGATCTTTGATTGCTCTTATAAATTTGGGCCCTATTCCATTTTTTATGACACGCTTCTCTGAAGGGCCCGTTGCGTCGACATGATTTTTAGCGATAACAGGACCTTCTGCATCAGACATCTCGCGGCGCTGGGACGGTCCTGTCGCATCTGACATCATACGAAATTGCTCGGGCCTTGAGGCTTCAGAGAGCCCACTGGCTATCGCCGGCCCTTCTGCATCGTGCAGATTCCTTGTCAGCTCCGGGCTGCGGCTATCTGATGAGCGCCTTGCAAGCAGGTGTCCTTCTGGCTGAGTCGTGTACACGGGTCCGTCGCCAAGTGTCTTAATGAGCTTGTGTGTACTTAAGTTTTCGGTGCTGTCGGAGAGGGCGCGTGACCCGGCAGGCCCCTCGGCATCTGACAGCGCCTTTGCGTGGCGCGGTGCGGCATAATCCACAATGTTCTGCAATGACGCCATGGCCCGTAGTTGCGCTTCGCGAGCCTTGGAAATACTCATATGTATATCAAGCATGTCGCGCGCATCAGATGGTCCGTCGGCATCATGCATTGATTTCAGCAGGCTTAAGGCGGTTTGTTGGGCTGATCGTGCTATTCGTATTCGCTCAGCTAAATCGCCCGTGCCCAGATTTTTATCAATACGTGGGCCAGATAGTGAAGACGTGTTGGTGTGATTAATCGGGCCGCTGCCGGGCGCATAGCGCACAGCTTGAATGCCGGGTCCTTGGCTGTCAGTGGATTGTCGAATTCTTGGTGGGCCAACGGCGTCTGTGCTGATGCGTGTGAATGCCGGTCCCGGACTGTCTCGCATGGCGCGAATTTGTTTGAGTGCATCCCGCTGTGACTGCAGAGTTTCTTCTAGCAGGTCAATTATTTTCCTCTGGTTTGGAAGTTCTCGGTTTGTGATGGGGCCGTCGCCATCGTTCATTACTCTGTCGAGTAGGGGCCCGCTTCCGTCAGAAATAATACGTCGGTGTTCAGGACTTGCGGCATCAGTGATGACTCTCTCGGCGGTAGGACCATGACTGTCGCTGAAAGATTTTTGAGTAATGGGATGATTTTTTATGTCTCTGGTATGAATCAATGCTTCTTGTTGGGCGATTCGTGCATCTTTGATGACGTTTTCTAACGCAGGGCCATGCGATTGATCTCGTGTTTCGCGTCGCGTAATGTCGCCATGGTGTGGGGGTGCGGTGACTTTGTTTGCTTTGGCAAAGCGCTGAGCTGGTAGATGTGAGACATCACCCTCGACATGAAAGACATCGAACTCGAGATCTTTGTCACGAGGCGTGTGTTTGGAATGAGTCAAACGATCATCTTCAGTCATCTTGCTTACCCCCAGCGCTCATGAAAAACTATGGCATGTACGCATAGTGTCACTTCATTTTAAATCCGTGTTGGCGGATCGATATTGCCGCTTCAGCAACAACATTAGCACATAGGCAAATCTTGCTTGCGGCATTGTTATTTACCCGAGAACATTACGAAATCAAGCCTGATTAAACCAACGCTAGCGACAAATTAATGTCATATCAGCGCAGTCTTTGAAA
>JBJTAS010000013.1:0-12648 GCA_046090895.1 Oxalobacteraceae bacterium | reverse complement strand
CCACGCACCAACTGCTGGCGGGCCTGTCGCAGGCTTCGCAGATTCTGGTGCAGGAATCGGAGACGGTGAAGCTGGACAGAGACAGCTTCAATGAAGCCTATCTGATGCATATCTCGACCTCGCCGCAGTACGCGATCATCGCATCCTGCGATATTGCCGCCGCAATGATGGAGCCACCCGGTGGCACGGCGCTGGTCGAGGAAAGTATTTTTGAAGCGCTGGACTTCCGTCGTGCGATGAAAAAGATTGATCAGGAATGGGGTCTGGACTGGTGGTTTCAGGTCTGGGGCCCAGAAGAATTCGCCGAAGAGGGCATAGGCTCGCGTGACGACTGGATGATCAACGGTAAAGACCCGTGGCATGGCTTCGGCAAAATCGCCTCCGGCTTCAATATGCTGGATCCGATCAAGGCCACCATCGTGACCCCCGGTCTCTCGCTCGATGGACAATTCGGTGAGACGGGTATTCCGGCCTCCATCGTCACCAAATACCTGGCCGAACATGGTGTGATCGTCGAAAAGGCCGGCCTGTACTCGTTCTTTATCATGTTCACCATCGGCATCACCAAGGGCCGCTGGAACACGCTGCTGACTGCGCTGCAGCAGTTCAAGGACGACTACGATAAAAATCAGCCCATGTGGCGCATTCTCCCCGAGTTCGCCGCCGCCAATCCGCGCTATGAGCGCATCGGCCTGCGCGACCTCTGCCAGCAGATCCATGACATGTACAAATCACACGATGTGGCGCGACTGACCACCGAGATGTACCTGTCCGACATGCAGCCGGCAATGAAACCCTCCGACGCATTCGCCAAGATGGCGCACCGCGAGATTGAACGCGTCGCTATTGATCAACTCGAAGGCCGGGTCACTGCCATCCTGCTGACGCCCTACCCACCGGGTATTCCGCTGCTAATTCCCGGCGAGCGCTTCAACAAGACCATTGTGGATTACCTGAAGTTTGCGCGCGACTTCAATGAGAAATTCCCCGGCTTCGAGACTGATGTGCATGGTCTGGTGACGATGGAGGTCGATGGCGTGCAGGGGTATTACGTGGATTGCGTGCGGCAGTGACCTGAAAACTCATTATCTCCCCGCAAGGATGACCCTTGCGCTGGTGACGGTCATTGATATGCATTTACGGAGTGTATAAATCTTTGTGGAGCGGCCATCGAATCAGGATACAAAAAGCTTTTCACTGAGGATTTGCAGCAGCAGCAGCGCGTCAACAATCAAATCGTGATCATTAACCCGTTCGCATGATCAGGTCTTGGGCAAGGTCACCCCACGCTGCCCCTGGTACTTACCGCCGCGATCCTTGTACGACGTCTCGCAGACTTCGTCGCTTTCAAAGAAGAGTACCTGCGCGCAACCCTCGCCGGCATAGATTTTTGCCGGCAACGGTGTGGTGTTGGAAAACTCCAAGGTCACATAACCTTCCCACTCGGGTTCAAAAGGCGTGACATTGACGATGATGCCGCAGCGTGCGTAAGTTGATTTGCCCAGACAGATGGTCAGTACATTGCGCGGAATACGGAAATACTCAATCGTGCGCGCCAGGGCGAAGGAGTTCGGTGGGATGATGCAGACATCGCTTTTCAGATCGACGAAGGAATTCTCATCAAAGTTCTTGGGATCGACGATGGTGCTGTTGATATTCGTGAAAATTTTGAATTCATCCGCGCAGCGAATATCGTAGCCGTAAGACGACGTGCCGTAGGAAACGATGCGCTGGCCATTAGCCTGCCTTACCTGACCCGGCTCGAAAGGCTCGATCATGCCGTGTTGTTCGGCCATGCGGCGGATCCACTTGTCGGATTTGATGCTCATCGTCGGGGCGCTGGAGAAGTAAAATTTCAGCGATTTTACGCCATTCCGGCGAGCTCCTACGTCCCGTTCAGAATCGGGCACGGTCGCAGCTTACGATATCTCTGTGCAAACGTCAGCGCTGCATGCTCTCCCACACCTTCTGCAAACGCTTGACCGACACCGGCATCGGCGTCCTCAATTCCTGTGCAAACAGCGACACACGCAACTCCTCCAGCAGCCAGCGGAATTCCTGCATCTTCGGGTCGCTGCGCGCTCCACCTTTCTGTGCCCGTTGCCATGGGGCGGCCGCTTGCTGCCATTCGACCCATAGTCGGGCATCGCGCGCCGGGTCAGCACGCAGCTTGTCCAGCCGCACCTGCATCGCTTTGAGATAACGGGGAAAATGCGCCAGCTGCGAATGTTCTGTCTCGACGACGAACCGCTTGTGCACGAGCGCTTGCAGCTGCGACTGCATATCGGCCTGAGCTGCGGCCTGCGCCTTGATCGCTTGCAGTTTTTTAGGCAGCGTATGGTAGTCACCCAGTAATTGTCCCACCAGGCGGGCAATCTCTTGAACCAATAAATTCAGTCTGGCCTTGCCCTCCTCGCGCCGAGCCGTGAACTCATTCGAATTCACTGGCAGCGGCGCTTGCAAACAGGCGCGCGTCAGTCCGGCCTGAATAATCTGATCGCGCAGCTCTTCCTGCGAACCCAGCGCAATGAATTGCATGCCCATCTGCTGCAGGCCAGGTATATTTTTTTCGAGATATTTCAGTTGCTCTTTTAGCTGAATCGCGAACAGGCGTCGCAATCCTGACAGGTGCAGGCTGGCAGCCTCATTCGGATCGTCGAAGACTTCGAGGTCGCAATGCGTGCCGCGATCAACTAAGGCAGGGAAACCGATGATCGTTTGTTTGCCACGCTGGATTTCCAACAGCTCGGGTAGCTCACCAAAAGACCATGTGGTCAGGTTTTGTAGTGCTGCGGGTGCTGCGGCGGTCAGTGCAGTAGCGGTCGGCGCAGTGGCGGCCTGGGCCACATGCGCTGCCTTGACCACTGATTCCTCCCCCAGGGGGGCCGCTGCCTGTTCAGCGATCTTCTGAAACTGCTCTCTCGCCTGCATGCCAAATTCTGCCTGCAATGCAGCCAGATTGCGACCCATCTCCAACTGACGGCCGTGCTCGTCAATGACCTTGAAGTTCATGAAATGATGCGCAGGCAGAGTCTCCAGCTTGAAATCGGTCGTCCTGACCATCACGCTGGTGCGCGTGCGGATATCCGCTATTAATCCATCCAGCAAAGACCCCAGACCGAATTTTTTTGCCTCATGAAGTCGATCACAAAACCCCGCTGCATAATCGGGTAGCGGCACGCAATGCCGGCGCAATTTTTGCGGTAACGATTTCAAGAGCAGATGGATTTTTTCTTTCAGCATGCCCGGCACCAGCCACTCACAACGCGTGGCCGATACTTGATTCAGTGCATACAGAGGCACGGTGAGTGTCACACCATCGCGTACCGCACCCGGTTCGAAGTGATAGCTGAGCGACATCTCGACACCCGCCTGCCGCATCTGCTTGGGGAACAACTCGGTGGTGATGCCCGCCGCCTCGTGACGCATCAAGTCGTCGCGGCTCAGATACAGTAGCTTGGGAGATGACTGGCTCGCTTGTCGGTGCCAAGTCTCGAAATCCACCGCATTGCTGATACCTTCGGGGACCTGCTTGTCGTAAAACGCGGCAATCAGCTCTTCATCGACCAGCACATCCAGACGACGGGACTTGTGCTCCAGATTTTCAATCTCGCGGATCAGCTTCTGATTGTGTGCAAAAAAGGCGGCGCGGGTCTCGAAGTCGCCTTCCACCAATGCGCTGCGAATGAAGATCGTGCGGGCCTCATCAGGATGGATCTTGCCGTAGTCGATGCGTCGCTGACTGTAGACCACGAGCCCATACAAGGTCGCGCGCTCGTACGCGCAGACTTGCCCGCTTTTCTTTTCCCAGCGTGGATCACCATAGGATTTTTTTAACAGGTGACCGCCGACTTTTTCCAGCCAGTCCGGTTGGATATTCGCCATCGTGCGCGCAAACAGGCGCGAGGTATCGACCAGCTCACCGGCCATCACCCAGCGCCCGGCTTTTTTCGATAGCGATGAACCCGGCCACAGATGGAAGCGAATGCCTCGCGCACCAAGATAATGTGGCTCCTCATCGCCTTTGTAACCGATATTGCCCAGTAAACCAGTCAGCAGCGCCAGATGCAGCTGCTCATAGGTCGCTGGCGATTCATTGACACGCCAACCCTGCTCACGCACCAGCGTAGAGAGTTGCGCATGCACATCGCGCCACTCGCGCAGCCGTAACTGCGACAGGAAGGTCGCCCGGCATTGCTCCTGCAATTGACGGTTAGATTTTTTGTGCGCTATCGCCTCATCGAACCACGCCCAGATTTTCAGGTACGTCTGGAATTCGGATTTGTCATCAGTGAATGGCTTGTGTGCATTGTCTGCCGCACCTTGCGCCTCCGCGGGACGATCGCGCGGATCTTGCACGGACAAGGCCGAGGCGATGATCAGCATCTCGGACAAGCACTGATGATCGCGCCCCGCAAGCATCATGCGGCCCACTCGCGGATCCAGCGGCAGTTTCGCCAGTTGACGTCCCAGCGCAGTGAGTTCGCGTGACTCGTCGACTGCGCCCAGTTCATGCAGCAATTGATAGCCATCGGCGATCGCGCGGTTGAGAGGCGGCTCGATGAAAGGGAAATCTTCGACATCGCCCAGTCGGAGCGACTTCATCCGCAAAATCACCGCCGCCAGCGATGAGCGTAAGATTTCGGGATCTGTAAATTTCGGGCGTTGTAAAAAATCCTGTTCGTCATACAGACGAATACATACACCAGCAGCAACACGGCCGCAGCGGCCTGCGCGCTGATTAGCCGCCGATTGCGCGACAGGCTCGATCTGTAACTGCTCTACTTTGTTGCGGTAGCTGTAGCGCTTGACCCGCGCATTACCCGCATCGACCACATAGCGTATGCCAGGGACGGTGAGCGAGGTCTCGGCCACATTCGTCGCCAACACGATGCGGCGCGCGTTGGTGGGCCTGAATATCTTTTCCTGCTCTGGTGCCGACAAACGCGCAAATAGCGGCAGTATCTCGACATGCGGTGGATGATGCTTGCGCAATGCCTCGCTTGCTTCACGTATCTCGCGCTCGCCCGGCAGAAAAATCAGGATATCGCCCGGCCCGACCAGCGCGAGCTCATCGACTGCGTCGACAATCGCATCCATCAGATCGCGCTGTTCTTTGTTGCGAGGTGCCGGCGCGCTGACGCTGGCGGTCTTGGGCGCGCTATCGAGCACGGGCCGATAGCGCACTTCCACAGGATACAACCTGCCCGAGACTTCAATCACGGGCGCCAGTTGCTCACCCCGCGCGAAGTGACGCGCAAAACGCTCGGCATCAATAGTGGCCGACGTGATGATGACTTTGAGATCCGGACGCTTGGGCATGAGCTGCTTCAGATAGCCCAGCAGGAAATCGATGTTCAGGCTGCGCTCGTGTGCCTCATCAATGATGATCGTGTCATATTGCTTCAGCAGTGGGTCGCCTTGTGTCTCGGCCAGCAGGATGCCATCGGTCATCAGCTTGATCCAGGCACCCTCGGACAGGGTGTCATTGAAGCGCACCTTGTACCCGACATGCATGCCCGGGGGCGAGCCCAGCTCCTGCGCGATGCGCTTCGCGGTGGAGGATGCCGCGATACGCCGTGGCTGGGTGTGACCGATCAGACCCATGGTGCCGCGCCCCATGGACAAACAGATCTTGGGCAGCTGCGTCGTCTTGCCGGAGCCCGTCTCGCCGCAGACGATGATGACCTGGTGACGCGCAAGCGCCGCCGCAATCTCCTCGCGCCGTCCCGAGACGGGCAGCGCTTCCGGGAAACTGAGCTCGGGCAGCGGGTGGCGAGTCGGCGTGGGGGGAGTGTTCGCCGCGGCAGAGGCAGGCCGCTGTTTTTTCGGGGGCTGGGAAGCGGGCATGGCGGGCCGAATTATAATGCGAGGCATGGAGAACCTCACTCAGTTCGTCAGCTGGTTGCGCTCGGTCGCGCCCTACATCCACGCGTTTCGCGGCAAGACCTTTGTCATTGCCTTTCCCGGGGAGTTGGTAATAGCCGGCGCCCTGCCGGTGCTCGCGCACGACTTGTCGCTGCTGCATGCGCTGGGCATCAAGGTGGTACTCGTCCATGGCTCGCGGCCCCAGGTGGAAGAACAGCTGGCCTTGCGCAAGGTGGAATCTCGCTTCCATGACGGATTGCGAATCACGGATGAGGTAGCGCTCGAATGCGCAAAAGAAGCCGCCGGTGAATTGCGTCTCGATATCGAAGCAGCTTTCAGCCAAGGCTTGCCGAACACACCGATGGCCAATGCGGCAGTGCGCGTTATCTCGGGCAATTTCGTGGTTGCCCGTCCGGTCGGGATCATTGACGGCGTCGATCATGAGCGCACGGGCGTGGCCCGTAAAATTGCCTACGAGACCATCCATCCGATTCTCAAGGCCGGCGGTCTGGTGCTGCTCTCGCCGCTGGGCTTCTCACCCACCGGCGAAGTCTTCAATCTGGCCATGGAAGATGTCGCTGTTGCTGCGGCCACTGCGCTGCGCGCTGACAAACTGATCTTCATCACCGAACTGCCCATGATTCATGACGCCGCTGGCGAAGAAATCCGCGAAGTCTCTGTCCACCAGGCCAGTGCGGTACTGGAATCGGGCTGTCTCTCCGCAGATACGGCCTACTACTTCCGCGCCGCCACCGATGCAGCGGCCTCAGGCGTGCCACGTGCGCATATCATTCCGTTTGCAACGGATGGTTCGGTACTGCTAGAAATCTTTACGCATGATGGCGTGGGAACCATGATCTCGTCAGAAAATCTTGAAAGCCTGCGCGAAGCCAGTGTTGAGGACGTTGGCGGTATCCTGCGCCTGATCGAACCACTGGAAGCCGACGGCACGCTGGTCAAGCGCGGTCGCGAGTTGATCGAAAGAGAGGTCGATTATTTCTCAGTGATCGAGCACGATGGCGTGATCTTTGGCTGCGCAGCACTCTACCCTTTCCCTGCCCAGAAAATGGCCGAGATGGCCTGTCTGACGGTGAGCCCGGATTCTCAGGGTCAGGGGGATGGCGAGCGATTGCTCAAGCATCTGGAAAATCGCGCTCGTATCGCCGGGTTCAGACAATTATTCGTGCTGACGACACGCGCCGCGCACTGGTTCCTCAAGCGTGGCTTCGTGATGGCCAGCGTTGATGATCTACCCAAAGACCGCCAGAACATGTACAACTGGCAGCGCAAGTCGCTGGTACTGATGAAGAAGCTGTAATCCTTCACCCGCGAGCCGCTGCGCCCCCAACTTATTTATTTTCTGGAGAACTGAATGACTCGCCTGGTCCACTGCATCAAGCTAAACAAGGAAGCCGAAGGCCTTGACTTCCCGCCCTATCCGGGCGACCTCGGCAAGAAAATCTGGGAGAGCGTCTCCAAAGAAGCCTGGGGCGCCTGGCTGAAGCATCAGACCATGCTGGTCAATGAGAACCGACTGAATCTGGCCGATGTGCGTGCACGCAAATATCTCGCAGCACAGATGGAAAAGCACTTCTTTGGCGAGGGTGCGGATCAGGCCCAGGGGTATGTGCCTCCCGCTGAGTAATCTCGCTCAAAGCATCAGCAAGGCAAACACCTGCTTCGCATCAGAACATCAAGGTCTTCACGCCCTCAGCCGTACCCAGCAGACAGACATCCGCGCCTTTGCGGGCGAACAATCCCACGCTGACCACGCCGGGCATATCGTTGATCTTCATCTCGAGTGTTACCGGGTCGATGATGGCTAAGCCGGCGGCATCAATAATCTGGCAGCCATTGTCGGTGAGGTAAGGCTGGCCATCTTTGACGCGCAGTGTGGGCGTGGCGCCCAGCGATGCCAGCCGGCGCGCGACAGCAGCCCTCGCCATCGGTATGACCTCCACCGGTAGCGGGAATTTTCCAAGTACCTCAACCAGCTTGGAGCCATCGGCAATGCAAATGAAGCGGTCAGCCACCGAGGCCACGATTTTTTCTCGCGTCAGCGCACCGCCACCACCCTTGATCATCGCGCCGCGATGATTGATTTCATCGGCGCCGTCGATGTAGACCGATATGCGCTCGACCTGATTGAGATCGAATACGGTGATACCACAGGATTTTAGCCTGGCGGCAGTCGCTTCGGAGGAAGCCACCGCGCCCTTGATGCGTTCGGGGGCCTTGCCCAGCTCATCGATAAAAAAATTAGCGGTCGAGCCCGTGCCGACACCGATGACGTCACCTTCTGCAACGTAGTCGAGCGCAGCGCTCGCCACAGCCTGTTTGAGCTCGTCCTGTGTCATGAGTATCCAGAGGTGACGATATGAAGATGCGCATCCAGATGCCCACCCAGGTCGTCATTGTAGCGGATGCGTCTGCACGCCTCGGACTACGCACTTTGGGTGACGTGTGAACTATGACGGCAAGCCGTTCGTCATCAGATAGTGAGCGAGCGATGCCTTGTCATGCAGGTCAAGTTTGCGATACAGGTGTGCCAGCTGGTTGCGCACGGTGTGGTGCGAGACACCCAACTCACGGGCGATTTGCTTGTGGCTCATCCCCGCCGCGAAGCGCCGGGCGACCACAAATTCCCGGGGCGTGAGAATCTCCATCACACCCACCGGCCTGACCCGGCAATGCAGGCTGCCATTCTGCCTATGCAAGCTGATCTCAATCTGCGTGCCCCGGAAGGTCTTGCCATTCAGCAGGGTCTCCATCACCTCCGCAGGAATACTGTCGATCGCCGAGTCCGGCCATTCGCGCTCGAGCAAATCGAACAGCCGCTGATCTGCGATTTCAATCAGACCACTGATCGCCACGATACCCGTAGCGAAGGGCTGTGCCTTGTCCTGGCTTACCTGCCGATCCAGCGTGCGCGCGCGATTGATCGCCAGCGCACGGGACAGATGTATCCATAAGCCGTGCAGGCATGCTGCATCGCTTTCGGCAAAACGCACATCATGACGACGGTACAAGATGATCCATCGCGCTGGCCGGACACGCGTCGTATCATCACCATGGACCATCATGTGGCACAGACCGAGTTCTTCCGACAAGCTGCGCGGCCCGGGCAGCGCGCGGTTACGCGCCTTTTTGCCGTCGCGCGAGCTGCGATAAATCTCCTTCACACCACCGCGCGAAGGTGACAGCGGCGCTTCGCGAAAGCCGCGCGCGACAGGATCATCGGCATTCCCTGAACCACCCTTGAGCGACTCAGGCACCGTCTGCCCCGGCGACGCGCTCGGATAGTCCAGCACGGCGACTGACTGCTTCTGCGCGGCTTCTCCGGTGCCGAAAATAGCGCCGTCAAAGCGTATCCACATTTGCAGAAGATTGATGGCCTGCGCCAGAAACTGATCGGGCGCTGCATACTCCGCCAGTGCATACATGTCGCGAACCGTGCTCGAAAATGCTTGCAAGATCTGCTCCTCCTCGCCTCGGATCATCAGATGACGATCGTCAGCACAAATATTAATTTTTTGAAAACTTAACTTGTTTTTATAAATTTGTAACTAAAAAGCTGCATTGTGTCGAACAAAGTGTTGTTAATCGAACAAATCGACATGATGTTTCACAGCAGTAATTTCAGCCGAGAGAGACCGAACAGAGCCCGCCTTGCAAACGCTCAAGCTGCTCTATCCTCTGGTGGGGTCCAATCGCCTGACCCGCCATCACCTTGCACAGCCTGTCGGTCTGCAAAATCTCGGTGATTTGAAGTTCCAACAGGTAACATCTCGGTTTTAGCCAACGTGTCACCCCGCCCCTTGACCATGACTGAACCACCCGCACCGCGCGCGCCGACGGAAACGCCCGAGTTTTCCGCCTTGGCGATGCATGCCCGTCAGGCACAGACGTGGCGGCTGGACTCATTATTCAGCGAGGATCCGCAGCGCTTCGAACGCTTCTCGGCGGAAGGCGCGGGCCTGTTCCTAGATTACTCGAAGAACCTCATCGACGCCCGCACGATGGACCAACTGCTCGCCTTTGCCCGCGTCTGCAAACTCGAGCAGCAACGCGATGCCATGTTCAGCGGCCAGCCGGTGAATACCACCGAGCACCGTCCCGCGCTGCATACGCTCCTGCGCGCGCCGGTGGAACAGCGCTTCGAGCACCATGGCGAGGTACTGAGTGATGAAGTGCAGCGCGTACTGCTGCAGATGGAGCGCGTCTCCACGCAGGTGCGCAGCGGCGCATGGACAGGCTACACCGGCAAGCGCATCGCCGATGTAGTGAACATCGGTATCGGTGGGTCAGATCTGGGCCCGGCGATGGCGTGTGCGGCACTGCGGCCGTTCACCAGCCCTAACCTGCGCTCACACTTCCTCTCGAACGTGGATGGTCATGCGATCGATGCCGTGCTCAATGGGCTCTCACCCGAGACCACGCTGTTCATCGTCGCCTCCAAAAGCTTCACCACCCAGGAAACCCTGATCAATGCGCATGCCGCGCGTGACTGGTTTCTTGCCAGTGGCAAGCCCGCTGATCTGGCCAAGCACTTTGTGGCAGTGTCAGTCAACGCGCAAGCAGTCACCGACTTTGGTATCGACCCGGACAACATGCTGCCGCTCTGGGACTGGGTAGGTGGGCGCTACTCAGTGTGGTCAGCCATCGGGTTATCTGTCGCGATGGCGGTCGGCATGGACCATTTCCGTGCTTTTCTGGCGGGCGCTTATGTGATGGATCAGCACTTTCAGAGCACGCCGCTTGAGCGCAACCTTCCTGTACTGCTCGGGCTGATCGGCTGGTGGTATCGCGTCTTTTTTGGCAGTGGCTCGCAGCTGATTTCGCCCTACCATGAAGATCTGAGGCTTTTCCCTCCCCATCTCCAGCAACTGGAAATGGAAAGCAATGGCAAGTCTGTAGATAGGGATGGACTACCGGTCACGACGCCAACGGTACCGGTCATCTGGGGCAGTACCGGCACCAATGGCCAGCATGCGTATTTCCAGATGCTGCATCAAGGCACCGATCTGATTCCGACCGATTTCATCGCTGTACTGAAACCATCACATACGCGCCTCGCCCAACATCAGGTGTTGCTGGCGCATTGCTTTGCACAGGCCGAGGCTTTGATGCGAGGACATCAGCACAACGAGCAAACCGACCCACAAAACCTGCCCTTGCCTGCTCACCGTGTTTTACCGGGTAATCATCCCAGCAACATGGTGCTGATGCACCAGCTAACACCCGAAACACTCGGTGCTCTGCTCGCGCTGTATGAGCACAAGAGTTTCGTGCAAGGGGTGCTGTGGAACATCAACAGCTTCGACCAATGGGGCGTGGAACGCGGCAAGGCGCTGGCTTCGCGCATACTCCCTGAGCTCGAAGGCAAACCCGGAGACCACCCTCATGACGCCTCGACCACCGGACTGATCGCGCGGGCGCGCCGTGCATAGTGCGTGGTATTGAATAAATTTTTCTTAAGCGCTGTCGCTGATCACTCAAGTCCTTACCCGTAACCCATCCTCTCTGCGCAGTATTTTTAATCTCCCGCCTACCATGACTCAGCTAGAGCAACTCAAGCGATACACGACCGTCGTCGCCGACACGGGTGATTTTCAGACAATGCAGGCATTCTCGCCGCGCGATGCGACCACCAATCCCTCGCTTATTCTCAAGGCAGTGCAAAAACCTGAGTACCGGCACCTGTTAGATGAAGTCGTCGAACAACACCGCGGAGAATCCACCGGGGAGATCATTGACCGCCTGCTGATCGCTTTCGGTACGCACATACTGAACATCATCCCCGGTCGGGTCTCTACCGAGACCGACGCCCGTCTGTCCTTCGATACCGAGGGCACGATCACCAAGGCAAGACACCTGATCTCCCTGTACGAAGCAGCGGGTGTGGCGCGAGAGCGCGTGCTGATCAAGATCGCCTCTACCTGGGAAGGCATACGCGCGGCAGAGATTCTGGAAAAAGAAGGTATTCGCTGCAACATGACGCTGCTGTTCTCGCTGCCGCAGGCAATCGCTGCCGCCGATGCAGGCGCACAACTGATCTCACCGTTTGTTGGCCGGATTTACGATTGTTATAAAAAAGCGACTGGCAAGGAATACACTGGCGCGGACGATCCGGGCGTGCAATCGATATCGACGATCTATGCGTACTACAAAAAATTTGGGTACAAAACCGAAGTAATGGGTGCAAGCTTTCGGAACACATCCCAGATTTTGTCGCTGGCGGGCTGTGATCTGCTGACGATCAGCCCGGAGCTGCTGCAGAAGCTGAGCGAATCTGATGCACCGATTGAACGTATGCTGTCACCAGAACAGGCATCGCACGCCAACATCCAGAAAATGACGCTGGATGAAAAAGCTTTCCGCTTGGCGCTGAATGAGGATGCCCTGGCGACAGAGAAGCTGGCGGAGGGCATACGATTGTTCTGCCTGGATGCCGTGAAATTGGAAAACCTGATTTCAGGCTGAAAAAGCAGCTACGCAGAGCTACCCTTCGTGCGAGGATCTGTTCAGCTCGCTCTACTACGGTTGTATTGATTTACCAAAAACAGAGCTGCTGCCAATCGTTGTTGATCGTCTTTCAATAACGTATCCAGATTCGTGTAAGTTTCGATTACTGATTGCGCTACCGCTACACAAGCAAGCCTTCGATACTTCAGTCGCTCAGAGGTAAATTCATAACTGCCGGCCAGATGGGTGGCGGTAAAATCTTCGACGAATTGATTGAAATCCTGACTGGCACTCTTAAGAGCCCGATCATTAAGC
>JBJTAS010000012.1:0-61950 GCA_046090895.1 Oxalobacteraceae bacterium | reverse complement strand
TGTCGATGCTTTCGGTAACTGCCTTCGCCAAAGCATCGGTAGCTCTCGCACCTAGGGTCGGATAGATCTCGCCAGAATTGATCGTGATACCAATCCACGGATTTTCTCTACTAAGAAAATTTCGCCTCCTGTCCTCCCGCATTTCTTCATTGTCCTGACAACGCATTTCCGGAAAACGCGCCTCTATGCCGAAGCTTTGAAGTAGGAAGACGCTCGGGAAGAGATTTGCGCTTCTCCACAAACCCGGGATCACCGTCATATTCGACGTACTCTGCGCAATATCTGGGAATATTGACTCTCATTCCACCTAGATCACCGATTACATCTTTAGGAGTAAACCGCCTCGCAGCCATCTCAGGCGGTTCAAAACCAGACCACTGGCTTTGGAATGAATAGACTCTCCAGATGAATTGGCTGATAAACATAGAAACGACCAGCAGTACACCAAGGATGAACCACCAGACATATTTCATCCCGCTTGATTTTGCGTTGATCATGCAAACCCTCCCCGAGGAGACTCACACGTGTATTGAGTCAATCCGATAATCGCTTACTACGTCGCTCAACGTACTTTTAAGCATTCATCTCGTCAGGCCGCTGGCATGGTGTCCATACCGCTCACTGCGCAGAGTTGTGGCATGCACCAGCAATACCACCAACGGCCTGACAAGATGAGTGCCTCTCTGTCGCTGTAGAGACAGGATGATCGAATCATCTTCTTTGCAGAGAAACGGACATTAACAAGACGCAGGGTTAGGCTGTGTGATTTTCTTCATGGTGTTGTACTGGCGTTACAGTAGCTACCCGCACACACTGACGCGAACAGAAAACTAGCGATTTGACGCCGAATGACTTCGGTGTTTTGGAGGCACTGCTTCCAAAATTCTCATCTTCGACTTAGTGTGATCGCGTAGTCTCTACGGGAGAACACCAGGATCGGAGTGCATGCCAAGCTTTGGCTTCACGTGACGGGCTCATCGTTTCAACAGCGGTCAGTAAGAAAACACGACTGGTCATCGCTTCCGACCCGGATAGCCTTAGCGGCAAAGCCAGACGGGCCAGAGAGTTAGGTATACCCGTGATCGGCTATGACAGCCTGCAGCGCCTGTAAACAATCCTGCGCGATCCTGACATGTGTGCGAACACTTAGCTTCATAGGCGCGGTAAAGCAAACGGGCCGGGGATCGCTCCCCAGCCCGCTTGAAAAAAAACGCCTGATTACTGTTTGCTATCGCGGCAATACCGATGAACCCATCAGGAATTCATCCACCGCACGCGCGCATTGACGGCCCTCGCGGATCGCCCACACGACCAACGATTGCCCACGGCGCATATCGCCCGCAGCGAATACCTTGGGCACCGAGGTCTGGTAGCAGCCTTCGCCATCGGTCGTTGCCTTGGCATTGCCGCGCGCGTCTTTGTCGACGCCGAAAGCTTCCAGCACCGAGTTCACTGGCGATACAAAGCCCATCGCCAGCAGCACGAGGTCGGCTTTCATCTCGAACTCCGAGTTAGGGACTTCGCTCATCTTGCCGTCTTTCCACTCAACGCGAGCGGCGATCAGCTTCTCGACCTTGCCGTTCTTTCCCTCCAGCCGCTTGGTCGCGACAGCCCAATCGCGCTCGCAACCTTCTTCGTGGGAAGACGAGGTGCGCAGCTTGGTCGGCCAATAGGGCCACACCAGCGGCTTGTTCTCGTGCTCGGGCGGCGTGGGCATGAGCTCGAATTGATTGACCGAGGCGGCGCCATGGCGATTCGAGGTGCCGACGCAGTCGGAGCCAGTGTCACCGCCACCGATCACGATCACATGCTTGCCGGTAGCCATGATCTGCGTGCTGAGCTTGTCGCCGGCATTCACACGATTCTGCTGGGGCAGGAACTCCATCGCATAATGCACGCCCTCGAGCTCACGACCCGGCACGGGCAAATCACGTGGCTGCTCGGCGCCGCCACTGACGATCACGGCATCAAATTCTTTCTTGAGCTGCTCAGGCGAGATGATTTCTTTCGCAAGATTCATGATCTGGTCGGGGAAATCTTTGCCGATCAAAACACTCGTACGAAAGTTCACACCCTCGGCTTTCATCTGCTCGACACGGCGGTCGATATGCATTTTTTCAAACTTGAAATCCGGGATGCCATAGCGGAGCAGGCCACCTACGCGATCATTTTTTTCGAATAGCGTCACCTCATGACCTGCGCGCGCGAGTTGCTGCGCCGCGGCCATGCCCGCCGGACCGGCGCCCACCACCGCGACCTTCTTGCCTGTCTTGATTGCCGCCGGCTGCGGTACGACCCAGCCGTTTTCCCAGCCTTTGTCGATGATGAAGTGTTCTATCGATTTGATCCCTACCGGATCGTCGTTGATACCCAGCGTGCATGCCGCCTCACAAGGTGCGGGACAAATACGCCCGGTGAATTCAGGGAAGTTATTCGTCGAATGCAGCACATCTAAGGCTTCGCGATAGTTGCCGTGATAAACAAGATCATTCCAGTCGGGGATGATATTGTTGACGGGGCAGCCGTTATTGCAAAACGGGATGCCGCAATCCATGCAGCGCGCGCCCTGCACTTTCGCATCAGCATCCGTCAGATGCAGCACGAATTCCTTGTAGTGCTTGGTACGAGCCTGAGGCGCTTCGCTCGCCTCTTGCAGACGCTGATATTCCAGAAAACCGGTGACTTTACCCATGGTGATCTCTTTTCGGTTTAAGCAGTAATTTTTTCCGCGGTCTTGCCAGCCGCCGCAGACATCTCACCCAGTGCACGCTTGTATTCGGTGGGGAAAACCTTGATGAATTTGTGGCGTGCATTACTCCAGTCATCAAGCAGCGTGCGCGCGCGGGTGCTGCCGGTGTACTTGAAGTGACGCTCGATCAAACTCTTGAGCATGGCCTCGTCGGTCTGGCGCTCGCCGCCGCGAGTCAGGCTATGCCAGGTCGATGGGGACAGGGTAGTCTCCTGCTCGGACACGAATAGCACCGGATCGAGTGCCACCATCGCCATGTTGCACTTTGAGGCAAACGTGCCCTCTTCGTCGTACACATAAGCGATACCGCCGGACATACCCGCCGCAAAATTGCGCCCCGTATTGCCCAGCACGACAACCGTTCCGCCGGTCATGTACTCGCAACCGTGATCGCCCGTACCCTCGACGACCGTGACTGCGCCCGAGTTGCGCACCGCGAAACGTTCACCCGCGACGCCGTTAAAGAAGGCTTCGCCCGCGATGGCGCCGTACAGCACGGTGTTGCCGATGATGATGTTATCAACCGCACGACCACGGAACTCCGTGTTCGGGCGCACGATGATGCGACCACCCGAGAGGCCCTTGCCGACATAGTCATTCCCCTCGCCGACCAGATCAAACGTCACGCCATGCGCCAGGAAAGCACCGAACGATTGACCCGCCGTGCCCTGCAACTGAATGTGAATCGTGTCATCTGCCAGACCCTCATGGCCATATTTCTTGGCGACCTCTCCCGAGAGCATGGCGCCCGCAGTGCGGTTGAGGTTCTTGATCGGCGAAATGAAGGAGACTTTCTCGCCACGCTCGATCGCGGGCTTGGCTTGTGCGATCAGCTTGTGATCCAGTGCCTTGTCGAGGCCATGGTCCTGGACCGCGACATGATGGCGCGCCTCGTCACCGGTCTCGGGGATATAAAAGATCTTGCTGAAATCCAGACCTTTGGCCTTCCAGTGACTGATCGCGCGGGACTTGTCGAGCAGGTCGGCGCGGCCGATCAGCTCGTCGAAGCTACGTATGCCTAGCTGTGCCATGATCTGGCGCGCCTCTTCAGCGACGAAGAAGAAGTAGTTCACCACATGCTCAGGCTTGCCCTGGAACTTAGCGCGCAGCACGGGATCCTGAGTCGCAACGCCGACCGGGCAGGTGTTCAGATGGCATTTGCGCATCATGATGCAGCCTTCCACCACCAGTGGCGCGGTCGCAAATCCGAATTCATCGGCGCCGAGCAATGCGCCGATCACGACGTCGCGACCGGTCTTGATCTGGCCGTCGGTTTGCACACGAATACGGCCACGCAAGCCGTTCAGCACCAGCGTTTGCTGAGTTTCTGCAAGACCCAGCTCCCATGGTGTACCGGCATGCTTGATCGAGGACAGCGGCGACGCACCGGTACCGCCATCATGACCAGCGATCACAACATGATCAGCCTTCGCCTTGGCCACGCCTGCTGCGACTGTGCCAACACCCACTTCGGATACCAGCTTCACCGAGATGGCAGCGGCCGGGTTTACGTTTTTCAGATCGTGAATCAGCTGAGCAAGATCCTCGATCGAGTAAATGTCGTGGTGTGGCGGCGGCGAAATCAGACCCACGCCGGGCACCGAGAAACGCAGTTTCGCGATGTACTCAGAGACTTTGTGGCCGGGCAGCTGACCGCCCTCGCCAGGCTTCGCGCCCTGCGCCATCTTGATCTGGATCTGGTCGGCCGAGGTCAGGTATTCCGTGGTGACACCGAAGCGACCCGAGGCCACTTGCTTGATCTTGGAGCGCAGCGAATCACCTTCGAGCAGCTCAACATCTTTTTCGATGCGATCCTGGCCGATGATGGAAGCCAGCGTGTCGCCCTGCTTGATCGGTATGCCGCGCAACTCATTGCGATAGCGCGCCTCGTCCTCGCCGCCTTCGCCGGTATTCGACTTGCCGCCAATACGATTCATCGCAATGGCCAGCGTAGCATGCGCTTCGGTTGAGATTGAGCCCAGCGACATCGCGCCGGTGGCAAAGCGTTTGACAATGTCTTTGGCAGGCTCGACCTCGTCGATCGGTATGGCTTTGGCCGGATCAATCTTGAACTCGAACAGGCCACGCAGCGTCATGTGGCGCTTGGACTGATCGTTGATGATCTGCGCATATTCCTTATAGGTGCCGAAATTGCCCGAGCGCGTTGAATGCTGCAGCTTGGCGATCGCATCGGGCGTCCACATGTGGTCTTCGCCTCGCACGCGAAAGGCGTATTCACCGCCGGCATCCAACGCATTCGCCAGCACAGGATCATTGCTGAACGCGAGTTTGTGCAGCCGCAGCGCCTCTTCGGCGACTTCGAACACACCGATGCCCTCCACGTTGGAGGCAGTACCTCGAAAATACTTCTCGACCATCGCCTTGTTCAGGCCGATTGCCTCGAAAATCTGCGCACCGCAATACGACATGTAGGTCGAGATTCCCATCTTCGAGAAGACTTTCAGCAGACCTTTGCCCACGGCTTTCTGGAAGTTATAGATCGCTTTGTCGGCAGAGAGCTCGCCGGGCAAGCCCTTGGCCATGTCGACCAGGGTATCCATCGCAAGGTAGGGATGAACTGCCTCGGCACCGTAGCCGGCAAGCAGCGCGAAGTGATGCGTCTCGCGCGCCGATCCGGTTTCAACCACCAGACCGGTCGAGGTGCGCAGGCCCTTGCTGACCAGATGTTGATGAATGGCCGAAGTCGCCAGCAAGGCGGGAATCGCCACGTTGTCCTTGTCGGCATGACGGTCTGACAGGATCAGGATGTTGTGGCCTGATTTCACGGCATCGACCGCTTGGGCGCACAGGGAAGCGAGGCGCGCCTCAACACCTTCCATGCCCCAGTCGACCGGATAGCAGATATCCAGTTCGAACGAACGGAACTTGCCGTTGGTGTGCTCAGTGATATGGCGTAGTCGGGTAATGTCTTTGTAATCGAGGATGGGCTGCGACACTTCAAGCCGCATTGGCGGATTAATATTGTTGGTGTCCAGCAGATTCGGCTTGGGACCAATGAAAGACACCAGCGACATCACCATCGCTTCGCGGATCGGATCGATAGGCGGGTTGGTGACCTGTGCGAACAATTGCTTGAAGTAGTTGTACAGCGGCTTGTTCTTGTTCGACATGACTGCCAGCGGCGAGTCATTACCCATCGAACCGGTCGCTTCTTCGCCACCGACCGCCATCGGCGCCATCAGGAATTTCAGGTCTTCCTGGGTGTAGCCAAAGGCTTGCTGACGATCGAGGAGGGAAATTTTCTCCGCACGCGACTCGGCCTCGGTAGCGATGTCGTCCAACTTGATACGTACCGAATCAATCCACTGCTTGTAGGGTTTGGCGTTGGCAAAGGTGTCTTTCAGTTCTTTGTCATCAATGATGCGCCCGGCGTCCAGATCGATGAGGAACATCTTCCCGGGCTGCAGTCGCCATTTCTTGACGATCTTTGAATCGGGAATGGGCAATACACCTGACTCGGACGCCATCACCACCAAATCATCATCGGTCACCAGATAACGCGCGGGGCGCAAACCATTACGGTCGAGCGTGCCACCGATATGACGACCATCGGTAAAGGCCATCGCGGCGGGGCCGTCCCACGGCTCCATCATGGCAGCGTGATACTCATAGAACGCGCGACGATTGTCATCCATGAGCGTGTGGTTCTCCCACGCTTCGGGAATCATCATCATCATCGCCTGCGCGATCGGATATCCCGCCATCACCAGCAACTCCAGGGCATTATCGAAGCAAGCAGTATCCGACTGCCCCTCGTAAATCAGCGGGAAGAGTTTTTTCAGATCCTCGCCGAGCACCGCAGACTTCATCACACCCTCGCGGGCACGCATCCAGTTAAAGTTTCCCTTGACGGTGTTGATCTCACCATTGTGCGCGAGCAGCCGGTAGGGATGGGCGAGTGGCCACTCGGGAAAGGTATTGGTCGAAAAACGCTGATGCACGAGGGCGAGCGCAGACACACAGCGCGGGTCTTGCAGGTCCCTGAAGTACACACCGACCTGATCGGCGAGCAGCAAGCCCTTGTAGACGACGGTGCGCGCCGACATCGACGGCACGAAAAATTCTTTGCCATGCAAGAGATTGAGTGCCTGAATGGCGTGGCCAGACGATTTGCGGATCACATACAGCTTGCGCTCGAGCGCATCGGTGACCATGATGTCCTGACCACGACCAATGAAAATCTGCCGAATGACTGGCTCTTTGTCGCGAACGGTGGGCGACATCGGCATGTCGCGGTTCACTGGCACATCACGCCAGCCCAGCACCACCTGACCTTCCGCATGCACGGCGCGCTCGATTTCCTGTTCGCAGGCCATGCGTGAGGCGTTTTCTTTTGGCAGAAACACCATGCCAACACCATATTCACCCGGCGGCGGCAGCGCCACACCCTGCTTGGCCATCTCTTCACGATAGTACTGATCAGGAATCTGAATCAGCACACCAGCGCCATCGCCCATCAAGGGATCGGCGCCTACGGCACCGCGATGATCGAGATTCTTCAGGATCAGCAGGCCCTGTTCGACGATGGAGTGGCTCTTGTGGCCTTTGATGTGGGCAATGAAACCGACGCCGCAAGCGTCATGTTCGTTCTTGGGATCGTAAAGACCTTGCGCTTGCATGGCGTAGCTCCACAGCCTGAAAAAGTGAGGGCTGCAGGATAGTGCAATGCAATAGCGAGGGCAATCAAAATAATTAGGGTCGCATACTATTTTATTGCAAACCCAAAACGGTGCAAATTAAATTGGGGACAGAATATATTTGGTGAGGCTTTCGCCCCAGAGAATGGCATCGACCAGACTCAGCGCGAGGCTTTCCCGCGCCTCGCTCCGGCGGTCTCGTCAGCCGGACTCCCGGCGCTGGCTGCGGTCGCCTCCGCCATCGAATCCTTTCTTGGGCGACCGCGTTGAGCCGGTTCCAGACGACGACCGGTCAGCTTGCCCAGGCTGCGCCGGAATGCTTCCGAGCCCAGTGGCCAGGATTTGTGAGTAGCCGACTCAATCGCTGCCACCAGCGGCGCCGACAGGGGGGCCTCCGAGAGGCGCTGATAGGCCGCTTCGCGGTCAAACGGCGTGTTGCCCAGAGCCCAGTAGGCCGGATGGTCAGTAATCCACGGCTCGCGGCGAATGCCGACATGATGCGCATGACTGGACCAGGGGTAGGCGGCCAACTCGGTGGCCAGCCCCGACTGCCATGGCTGCTGCTCGATCAGCTGTGCGCACGGAATGAAATAGGCGTCAGACTCGAGCACGGTTGCGCGGAAACGCCCCTCCCACAACCCACCGCTGCGGCCATGCCGTGCATTGAAGTAAGGTACGTAATGGCGGCCGATAGCCTGCATCATTTTTCCCAGGCTCTCGGTGTCGGACGGCGTCACCAGCAATTGCAAACGGTTGGGCAGCAGCACATACGCATGAATGGCGACACCCGACTGCTGAGCGGATCTACGCAGCGTGCTCAGAAAGGTCTGAAAATCGGCATCGTCGATCGCAATCGGCTGATCATTGTGACCGCGGGCGATCAAGTGATGAAGATGGCCGCGCACCACCAGGCGAGGCAAGCGGGCCATCAGACAAGCGCAAGAAGAAAAGGTAGGGGCGTCAGCGGACACCCTTCAAAGATGAACGCTTGACGATCAGAAGGGAATGTCGTCATCGAAGTCGGTCGTCGCGCGCTTCGCAGGCGCAGACGCGCCGGCGGTAGCCGGTGTGCGCGAGGGTGCACTACCACCATAACCACTGTCATCCATGGCCGCGCTGCCGCCCCCCATGCCCTGACGACTGCCCAGCATCTGCATGGTGTCTGCAATGATCTCGGTCGAGTATTTTTCGATGCCATCCTTGTCAGTCCATTTGCGCGTACGAAGCTTGCCTTCGACATAGACCTGCGAGCCTTTTTTCAGGTACTGACCGGCAATCTCGGCGAGCTTGCCAAAGAAGGCCACACGGTGCCACTCCGTTGCCTCTTTCTGCTCACCGGTGGCTTTGTCTTTCCATTTGTCGGTCGTCGCCACCGCAATATTGGTCATGGCATCGCCGCTGGGCATGTAACGGGTTTCTGGATCGCGCCCGAGGTTGCCGACGATAATGACTTTGTTGACCGATGCCATAGGTTTCTCCTGTGAGTGCGAGCGCGGCGCGATGAAGATGAGTTGATAATTGCAGAAAAGAACAGAAACAAAAACTGCTGAGAATGTTGATTCAGTGCGCCGGTGCGGCCTGCTTGACGCGACGCGGCAGGTTCTTCATCGACGAGGCAATTATAAGCCACGCCACTGTGACAAGGCAGCCCGCGGTGAACACCGCAGGTGCACCGAAGTACTGCGCGATCAGACCACCGCCTGCACCACCTGCGAATAATCCTATGGCTTGCATGGTGTTGTACACCCCCAGCGCTGCACCACGCGCGCCGGCGGGCGCTAGACGAGACACCAATGAGGGCTGGCTAGCTTCGAGAATATTGAAGGCCACAAAAAAAGCTAGAAGAAGCATCACTACCAACTCGAAGGACAAAGCCGATTGAACGATGGCCGCCCGAAGGCCGATCTCCACGAGCAGCAGCAGAACGATGGCTGTGACAAACACTTGCTTCATCCGACCGCGTTTCTCGCCCAAAAAAATCGGTGGCAGCATCAACATAAACGACGCGAGCACGACCGGAAGGTAGATTTTCCAGTGCTCGCTCACCGGCATATGAGCGGCGCCCACCATGGCATTGGGCAGTACGACAAACATTGACATTTGTATGGCATGCAGTGCAAAGACGCCAAAATTCATGCGCATCAACTCGCCATCGCGCAGCACATCAATGAACGAGATACGCTCCGGCGGCCGGGGAGAGGCCGCTGGCGTGACGAAGATCACGATCAAGATGGCCACCGCCGCGAGCACAGCGACAAACAAAAACATGCCACGCATCCCCATGGCGGCATACATCAGCGGCGACATCACCAGTGATGCTGCATAAGTGAGACCAATCGAGCCGCCCACCAGCGCCATCGCCTTGGTGCGATGTTCATCACGCGTCGAATCTGCGATCAGCGCAGTCACTGCGGCGGACACGGCACCTGCACCCTGCACCGCACGTCCGACAATCACCCAGACAATATGCGTATCGACTGCGGCGATCAATGCACCCACGATGAACAGCAGCAGACCAATGATGATGATGCGTTTTCTTCCGTGGCGATCGGAGGCCATGCCGAAAGGTATCTGCCCAATCGCTTGCGTTAGCCCGTACATGCCCATGGCCAACCCGACCAGGGTGGCATTGTCACCACCGGGAAGGGATGTCGCATGAATCGCAAACACGGGAAGAATCAGGAACAGCCCGAGCATGCGTAAACCAAAGATCGAGGCCAGCGATACGCTGGCACGGATCTCGGTGGCGTTCATGCGGGTCGAAGCAGCGTCCATCGTGGAAGACATCAATGCAAAGATCTCAAGGTTGGGAAGCGCCGAACAGCATGACCCTGAGCAGGTAATAAAAACCAGCTATAGTAACAGGTTGACCCGTGCGTACTTGCCAGAAGTTTTGGCAAAAAGACATGCGCACGGTCTCCAATCGCCTGGATACCTGCATGGAAGACATTCGCATTCGTGGTGCGCGCACCCACAACCTGAAAAACATCAGCCTGGATTTACCTCGCAACAAGCTGATTGTGATTACTGGCCTCTCAGGCTCGGGAAAATCGTCGCTCGCTTTTGATACGCTGTATGCAGAAGGCCAGCGGCGCTATGTGGAATCGCTGTCGGCCTATGCGCGTCAATTCTTGCAGCTGATGGAAAAGCCGGACGTCGACATGATCGAGGGCTTGTCACCAGCGATTTCGATTGAACAAAAAGCCACGTCGCACAATCCGCGCTCGACGGTCGGTACCGTCACCGAGATACACGACTATCTGCGTTTGCTGTTTGCGCGCGTCGGCACACCGTATTGCCCTGACCATCCTGAGAACCCGCTCGCCGCGCAATCCGTATCGCAAATGGTGGATGCGGTGATGGCGATGCCCGAGGACACCAAGCTGATGATCCTTGCGCCCGTGGTGGCGAACCGCAAGGGCGAACACAGCGATCTGTTCCAGGCGATGCAGGCGCAGGGCTTTGTACGCTTTCGCGTACAAAGCGGCACAGGTGCTGCGAAGATCTTCGAAGCGGATTCGCTGCCCAAGCTGAAAAAAACCGAAAAGCACACCATTGATGTCGTGATCGATCGCGTAAAAATCCGCGCCGACATCAAGCAGCGCCTCGCAGAGAGCTTCGAAACCTCACTGCGTCTTGCCGAAGGCCGGGCGATCGCGATCGACATGGATAGCGGCAAAGAACAGGTTTTTTCGAACAAGTTTGCCTGCCCCGCCTGCGGCTACTCATTACAAGAACTGGAACCTCGGCTATTTTCGTTTAACAACCCAATGGGCGCCTGTGCCGAATGCGACGGTCTTGGGCACATCGAATTTTTTGATCCGAAGCGTATCGTGGCTTTCCCCAACTTGTCTCTCGCCTCGGGTGCGGTAAAAGGCTGGGATCGGCGAAATCAATTTTATTTTACGATGCTGTCTTCGCTGGCCAAGCACTACAAATTCGACATTGACACACCTTTCGAAGACTTGCCTGAAAAGGCGCAGCAAGTCGTTTTATACGGTTCTGCTAAAGAGAAGGTGCCTTTTGCCTACATCAATGAGCGTGGCCGCACGGTCATTCGCGAGCATACCTTCGAGGGCGTAGTCAACAATCTCGAGCGTCGCTATCACGAAACCGACTCCATGGCCGTTAAAGAAGAGCTGGCCAAGTTCATCAATGAAAAAGAATGCCCGGAGTGCCATGGCGCGCGCCTGCGCGTTGAGGCTCGTTTCGTGAAAGTGGGTGACGGCTCGCAGCAGCGTGCGATCTATCAGGTGGCGGCGATGCCGCTGCGCGATACACTGGAATTTTTTGAGAAGCTCAAATTGAAGGGCGCGAAAAAAGAAATCGCTGATCGGATCATCAAGGAAATCATCTCTCGACTGAAATTTCTGAACAATGTCGGTCTTGATTATCTGTCGCTCGAGCGCAGCGCGGACACGCTCTCAGGCGGTGAGGCACAGCGCATACGGCTGGCATCGCAGATAGGCTCGGGCCTGACGGGTGTCATGTATGTTCTGGATGAGCCCTCCATCGGCTTGCACCAGCGCGACAACGACAGGCTGATCGCAACACTCAAACACCTGCGCGACATCGGTAACACCGTCCTCGTGGTGGAGCATGATGAAGACGCGATTCGCTGCGCCGATCACATCGTTGACATGGGCATAGGCGCTGGCGTACATGGCGGAAAAGTGATCGCTCAGGGCACACTCGATGATATCGTCAAGCAGCGCGACTCATTGACTGCGCAATACCTGAACGGGGCACTGGCAATTGACTTGCCGGAGCGACGCACGGTCGTCGATCCCAAAAAGCAGCTGGTGATCAAGGGCGCCACCGGTAACAACCTGAAATCTGTCAAGCTGGAGCTACCCGTAGGCTTGCTGACCTGTGTGACGGGTGTCTCTGGCTCGGGCAAATCCACGCTGGTGAATGACACGCTCTATCACTTACTCGCGCGCCACCTGTACGGCTCTCAGGCCGAGCCCTCACCGTATGACAGCGTAAGCGGGCTCGAGCATTTCGACAAAGTCATTTCGGTGGACCAGGCGCCGATTGGCCGCACGCCGCGTTCGAATCCTGCGACCTACACGGGTGTGTTCACGCCGATACGCGAACTGTTCTCTACCGTGCCGCAAGCAAAAGAACGCGGTTATACCGCAGGTCGCTTTTCGTTCAATGTCAAAGGTGGTCGCTGCGAGGCATGTCAGGGCGATGGCGTGCTGAAGGTCGAAATGCACTTCCTTCCGGATGTCTACGTGCCATGTGATGTCTGCCACGGCAAGCGCTACAACCGCGAAACGCTGGAAGTACAGTACAAGAACAAGAATATTTCCGAAGTACTGGACATGACGGTTGAGGATGCCCATGTGTTTTTTAAACCTGTGCCGCTGATTGCGCGCAAGCTGCAGACTTTGCTTGATGTGGGGCTCGGTTATATCCGTCTTGGACAGAGTGCGACCACCTTATCGGGAGGCGAGGCACAGCGAGTGAAACTGTCCTTGGAGCTCTCCAAGCGAGACACCGGACGAACGCTGTACATCCTCGATGAACCCACCACCGGTCTGCATTTCCATGACATCGCCCTATTGCTGAAAGTGATACACCGCTTGCGTGATCAGGGCAACACCGTGGTAATCATCGAGCACAATCTGGATGTGATCAAGACCGCTGATTGGATCGTTGACCTCGGTCCCGAAGGGGGTGCAGGGGGCGGTCAGATCATCGCCATGGGCACGCCGGAGCAGGTGGCAAAAAATCCCGCCAGCTTCACAGGCAAGTATCTGGCGCCGATGCTGATCACGAAGAGAGAAAAAAAACGGGCGTGATCGCTCTGCTCCACTTTCCGAGCGCGCCCTGAAGCCTACCCGGTCGCCCGGGCGCTGGCGTCACTTTTCCAGCAGACGCTTCTCAGCACGCTCCAGCGCGGCCGCAGCGCCGCGCAAGACGACCACGTCATCTGCCTGAAGCACGGTGTCGGGCGAAAACGGAATACGCGTCCGGCCGCGCCGCACTGCGGTGATCTCGGCACCGAGCTGAGACAAATTCAGTCGCTCGAGCGACAAGCCAATCGCACAGGCTTTCTCATGCAGTGGAACGGAATGCAGTCGAACCTGCAAGTGCTCATCATCATCGGCGGCATCATCCTGTCCATGGAAGTAACCGCGCAGCGACGCGTAACGCTCGCTTCGCGTTGCCTGCACACGCTGAATCACGCGCTGCAGTGGTATGCCCTTGAGCAGCAAGGCGTGCGAGGCCAGCATCAGACTACCCTCCATCGTCTCGGGCACGACTTCATCAGCGCCCGCCGCGCGCAGGATGTCCAGATCATCCTCTCCGACACTGCGCACAATAGCCGGCAGAGCAGGCATGAGCTCATGAACGAAGTGCAGTGTCTTGAGCGCTGCCTGCGTGTCGGCATAGGTAATGATGATCGCGGCTGCCCGGTGAATGCCGGCAGCGATGAGGCTCTCGCGGCGCGTGGCATCGCCATATGACACGTCGGCACCAGCGCTCTGCGCTTCGGTCACGCGCTCTGGATCAAGATCAAGAGCGTGATAGGGAACGCTCTCTTCTTCGAGCAGCTTGGCCAGACTTTGGCCGCTGCGACCAAAGCCAGCGATGATGACATGCTGCTCTTCCTTCATGGTCCGACTCGCGATACGGGTGAGATTCAGCGACTGCTGCATCCACTCGTTGGTCGCCAGTTTCATGACCAGGCGATCCATGTTTGAAAAGACAAACGGCGTGACCAGCATCGACAGCACCATGGCCGCGAGGATCAGCTGCACCAGACCGGGATCGACCAGCCCCAGTCCGCCAGCCTGATTGATCAGCACAAAACCAAACTCACCGCCCTGGGCAAGCCCCAGACCCGTGCGCAAGGCGACGCCTGGCGATGCGCCAAAGACCCGCGCGAGCAGGGCGATCAGTCCGAACTTCAGCAGCAGCGGAATCGTCAGCAACACCAGAACCAGTAGCAGGTTGTCGACGACCAGCCCCATGTCGAGCATCATCCCGACACTAATGAAGAACAATCCCAACAGGACATCGCGGAAGGGCTTGATGTCTTCCTCGACCTGTAACCTGAACTCGGTCTCGGAGATCAGCATGCCAGCGACAAATGCACCCAGTGCCAGCGACAATCCAGCGACTTCGGTGATCCAGGCGGCGCCAAGCGTGATCAGCAGCAGGTTGAGCATGAATAATTCGTGCGAGCGCCGGCGCACGACAATCTGAAACCAGCGATGCAGCAGGGTCTGACCGAAGTACAGCAGAATAAAAAGAACAAAAGAGGCTTTCAGGCCAGCGATCAATAAATCTTCGACAATGTCTGGCCCAGGCTGCGCGAGCGCTGGGACAAGAATAATCAGCGGCACCACGGCCAGATCCTGGAACAGCAAGATGCTGACAATGCGTCGGCCATGCTCGCTTTCCAGCTCCAGCCGTTCGGTCAACAGCTTGATGACGATCGCCGTGGATGACATCGACAGCGCGCCGCCCAGCGCAAAGGAGGCACTCCAGCCGATGTCGAAAATTTTTGGCAGCAGCCTGGCCATCAGCCCACCGCACAGCATCGTCACCATGATGGTCACGACGACCTGGGCCATGCCCAGTCCGAATACGCTGCGCCGCATGGACTTAAGTTTTGGCAATGAGAATTCGAGGCCGATGGAGAACATCAAAAACACCACACCGAACTCGGCCAGATGGTGCGTCGCCTGGCTGTTGTCAGCGAGTCCTAGCGCATGCGGCCCGATCAATATGCCCACCGACAGGTAACCGAGCATGGGCGGCAAATTCATCATCCGGAATGCCACCACGCCGAGCACCGCGGCGACGAGCAGGATGAGCGTCAGTTCCAGAGGTGAATTCATGGGGATCAGTGGAATTCCTGCTCATTCAATCGCCACCGCGTCGGGATACCACTAGGGCTCGATCTTTTGCGTCTGGCAGGTTTTTTGCTTTAGATATTGGGCTATACTCTGGGCATGAGTGTAACCCATGCGAAAACATCCTCGCAGCAATTTGACAACAGCCGCGCGCAACGTGCGCTGCAGCTGGCCCGGGACACTCTCCAAATCGAAGCCGACGCCATCCTGGCACTGAAAGCACGGCTTGCTTCCGACGAGCACGAAGACTTTGCCCGCGCCACCGCATTGCTTCTGGGTTGCCGTGGCCGTGTCGTCGTCTCGGGCATGGGCAAGTCTGGTCACATCGGACGCAAGATCGCCGCCACGCTCGCCTCCACCGGCACCCCGGCGCTATTCGTACATCCGGGCGAAGCCGCGCATGGCGATCTGGGCATGGTGACAAACGCCGATGCCTTCATCGCCATCTCGAATTCCGGGGAATCCGAAGAACTGATGGCCATCCTGCCCGTCATCAAACGCATGGGGGCAAAACTGATCTCGATGACTGGCCGACCGGAATCCTCGTTGGCTCGACTGGCCGATGTTCATCTGAATGTGGCCGTTGCCAAAGAGGCCTGCCCCCTCAATCTGGCGCCGACGGCCAGTACGACCGCGACACTGGCCATGGGCGATGCGCTGGCCGTGGCACTGCTGGATGCGCGCGGTTTTCGTGAGGAAGACTTTGCCCGCTCTCATCCGGGCGGTGCGCTGGGCCGGCGTCTGCTGACCTATGTGCGCGATGTGATGCGCACCGGCAGCGAAATCCCTGCCGTGCCAGCCGATGTGCTGCTGCCCGCCGCGCTACTGGAGGTCACCCGCAAAGGCATGGCGATGACTGCGATTGTCGATGATCAGCTTCAGGTACTCGGCATATTCACTGATGGCGACTTACGCCGTCTGATCGAGCAAGGCAGGGATTTTTCAAAGACACCCATCAGCGAGGTGATGCACAAGAACCCGCGCCGGGTCAGCCCGCAGCAATTGGCTGTGGATGCGGTCGAGCTAATGGAGCAGCATCGCATCAACCAGGTGCTGGTAGCCGACGACGATGGCAAGCTGGTCGGCGCCTTGCATATCCATGATCTCACCCGAGCCAAGGTAATCTGATGGCCGACACCATCTCGCTCTCCGTCACCGAACGCGCCGGCCGCGTGAAGCTGATGATTTTTGATGTAGACGGTGTACTCACTGATGGCGGACTGCGCTACGGCCCCGACGGCGAACTGATCAAAACCTTCCATGTGCTGGATGGCCATGGCATCAAACTGCTACAACAGAACGGCGTGAAAACTGCCATCATCAGCGCGCGCGAGTCGCCCATCGTTGCCCGGCGCGCGGCAGACCTTGGCATCAGCGTGCTGCTACAGGGCGTGCAGGATAAGCGCTCGGCGTTTGAACGTACTGCCAGCGAAGCCAACTTGCCGCACCAAGCCTGCGGATTCATGGGCGATGACGTCATTGATCTCCCGGTGATGACTCGCGTGGGTTTCGCTGCCAGTGTGCCCAACGGACATCCTGAAGTCGTTCGCCGCGCGCACTACGTGGCCAGAGCCGGAGGCGGGCAAGGTGCGGTGCGCGAGGTCTGTGACTTTATCCTGCGCGCACAGGGTACTTACGAGGCGGCGCTGGCGCCGTATCTGGCATGAGTGAACAGACCCGCCGCCGTTATCCTGCGCTGCTGCTGCTTGCCTTCGGCTCGCTGCTGGCGGCAGTCAGCTTCTGGGCGCTGGAAATCGCCTTGCGCGGCGGGGACGAAGCGCAACCAAAAACAGCACGCACTGATCCGGATTATGTGATCGAAGAATTTAGCTACACCCGACTCGCGCCAAACGGCAAGGCACAATACCTAATCACGGGCAGCAAGCTGGTTCATTATCCGGCCGATGACAGTAGCGTGATCGAGCGCCCCACCGTGCGCAGCTTCTCTGCAAAAAGCAGTCCAATGACGCTGCGGGCGCAGCGCGCCACCATCACCCAGCAGCAGCATGAACTGCATTTGTATGATGAGGTTAGGCTGGAACGTCCGCAAACTCGCGGTGCCGAGTCGCTGGTGGTCGAGTCCGACTACATGCTCGCGTTACCGGATAATGATCTGGTGAAAACAGACCGGCCGGTGGTGATACGCGTCGGCGAGTCGCGGCTCGCTGGCACCGGCATGGTGGCGGACAATGCCAAGCGTCAGTTGACCCTGCAGAGCAGAGTCACTGGTTTCTACGAATCACCGCGCTGAACCACCCTACCCAGGATGCGCAGACCATGAAAAAAAATACGCTCACCACGCTTGCCTTATTGGCCGCGATCGTCATGCTGCACGACACTCGGCTCGCCTATGCTGAAAAGGCAGACTTCAGCAAGCCGACCAATGTCGAGGCTAACCAGATGTTTTATGACGAGGCCAAGCAAACCAATACCTTCATCGGTAATGTCGTGCTCACGCGCGGCACACTGGTAATGCACGCCGACAAACTGCTGGTACGCCAGGATCAGGCCGGTCATCAGTACGCGACGCTCTACGCGCCGCCCGGTGGCTCGACCAAGTTCCGTCAAAAGCGCGACGGGGGCAAGGATCTGTGGATCGAGGGCAGCGCCGCAGACCGCATCGAGTACGACACCAAGACCGAGGTGGCCAAGCTGTTCAGGCAAGCAAAAGTAAAAATGCTCGATGGTGCGCGCGTGACCGATGAGGTCGAAGGTGAATTCATCTCTTACGATAGCCGGGCCGAGTTCTACTCGGTCAGTAATTCCGCTTCCGGCGAAAGCAAGCCAGGGGGCGGCCGGGTGCGGGCGACGCTGCAGCCTCGCAATCAGGAGAAAGGCAAAGAATGAGCGCCAACCCGGCCAGCATGTTGAAGGTTCGCGGCCTGCAAAAAAGCTATGGCGCACGACAAGTCGTTCAGGATGTATCGCTAGACGTGGCCAGCGGCGAAGTCGTTGGTTTGCTGGGGCCGAATGGCGCAGGAAAAACTACGTCGTTCTACATGATCGTCGGCCTTGTGCCCTCGGAGGGCGGCGAGATCCTGCTGGATGGCGACAGCATCTCCAGCCTCCCGATCCACAGTCGCGCCGAGCGCGGGCTGTCCTATCTTCCACAAGAAGCGTCGGTGTTTCGCAAGCTGTCGGTCGAAGACAATGTTCGCGCTGTGCTGGAACTTCAAAAGCGTGGCGGCAAAGCCCTGTCGCGCAAAGCGATTGAGCAGCGTCTGGATGCACTGCTGGCCGAGCTGCAGATAGAAAAGCTTCGCGACAGCAAGGCGCTGTCACTCTCGGGGGGCGAACGGCGTCGCGTCGAGATCGCTCGTGCTCTGGCGACTGATCCGCGCTTCATTTTGCTGGATGAACCCTTCGCCGGTGTTGATCCGATCGCCGTCATCGAGATACAGCGCATCGTGCGCTTCCTGAAAGAGCGCGGCATCGGTGTGCTGATCACGGACCACAACGTGCGTGAGACACTGGGTATCTGCGACCGCGCCTACATCATCAATCAGGGCTCGGTGCTGGCCTCCGGCAGCCCGGAAGAAATCATCGGCAATGAATCGGTGCGCCGAGTCTACCTCGGCGAACATTTCAGGATGTAGCGCTCAACATGAAACAAACGCTACAGCTTCGCGTATCGCAGCACTTGGCACTGACCCCTCAGCTGCAGCAGTCGATTCGTCTGCTGCAGTTGTCGACGCTGGAGCTGCATCAGGAGCTGGAGACCATGCTGGCGGACAATCCCCTGCTGGAACGCATGGATGATCCTCTCGATCATTCGGTCCGCCTGCTGGGCGATGGCGTGATCAGTCAGGCGCCTTTGTCCGCCCCGGCAGGTGACATGCCTGTCGGTGAAGCTGGCGATGCTCCCGAGGGTAACTATGAAGGCCCGCCCACCAGCGAAGGGGGCGACGGCGGCGGCGAGGACGCCGGCGCTGGCAATGACGCGGACTGGAGTTTCGACGATGTCTCGCGCTCAGCCAAAGCGCCGGAAGATGACAATGGCCGGCCGCAGCTAGAAGCGCATGAATCGACACTGCGTGAGCATCTGTTGGAACAGCTGTCGGTGACCGTGGACAACCGACGCGACCGCGCGCTGGTGGAATTGCTGATTGACGCACTCGATGACAATGGCTACCTGGAAGAATCGCTGGATGAGATCCATGCGCGCCTGCCGGAAACGCTGGAGATCGAGCTTGACGAAGTGATGGTCGCGCTGAAGCTCTTGCAAAGCTTCGACCCGGCGGGTGTAGGGGCGCGTAATGCATCCGAGTGCCTGGCAATACAAATCCGGCGGATGGAAAAAGTGCCTTTCGTGACCCGCCGGATGGCCCTGACGCTGGTGGAAAACCATCTTGAACTATTCGCGCAACGCGAGTTCAACAAGCTGAAAAAAATATTGGATTGCGACGACGAAGATTTACGTGAAGCACAGGCGGTGATCAAGCGCTGCAATCCGCATCCCGGAGCGGCTTATGCCGGGGATGCATCGGATTATGTTGTGCCCGATGTAATTGTCAAACGCGCAAGGCATGGCTGGCAAGTCAGTCTCAACCGAGAGGTGATGCCTAAACTCCGGGTCAATGCGATGTACGCAAACATCCTCAAGCAAAACAAGGGCGAGGGCTCGCTCTCATCGCAGCTGCAGGAAGCCAAGTGGCTGATCAAAAATATGCGGCAGCGCTTCGATACCATCCTGAGGGTGTCGCAGGCGATAGTAGATCGTCAACGGAATTTTTTCTCGCACGGCGAAGTGGCGATGCGACCGCTTGTGCTGCGCGAAATTGCTGATACACTGGGACTGCATGAGAGCACTATTTCCCGGGTAACCACGCAGAAATACATGCTGACGCCTCATGGCATGTATGAGCTGAAATATTTCTTCGGTAGCCATGTAGCCACCGAGGCCGGCGGTGAGGCATCATCGACAGCCATACGCGCATTGATCAAACAACTGATAGGAGCCGAGGACCCGAAAAATCCATTCTCCGACAGCAAGATCACGGACATGCTGGCAGAACAGGGTATGGTCGTTGCGAGGCGTACTGTCGCCAAATACCGCGAAGCCCTCAAGATACCGCCTGTTAATCTGCGCAAGTCCCTGTAGTTTTCAACGTTTTTCCAGTTTTTTCACCGTTGCTGCGTTCCGTCCGGCCTGCTGCCGGCGGTCGTGCCGGATCCTCCAGCGACGCTACGCCAAGGAGTGCTGTGTATGAACCTGAAAATCAGCGGACATCATCTGGACCTGACTCCCGCCCTGAGGGAGTATGTGCAAAACAAACTGGAACGCATCAAGCGACATGTCGACAATGTGATCGATATCTCGGTCATCCTCTCCGTCGACAGCATCACCGAAAAAGAAAAACGTCAGCGCGTCGAAATCAATCTTCACACGCGCGGCAAGGATTTTCATGTCGAGAGCGAGGCTCAGGATATGTATGCCGCCATTGATCTGCTGATGGATAAGCTGGATCGTCAGGTACTCAAGCACAAAGGACGGATACAGGATCATCAGCACGAGGGCATACGCCGCTACGAAGGGCCGACAACAGAGGTGGCCTGAGCAAGTCGGCGGTCACACAACCCACAGGGCGCATCTGCGCCCTTTTTTATTGGGCCGGCCTTTTCCGCTGACCAAAGACCGGCTTGCCGCATTTTGAGTCTGGGCCGGATAAATACCGATACACTTCGGTTTTTTAACCCAGCATCAGGGCAGGCCCGTCGGCAAATGCCCGAGCCAAGACATGACCGAATTTGTTCAAGCCCACGTCAGTGGCCGCACCGGTATCCTCAGCCTGAACCGATCCGCCGCACTCAATTCCCTGTCGCTCGAGATGGTTCGTGCGATGACCGCCGCGCTGCTGGCCTGGCGTGATGATGCAGCGATCCGTGCTGTTTTCGTTCACAGCACCAGCGAAAAAGCCTACTGTGCTGGCGGCGACATCCGGTTCTTTCATCAGAAAGGTATCGCCAGTGCTACGGGCGGCGCCGCGCAGATCGAAGATTTCTTCACCGAAGAATATGCCCTGAATTATTTGATCCATCACTATCCCAAGCCGTATGTCGCACTGATGGATGGTGTCGTGATGGGTGGCGGCATGGGCATCGCGCAGGCGGGGCCGCAGGCCCGCTTGCGCATCGTGACCGAGCGCACAAAGATGGCGATGCCCGAGGTCGGCATTGGACTGTTCCCGGATGTCGGCGGCGGTCATTTTCTCTCGCGTGCCACAGGCAAGCTGGGTACCTATCTGGGCGTCACTGGCACCATCATCGGCGCCGCCGACGCCCTGTATGCCGATCTGGCAGACGTCTTCATTCCCTCTTCCGCACTGCCTGCATTGCATGCGCTGATCGCCGAAGCCCAAGGTGATCTGCGCGAGGCGGTACGCAGCTTTGCGGCTTCCTTTGGCTCACAAGCCTATCCTGCGGACTCCTCGCTGGCTGCATCACGCGATGCCATCGAACGTCACTTTAGTGCGAGCACCGTGCCCGCGATCATGGCATCGCTGGCGGCCGACCCTGGCGATTTTGCTTTCACAGCATTAGAGACCATGAAAAAGAAATCGCCCCTGATGATGTGCGTGACACTATCGCAGCTGCAGCGCGCGGCAGCCATGGATATCGCCGACTGCCTGCGCATGGAGCGCACCCTGGTCCGGCGTTGCTTTGAGCATGGCGAAGTCATCGAAGGCGTGCGCGCACTGGCCATCGACAAAGATCATTCACCGCGCTGGAATCCGGCGACACTGGAGGAGGTCAGCACCGCGATGGTCGAGGGCTTCTTCGTCCCCGCCTGGCCAGACTACGCACATCCCCTGCGCGATTTGCGGTAAACCGCTCAGTACCTCTGGATCAGATCTCGTCCACCGCAAACAAGCGGCGATACTCGCGCATCGCATAGCGGTCGGTCATGCCGGCGATATAGTCAGCCACATGGCGCGCCTGCTTGAGCGTATCGTCAACTGACAACTGATAGTCGTGCGGCAAAAGCTGTGGCTCGGCGATAAAAATTCCGAACAAGTCAGTGACAATGCGGCGCGCCTTACTGGTCATGCGATTAACCTGATAGTGTTGATACAGATTTTTTCGCAAGAAACGCTTAAGTTCCTGAGCCTCAGCTTTCATCGCATTTGAGAAAGTAATCAGCGGCGGCGCATTACGCACATCCTCAATCGATCTCACGCTCGCCTCGCGAATATTCGCGCGTGAGGCCTGGATCAGATCTTCGACCAGCGCATTGATCATTCGCCGAACGGTTTCATTGATCGCCCGGCGGCCGCTGACACCGGGGAAAAGCTTTTCTACCTCGGCGTGGTAACGCGCGAACAAGCTGACCTCACTCATCTGCCTTACCGTCAGCAGGCCTGAGCGCAGCCCGTCATCGATATCATGATTGTTGTAGGCGATCTCGTCGGCCAGGTTCGCCAGCTGCGCTTCCAGACTAGGCTGCTTTTTTTCAAGGAAGCGCCGTCCTACCTCACCCAGCAGCTGCGCATTCGTTAATGAGCAGTGCTTGAGTATGCCCTCGCGTGTCTCAAAGGTCAGATTAAGCCCGTCAAATGCGCCATAACGTTGCTCAAGCGTGTCAACCACGCGCAGACTTTGCAGGTTGTGCTCGAAGCCACCGTAATCTTTCATGCAGGCGTTCAGCGCATCCTGCCCGGCGTGCCCGAATGGGGTATGCCCGAGGTCATGCGCCAGTGAGATGGCCTCAACGAGATCTTCATTCAACAACAAATTACGCGCCAGCGAGCGAGCGATCTGCGCGACTTCAATGCTGTGCGTGAGCCGGGTACGGAACAGATCACCTTCATGATTGACGAAGACCTGTGTCTTGTATTCAAGGCGACGAAAAGCCGTCGAGTGAATGATGCGATCACGGTCACGCTGGTATTCACTACGCGTAGCCGAAACAGTCTCGCTGAAGCTGCGACCGCGCGAGCTTGCGGTGCGAGAAGCGTATGGCGCGAGATGGGTATCAACGTCAGGCATCATGGGAGTGTGCGGTGCCTCTTCGTTCACGGTCAGTGTCTGACGCAGGCTTCGAGCGTGGCTTCGAGCATATCTGAAGGCACACCGGTGATCGTCGCTGCGCCCAGCGGCTTGAGAAGGATGAAACGTATCTTGCCATCCTCGTTCTTTTTGTCGACTTCCATCAGCTCCAGCCAGCGATCGATGCCCAGGTCGGGCGCAACGGCAGGCAGACCAGCAGCGCGCACCAGCGCGCTGATGCGGTCGCGATCAGCCGGATCGAGATAACCAAGCCGCGCCGACAGATCAGCAGCCATCACCATGCCGCAGCCCACAGCCTCACCATGCAGCCACTCGCCATAGCCCATGCCTGCCTCGATCGCATGACCGAAGGTATGGCCGAAATTGAGTATCGCGCGCAAACCACCCTCACGCTCATCCTGACGCACCACGTCGGCCTTGATTTCGCAGGAACGACGGATCGCATGCGCGAGCGCCTGATCATCGCGTGCCATCAGGCTTTGCATGTTGTCTTCCTGCCAGCGGAAGAAATCGGTGTCGATGATCGCGCCGTGCTTGATCACTTCGGCCAAGCCTGCAGATAACTCGCGCGGCGGCAGTGACATCAACGTGGCGGTGTCGGCCAGTACCGATTGCGGCTGGTAGAACGCACCGATCATATTTTTGCCGAGCGGATGATTGATCGCGGTCTTGCCACCGACAGAAGAATCCACTTGCGCCAACAGCGTGGTCGGCACCTGCACAAAGGGCACGCCGCGCATGTAGGTCGCTGCGGCAAAACCCGTCATATCACCGATCACACCGCCACCTAGTGCGAGCAGTGTGGTCTTGCGATCGCATTTGTTCTGCAGCAGCGCATCGAAGATGCGCATCAGGTTATCGACGTTTTTTTCTTCCTCGCCGTCAGGCAATACGACAGCGAAGCAGCGTTTACCTGCGCCTTCCAGCAGTGCAGTTAATTTTTCCAGATACAGCGGCGCGACCACGGTGTTGGTGACGATGGCCACTCGCTTGCCGGGAACAAGCCGCGCAAGCTCTGCGCTTTCCAGCACGTGCCGGCCAATGACAATCGGATAGCTGCGCTCGTCGAGCGCCACTGTAAGTTCAGCAAAGACTTCTGTGGTCGGCTTCATGAATGACCTGCAGGGCTTTCGGCACCAGGCGCAGCATGCACATCGTCATTGGCACTGGGGTGTTTTTCAAGCTGGATAAGGATGTTTTGCACCACCGACTGCACATTCGGGCGCCCCGTCTCCACCGTGATGTGCGCAACTTCCTGATACAGCGGCCCGCGCTGCTGTGACAGTTCTTCAATGCGGGTCTTGGGGTCCGCGGTCTGCAGCAAGGGACGGTTGCGATCATGACTGGTGCGCTGCAGGATGCTGCTGACCGATGCGCGAAGATACACCACGATGCCGCGTTCCTTGAGCAGACGGCGGCTGGCGTCGTTCAGCACCGCACCGCCGCCGGTCGCCAGCACGATGCCTTCCTGCGCGGTCAGATCACGGATGACGTCAGCCTCACGCTGCCGGAAGCTATCTTCACCTTCGATTTCAAAAATCAGAGGAATGGAAGCGCCGGTGCGCGACTCGATTTCATGATCAGCATCGACGAAACGCTTGTTCAGTCGCTTCGCCAACGCTCTGCCGATGGTGGTCTTACCCGAACCCATCAGTCCGACCAGAAAAATATTGGTTGTCGAATTCAGCATGCCAGCCGGCAGCGTGCACGCACGCCGGAATTTTCAGAGGAAAATGACAGTTTATCTCATTCGCCTGCTGAGGCTGGCTCGATCAAAACGATGACGACTCACTCTTCATCGCCATGGTGTCATTGCATCGCTGTAGGATCCGTGATTACCCTGGGCGTGATGAAAATCAGCAGCTCGGAACGGACGCGGGAACGACTGGTCTTGCGAAACAGATGACCAATCACAGGGATATCGCCAAAGAACGGTACCTTGAACCGGCTCTCCTGCTCGTCCTGGGTAAAAATGCCGCCCAAGACTGCCGTGCCGCCATTCTCTACCTGAACATTCGCCTTGACATGCTTGGTGTTGATCGCGAAGCTGTTGCCGACAGGCGTACCGCGCGAGTCCTTGGCGACATCAACCATCAGAATGATCTGACCGTCCGGCGTAATCTGGGGGGTGACTTCAAGCTTCAGATTGGCTTTTTTGAATTGCACTGATGTCGCGCCACTGCTGGTCGCCTGCTGATAAGGAATTTCCTCCCCTTGCTCGATCACCGCTGCCTGCTGATCAGCGGTCACGACACGCGGACTGGAAATGATCTCGCCCTTGCCTTCGGATTCCAGTGCCGATAATTCAAGGGTCAGAAAACGACTCGCACCGGCTGAATACAGGCTGACGGCGACGTTCGCGGCAGCGGCCGTGCCGATACTGTTGGCAGGAAGATCAACGAATTGCGTGTTGGGTATGAAGCTCTTGTCGGTCGCTCGGGCCTGCTGCGTCTGTTCACCCACGCCTAGATAATTTCCAGTGATGGCAAGCCGCGTCGAGTGCGAAAGATTAATGCCGGCGGGTCCATTGTTATTGATGGCGCGCAGATCGACAAATCCCAGCTTCGCGCCCAGATTTCGATTGAAGCTGTCATCTGCTTCGACAATGCGCGCTTCGATCATCACCTGCCGCGTGGGGACATCCGTTAGCTGTATCAGCTTGCGCACCTCTTCAAGACGGCTGGGCGTATCGGTGACGAACAATTTGTTCGTTCGCGGCTCGGCCGATGCACTACCGCGACGTGACAAAATACTTCCTCGGCCAACCTGACCATCGAGGCCAAATACCTGACGAAAGGCGTCAGCCTTCTGATAATTAAGCTGAAACGTCTCGGTGACCAAAGGCTCGAGTTCGGAGATTTGTGCCTTCTGCTCCAGCTCGAGCCGCTCCTTGGTCAGCAACTCATCCTTGGGCGCAATCCACAGCACATTGCCATTTCGCCGCATATCCAGCCCTCGCGCCTGCATCACGATATCCAGCGCCTGATCCCAGGGCACATCCTTGAGGCGTAAAGTGAGTTGGCCAGTCACGCTGTCGCTTGCCACGACATTCAAACCCGTAAAATCCGCAATCACCTGCAACAAAGCACGCACGTCGATATTCTGGAAATTCAATGAGAGCTTATCGCCGCGATAGCCTCGACCGTTAACAGACGTTTTCGCATCCTCGGGCCGCAAGGGACGCACCTCGACCACCAAGCGTTTGTCGGTTTGCCAGGCAGTGTGCTCCCACTGGCCGGATGGTTCGATCAGTAAGCGCACCATGTCTCCTTGTGCGCTCGTGCTGATGCTCTGTACCGGCGTGCCGAAATCTTTCACGTCGAGCCGCCGACGCAGTACATCAGGCAGACTGGTCTTCATGAAATCAATCACGAGCGATTGTCCTTGCCGGCGGATGTCGATGGCTGCCTGCGATCGTGACAAATCGACGATGATCCGCCCGGATTCGTTAGTACCCCGCCGAAAATCAACATCCAGTAGGGCATTGCGTTCCGCCGCCAGGGTACTGGCGGCGGCGGTACCAGCGGCTGACGCGGCCGCCTCTGAAAAACTGAGTATCAGCGTCTTGTCCTGCACACGACTGGCAAAAGGCAGTGAGCGTTTCAATGCCAGTACCAAACGAGTGCGGCCGGCTACCTGCACGATATCGACATGACGCAAGTCGCCCATATCGAGTATTTGTCGGGCATGGCCGGTCGCATTCAGTGTGTCTGTGAAATCCAGCACCAATCGGGGCGGGTTGATTGTCGAAAAGTTCGATGCCTCAGCAGAAGGCGCTCGCCTGAAGCTGAGCTTTAGCTGCTGCAGCGCGCCCTCGCGTACCGCTTGGATTTCGGTAATGGCATTCGGCTCTGCACCCGCCGCTCCCTTGGGCAAGGTCCACATCAGCAGGCACATTACAGCGGCCGGGAACAGATGAAAAAAGCGGCTCATTTTTTTCCTTGCATCGAGAGTTGCACTGTGCGCGTCGTCCATGTGCCTGCGGATTCCTGCACGATTTCTTCGATCTCGATCGTCGTATCGGAAATACGGATGACTTTGCCCTGATCCTGGCCGAGGTGATGTCCGGTGCGCACCTGATAAATCAGCTTATCCGCCTGAACCAGCGCAACAGCCTGCCCGTGCTTGAGCAAACTACCGACCATGCGCAGACTATCCAGGGGGTAGGATTCCAGTGGCTCCTGCGCTCTTTTTAAATCAGGCTGCGGCCCGCTTCCCGGCGCACCGCTAAATGCGGTGATCTTCGTGGCATCAAAGGGATCCTGATAGTCTGCAGGGTGGTAGACAACGGGTCTTCTCAACAGGGGATCGGGCGCAGGGGCTGGCGCTGGCGCTGCCTCGTGCCGCACTTTCTCCATCCATACAGGTAGCGCATCGTCCTCGGGCCCGCTGCATCCTGCCAGCACAAAGCACAGCACAGCGCAGACCTTGGATTTTTGTCGCTGTCTTGTCACGGCGAACGTCCTTTCTGTTTGCTGGCCTCAGACGCTTGTGCGAGAAATCGCTGGCTCTCTGTCGGATCAAGATAGCGGTAGGTATGAGCGACCGCCTGAAATGCGAGGTTTTCTTTTTGCCGCGTGATCATGAGGTGATCCACCGTCACGATGCGCGGAAGATTGGCGATATCGCTGACAAAACCTGCCAGCGCGTGGTAGCTGCCTGACAGGCGTAAATCGATCGGCAGCTCTGCGTAGTGTTGAGTGAGTCTTACCTGCCCTGGTTTGAACAGCTCAAACTGCAGCCCGCGACTGGTTCCCGCCTGATTGATTTCGGAGAGCATGGCGTCCATCTCTGCCTTACCGGGCAATTGCCGCTCGAGTGTCGCCACCTCGGCCAGCACGCGGGCTTTTTGCGAACGCAACTGCTCGAGATTCTGTGATTGCCGAACTTTTTCGCGAAACGCGATTCGGTATTTTTCTTCAGCTGCACGACCTTGCTCGATCTCGTCCCACTGATTAATCCACAACAGCCATGTACCGCCGAGAATGAACGCAGCAATACACGCCAGCATCAGAGCCAGTCGCGGCAACCACGGCCAGAGGCCGGGAGCTCGGTCGCGCAGGCCTCTGAATTGCTGCATCCACGCGGCAGCACGGCGAGCAAATCGCGCGTAGGCATCGCTCATGGCCGGTCTCCGACGGATCCCGGTGTTGTGCCGGGCAGTGCAATTGTGAATTCGAATAGTTTGCGCGCCTCTCTGCCCTCGCCAAAGCTAGCTGATTTGATCTCGACGAGTTCTGGCTGCGCTGTGGGAAGGCGGGTTTGCTCCGGATCGAGATGACGCAAAAGCTCGGACACACGCGCGTTTGAGACGGCATAGCCGGAGAGTGACAACTGGTCTCCCTGTGTAAGAGATTTGAGCATGATCCCCTCGGGAATGCGGGCCGCTAACGCCTGGAACAGTTGCACTGGCTGGTGGCGACCCGCTTGAAGAGCCTCGACCGCACGCTGGCGCGCCTGCAGTGCCTGGATGTCATGCCGAAGGCTGGCAATCTCTTGCAGGCGGATATCCAGCGCGGCGATCTGAGAATTCAGCAAGGCGTTGCGCTCTGCCTGCGACTGAAGCTGTCGCTCGTTGACGAACCAGACCACAAAGACGATGGTCAGTCCCAGCAGTCCGCATAACGCCAGCTGTCGCTGGAATACCTGTGTTTTCTGACGGCGCTCATCCTCACGCCAGGGAAGGAAATTGAAGCGAATCATGACGGCGCGCGCAGCATGGCGAGACCGCAGGCCACCAGACAAGATGACGCATCGGCTTGCAGCACCTGCTCGCTCACACCTGACGCAAACTCCATCCCAACAAACGGATTCGCCAGCTGCACCAGCATCGACAGCCGATCGCTGATGACAGCCGGTAGCATCGGTAACTTGTCCGTTGCACCGGCCAACAAGAGCAGGCTGATATCGGTGTGGTCGGCGGCGCTGGCATGCAGCTGCATTGCGCGCCGCAGCTCCTGGCACACCGTCGCGTGAAAGGCCTCCGAGAAGGAGGCCGCCTGCTCGGGACGACGACTGATTTCTTGCTCGAGTTTATGCAACCCGACGCTCAGCTCTCGCTCAAAGATCACCTGCCCCCGACGAATCACTGAAAACTGGCTGGAATCCCGACCCAGTTGCACCAAGGCCAATGTCGGTGGGTCTGACGCTACCACTGACGCCACAGAAGCGCTGCCTGCGGCGCTCCCATCATGCAGAGTTACCGCTTGCAGTAAGGCCTGTGTCTCCATGTCGATGGCGACCGTATGCAATCCGGCTGCCTCGGCGATCGCGAGACGTTCGTCGATTTTTTCTTTGCGCGCTGCGACCAGCATCACGTCGCTCTTGCCTTGCTCGCCGGCAGACGGACCGATGACTGCAAAATCCAGTCTCAGCTCATCCAGTGAAAATGGCAGACTCTCCTCCGCATCTGCTTCTATCTGGGATTCGAGCGCCTCTTCTGACAAATCGTCCGGCATGCTCAGCATCTTTCGAATGACCAAACTCGATGGCAAAGCCAGTGCGGCACGGCGGTTCGCGGTGCCGCAGTCATGCAGCGCGTCTGCCAGCGCTTGCGATACTTGTGATGAGTGGACGATATTTCCCTGGCGAATCGCGCCATGCGGCAAGGGCCTGCAGGAGTAACGCTCGATGCGCCAGCGCTGTCCCGCAGAGGAAAGCTCAATCACGCGCACGGCAGCAGGGCTCAGGTCAACGCCCAGCACAGGCGCTGTTCGTCTCCCCGCGAACCACTCAAGACACGGCCGCCAGATCATTTTCAACCCCCACCCCGCTCGGCAATCATTGCCTTTTTAAAAACTCGCGGATGCTAACAAGCGACTTTTCCATCTGTAAAGGGAGACAGGACGCTCGTTGCCAAATCCTGACGCAATCGTGTACGAATGCCTCCCAAACATCAGACGATCTGATGTCGAACGCTGAAGTTCTCGGGTGGGTGAGCCGTTATAATGGAAGCCATCAGGCGATGTTGTCGCTTAGCTTTTCTCCTCCCGCATGAACTCACCCACGCCACCCGGGGACAACTCCCCAGGTCCACGCCCCACCGCGTTGCCCGCACCCGTGAAGCTGGCCCTGAGTCTGTTTGGCTTGCTCACCGGAGTCGCTGTTATTGGTGTGCTGCTGATGAGCTTCATGATGATGATGGCCTATCCGAACCTGCCAGATATCGATTCGCTGGCCACCTATCAGCCCAAGATGCCGCTACGCGTGTTCTCGGCAGACAATATGCTCATCGGTGAGTTCGGCGAGGAACGCCGCAGTCTGGTTCGCTACAAGGACATCCCCAAAGTCATGAAGCAAGCCGTGCTGGCCATCGAAGACGATCGCTTCTATGAACACGGGGGCGTTGACTACTGGGGCATCCTTCGCGCTGCGATTCATAATGCAATGGGTGGCAGTCGCCAAGGCGCCTCGACTATCACGCAGCAAGTCGCAAGAAATTTTTTCCTCTCCAGCGAACAGACCGTCAAGCGCAAGCTCTATGAGGTGCTGCTGGCCTGGAAAATTGAAAAAACGCTGACCAAAGACCAGATACTCGAGCTGTACATGAACCAGATCTATCTCGGTCAGCGCGCGTACGGTTTTGCATCGGCTGCACAAATCTATTTTGGAAAAAAACTCGCGGATATCACCATCGCGGAAGCTGCCATGCTGGCCGGCTTGCCCAAGGCACCATCGGCAAATAATCCAGTCGTCAATCCCAAACGCGCACGTGCGCGCCAGCAGTACATTCTGCAGCGCATGCATGATCTCGGTTACATCACGACGGCACAATATGAGCAGGCACGCGACGAGCAGCTAAAAATCAAAATGGACAGCAACGAGTTCGGTGTGCATGCCGAATATGTCGCCGAGATGGCGCGGCAGATGGTCTATGAGCAGTTCAAGGAGGACACCTACACGCGCGGGTTGAACGTTTTCACGACGATCACGAAATCCGATCAGGATGCTGCCTACCTTGCGCTGCGGCGCGGCGTGCTCGACTATGAAAAACGTCAACCCTATCGCGGGCCTGAAGGCTACATGGAGATCCCGGCGGACAAAGGCGAAGCCGAAGCCGCAATCGAATCCGAGCTGGCCGAGCATCCCGACAGCGATGGCATTGTCGCCGCCGTCGTGCTGACTGCAACGCCCAAGAGCATTCGCGCGCTGCTGGCCTCCGGCGAGGAAATCACCGTCCAGGAGACCGGACTTGGGCAAGCGGCAAGCTCGCTGACCGACAAAGTCCCCACAAACAAGCGCATTCGCCGCGGCGCGATTATCCGCGTGATGCAGGAAGGCCAGGGCTGGTCCATCATTCAGCTACCCGAAGTGGAATCAGCTTTTGTGTCGGCCAGTGCCGAGGATGGCGCCATACGCGCGCTGATCGGCGGATTCGACTTCAATCGCAACAAATTCAATCACGTGACACAGGCATGGCGCCAGCCAGGCTCTTCCTTCAAGCCTTTCATTTATTCAGCATCCCTCGAAAAAGGCCTGTCACCCGGCACGATCATCAATGACGCACCAATCACTTTCGATGCATCACAAACGGGGAGTCAAGCGTGGGAGCCAAAGAACTACGACAACAAATACGAAGGCCCGATGACGATGCGCAAAGGCCTGTCAAAGTCGAAAAACATGATCTCGATCCGGATACTGGAAAAAATCGGACCGCAGTATGCGCAAGAGTATGTCACCCGCTTCGGTTTTGACCCGGAAAAAAATCCACCGTATCTGACGCTGGCGCTAGGCGCTGGCGCAGTCACGCCGTTGCAGCTGGCTGGTGCTTACGCGGTATTTGCCAATGGTGGCTTCAAGATCAATCCTTATCTGATCTCGAAAATCACCGACAACAACGGCAAGACGCTGTTTCAGGTCAATCCGGAAAAAGCGGGCGATGACAGTCTGCGCGTCATCGATGCACGCAACGCTTTTCTGGTCGACAGCATGCTAAAAGACGTGATCCGGCATGGCACAGCGACCCGTGCGTTATCACTCAAGCGCAACGACATCGCTGGCAAGACGGGCACCACGAATGATTCCATTGATGCCTGGTTCGCCGGCTATCACCCCAAGCTGGTTGGTGTGGCGTGGATAGGTTTTGACAAACCAAAGAATCTGGGTAACCGCGAAACAGGTGGCGGGCTGGCGCTGCCGATATGGATAGGCTACATGCAGAAAGCCTTGCAGGGACTGTCTGCGCAGGAGCGCGAACTGCCGTCGGGGATCACGACAGCCGGTGGTGATTACGTGTATTCAGAATATACCGAAGGGGGTGGCGGTGCCGTGAGTGCCATCGGCCTCACGCCGCCATCGCCCTCAGAGTCCAAACCGCCGGCAGACAAGCACGAAGAAGGACAGAAGAGCGAACTGTTCTAACAGTACCAAAGAAGCGTCAGAGTTCAGCGCCAAGACGCGTTCGACGGCCACGGATTTCGGCGTGCTGTAGCCTGACGCTCAAAGCATCAGCGATTGCCCGGCCTGCGTAGAGGCCAGCGACGACAGCGCAGCGAACAGCTCCGTGCCAGCGCGGGTATCCCGCCAGAGACCGTCCGTCATACGAAAATGAAAGCCGCCTGAACGCGCCGCGACCCAGATCTCTTGCATCGGTGCTTGCGTATTGACGATGATCTTCGAGCCCTGATCGATGAATTCGATTTCCAGCACATTCCCGCTACGGCTGCATTCAACATCGACACCGGCTGCATCAGCCGCTGGCTCGATCCGCGTCTCGATATCATCCAGAACCGCGCCGGCCACCGCCAGAAACTCGGATTCGGTCATGCTACACTCCCCCGGTTATCACAGACACCTCGGTCTGCCTCACTCATGAATACTTTGCGCATGATTCTAGCGGCGTTTGTTCTCGCGGGTGTGAACGCCTGCGGCCAAACGGGTCCACTCTACCTGCCTGACAAATCCCGCCCCACCCCACCAGCGCCCAGTGCCGGGCAGCCAGAATCGTCATCGCGGCAACCCTGAGTTGATATGTCTCATTTTGTTTATGCGAACGGCAAGCTGCATGCCGAACACGTACCGCTCGAGCGTATCGCGGCAGAGTTCGGCACGCCGGTCTATGTCTACTCCAGCGCGAGCCTGACGGAGAATTTTCTCTCTTATGCGCATGCCTGCCGCGCACATGGCCGCGGCGAACAAGGCGCCTTAGTCTGCTACTCAGTGAAATCGAATTCCAACCTGGCTGTGCTCAACCTTCTGGGCAAGCTGGGCTCGGGGTTTGATATCGTCTCTGGCGGTGAATTGGAGCGCGTGATCGCAGCCGGTGGCGACCCGCACAAGGTGATTTTTTCCGGCGTTGGCAAAACACGTGATGAAATGCGCCTGGCGCTGTCACACGACATCCTGTGCTTCAACGTCGAATCCATTCCTGAGCTGCACCGGCTAAATGAGGTTGCGGGTTCCGTTGACAAGCGCGCGCGCGTGTCGCTGCGCGTGAACCCCGACGTCGATCCAAAAACCCATCCCTATATCTCGACTGGGCTGAAAGAAAACAAGTTCGGCATTGTCTTCGAGGAGGCGCTTGACACCTATCGTGTTGCTGCCTCGCTGCCGCATCTGGACGTGACAGGCATCGATTGCCATATTGGCTCCCAGCTATTGGATGATGCGCCTCTGCTGGAAGCGTTGGACAAGGTCATCGAACTGGCCGATCAGTTGTGCGCCGCAGGTATCGATCTGCATCATCTGGATATTGGCGGCGGCATCGGAATTACCTACGATGACGAACAGCCCGTGGCCGTTGGCGACTATTTGTCACGTTTATTTGGGCGTATCGATCGCTGGCGCGCAGAAAAACATGGCGGCAAGCCGATCACGGTGATGTTCGAGCCAGGTCGATCCATCGTTGGCAATGCCGGCGTGCTGGTCACGGAAGTGCAATACTTAAAGCATGGCGGCAGCAAGAATTTTGCCGTGGTGGATGCCGCGATGAATGACTTGATGCGTCCGGCGATGTATGAAGCCTGGCATGGTGTACTGCCGCTAGCTCAGCGTACCGCCTCTGCTCAAGTGTATGACGTTGTCGGGCCGGTCTGCGAATCAGGCGACTGGCTGGCGCGTGAGCGCGCACTGGCTGTCGAGCCGGGTGATCTGCTGGCGATCATGTCGGCGGGCGCCTATGGTATGACGATGGCATCCAACTACAATACGCGCGGGCGCGCTGCAGAAGTGCTGGTCGCCGGTGATCAGTTCAGGTTGATACGCCGCCGGGAAACGCCCGCCGAGTTGTTCGCGCTCGAAAACATCTGAACCGTCATCAGTCAGGCCGGTGTGAGGCCTGATACGCGTGCCAGCGATCGACCAGCCTGTATCCCAACAACAGCGCAATCACGGCGCCGAACAAGAGTGGGTCTGCGAGGTTGTTTTTTCCTGCTCTCATCCACCAGAAATGCAGAACTGCCAGCACGGCGATAAGGTATATCAGTTGGTGCAATACAGCCCAGCGCCGACCCAGCCAGCGGCGGATGCGATCCGGGCTGGTGGCTGCCAATGGCAGCAGCAGCACGAAGGCTGCAAAACCCACGGTGATGAAGGGTCGCTTCAGCACATCGCGCCACATCGCTTCCACATCAAAAAAATGATCGAACCACAGGAAGCATACGACATGCAGGCAAGCGTAAAAAAACGTGTAGAGACCCAGCATGCGCCGTAATTTCAGCAACCCATTCATCCCGGTAAATCGACGCAATGGAGTGATCGTCAAGGTAAAACACAGAAAATACAGCGCCCAGTCACCGCTGGCACGTGTGACGAATTCGATGGGATTGGCGCCCAGTCTGTCCTGAACGCCGAGATACACGACGTGTAGCAGAGGCGAGAGTGCCGCTGCAAATAGCGCTAGCTTCACATGACGCAAGCGCTGCGGCAAAAGCATCTGCATGGACTGATTCAGAAGAATTTTTTCAGGTCCATGCCTGCGTACAGTGAGCCGACCTCGGGGTAACCATTGAACATGAGCGTCTTGCGCTTGCGCGTGAACAAACCATCTTCGCCAATGCGACGCTCCGTCGCCTGCGACCATCTGGGATGAGACACCTCGGGGTTCACATTCGAATAGAAACCATATTCCTCTGGCGCCGCCCGGCCCCAGGCGGTACGAGGCTGCTGCTCGGTAAAACGAATGCGGACAATGGATTTGGCAGACTTGAAACCGTATTTCCAGGGCACCACCAGACGCACTGGCGCACCATTCTGATTGGGCAGTACCTGCCCATACATGCCAAGGCATAGCAGCGTCAGGGGATGGTTCGCCTCATCAAGCCGCAAGCCTTCAACATAGGGCCAATCCAGTACACGGCTGTTCACGCCGCGCATCTGCGCTGGATCCGCCAGCGAGCTGAATTCAATGAACTTCGCATTACCCGTGGGCTCGACCTTGCGAATCAGTTCAGCCAAAGAATAGCCTATCCAGGGAATCGCCATGGACCAACCCTCGACACAACGCAAACGGTACAGGCGCTCCTCCAGCGGAGCGAGCTTCAGTAGCGCATCAAGATCGAGCGTCAGTGGTTTCTTTATCTCGCCGTCGATACGGACGGCCCATGGACGGGTCTTGAGCGAGCCCGCATACATGGCAGGATCGGCCTTGTCCATGCCGAATTCGTAGAAATTGTTATACGTGCTCGCATCATCGAAACGGGTGGGTTTGTCTTTCGCGGTGTAAGTGGGGTTCAGCGTTGCGCTCAGGGAGCGAGAACTACCCTCTGCGGATAATGCGACAGGCAACCCGGAGACGGAGAGCGCGCCCGCCGCCAGCTGACCGAGAAACAGTCGGCGCGACTCGGCAAGAGGACGGGGCGTTATTTCGGAGGCAGGAGGTTGGACAAAGCGGACGCGCCTGATTAGCATTGCGTACTCCGTGGCAGTACTCGTCTACAAAGTAAGGTAAGTCTGGTAACGCCCACCGGCAAGCTATAGCTCACCGTAGGAATGCAGCCCTGAGAGGAACATGTTGACGCCCAAAAAAGCGAAACTGGTGACCAGCAATCCAACCACTGCCCACCACGCCGCGAGTTGTCCACGCAAGCCTTTCATCAATCGCATGTGCAGCCAGGCAGCGTAATTCAGCCAGACAATCAACGCCCAGGTTTCTTTCGGATCCCACGACCAGTAACCACCCCAGGCATCAGCAGCCCACAAGGCACCGAGAATCGTCGCAATCGTGAAAAATGCAAAACCCACCGCGATGGCCTTGTACATGATGTCGTCGAGCACCTCCAAAGACGGCAGACGATCCTCCAGCACGCCTTTGGATTTGACGAGATAGGCAATGCCCACCATCGCGGCAAGAGCAAACGTTCCGTAACCAATAAAATTTGCAGGAACATGAATTTTCATCCACCAGCTCTGCAGCGCGGGTACCAGCGGCTGGATTTCATGCGCATCGCGGCTAGTCATGTACCAAAGCAGGAAGCCAACTGCGGCTGAAATAACGAGCAGAATGAATGCGCTGACCTGACGGGTGTCGTATTTACCTTCATAGAAAACCGTGAATAGCGCCGTGATGAGGCAGAACAAAATAAAGACTTCATACAGGTTAGATACGGGGATGTGCCCGACATCTGCACCCAGCAAATACGATTCGTACCAGCGCACCATCATTCCGGTAAAGCCCAGCAGTATCGCCGCCCAGCACAGCTTGCTGCCGATCGCAGCCCCGACTGCCGAGCGGGAGAGCAAGCCACCCCAATGAAACAACGTGGACAGGAAGAGGAGCGTACTCATCCACAAAATAGCGGACTGGCTGGACAAGAGATACTTGAGCCAGAAGCGCGACTGCGCCATGTCCAGGTTGCCGTTGTAGAGCGTGATGGCGCCCATCGATAATGCACCGATCAGCAGCATCAGCACGCGTACCGGCCGCCAGTACCAGCCCAGGCCGACGAAGGTGGGTACCGCTGCCAGCAGGATGGCTTTTTCATAGATGTCCATGAATTCGCCGTAGCGGTTCAGCGCGAACAGTGCACCCGCAGCGAGCAGCGCGGCAAAGACCCAGTCAAGCAGGCTGCGGCTTTTCAGCAGCCCAGGGGTGTCTTCATAGACAGGATGTTGTGTGAGTTCCATGGTGTCTCTCCGGGCAGCAGCGTCTGAGGCATGGGTTCGAACGCCGCTTGAATGGCAAGTGAGGGAAGTATAGTGCAGCGCTCGCTGCCGTGCTGCATGCCCCGGAAGCGATCAGGGCTGCTGCATCAGCTGATCAGCCTGGCCTTGAGGCGTTCGAATTCCTTGTCGAAGTCGAGGCTGCGGCGCTGCGAGCTCATGGCCATCAGCGCATGACTGCGGCCATCGCCCGAGGGCCTGACCCAGATCCAGAGCCGACGCTCGCGCACATACAGCATGGCAAACACGCCCAGCACCAGTAGCAGGCAGCCCAGGTAGACCACGGGCTTACCCGGCGACCGGGTTATCTGGAAGACCGACGCCTTGACCTGATCAAAGCCTTGCAGCTGCAGCAGTACGGGCGCTTCATAGAAAAAGGCATCGGCCATCGCATTCGTGGCTAGCTGCAGGAAGCGACCATTTTTTTCGTCGGCCGCCATCACCGGCAAGCCATCTTTTTCGCGCGCTACCTGCCACAACTCCCACAGGCTGCCATTGAGTATCTTCATGAAGAGATCGGCTGCTTTTTCTTGCTGATCCTCCGGTAACTTGCCGATGAAACGCGCAATAGCAACATAGCCTGTCGATTCTTTATCACCGATAAATACATTCAGGCTGCGCATCGCCGACGCCTGCAGCTGCTCTCGTAACGGCATGGCCGAACCGGTACTCAATGGGACTTTTTCTGCATAACGGCGCGCAGCTTTTTCGCGCAGACTGGTATCAGCCAGCGCAGCACGCAGGCGCATCCATTCGTTCATGCTACCTTTCTCATCGGCAGGAATGCGCAAGTAGCGGAATGGCTCGGCGGGTGAATCACGCAAGCCGGCCAGAAAAACTTCTGCGCCATCGATGGTGACCGGTAGCATGTAATTATTGAATTCTCGCGCCTGCCCGTTCTTGTCTCTTAGCTTGTATTGCACACTGGGACCGACATTCTTCAGGTCTTTGTTTTTCTTGTTGCTGGCGGCAGAGCCCAGCCGCTGATCGAGTGTCGCTGAAAATTTTTCATTGAAGCTCTTGCTCTGATCAACTGCGCGTACATCTTGACCATTAGCCGCGGAGGTGTTCTCGACATTAAAAGGACGAAAACCCGACCATTCAATCGTGTACTCGGCCCCAGAACTGCCGAGCAACGGCGTCGATTTGCCGACCTCGCCTTCGACCTGAAAGTTCTGATGGTTCGCACCCTTCATCGGATGCCCCACCAGCGTCAAACGGCTGCCGCCGTCTTCGAAGCTTGACTGATACACCGCCAGACCCTTGTAGACCAGTGGCTCGTTCACTTTGATGGTGGCGGGGAAGGTCTTCCCGGTGTCGTGGTCGGTGACGAGCACCTCGCTGGCAAACAGCTTAGGCATGCCCGTAGGATAAAAATCGATGATGAATTTCTGCAGCTGCAAGGTGAAGGGCAACTCCTGAATCATGACGCCTTCACTCATGGGCAAGATGGTGGTGTGGCTGCTGGCTCCCTCGGGCACAAAGGTATTCCCTCGGAAAGTGGGATTACTGGTACTCAGTCGGTGCTTTGCCGGAATCTCTGCGATGATGCCGTTGCCAATAAACGGCTGCTTGTCGAACAGCCATTGCTGTGCACGAATCGGCAGATTGGAATCGAGCAGCCCGCCAACGCAAATGATCACGATGGCGGAATGTGCAAAGATGTAGCCCAGCTTGTTGGCGGCACCCTGCTTCGCCGTCACGAGCACGGAATCCTCTTTCTGAATCAGCCTGACCTGAAAGCCCTCGGCTTGCACACGACGCGCTGTTTCTCTCGCGAGGTCAGGTGCACTAACGGCACCTTGCCATTCCATATGATGATGAAAGTTGCGCAGCGATTGTTCGCGCACCTGATCGCGCCAGCTGCGCATGTCGGCGATCATCTTGGGCGCATTGCGCGCGATACATAGCGAAGTGGAGGTCACCAGAAACGCCATGATCAATAGAAACCACCACGCCGAGTACACCGAGTAGATGGAAAATTGCGCGAAGATCTCGAACCAGAAAGGGCCAAACTGGTTCACGTAATTCGGCATGGGCTCATTTTGCGTCACCACCGTGCCGATCACCGAGGCAATGGAAATCACCGTCAGCAAACTGATCGCGAACCGCATGGATGACAGCAATTCGATCATGTCGGAGAGCCAGCGACGCCGGGTCTGCAGAACAATACCTTCCGTGCTCGTACTCATCTCGAATGCGTGCCTATCTTGTCTCAGGCGCACGGTAGGCCGCGCGCTCGCCAAATGAAAAGGGGTGGCTTCGGCCACCCCCTTGACTCATCGTCGCTCGTGGTCGACGGTTGTTTGAATCCTCGGGACTTGACCGAGTTGAAGATTACTTGAGACCGGCAATATAGTCTGCGACTGCCTGCATCTCGTCGTCGGACATGCGCTTGCCGACTGCCGTCATCTGGATATTGTTAGTGCGTGTACCGGTGCGAAAGTTAGTCAGCTGCGCGACCGTGTAATCCTGATGCTGGCCGCCGATACGGGCAAATTGCGCGGGTACGCCGGCGCCATTCGGGCCATGGCAGCCGGCACAAGCCGGCAGGTTTTTCTCGGCGATACCGGCGCGGTAAATCTTCTTGCCCAGTTCCACCGTGTTTTTGTTCTTTGCAGCGCCGGGCTGCTGCTTCTGCTGCTCGAGGTAGGCTGCCAAATTGCGAATGTCATCATCAGAGAGCGCCTTGGCAATCGCGGTCATTACCGCGTTATTGCGGGTCGGGCCCTTGAATTCGTGCAGTTGTTTCTGCAAGTAAGCCGCGTGCTGACCGGCCAGTTTGGGATTTTGCGTGATGCTCGAGTTTCCAGCGTTGCCGTGGCAAGCCACGCAGGCCATGACGCCACGCGATGCGTCACCGCTGGCATACAGCGTGCCACCTTTGCTGGCATCAGCAGGCTGCGCCTTATCCTCGGACGCTAAGGCGACCGCTGCGAAGCTCAGCGCCACGATGGAAACGAACTTCACGAACGAGGGTAGAGCACGATTCATTCAAACACCCGGGAATGGAAATTGATTTTCTTGTTCTGTCGACCACCACCGCCGGTGACGTCCGGCGGCACTGTCTATACCAAGATTTTTGCCGAAATTTGATCACAAAATACAGCCCGGCATTGTACTACAATGGCAGACTACCTCTTTAGCCGATGCCGCTCTGGCAACGATTTATGTCCGTCCTCTGGCAAGCCCGCTTCTTCACCACCGTCAATCGACTGGGCGATTTGCCAAAATATAAAGTACCCGAGATTGCCTTTGCTGGCCGCTCGAACGCTGGTAAATCCACCGCGATCAATTTGCTGTGTAATCAAAAGCGACTGGCCTTCGCCTCCAAGACGCCGGGCCGCACACAGCACATCAATTTCTTTTCTGTCGGTGGCGCGCATGTCGCTCAGCATCGTAAAGATCCAACCCGCACCGAGGAGATACGCGCCTTTCTGGTGGACTTGCCGGGTTATGGCTATGCGGAAGTGTCAGGCTCGGCCAAGGATCACTGGCAAGACCTGCTGGGCCGCTATGTGCAGGTGCGGGATCCGCTGGTCGCCTTGGTGCTGATCATGGATGCGCGGCGCCCTTTCACCGAGCTGGATATTCAGATGCTCGAATGGTTCGCGGGGACTGGGAAGCCTGTTCATTGTCTATTAAGCAAGATGGACAAACTCAGCCGCAGCGAAGCCGCTGATGCACTGCGACTTGCACACACGGTTCTGTCAAGTTATGTTGACGAATCTGGCGTGCCGCTTCCTTTCACGGCTCAGCTTTTTTCAGCGACCAAGCGCGTCGGGGTTGAAGCGGCGGACGACAAGATTCGCAACTTGCTCGGCCTGAATGACTCAGCCAGCAACGACGCCGCACCTGCAGAAGAAAACGCATAAAAAACCCCTGGAGAAAGGGGAGGTCTCCAGGGTTCAACGCCGAGCCACCCTCCGGCAGAACGGCCCCGCTCAGGGAGGAGAAGCGGGAGGTGAGCAATCACCTGTCAGTCTGAGGGCGGGCGGCGCGAAAAGTTCGGAAATCCCTGCGCTGATCGTGCGCTGAAATTCACAGGCATCCTCATGTCGGGTTCAGTTCAACACCTTTCACACACCATTATGTCTACACATCCTCAGCCTCTGTTTCCTTCCATCCGTATGCGGCGTATGCGTCGCGATGCGTTCTCACGCGCGATGATGAGAGAGAACGTTGTCACCTCCGCCGACCTGATTTACCCGGTCTTCATCCTCGACGGAAAAAACCAGCGCGAATCCGTCACCTCGATGCCGGGTGTGGAGCGACTGTCGATTGACCTGCTGCTGCCCGTCGCTGAAGATTGTGTGAAGCTGGGCATTCCGGTACTCGCGCTCTTTCCGGTAATTGATGCATCGCTGAAGACCCCTGACGGCATCGAAGCGATCAATCCGCAAGGCTTGGTGCCGCGCGCAGTACGCGAACTGAAAAAGCACTTCCCGGAACTGGGCATCCTGACGGATGTCGCGCTGGATCCCTACACCAGCCATGGTCAGGATGGCGTGCTGGATGCGAATGGCTATGTGCTGAACGACGAGACCACGCCGCTGCTAGTCCGCCAGGCGCTGGCGCAGGCCGAAGCCGGCGTGGATATCGTTGCGCCGTCGGACATGATGGATGGCCGCATCGGCGCGATACGCGAAGCGCTGGAAGCGAACAAGCACATCTACACGCGCATCATGGCGTATTCGGCGAAATACGCGTCCGCCTACTACGGCCCTTTCCGCGACGCCGTAGGATCGGCGGCCAATCTGGGGAAAGGCAGCAAAGCGACCTACCAGATGGATCCGGGGAACACGAATGAAGCGCTGCGCGAGGTGGCACTGGACATTGCCGAAGGTGCAGATATGGTGATGGTCAAGCCGGGCATGCCCTATCTGGATATTGTGCGCCGTGTGAAGGACCAATTCCGATTACCAACGTACGCGTATCAGGTCAGTGGCGAATACGCGATGATCAAAGCCGCTGCGCAGAACGGCTGGGTCGATCATGACAAGATCATGCTGGAGGCCATGCTGTGCTTCAAACGCGCCGGTGCAGATGGCGTACTGACTTACTTTGCGCGGGATATCGCGCGGCTGCTGAAGCAGGCATGAAAAAAACGGGGATGCCCTTGGCATCCCCGTGGTGTCGGAAAACATTCCTCAGATTTATTTGTTCGGCTGAGGCGTAATCCGGAGATAAGGCCGCGGTGATGAATATCCTTTCGGATATTTCTGCTTGATGACTGCTTCATCCTGCACCGACAACGGAATGATCACATCATCGCCGTCTTTCCAGTTGCCCGGCGTAGCAACCGTGTAGCCATCAGTCAGTTGCAGCGCATCGATCACCCGCAGCACTTCATCAAAATTACGGCCGGTGCTCATCGGATAGGTAATCATCAGGCGGACTTTCTTCTTCGGGTCGATAACGAAGAGTGAGCGCACGGTCGCCGTCTCGGATTGGTTCGGATGAATCATGTCGTAGAGCGTGGATACCGATTTGTCTGCATCCGCGACGATAGGAAAACCGACAACGGTCTTTTGCGTCTCTTCGATATCCTTAATCCAATCCTTGTGCTTGTCAGCCGGATCGACTGACAGCGCGATGGCTTTCACGTGGCGCTTGTCGAATTCGGGCTTCAGTTTTGCCGTCAAACCCAGCTCGGTCGTGCAGACCGGTGTGAAATCGGCGGGATGAGAGAACAGCACGACCCAGGAGTCGCCCGCCCACTCGTGAAAATGAATCTTGCCAATCGATGAGTCTTGCTCAAAATCGGGCGCGGTGTCGCCTAGTCGTATTGCCATCTGAACCTCCTGTGGTAAGCCGCAAACAGGCACTATAACCAGCCCGAGTGGCGCTGAAAAATACAATCTGGCTCTTTGCTAATAGCCGCTGGCTATTTGGCGGAAAGTGAGATGTCAGGCGCAGCCGATGGCAAGGCTCCAGCCTGTCGCAGCGATTCAAGAAATCTTGCCGGGTTTTGATAGCCGATCACACGCGCCTCGCGCAGTTCTTGTCCCTGAGGGTCAAAAAACAGAATGCCCGGCGGACCGAAGAGGCCAAAACGTTTGAGCAGGGCCTTGTCGTCTGCATCATTGGCGGTAACGTCGGCTTGCAGCAATAGCATCTGATCCGTGGCCTCGCGCACCCGGGGGTCGGTCAAGGTCAGCTTTTCCATCTCAATACAAGACACGCACCAGTCGGCATAGAAATCCAGCATGACGTGCTTACCGCCAGCCTCGGCGATCGCACGATCCAGCGCTTCTACCGTCTTGATTCGCTTGAACGCTGTCTTGCTGATTTTCTCATCAGAGAACCCCGCCAGTGGCGCCCAGGGATCACGACTGCCGGTGGCCAGTCCGACCCATTGCACCAGACCGATCAGCACAAATAACAGGCCGACGAATTTGGCGATGATGCCGAGACGGCTACTCCTGAGCAGGAAAATGCCGTAACCTGCGCCCAGCATGCCCCAACCCAGCATCAGCACCCAGCCGGGTATCAGCGAATTCACCATCCACAGGGCGAGCGCCAGCATCAGCACACCAAATAGTGGCTTGACCGCGTGCATCCAGTGACCGGCACGTGGCAGCAGGGTACCTGCCGACAGACCGACCATCAGCAAAGGCACGCTCATGCCAGCCGCCATGGCGAACAGCGCACTGCCGCCGATAAGAACGTCGCGGGTCTGGCTGATGTAGACCAACGCGCCAGCGAGCGGTGCCGCAACACACGGACCGACGATCAGTGCAGAGATTGCACCCATCACAAAAACGCCAATCAGTTTGCCACCCTGTTGTTTCTCGGAGAAGCGCGTCAGCATCAGCTGCACGGAGGCAGGAGCTTGCAGCTGGTAGATATCGAACATCGATAATGACAGCACGACCATCAGCAGCGCAAATGCGGTCAGCAAGACCGGGCTTTGCAGTGCCGCAGACAAGCCTTCACCAACCAACCCGGCAGCAATACCCAGCGCGGTATACACCAGTGCCATGCCCAGCGAATACGCCACGGCCAAGACAAAGGCGCGTCGGCGACTGGTCTGCGTCCCTTCGCCGACAATGATGAATGACAGGATAGGCACCATCGGCAGCACGCATGGGGTGAAAGACAAGCCGATACCCAGCAACAGGAACAAGGGCAAGATCACGGCCAGACGGCCGCTGGCGAGCGATGCTTCGATGCGGCCCATCTCGGATTCTGACGCTGCGCCGTTCGGTGGTGCAGCCGCCGCCGGCTGGGCAGCTATAGGCTGTGCCATCGTGGTGGCGGAGGCACTCTGCGCTGCCAATCGCAGGGTCGATTCCATCGGTGCGTAGCACAAGCCTTTGTCAGAGCAACCTTGACTCGCCACCGTTAACGTGAAGGATTCCGCAGCCTGCACAGCGATGGGTATATCAATGCGCTGACGAAGGGTTTCGACGTCTTTGTCAAAATTCGGATCGAACTTGATCTTGCCGCGTGGGATAGTCGGCTTGCCCAGCGTGGCGCCCTCGGCCTTGAAGCCCAGCCGATCGCGGTACACGTAGTAACCGTCGGCGATCTGCAGGCTCACGATGACGGTTTTCGAATCGGCCATGTGGGCGCTGATCTGAAATGCCTTCTCTGGCGTCAGAAAATCATCTTGAGACAGCGCTGAGGCTGCTAGCGTCAGCATCATCAGAGGCAAAGCGAGCAGCTGGCGGAAGTGCTTATGCATGATCATCTGATGCGGTTTCGGTCGCCACCCAACGAAGGTACGGTGCGTAACCGTCGGATACCGGCAGCGCAATCACTTCGGGAAGCTCATAAGGATGCTGGCTCAGAATAGTCTGCTGCAGCGGCGCATAATGTCTTTGCGTGGTCTTGATCAGGAGCGTGATCTCGCTTGCCTGCTCGATCTCGCCTTGCCATCGGTAGACCGATTGCACACCGGGCATCAGATTAACGCAAGCCGCAAGACGAGACTCGACGAGCACGCGAGCAAGAGAACGCGCCGAGTCGAGGTCTGGAAGATTGGTCAGCACCAGTAACATCTGTTCCATGAGGATCGTTGGTAATTTATCGGAGCAAGCGGCGACGGGTCAGCACCGTCGCGATGTAGAAACCTGCAACGCAATAAGCGACCAGCACCAGCACCTGCCCGCCCGCGCCCTCAGGTAAGCGGCCCAAGAGCAATGGTCGCACAAGCTGAACAGCGACGCCCAGGGGCAAGATATCGGTGGCCGCCTGCAACCAACCGGGTAACTGGCGTGCCGGGTAGTAGACGCCCGATAAAAAGATCATCGGCGTCAGCACCAAAGTGAAGTAATACGTAAAAAAATCATAGCCACGAGCAATCGCATTGGTGATGAGCGCGATGGAGGCAAAGGTCATCCCGACCAGAAAAAGCACTGGAGGAACGAGTAACGTGGTCGGATGCAGGCCAATGCCCAACGTGAACAACACCAGCAGAATGGCCAGCCCGGAAATCATGGCCTTGCTCGCTGCCCACAACATCTCGGCCAACACGATGTCGTCCAGCGAGAGTGGGGTATTCATCAATGCGTCCCAGGTCTTTTGCACGTGCATGCGTGAGAACGCGGAATACAAGGCCTCGAATGAGGCAGCCATCATCACTGACATGGCGATGGATCCGCTGGCCAGAAATTCTATATAGGGTATACCGTCGACTTGCTGGAGCAGGCTACCCAGCCCATAACCAAAGGCGATCAGGGTGATCATAGGTTCAGCAATATTGCCGATCACGCTGGCGATGGCCAGCTTGCGCCATACCAGGAAGTTGCGACGCCAGACGGGAACGAAGCGCAGGCTGAGTGCCGGAGGAAGATAAAATCGCGACATCTGTTCGCTCAGTCCCGCATCTCTCGACCGGTCAACTTCAGAAACACATCTTCGAGATTGGCCGGACGATGCAGATAGCGCAGCTCTCTCATCCCGGCCAGATTCTGCAACACCGGGTCTGCATTGCGAACATAGCAGAACACGGTGTCGCCGCTGATCTCGACGCGATCGGCCAATGCCTGCGCCTGCGGCACCCAGGAGGTGATGTGCTCGCCGTACACCTCCAGCACCTGTGGCTCGATATGCTGAGCGATCAGTTCGTGCGGCGCGCCCTCGGCGATCAGGCGTCCATGATCGATCACGGCCAGACGGTCGCATAAACGCTCGGCTTCATCCATGAAATGGGTCGTGAGTAAGATGGTCTTTCCGGAAGACAGCAGGGCTTTCAGGCGCTCCCAAATCACATGCCTCGCTTGCGGATCTAGGCCAGTGGTTGGCTCATCCATGAAGATCAGGTCAGGATCATTCACCAGTGCGCGCGCCAGCGTCAGGCGACGCTTCATTCCACCAGAGAGCTCGCTGATACGCGCTTGACGTTTCGGCGCGAGACTGGCGAATTCGAGCAGCCAGGGTAATCGAGCGGCGATCTCATGGTCCCGCAAACCGAAATAGCGACCATACACCTGCAGGTTTTCTTCCACCGTAAAATCCGGATCGAGGCTGTCTATCTGCGGTACCACGCCGACCCGCATCCGCGCCAGGCGAGCACTCACAGGCACGTCGCGCCCGACCAGTGTGATATGCCCCTGATCGGGCGCGGCCAGCCCGAGACATAGCTTTAACGTCGTCGTCTTGCCTGCACCATTCGGACCCAGGAGTCCGTAGCACTCGCCCTGCCTGAGGCTGAAAGAAAGCCCGTTAATCACATCAACGCAGCTAACGCCCTCACCATAGGATTTATGCAGGTCGGTAACTTGGAGGATGGACATGGCGTGCTGAGAGACGAATTCGGTTCATGATGTTGCCACAAACGACACGAATATTCCGGGCCTAAAAAAACAAAAGCCAGGTTGACCTGGCTTTTGTGGCGATATCTGGCGATACAGACTTAGGCTGCGGCAGCGTCTGCTGCGTGCTCGGGGCGATCCACCAGTTCAACAAAGGCCATCGGTGCATTGTCGCCAACGCGGAAACCCATTTTCAGAATACGCAGGTAACCGCCGTTACGGTTCGCGTAACGCGGGCCGATGTCAGCAAACAGCTTGACGACGATCTCGCGGTCGCGCAGGCGATTGAACGCGAGACGCTTGTTGGCCAGCGTATCGTGCTTGGCAAGCGTGATGATGGGTTCGACGACACGGCGCAGCTCCTTGGCCTTGGGCACCGTGGTCTTGATGGCTTCGTGACGCAGCAGCGACACAGTCATATTACGCAGCATCGCCAGACGATGCGAGGAAGTGCGATTCAGTTTGCGGAGTCCGTGACGATGACGCATGGTATTTCCTTTTCAGAGTTTTCAATCCAGCTCTTCTATCGACGGGCCTGAGCTTCTATGATGAGGTTCAGGCGCTGCGCGGGCCGGTGCATGGTGTTGTTCAGGCCGGAGATTATCCGGTTTACTTGTCGAGACCAGCCGGTGGCCAGTTTTCGAGTTTCATGCCCAGCGTGAGACCACGCGAAGCAAGGACTTCCTTGATTTCGTTGAGCGATTTGCGGCCAAGATTCGGTGTTTTGAGCAGTTCGTTCTCGCTGCGCTGAATCAGATCGCCGATATAGTAGATGTTCTCGGCTTTGAGACAGTTCGCAGAACGCACTGTGAGCTCGAGATCATCAACCGGACGCAGCAGGATAGGATCGACGGTCGGCGCGCGCGAGGGAGCCTCAGCGGCAGTCTCGGTACCTTCCAGAGCGGCGAACACATTCAGTTGATCTACCAGCACACGCGCGGACTGACGGATTGCCTCTTCGGGAGTGATTACACCATTGGTCTCAATGTTGATGACCAGCTTGTCCAGGTCGGTGCGCTGCTCGACGCGGGCAGAGTCGACGGCGTAAGACACGCGCTTGACCGGAGAAAACGAGGCATCCAGGATGATGCGGCCGATGGTCTTATTGGCATCTTCAGCAAGACGACGCACGTTGCCGGGCACATAGCCGCGACCTTTTTCAACCTTGACCTGCATGTCGAGCTTGCCACCCGGCGTCAGGTGAGCGATCACATGATCAGGATTGATCAGCTCGACGTCATGGGGCAAGTCGATATCAGACGCCAGCACAGGACCTTCGCCTTCTTTTCTCAGGCTCAGAACCACTTCATCGCGGCTGTTCAGCTTGAATACCACGCCCTTGAGGTTCAACAAGATGTCGACCACGTCTTCCTGCACGCCATCCAGCGAGGAATACTCGTGAACGACGCCCGCGATGGTCACTTCAGTGGGCGCACAGCCCACCATCGACGACAGCAGCACGCGGCGCAGCGCATTGCCCAACGTGTGGCCGTAGCCGCGCTCGAAGGGCTCCATCACCACTTTGGCGTGGCCCAGGCCGAGCGGCTCGACTTCGATGATGCGGGGTTTTAAGAGATTGTTTTGCATGAATGTCCTTTCAATACCCTCGGCTCGTTACACCGATAAGGCTGATGGCATATCGAAAGGCACTGGCGTGATTACGCCAGTGCCGGGGAAATTATCGTGAATACAATTCGACGATCAGGGATTCGTTGACTTCCTGGTTGAAGTCAGAGCGATCTGGCAGGGCCTTGAGCGAGCCTTCCATCTTCTTCGCATCCACCGCCACCCAGATCGGGAAACCGGTCTGCTCGGCCAGCGACAGAGCTTCTGCGATACGCACCTGCTTCTTGGCCTTTTCGCGAACGGCAACCGCGTCACCGACTTTGACTTGATACGAAGGGATGTTCACCACATGGCCGTTCACGGTGATCGCCTTGTGCGATACCAGCTGACGGCCCTCTGCACGGGTGGAGGCAAAGCCCAGGCGGTAGACAACGTTGTCCAGACGCGATTCAAGCAATTGCAGCAAGGTCTCGCCGGTGTTGCCTTTGCGACGGTCGGCTTCGGCAAAGTAGCGGCGGAACTGACGCTCCAGCACGCCATAGATACGCTTGACCTTCTGCTTTTCGCGCAACTGATTGCCGTAGTCGGAAGTACGAGCGCCTGAGGTACGGCCATGCTGACCTGGCTTGGAATCAAGCTTGCACTTGGATTCCAGCGAGCGACGCGCGCTCTTCAGGAACAGGTCGGTGCCTTCACGGCGGGAGAGTTTGGCTTTGGGTCCAATATAACGTGCCACGTTGATTCCTTTTTTAAATGACGCCCCGGCAGCGATGCTGTCAGGCGCTAGTCTGGTCTGCGTGCTACCAGACAGTGGTCTTCAGAACAAAACCCGCCTGACAAGGCGGGTCACCTGCGGGTACTGCAACACGACGTTTTAGATGCGACGACGCTTCGGCGGACGGCAGCCGTTGTGCGGCACAGGCGTAACGTCCTGGATCTGGGTGATCTTGATACCGAGGCTGTTGAGCGCACGAACGGCAGATTCACGACCAGGGCCGGGGCCTTTGATGCGAACTTCGAGATTTTTCACACCGCACTCGACCGCGACCTTGCCAGCGGCTTCGGCAGCCACCTGGGCCGCGAACGGGGTCGATTTACGCGAGCCTTTGAAGCCAGCACCGCCCGAGGTCGCCCAGGACAGGGCATTGCCCTGACGATCAGTGATCGTGATGATCGTGTTGTTGAAGGACGCGTGAATATGCGCGATACCTTCGGCAACGTTCTTCTTGACTTTCTTGCGAACGCGCGCGGATGCGGCGTTGTTCGGTGATTTTGCCATGATGGTTTCCTTGAATCCGCTACAGGATTACTTCTTCAGCGCTTGCGCGGCTTTACGCGGACCCTTGCGGGTGCGGGCATTGGTACGTGTGCGCTGGCCGCGTACCGGCAAGCCGCGACGATGACGCAGGCCGCGATAGCAGCCGAGATCCGTCAGACGCTTGATGTTCATCGAAAGCTCACGACGCAGATCGCCTTCAACGATGAACTTGCCGATCTCGTCGCGCAGCTTTTCGAGTTCGTTATCGTCGAGGTCCTTGACCTTCTTGTTGGTCGGAACGCCGGTGGTGGCGCAGATCAGTTCTGCGCGCGGGCGACCGATGCCATAAATGGCGGTCAGGCCAATCACGGTGTGCTGGTGGTTGGGGATATTGACCCCTGCAATACGTGCCATGCGTTATTCCTCGATCAATAACGTTAAATTAACCCTGGCGCTGCTTGTGACGGGGTTCGATACAAATCACGCGAACAACGCCCTTGCGCTTGATGATCTTGCAGTTGCGGCAGATCCGCTTTACTGATGCGAGCACTTTCATGATGGCCCTCTTTCTTTCAGTCTTCTAATTACTCTCTAATTACTTTGTACGGAAAACAATCCGCGCCCTGCTCAAATCATACGGTGTTAGCTCTACCGTCACCTTGTCGCCCGGAAGAATGCGAATGTAGTTCATGCGCATCTTTCCAGAAATATGCCCTAACACCACATGTCCGTTTTCCAGCTTCACCCTGAAGGTGGCATTCGGCAGGTTTTCGAGAATCTCGCCCTGCATCTGAATCACGTCGTCTTTGGACATATGAAGCGTTTATTCCTTTGTCTCAGCGCGGCAAGATGCCGCCTTTGAAGTTTGCCTTGCGCAGCAGCGATTCATACTGCTGCGACATTACATAGTTCTGTACCTGCGCCATGAAGTCCATCGTAACCACCACGATGATCAGCAACGACGTTCCACCAAAGTAGAAGGGCACATTCCAACGAGCGATCAGGAACTCCGGCAGCAAACAAATCAGCGTGATGTACACCGCCCCGGCCAGCGTCAGACGCGTCAGAATCCGATCGATGTAACGCGCGGTCTGCTCGCCCGGACGGATCCCGGGAACAAAGGCACCACTCTTCTTCAGGTTGTCTGCCGTTTCTTTGCTGTTAAACACCAACGCGGTGTAAAAAAAACAGAAAAACACAATTGCCGCCGCATACAGCAATGCATGAATGGGTTCACCGGGTGCCAGCGAAGCCGCCAGATCCTTCAAAAAACGGACAAATCCACTGTCCACATTTCCTGAGGTGAACCAACTCGTGATCGTCGCCGGGAACAGGATGATCGAGGATGCAAAGATCGGCGGGATCACGCCCGACATGTTTAGTTTCAATGGCAGATGACTGCTCTGTCCGCCGTACACCTTATTTCCTACCTGGCGCTTCGCATAATTAACCAGAATCTTGCGCTGACCCCGTTCAATGAACACGACCAGATAGGTCACTAGCGCGACGATCACACAGATGAGGATGGCGCTCAACGCGTTCATGGAGCCCGTGCGAACCAGCTCGAACAAGCCGCCCAATGCGTTCGGCAAACCAGCAGCAATGCCCGCAAAGATGATGATCGAAATACCATTGCCCAAGCCGCGCTCGGTAATCTGCTCACCCAGCCACATCAAAAACATGGTGCCCGTCACCAGCGTCACCACCGTCGTGAACCGAAAAGCCAGACCCGGATCAATCACGAGACGTGCCTGCGATTCCAGCGCAATGGCAATGCCCAGCGCCTGAAAAGTCGCCAACAGCAGTGTCCCGTATCGCGTGTATTGCGTGATCTTCCGGCGACCCGATTCACCTTCTTTTTTCAGCGCCTCGAGCTGAGGCGACACGACCGACAGCAGCTGCATGATGATCGACGCCGAAATGTACGGCATGATGCCCAACGCAAAAATCGTGAAGCGCGACAGTGCACCGCCCGAGAACATGTTGAACATGCCCAGAATACCGCCACGGTTCTGATTGAACAGCGCTGCCAGCTGAACCGGGTCAATGCCCGGGACGGGTATGTGCGCACCAATCCTGAACACCACGAGCGCGGCCAGCAGGAACCACAAACGGCCCCATGGGAAGCCGCTGGCGGCGCTTTTAGCGAGTTTCGGAGAGGTTGCCACGTGATCCCAGCCCTGGTCCCTGCTTATTCGATCGAACCGCCAGCCGCTTCGATCGCAGCCTTTGCTCCCGCGGTCGCAATCAGTCCCTTGATGACCAGCTTCTTGGTCAGATCACCCGACTTGATTACGCGAACGACACGGGCCAGCTCAGGGACGATGCCGGCCTTTTTCAGCACGAGCACATCAACCTCGTTGACTGGCAACTTTTCCAGCTCAGACAACCGAACCTCAGCCTTGAATGGCTTGCTCTGCGATTTGAAACCCCGCTTGGGCAGCCTACGCTGCAGGGGCATCTGACCGCCCTCGAAGCCAACTTTGTGAAAACCACCGGCACGTGACTTCTGGCCCTTATGACCGCGGCCGGCGGTCTTGCCTAGTCCGGAACCGATGCCGCGACCAACGCGGCGCTTGGCATGCTTGGCGCCTGCTGCGGGTTGAATAGTATTGAGTTCCATGATTTCTCCGTTCGCAAGCAGGGCTTACGACACCACTTTCACGAGATAAGAGACTTTATTGATCATGCCGCGAACCGCGGGCGTGTCTTCGAGCACGCGCTCGGAGTTGATCTTGCGCAGACCCAGACCACGCACCGTGTCGCGATGCGATTGCTTGGTGCCGATCAGACCCTTGACCAGCTTGACCTTGATAGTGTTTGCCATGTCAGTCACCTCAGCCCAGAATTTCTTCAATCGTCTTGCCGCGCTTGGCGGCAATTTCTGAAGGTGTGTTCATTTTTGAGAGGCCATCGATGGTAGCGCGCACCATGTTGTACGGGTTGGTCGAGCCGTGCGACTTGGCAACAACGTTGGTTACACCCATCACCTCGAAAATGGCACGCATCGGACCGCCAGCGATCACGCCGGTACCTTCTTTTGCGGGGATCATCATCACCGACGAAGCACCATGACGACCGTGCACCGTGTGCTGCAAGGTGCCATTCTTGAGCGAGACCTTGACCATCTTGCGGCGCGCTTCTTCCATTGCCTTTTGCACAGCGACCGGCACCTCTTTCGACTTGCCCTTGCCCATGCCGATGCGGCCGTCGCCGTCACCCACCACGGCGAGCGCGGCGAAGCCCATGATGCGGCCGCCCTTGACGACCTTGGTGACGCGATTGACCGCGATCATCTTTTCGCGCATGCCATCGTCCGGCTTGTCGCTCTGCATTTTCTGCTGCATTTTTGCCATGATGAGTCTTCCTTAGAACTTCAGACCGGCTTCGCGAGCTGCATCCGCAACTGCTTTGACACGGCCGTGATAGCGGAAACCGGAGCGGTCGAAGGCCACCTCGGCAATACCGGCTTTCAATGCTTTTTCTGCGACGCGTTTGCCCACCAGAGCAGCCGCAGCCGAGTTACCACCCTTGCCTGTTTTGCCTGCCAGCTCCTTGCGTATCTCTGCCTCAGCAGTCGATGCGGATGCCAGCACCTTGGCGTCGGGGCTGATGATCGTGGCGTAGATGTGCAGGTTGGTACGGTGAACAGCCAGGCGATTTACTTTCAGCTCTGCGATTTTTGCGCGCGTTTGTCGGGCGCGGCGCAGACGGGATGCTTTCTTGTCCATGGTCAACCCTTACTTCTTCTTGGTTTCTTTGATCAGCACCACTTCGTCCACATAACGGACGCCCTTGCCTTTGTATGGCTCGGGGGGGCGGTAATTGCGGACTTCGGCAGCGACTTGACCGACCTTTTGACGATCAATGCCTTTGATGATGATTTCTGTTTGCGAAGGGGTCTCACACTTCACCCCGTCTGGCATCTGGTGCACGACCGGATGCGAGAAGCCGAGCGAAAGATTCAGCGTGTCGCCCTGTGCCTGAGCACGAAAGCCCACGCCCACCAGAGAGAGCTTCTTTTCGAAGCCTTTGCTCACGCCATTAACCAGATTGTTGACCAAGGCACGGACCGTACCCGACATGGCGTTGGCCTCGCGGGTCTCATCGGCTGGCGCGAAGGTCAGCGTATTGTTTTCATTCTTCACGACAACCTGTCCGGTCAGCGGAAGCGACAGCGTACCCTGCGGGCCTTTGACCGAGATCTTGTCTGCTGTGATGGTGACTTCAACACCGGAAGGCAGCGGGATCGGCATCTTACCTACTCGTGACATGTCGTTCCCTCCTTAGGCCACGTAGCACAGGATCTCGCCACCGGTACCGGTTGCGCGGGCCTTGCGGTCAGTCATCACGCCCTTGGGCGTGGAAACAATGGTGACCCCGAGGCCGTTCATCACCGTCGGAATGTCGCCTTTGCCGCGATAGATGCGCAGACCGGGGCGCGAGACACGCTCGATCTTCTCGATCACGGGACGACCTGCGTAATACTTCAGCTCGATGTTCAACTCAGGCTTGCTGCCTTCGCTGACGCTGAAATGTTCAATGTAACCTTCGTCCTTCAGCACGCGCGCGATGGCCACTTTCAGCTTCGACGAGGGCATCACGACGGTCGACTTGTTCACGCTTTGCGCGTTACGGATACGCGTCAGCATATCGGCGATAGGATCGCTCATACTCATCGCATCTTCTCCTATTACCAGCTGGCTTTGGTCATACCCGGGATTTCGCCGCGCATGGCGATCTCACGGAGCTTGATACGGCCGAGGCCGAACTTGCGGAAGGTGCCGCGCGGACGACCCGTCAATGCGCAGCGATTGCGCTGACGGTTCGGCGCTGAGTTACGTGGGAGTGCCTGCAATTTCAGGCGAGCCTCGTAACGCTCTTCTTCCGACTTCGACTGATCGTCGATGATGGCTTTTAACTCGGCGCGCTTGGCGGCGTACTTCTTCACCAGAGCAGCGCGCTTTTGTTCGCGGTTAATCAGTGCCAGTTTTGCCATGGCAACCTCAATTTCTGAACGGGAATTTGAATGCGGCAAGAAGCGCCTTGGCTTCTTCGTCGCTCTTGGCGGTCGTGGTGATGCTAATGTTCATGCCACGTAGCGCATCGATTTTGTCGTACTCGATCTCGGGGAAAATGATCTGTTCTTTCACACCGATGTTGTAGTTGCCGCGACCATCGAATGCCTTGCCGGATACGCCACGGAAGTCACGTACGCGAGGAAACGCGATGGTGATGAGGCGATCCAGGAATTCATACATGCGCGGTCCACGCAACGTGACCATGCAACCGATGGGGTAACCCTCACGTATCTTGAAACCCGCGATCGCTTTGCGAGCCTTGGTCACGACGGGCTTTTGACCTGCGATCTTGGTCATGTCGCCGACGGCGTGCTCAATGATTTTCTTGTCTGCGACTGCCTCGGACAAACCCATGTTCAGGGTAATCTTGGTTAGACGCGGGACTTCCATCACCGACTTGTAACCGAACTTCGCGGACAGATCAGCGACCACCTTGTTTCTGTAGAGTTCTTGTAGACGTGCCATGATTTTTACGCCTTCACAACTTCGCCGCTGGACTTGTAAACGCGAACGCGCTTGCCATCGACGAGCTTGACACCCACGCGATCCCCCTTGCCAGTAGCGGCATTGAATAGCGCGACATTGGAAATGTGGATGGGCATGGTCTTGTCGACGATGCCTCCGACTGCGCCCGTCATCGGGTTGGGCTTAACGGCCTTTTTCACGACATTGATGCCCTCGACGACAACGTGCTGCGCATCCACGCGCTGCTGCACGACACCGCGCTTGCCCTTGTCTTTGCCGGTCAGGACGATGACTTCATCGTTTTTACGAATCTTATCCATGGCGACTCCTTACAGAACTTCCGGCGCCAGCGAGACGATCTTCATGAAGCGCTCAGTGCGCAGTTCACGAGTGACCGGTCCGAAAATGCGCGTACCTATGGGCTCGAGCTTGGCGTTCAACAGCACGGCAGCATTGCCGTCGAAGCGGATTAACGAGCCATCCTGACGACGCACGCCTTTGGCGGTACGCACGACAACCGCGTTGTAGATCTCGCCCTTCTTGACACGTCCGCGAGGAGCGGCGCGCTTGACGGTGACTTTGATCACGTCACCGACGCCAGCGTAGCGGCGTTTTGAACCACCCAGCACCTTGATGCACATGACTTCTTGCGCACCCGTGTTGTCGGCTACCTCGAGCCGGCTCTCAGATTGAATCATGATTTCTCTTTCCCAACTTAACCCGCGAGGGAGGCAGGATGCCTCCTTGTGCGGTCAGTCTTGGTCCCGCCAGCCTCTCCGAAAGCGGATCCGCTGATTGGGTTGATAAAAAACTATAGGTTGTTACCTCTGCCGCTGCCCGGATCGGAGGGACCCGAACCGGACTCCCGCACTGAAACGGGAAAGCCCAACATTATGCCTCAGGTGGACCCGGGGGCGCAAGTACCAGTGGGCGAGCGCTTAGACTGCCTGCGCCTGCTGCACGACCTTGGTAACCGTCCAGGACTTGGTTTTGGAGATCGGACGCCCTTCCTGGATTTCTACGGTGTCACCCGTCTTGGCGACATTTCCCTCGTTGTGCGCGTGATATTTGTTCGAGCGAACAATGATCTTGCCGTACAGCGGGTGGCGTACGCGACGTTCGATCAGCACCGTTACTGTCTTATTCATCTTGTCGGAGACCACTGTACCGACCAGTGTGCGCTTGAGCGCTTGCTTGTCTGTCGCGTTCATTATTGGCCGTCCTTCTGGTTGATCACGGTCTTCACGCGTGCGATGTCGCGACGAACCTTTTTGAGCTGCGACGTGTTTTGCAGCTGCTGGGTCGCGACCTGCATGCGCAGGCCGAATTGGGCTTTCAGCAGATCGTTCAGCTCTTTTTTGAGCGCTGTGACGTCCTTGCCCTGGAGTTCAGATGCTTTCATGTGGATGCTCCCTTATTGGCCGACCTGGCGAACGACGAAGGTGGTCGACAGGGGCAGCTTGGCAGCAGCAAGGCGAAATGCCTCTCGCGCCAGCGCCTCATCGACGCCATCCATCTCGTACAGGACCTTGCCGGGCTGGATCTCGGCGACGTAGTACTCCGGATTACCCTTGCCATTACCCATACGGACTTCCGCCGGCTTGTTGGAAATCGGCTTGTCCGGGAAGATGCGAATCCAGATGCGGCCGCCCCGTTTGATATGACGGGTCATTGCACGACGCGCCGATTCGATCTGACGCGCGGTGATGCGACCGCGAGCGGTCGCCTTCAGCCCAAACTCGCCAAAGGAAACCGACGTACCGCGCTCATGCGAGATACCGGTGTTCCGGCCTTTTTGCTCTTTACGATATTTTCTGCGTGCTGGTTGCAGCATGATTATTCTCCTGCTTTGTCAGCCGGCGCTTCGGGAGCGACAGCTTTTTTGGCGCGCACTCGCTTGGCTGCCGGAGCCGGCGCGGCCGGGGCTGCCTCGGCGGCGGCTGGCTCAGCACGCTTGGTGCGTGTGCCACGTCCTGCGGGCTTGCCGTCTTCACGGCGTGGAGCACGGCGCTTGCGCTCATCATCACTTGCCACCTCAGCCACCGGCGTCTCACCGCTGGCCAGCCGATCGCCCTTGTAAACCCATACTTTGATGCCGATGATGCCGTAGGTGGTCTCGGCCTCGCCAAATCCGTAGTCGATGTCGGCACGCAGTGTGTGCAGTGGCACCCGTCCTTCGCGATACCACTCGGTACGGGCGATCTCGATACCGTTCAGACGACCGGACGACATGATTTTGATCCCTTGCGCGCCAAGACGCATCGCGTTTTGCATCGCGCGCTTCATGGCACGACGGAACATGATGCGCTTCTCGAGCTGCTGAGCAATCGAATCAGCGATCAGCTGGGCATCGGTCTCGGGCTTGCGGATTTCTTCGATGTTGACGTGCACGGGCACGCCCATCATCTTGCCCAAGGTGGACTTGAGCACTTCAATGTCCTCGCCCTTCTTGCCGATGACCACGCCCGGGCGTGAGCTGAAAATCGTGATGCGCGCGTTCTTGGCAGGGCGCTCAATCAGGACGCGACCCACGGAGGCGTTCTTGAGTTTCTTTTTGAGGAAGGCGCGAACACTCAGGTCTTCCTTGAGCATTCCGGCAAAGTTGCTATTACCCGCAAACCACCGAGAGCCCCAGTTACGTGTGACAGCCAGACGAAAGCCTGTCGGATGAATTTTCTGTCCCATCGTGACTCCCTTAATTACCGACAGTCACGTAGATGTGACAGGTTTGTTTGGAGATGCGGTCGCCGCGACCTTTTGCGCGCGCCGTGAAACGCTTGAGCACAGCACCCTTCTCGACATAAATGGTCTTGACGCTCAATTCGTCGATATCAGCGCCATCGTTGTGCTCGGCATTGGCGATCGCAGACTCCAACACTTTCTTGATGATGACCGCGCCTTTTTTCGGGCTGAAGGTCAGAATATTGAGTGCCTGCTCGACTTTTTTGCCGCGAATCAGGTCAGCAACTAGGCGGCCCTTTTGGGCTGACAAACGCGCGCTGCGGAGAGTAGCTTTAGTTTCCATCATCGCACCTTATTTCTTGGCCTTCTTGTCGGCGGCATGACCCTTGAACGTGCGGGTCAACGCAAATTCGCCGAGCTTGTGTCCAACCATGTTCTCAGACACGTAGACAGGCACGTGCTGCTTGCCATTGTGAACGGCGATCGTCAGGCCGATGAAGTCCGGCATGATGGTCGAGCGTCGCGACCAGGTCTTGACTGGCTTCTTGTCACGAGTGGCTTGCGCTGACTCGACTTTTTTCAGCAGGTGGGCGTCGCAAAACGGCCCTTTTTTCAGTGAACGTCCCATGTCTTACCCCTTATTTCTTACCGCGACGCGAGACAATCATCGACGTCGTGCGCTTGTTGCGACGCGTCTTCTTGCCCTTGGTCTGCTGACCCCACGGCGACACGGGATGGCGCCCTGCCGCCGTCCTGCCCTCGCCGCCACCGTGCGGGTGATCGATCGGGTTCATCGCTACGCCGCGAACGGTCGGGCGAATACCACGCCAGCGCGTCGCGCCGGCCTTGCCGATCTTGCGCAGGTTATGTTCGCCGTTACCGACTTCACCCACGGTAGCGCGACATTCCACGTGAATGCGGCGGACCTCGCCAGAGCGCAGACGCACCTGTGCGTAGATACCCTCACGTGCCATGAGCACCACACCTGCGCCGGCTGTGCGCGCAATTTGTGCCCCCTTACCGGGCATCATCTCGACGCAATGCATGGTCGTACCCACAGGGATATTGCGGATCGGTAGGCAGTTGCCCGGCTTGATTGGCGCCTCAGGCCCGTTCATCAGCTGATCTCCCACCGCCATGCCCTTGCTGGCGATGATGTAACGACGCTCGCCGTCTGCATAGCAGAGCAGGGCAATATGCGCGCTGCGGTTCGGGTCGTACTCGAGACGCTCCACTTTCGCGGGGATCCCGTCTTTATGGCGACGGAAGTCGACTATACGGTAGTGCTGCTTATGGCCACCACCCAGATGACGGGTGGTGATGTGACCGTTGTTGTTGCGACCGGCGCTTTTCGATTGCTTTTCGATCAGGCCCGTATGCGGACGGCCCTTGTAAAGATCGGGATTGACTACCTTTACCATGCCGCGACGGCCTGGCGAAGTCGGCTTTAACTTGACGAGTGCCATTATTTAGCCTCCTCAGTGAAGTTGATTTCCTGACCGGGCTTGAGGCAGACAAACGCGCGACGGGTGTGGTTACGGCGTCCGGTAAAACGGCCAGCGCGTTTGACTTTGCCCTGGCGGTTCGATACCTGCACCGAATCCACCTGCACCTTGAACAACAGCTCGACGGCGGCCTTGATCTCCAGCTTGGTGGCATCCTGCGTCACCAGAAAAACAACCTGCTCGTTCTTCTCTGCTACGAAAGTCGCCTTCTCCGAAATGACCGGAGCGAGCAGCACCTTCATCAGGCGCTCTTCAGTGTGTTTGATGACAGCGCTCATGCCAGCATCTCCTCGATCTTTGCCAGTGCCGGTTTAGTGATCAGCACTTTCTTGAAGAAGACCAGCGACACAGGATCAGCCTGACGCGGTTCGCAAATCAGCACGTTGGGCAGATTGCGCGATGCGAGCAACAGGTTCTCGTCCAGGCTATCGGTGATGACGAGCACGGAATCCAGTCCCATGGTCTTAAGCTTCTGTGCCAGCAGCTTAGTCTTCGGCGCCTCAACAGAGAGGCCCTCGATCACGGACAGACGGCCTTCGCGTGCCAGCTGCGACAGGATCGCGCAGACACCGGCGCGGTACATTTTTTTGTTGACCTTGTGCGAGAAATTCTCTTCAGGCGAGTTCGGGAAGGCCCGACCGCCTCCGCGCCAGATCGGCGAGGACGACATACCTGCTCGCGCACGGCCCGTGCCTTTTTGACGCCATGGCTTCTTGGTCGTGTGAGCCACTTCTTCGCGGTCTTTTTGCTTGCGATTGCCGCTGCGAGCGTTTGCCTGATAGGCCACCACGAGCTGGTGGATCAGGGCCTCGTTGTAGTCGCGGCCGAAGATGGTGTCCGGTGCAGCCACATTGGACGATGCCTGCCCTTGTGCATTAAGGAGCTTGAGTTCCATTGCTTAGGCTCCCTTCTTTGCTTTGACTTTGACAGCCGGGAACAGCACGACCTGGCCATTTTTGGCGCCGGGAACGGCACCCTTGACCAGAATCAGCTGACGCTCGGCGTCAACACGGGCGATTTCAAGGTTTTGCACGGTGCGGGTGACATCACCCATGTGGCCGGTCATGCGCTTGCCCGGGAAAACGCGGCCCGGATCCTGTGCCATACCAATCGAGCCCGGCACATTGTGCGAGCGAGAGTTGCCATGGGTGGCTCGGCCTGAACCGAAGTGGTAGCGCTTGATGGTGCCGGCGTAACCTTTACCGATGGTCACACCCTGGACATCCACCTTTTGCCCGGCTTCGAACAAACTGACCGCGATGGTGTCACCCGGCTTGAATTCGGATGCCTTGGCAGGATCGATGGGAAATTCTTTGAGGACGGTACCCGCCTCTACGCCAGCCTTGGCCAGATGACCTGCCGCGGCCTTGTTCACGCGGGAGGCACGGCGCTTGCCGAACGTCACCTGAACGGCTGAGTAGCCGTCGGTTTCAGGCGTTTTGATTTGCGTCACACGGTTGTCAGAGACATCCAGAACGGTCACAGGAATAGAGTCCCCGTCATCCGTAAAGATGCGCATCATGCCAACCTTGCGACCTAAAAGGCCCAGGCTCATTGTTTTCTCCATTCCCGCCTACGATTGGGCGGGGCTGATGTTTATTAAACTGAAAGGTTGAAAGCGCTTAGAAAGCCAACTTTCACCGAAGCCTGCGATTATAGCCGGGAAGCCCGCGCTCCGGCAAGTGGCTGAGCGCGGGGTGCAGCGCTTGCCAATTACTGAAGCTTGATTTCGACGTCGACGCCAGCGGGAAGATCGAGTTTCATCAGTGCGTCTACCGTTTTTTCGGTCGGATCAACGATATCCATCAAACGCTGATGGGTACGGATTTCGAACTGATCACGTGAGGTCTTGTTCACGTGCGGCGAACGCAGTACGTCCCAGCGCTGCTTACGGGTAGGCAAAGGCACCGGGCCTTTGACTATCGCTCCGGTACGCTTGGCCGTGTCGACGATCTCGAGGGCCGACTGATCGATCAGGCGATAGTCGAATGCCTTGAGGCGAATACGAATTTTTTGCTTTTCCATCGTGCTTCCTTAAAAGAGCGGGCCGCGAGCAGGTGAGACCCGCGGCAATCTGTTCATCATCCGGGATGACCGGAGCGGCAATTACTCGATGATCTTGGCGACGACGCCGGCGCCCACCGTACGGCCGCCTTCGCGGATCGCAAAGCGCAGACCCTCTTCCATCGCGATCGGGTTGATCAGCTTCACCGTGATCGACACGTTATCGCCCGGCATCACCATCTC
>JBJTAS010000011.1:0-39572 GCA_046090895.1 Oxalobacteraceae bacterium | reverse complement strand
GTTGACACCGGATGGATAAAAAACGAGTCTACGATTGTTTTGCATTTTTATGAGGCAGATCAAATCCCGGCGATTGCAAGGACACGCTTAATTTCATACCTCATTGATTTGCACGAGGGCTATCAGCATAACTTTTCCCTGTTAATTCGATTGATGGATCAAAAATATAAGAAATTCCAAATAATTCCGCCCCGGGCTTTTGTTGAGGTAGAACTCAACCGTGTAAATCTTATATAAAAAAGGGAGTGAGTAATGTCCGTCTCTGGCTACAGTGTTCAACTTAATACTGGAATCGCAACAGATCGGTACAACATTCATACTTGGATTCAAATCGAAAAACCAGACGGTGCTGCCTAAGCGTATGGCTTTTACCCTCGAACCGATACTGCGGGGAATTTGATTTATAGTCCGGGCGATGTCAGAAGAGAGCCGCCCGGATCAAATCCCACATTTCAAGCTTTTCAATGATCAGGGACAATCGGCCTGCTTCACTGACGGGCATTAGCTCCTGGCGGGCATTTTTATTGTCCGAAATGCTATGCTTGCAATCTTTGTCGTGCCGAGCCGTTGCCGCCTTGCACTACAATCATTATTTCTGACATAAGCAATTTTCCTCGTGCCCAATTTCGTCGATATCCGCGACCTGCATTTCGCCTATGGTGAGCGGCCGATTCTGAGCGGCCTCAACATGCAGTTCCCCAAGGGCAGCGTGGTGGCGGTGATGGGCGGCTCGGGCTCGGGCAAGACCACGGTGCTGCGGTTGATCGGTGGCCAGTTGCGCGCCAGTTCAGGCAGTGTCACGGTCGATGGGCAAGACGTCGGCAGTCTGAACCTGCAAGGGCTGTACGCAATGCGTCGCCGGATGGGCATGCTGTTCCAGCATGGCGCGCTGTTTACAGATCTGACCGTGTTCGATAACGTGGCCTTTCCGCTGCGCGAGAACACGCACTTGCCCGAGGAGATGATCCGCGATTTGGTGCTGATGAAGCTGCATGCGGTGGGTCTGTCGAATGCGGCGCAGCTGAAGCCCGCCGAGATCTCGGGCGGCATGGCGCGGCGCGTGGCGCTGGCACGCGCCGTCGCGCTGGATCCTCAGCTGATCATGTATGACGAGCCCTTTGCCGGGCTCGATCCGATCTCGATGGGCGTGACGGCCAACCTGATCCGCAAGCTCAATGATGCACTGGGTTCCACCACCATTCTGGTCTCGCATGATGTGCATGAATCATTCAGCATCGCTGATCACGTGTATTTCTTATCGCAGGGCCGCATCGTCGCGCACGGCACGCCGCAGCAGATGCGCGAGTCCGATGATCCCTACGTGAAGCAGTTCGTGCATGCCGAGGCCGATGGTCCGGTGCCCTTCCATTACCCGGGCCGCAGCATTGCTGAGCAACTGGGAATGCGGGAGGGCGCATGATCATCGAAGTGCTCTCTCACCTGGGCGCGAGCGTACGCAGCGGTCTGGCCGCGCTGGGAGCGGCGGGACGTACCTTCGCCGAGCTGATCGCCGCCTCCGGGACGGTGCTGCGCCGTCCGCGACTGGTCACGGACCAGGTGCACTTCATCGGGAATTACTCGTTGGTGATCATCGCCGTGTCGGGCCTGTTCGTGGGTTTCGTGCTGGGCCTTCAGGGGTATTACACACTCAACAAATACGGTTCGGAACAGGCGCTGGGGCTGCTGGTGGCGCTGTCACTGATTCGTGAACTGGGCCCGGTGGTGACCGCCTTGCTGTTCGCCGGACGTGCCGGTACCTCACTGACCGCCGAGATCGGCCTGATGAAAGCGGGCGAGCAGCTGGCGGCGATGGAGATGATGGCGGTTGATCCGATGCGACGTGTGCTGGCGCCGCGCTTTTGGGCGGGCGTGATTGCCATGCCGGTACTTGCAGCAATCTTCAGCGCAGTCGGTGTGCTGGGCGGTTATATTGTCGGTGTGCGCCTGATCGGCGTCGATGAGGGCGCGTTCTGGTCGCAGATGCAGGCGGGCGTCGATGTCTGGGCGGATGTGCTCAATGGCGTGATCAAGAGCTTTGTATTCGGGGTGGCGGTGACCTTCATCGCCCTCTATGAAGGCTATTGTGCTGCGCCGACGCCGGAAGGAGTCGCGCGCGCCACGACGCGCACGGTCGTGATTGGTTCTCTGATGGTGTTGTGGCTGGATTTCCTGCTCACGGCGCTGATGTTTAGCTGAGGCAAAGATGCAACGCAAATCTCTGGATGTCTGGGTCGGGCTGTTCGTACTGCTGGGTGCGCTCGCCGTCATGTTCCTGGCGCTCAAGGCAGGTAACATGAGCTCGATGAGCTTTGGCCCAAGCTATGCGCTGGTGGCGCGTTTCGACAATATCGGTGGCCTCAAGCCGCGCGCACCTGTCAAAAGCGCGGGCGTGGTGGTCGGACGTGTCGAGAGCATTGGGTTCAATGACAAGACCTTTCAGGCGCAAGTCACGATGCGCATCGAGTCGCAGTATCAGTTTCCAAAAGACAGCTCGGCCAAGATACTCACCTCTGGGCTGCTCGGCGAGCAGTACATCGGGCTCGAGCCCGGTGGTGATACCCATAATTTTGCCGAGGGCGATCGTATCAAAAGCACCCAGTCAGCGATCGTGCTTGAAAACCTGATCAGCCAGTTCTTGTTCAGTAAGGCGGCCGAGGCCAGTAGCGAGGAGAAGAAAAAATGACCCACCAAAAACGATTCCTCCGATGGAGCCTGATGGCAGCGCTGTGCATGCTGCTGAGCGCTTGTGCCAGCACCAGCGTGACGGGTGCCGGTAGCGATCCACGCGATCCGTACGAAAACTACAATCGCGCGATGTTCGAGTTCAACCGCAAGGTGGATGACAACCTGCTCAAGCCGGTCGCGACGGGCTATGTCGCCGTGCTGCCATCCTTTGTTCGCACGGCCGTGGGTAATTTTTTCGCCAACATCGGCGATGTCTGGACGGCAGTGAACAACTACCTGCAAGGCAAGCCCAAGGATGGCACCACGGATGTGACACGTGTCGTCTTCAATTCCACGATAGGCATCGCCGGGTTGATCGACGTTGCCACGCCGATGGGCTTGCCCCAGCACGAAGAAGATTTTGGTCAGACGCTGGCTGTCTGGGGCGCGAAATCCGGGCCTTACGTGGTGCTGCCGTTCTTCGGTTCCAGTACCTTGCGTGACACGTTTGCCAAGCCAGTCGATCTGTACGCGGATCCCCTGACCGCATCGCATCAAGTGCCGGTACGCGCCAAGAACAGCGGCCGTGTGCTGCGTACGGTGGATGACCGTGCTGCGCTACTAGACACCGGCACGCTGATCGAGGGCGCGGCACTCGACCCTTACCAGTTCTTCCGCGACGCTTACCTGCAACGCCGGGAGAGCCGTATCCGCGACGGTGAGAACTGAATCTCGCTCCTGATATCGCAGGCGTCGCCGCTGCCTGCGCAAGCGTCGAACACACCGGGTGTCGGCGGCGGGTTGGCCGGCCGCGGCATCATTCGGTATCATTCCACGTCCAGAGTGCCGCACAGGCCGGCACTCTCCTCTACTGCCCGAGATACTCATGTTCATCCTCAGGAAGCTCTCATCCCTTCTTTTCTTCTGGCTGGCCGTCTGCGCGGGTGGGGCCAGTGCGCAGCAGGAAGCGCCCGATGTGCTGGTCAAGCGCGTCAGCAGCGAAATCCTCGAGCTGGCCAAGACCGACAAGCAGATCCAGGCCGGTAATCAGCAGCGCATCATGGAGGTCGTGCAGGCCAAAGTGATCCCGCATGTGGATTTTCAGCGGATGACCGCCATGGCAGCGGGTCGCTTCTGGCGCGACGCCACACCGGAGCAGCAGGCGGCACTGACCATCGAATTTCGCTCCCTGCTGATTTACACCTACGCTGGCGCAATCTCGCAGGTGCGCAATCAGGTGCTCGAATTCAAGCCGATACGCGCAGGCGCGGGTGACGACGAGGTCGAGGTGCGCTCGGTGGTGATTCAGCCGCGCGGAGAACCGATACAGCTGAATTACCGGCTCGAAAAAACTGCCTCGGGCTGGAAGATTTATGACGTAAACATTCTCGGTGCGTGGCTGGTCGAGACGTACAAGGGCACTTTTACTGCCGAGATCAACAAGGGCGGCATAGATGGTCTGATTCGTGCGCTCGCCGAGCGCAACAGGCGTCTCGCCGCCAACCCGCCGAAGCCGGCCAAGAGCTGATGCGATTTGCTCCGACCTCCATTACCATGGCCGATGCCGGGCAAGCGCTGCGGGAAGGTCTGGCATCCATTGCGCACGGCGCGACGCTGATTGACTTGTCCAGTCTGACCCGCTTCGACTCCTCGGCGGTATCCGCTGTGCTGGCATGGAAGCGGGCTGGATCGGCGCTGGGCAGGCCCGTGCAGATCGCTGGCATGCCCGAAGGCTTGCTCAGTCTGGCGCAACTGTACGGGCTGCACGAAATCATGCATTCCTGAGTCGGCCAGCGCGCGACTTCGGTGTTTTCGGGCCTCAGGCTCGCCAGACAAATCCCCTATAATCCGAGACTTTGCGCCTTCACGGGCGGATGCAGCACGTTCGGGCATCCACCGCCGCCCGTGCCTTAGCGCTTTCCTTCGGTGTACCACTTCATGTCCGCGATCCGGATCGACAACGTCAAGAAGCGTTATGGCGCCCTACAGGCTTTGGGTGGTGTGTCGCTCGATATCGCCGAAGGTGAATTTTTCGGCTTACTCGGCCCGAACGGTGCCGGCAAGACCACGCTGATTTCCATCATCGCCGGACTGGCGCGTGCAAACGAGGGTCAGGTCAGCATCCACGGTCACGACGTAGTCACTGACTATCAGCGCGCGCGCCAGCAGATCGGTGTCGTACCTCAAGAGCTGGTATTTGACCCTTTTTTTACCGTGCGCGAGACACTGCGCATGCAGTCCGGCTATTTCGGCATCCGTCATAACGATGACTGGATCGATGAGGTGATGCACCACTTGCACCTGAGCTCGAAGGCGGACGCCAATATGCGCTCGCTGTCGGGTGGCATGAAGCGTCGGGTACTGGTTGCGCAGGCGCTGGTGCACAAGCCACCCGTCATCATGCTGGATGAGCCCACCGCGGGCGTCGATGTCGAATTGCGCCAGACACTGTGGGATTTCATTGGTCGCCTTAACCGCGAAGGCCACACCGTCGTGCTGACGACGCATTATCTGGAAGAAGCACAAACGCTATGCAACCGCATAGCGATGCTCAAGGCGGGGCAGGTGGTCGCGCTGGACTCCACGGCAGCGCTGATTCGCCGTATCTCGGGTTCGCAACTCGAGGTGAGACTCTCGGGCGGAAAATTACCGGCATCGCTGCACGCGCTGGTGTCCCATCCTTCAGCGCTTACCGAAGGCAATCACTACACCTTGCGCGTCAATCATCATGACGAGGTCGAAGGTATCCTCGCGCGTATCCGCGAATCCGGTGTGAAGCTGGACGACCTGCAGCTGCATCAGGCTGACCTGGAAGATGTATTCATTCAGATCATGGGCGGTGAAGCATGACAGGCTTTCACACACTGTTTTACAAAGAGCTGCTGCGCTTCTGGAAAGTGGCGACTCAGACGCTGACTGCGCCCATCGTCACGGCCATGCTGTATCTGCTGATTTTTGGCCATGTACTCGAGGCCCACGTACAGGTGTTTCCTGGCGTGTCTTACACCGCCTTCCTCGTGCCCGGGCTGGTGATGATGAGCGTGCTGCAAAATGCCTTCGCGAATTCATCCTCGTCGCTGATTCAGTCGAAAATTACCGGCAATCTCGTGTTTGTGCTCCTGACCCCGCTGTCGCACTGGGAACTGTTTGGTGCCTATGTGCTGGCAGCGATGGTACGCGGACTGGTGGTGGGTGCGGGCGTGTTCCTGATCACCGCATGGTTTGCCAAGCTCTCCTTTGTGGCTCCCGTGTGGATCTTGCTGTTTGCGCTGATCGGTGCAGCCATCCTCGGTACGATGGGGCTGCTGGCAGGCATCTGGGCGGAGAAGTTCGATCAGCTCGCGGCGTTTCAGAACTTCCTGATCGTGCCGGCGACCTTTCTTGCCGGCGTGTTTTATTCAGTTCATTCGCTGCCACCCTTCTGGCTGACGGTGTCCCATGCGAATCCGTTTTTTTATATGATCGATGGCTTTCGCTATGGCTTTTTCGGTTACTCCGATGTGCCGCCGGCGACCAGTCTATTGATCGTGCTGGTTTTCTTCCTGCTGCTCGCCTCGCTGGCGCTGCGGCTGCTGAAAAACGGTTACAAGCTGCGCCATTGAGGCGCGTTTTCTGATGCGCCGGCCTGGCTGGCTGAGTCATTTTTATCAAAGGCAAAAACGTGCTACCCACACCTGAACTGATAAAAAATTACATCGCGAACGGCCTCGAATGCACCCACCTCGAAGTCGAGGGTGATGGACAGCATTTCAGCGCGCTGATCGTCTCGCCGGCGTTTGCGGGCAAGCGGCTGATTCAGCGGCATCAGATCGTTTATGCGGCGTTGGGTGATCGCATGAAGGCCGAGATCCATGCGCTGTCGATGAAGACACTCACGCCCGACGAGTATCAGCCGTAATGGACAAACTCCTGATCACCGGTGGCAAGCGCCTCTCGGGTGAGTTGCAGATTTCCGGTGCGAAGAATGCCGCGCTGCCCATTTTGTGCGCGGGTTTGCTGACGGCCGACACGCTCTCGCTGGCCAATGTGCCGCACCTGCAGGATGTCGCCACGATGCAGAAGCTGCTCCGGCAGATGGGTCTGTCGATCCAAGCGAAGGGTGATGTCCTTGAGCTTCATGGCGCGGGCGTCAACCATCCCGAGGCGCCCTACGAACTCGTCAAGACGATGCGCGCGTCCATTCTGGTGCTGGGCCCGCTGGTGGCGCGCCTGGGCGAGGCTAAGGTGTCACTGCCGGGCGGGTGCGCGATCGGTTCTCGCCCGGTAGATCAGCACATCAAGGGCTTGCAGGCCATGGGTGCAGAGATTCGCATCGAAGGCGGCTACATTCATGCGCGCGCCAGCAAGCTTAAAGGCACGCGCATTGTCACCGACATGATTACCGTCACCGGCACCGAGAACCTGCTGATGGCCGCCACGCTGGCCGACGGCGAGACAGTACTCGACAATGCCGCACGCGAACCCGAGGTGACCGATCTGGCCAACCTGCTGGTGGCAATGGGTGCGAAGATCGAGGGCATTGGTACCGACCGCTTGCGCATCACTGGCGTGTCCGCGCTCCACGGCGCTGCCCACAGCGTGATTGCCGATCGTATCGAGACCGGCACCTTTCTGTGTGCGGTCGCTGCGGCGGGCGGCGATGTGGTGCTGAAAAACACCCGCGCTGATTTGCTTGATGCGGTGACCGACAAGCTGCGCGAGGCAGGCGCCGTAATCACCTCAGGCGACGACTGGTTGCGTCTGCAGATGTCAGCACGGCCGAGGGCGGTCAGCTTTCGCACCACGGAATACCCAGGTTTTCCGACCGACATGCAGGCACAGGTGATGGCCATGAACTGTATCGCCGACGGCAGCTGTCGCGTGACCGAGACCATTTTCGAGAACCGCTTCATGCATGTACAAGAGCTCAATCGCCTGGGTGCCTCCATCGAGATCGATGGTCACACGGCGATCGTGCACGGTGCCCCGCGCCTGATCGGTGCGCCCGTGATGGCGACCGACTTGCGGGCATCGGCGTCACTCGTGATTGCCGGTCTGGCTGCTGAGGGGCAGACGCTGGTCGACCGCATTTATCATCTCGATCGTGGCTATGATCGGATGGAAGCCAAGCTCTCGGCAGTTGGCGCCGACATACAGAGAATTCGCTGATGAATCAGATACTCACCCTTGCCCTGTCGAAGGGCCGGATTTTTGAAGAGACGATGCCGTTGCTACAGGCGGCGGGCATTGTGGTGTCTGAAGATCCAGAAAAATCGCGCAAGCTGATCCTGCCCACCAGCGATCCGCAATTACGCGTCGTGATCGTGCGCGCATCCGATGTCCCCACCTATGTGCAACACGGCGCTGCTGACTTTGGCGTCGCCGGCAAAGATGTCTTGCTCGAACATGGCGGCGATGGTCTTTACCAGCCCATCGATCTGAACATCGCCACCTGCCGGATGTCGGTCGCCGTGCCTGCCGGCTTTGATTATGCGAATGCCGTGCGGCAGGGCGCAAGGCTGGCGGTGGCGACCAAGTATGTGAATGTCGCGCGCGAACATTTTGCTGCCAAGGGCGTGCACGTGGACCTGATCAAGCTGTACGGTTCTATGGAGCTTGGGCCACTGGTCGGTTTGTCGGATGCGATTGTTGATCTGGTCTCGACCGGTAGCACGCTCAAGGCCAATCATCTGGTCGAGGTCGAACACATCATGGATATCTCTTCGCGCCTTGTGGTCAACCGAGCCGCGCTCAAATTGAAGCGTGAAAAGCTGCAACCCCTTATCGATGCCTTTGACAAGGCATCGCGTCGCGAAAAATAAATCATGTCACTCGAAATACGAAAACTGGACTCCAGCAGCAAGGATTTCCGCGAGCAACTGATGGCCGTGCTTGCCTTTGAAGCATCCGAAGATGAAGCCATCGATCGCGCTGCCGCGTCTATTCTTGCCGATGTCCGACAGCGTGGTGACGCTGCCGTACTCGAGTACACGAATACCTTTGATCGTCTGTCAGCCACCGCCATGGCTGCCCTGGAGATTCCGCGCGCCGAGCGTAAAGCAGCGCTGGAGAGTCTGCCTGCCGTGCGTCGCGGCGCACTCCAGCAGGCAGCCGATCGCGTGCGCGCCTATCACGAGCGACAAAAAAAAGAATGTGGTTCTGACGGATTCACTTTTACCGAGGCTGATGGCACGATGCTCGGCCAGAGAGTCACGCCGCTCGACAAGGTCGGCATCTATGTCCCGGGCGGCAAAGCGGCCTACCCATCGTCGGTGCTGATGAATGCGATTCCAGCCAAGGTGGCCGGTGTCGGCGAGATCATCATGGTCGTTCCGACGCCAGAGGGTGTGAAAAATCCGCTGGTGCTGGCCGCCGCCGAGATCGCGGGTGTCGATCGCGTGTTCACCATCGGCGGCGCGCAGGCGGTCGGTGCGCTCGCCTACGGCACCGCCAGCATTCCGCAGGTCGACAAGATCGTTGGCCCCGGCAATGCGTATGTCGCTGCAGCCAAGCGCCGCGTGTTCGGCATCGTTGGCATCGACATGATCGCCGGCCCGTCGGAAATTCTCGTACTGGCCGATGGCAGCACGGATCCCGACTGGGTGGCCATGGATCTGTTTTCGCAGGCCGAGCATGATGAGCTCGCGCAATCGATTCTGGTATGCCCGGACGCGGCCTACCTGTCACGGGTGCAGGCCAGCGTGAACCACCTGCTGCAAGACATGCCGCGCAAGGACGTGATCCGCGTATCGCTGACCCAGCGTGGCGCGATGGTCAAGGTGCGCGACATGCACGAAGCCTGCGAGATCGCGAACCTGATCGCTGCCGAGCACCTTGAAATCTCTGCCGAGCATCCGGAGCAGTGGGCCGATCGTATTCGCCATGCGGGCGCGATGTTCCTTGGACGGTATTCTTCCGAATCCCTGGGCGACTACTGTGCAGGCCCGAACCACGTGTTGCCGACCTCGCGCACTGCGCGCTTCTCCTCGCCGCTGGGGGTTTATGATTTTCAGAAGCGCTCCTCCGTGATTCACGTTAGCCAGTCCGGCGCACAGACGCTGGGCAAGGTGGCGGCCGAGCTGGCGTATGGCGAGGGCTTGTCGGCGCATGCCCGCTCCGCCGAAATGCGTTTGAAATAAGCGACCCTGACCCGTGCCCTCGTCGAGTCCCCCATGTCACTGACCGAAAACCTCATTCGCGCCGACGTGCGCGCCTTGTCGGCGTACCACGTGCCCGATGCCTCGGGCATGGTGAAGCTCGATGCGATGGAAAACCCCTATACCTTGCCGGTCTCGCTGCAGCAAGAGCTTGGCAAGCGGCTGGGCACGCTGGCGCTGAACCGTTATCCGGTGCCCAGCTATGCGGCGCTCAAGGCGGCGATTTGCGACAAGCTCGGCGTGCCGTCAGGCTTTGACGTCATCCTGGGCAATGGTTCGGATGAACTAATCACCGTGGTCTCGGTGGCGTGTGCCAAGCCGGGCGCCAAGGTATTGGCACCCGTGCCCGGCTTCGTGATGTACGCGATGTCGGCGCAGCTGGCGGGCCTGGAATTTGTCGGCGTGCCCTTGCGCGCCGATCTGTCGCTGGACCTTGAGGCCATGCTCGATGCAGTGCGCACTTACCGTCCGGCGATCACCTACCTGGCCTATCCCAACAACCCGACCGGCAACCTCTTCGATGCTGAGGCGATGTTGAGCATCATCCGCGAGGTGGGTGACAGCGGCGTGGTGGTGGTCGATGAGGCCTACCAGCCGTTTGCCGACGACAGCTTCATGCCGCGCCTGCCGGAATTCGCCAACCTCATCGTGATGCGCACCGTATCCAAGCTGGGGCTAGCGGGTATACGGTTGGGTTATCTGTCAGCCGCTGCGCCTTTGCTGCAGGAGTTCGATAAGGTGCGCCCGCCGTATAACGTCAATGTACTGACCGAGGCGACGGCGGGATTCATGCTCGAGCACAGTGAGGTACTGGACGCTCAGGCGACCCGCATTTGTGCCGATCGCGAGCAGCTTGCGACGCGGATGGCGGCGCTTCCCGGAGTGACGGTGTTTCCCTCGGCGGCCAATTTCATCCTCTTGCGCATTGACCGACCTGGACTGAGCGGCATCCAGGTATTCGACCGCCTGCTGGAGCGGCAGGTACTGGTGAAAAATGTCGGTAAAATGCATGTTTTACTGCAGAACTGCCTGCGGGTCACCGTGAGCACGCCGGCCGAGAATGCCCAATTTCTGGCAGCACTCGAATCCAGTCTGAATTCCTGAATTGTCTTGTCCATGGCACGTACAGCAGAAGTCGTCCGCAACACCAGTGAAACCCAGATCCGGGTCGCGATCAATCTTGATGGCACCGGCCGGCAGACGCTGGATACTGGCGTGCCTTTTCTTGACCACATGCTTGACCAGATCGCGCGCCACGGCCTGATCGATCTCGATATCAGTGCCAAAGGCGACTTACATATTGATGCGCACCACACCGTCGAGGATGTGGGCATCGCGCTCGGTCAAGCGTTTGCGCAAGCCATCGGCGACAAGAAAGGCATACGCCGCTATGGGCATGCCTATGTGCCGCTGGATGAGGCGCTGTCGCGCGTGGTGGTCGATTTTTCTGGTCGCCCCGGACTGGAGTTTCACGTACCCTTCAAGCGCTCAATGATCGGCAGTTTCGATGTCGATCTCACGCATGAATTCTTTCAGGGCTTCGTCAATCATGCGCTGGTGACCTTACACGTCGACAATCTGCGCGGTGAAAACGCGCATCATCAGTGCGAAACCGTATTCAAGGCATTCGGGCGCGCGTTGCGCATGGCGGCCGAGCTCGATCCTCGCGCTGCCGGCACTATTCCCTCGACCAAGGGCAGTCTCTGAGCACATCGTCCGGCAGCGTGCCGGGCAGGTATTGATCAACTCAATGAACAAGATCGTCGTCGTTGATTACGGTATGGGCAACCTGCGCTCGGTGGCTCAGGCACTCATGCATGTGGCAGAGGACGCCGAGGTGCGTGTCTCCGGCAAGCCGGAGGATATACGCGCTGCTGAGCGCATCGTGCTGCCGGGCCAGGGAGCGATGCCGGACTGTATGCGCTCGCTGCGCGAGTCCGGCGTGCAGGAAGCCCTGCTCGAGGCGGCGCGCAGCAAGCCGCTGCTTGGCATCTGCGTGGGTTTGCAAATGATGTTCGACCGGAGCGAGGAGGGCGACACCCATTGCCTCAGCCTGATGCCGGGAGAGGTCGTGCGCTTTCGGCTCGACGACCAATTGCAGCCCGATGGCTCACGGTTCAAAGTGCCGCAGATGGGCTGGAACCGCGTGCGGCAGATCAAAAGCCACCCGCTGTGGGCAGGCGTGACCGATGATAGTTATTTTTATTTCGTCCATAGCTTTTACGTGGTGCCGGAAAAAAACGAGCAAGTGACCGGTGAAACCGTTTACGGTTTGCCATTTTGTTGCGCCGCAGGACGAGATAATATTTTCGCCACGCAATTCCACCCCGAAAAAAGTGCAGCGGCTGGTTTGCAGTTGTATAAAAATTTTGTACATTGGAATCCCTAAGCCTGCTCGCAGCAGCGAACGACACCAACCCTTCAACCCAAGCCCAGCCTAACTCCAGTAGCCATGCTGCTCATACCCGCTATCGATCTCAAGGACGGCCATTGTGTGCGCCTCAAGCAAGGTGACATGGACCAAGTCACCGTGTTCTCCGATGACCCTGCGCAGATGGCAAGGCACTGGCTGGAGCAGGGTGCGCGCAGGCTGCATCTGGTCGACCTGAATGGCGCGTTTGCCGGCAAGCCCAAGAACGAGCCCGCGATCAAGGCCATCATCGCCACCGTTCGCAAGTACGCAGAAGACCACGATGTAGACGAGATTCCGATTCAGCTCGGTGGTGGCATCCGTGATCTTGACACCATCGAGCGTTATCTCGATGACGGTCTGTCTTACATCATCATTGGCACCGCGGCTGTGAAAAACCCGGGTTTTCTGCATGATGCGTGTAGCGCCTTCCCCGGTCAGATCATCGTCGGCCTGGACGCCAGGGATGGCAAGGTCGCCACCGATGGCTGGAGCAAATTGTCCGGCCATGAAGTGACCGATCTGGCGAAAAAATTCGAAGACTATGGTTGCGAAGCCATCGTCTATACCGACATCGGCCGCGATGGCATGATGAAAGGCGTAAACATCGAGGCCACCGTCAAGCTCGCACAAAGCATGACCATTCCCGTGATTGCCTCCGGTGGCGTGCATGACATCAAGGATGTCGAGGCCTTGTGCGCGGTACAGGATGAAGGCATCGAGGGCGTGATCTGCGGCCGTTCAATCTACGAGGGTACGCTCAACTTGCGCGATGCGCAGGAGCGTGCCGACGAGCTCTGCGGCGACGACTGACATGGCGCTGGCAAAACGTATCATCCCCTGCCTGGACGTGACTGCCGGGCGGGTAGTCAAGGGCGTCAACTTCGTCGAGCTACGCGATGCCGGTGATCCGGTCGAGATCGCCCGCCGCTATGACGAGCAGGGCGCTGACGAGCTGACCTTCCTCGATATCACCGCCTCGTCTGATGACCGCGATCTGATCCTGCACATCATTGAAGACGTCGCCTCGCAGGTGTTCATTCCCCTGACGGTGGGTGGCGGTGTGCGCGCAGTGGATGATGTTCGGCGCTTGTTGAACGCAGGTGCGGACAAGATCAGCATCAATACCTCCGCCGTGACGAACCCCCAACTCGTCGCTGATGCAGCCGACAAATACGGCTCGCAATGCATTGTCGTTGCGATCGATGCCAAGCGCAGTGATGCCGGCCATTGGGAAGTCTTCACGCATGGTGGTCGCAAGCCCACCGGACTTGATGCGGTTGAGTGGGCGAAAAAAATGCAAGCACTGGGCGCCGGTGAAATCCTGCTCACCAGCATGGATAAGGATGGCACGCGCTCGGGTTTTGATCTGGCGCTCACCCGTGCCGTATCGGATGCCGTATCGATACCCGTCATTGCGTCCGGCGGTGTCGGCGGTCTGCAGGACCTTGCCGATGGCATTACCGAGGGCCATGCCGACGCCGTGCTCGCCGCGAGCATTTTTCACTACCAGCACCACAGCGTGCAAGAGGCCAAGCAGTTCATGGCCGCCCGCGGCATACCGGTGAGGCTGGCATGATCGCACGCGCGAAATGGCTCAACCGCATCAAGTGGGACGAGCACGGTCTGATACCCGTTATCGCCCAGGAGGTGGGCTCAAATGATGTGCTGATGTTCGCCTGGATGAACCGCGATGCGCTGGCGCGCACGGTGCAGTTAGGTCAAGCCGTGTACTGGAGCCGCTCGCGCAAGAAGCTTTGGCACAAGGGCGAGGAATCCGGGCACTTCCAGCAGGTACATGAAATCCGGCTCGATTGCGACGACGACGTACTGCTGCTGAAAGTAACGCAAGTGGGAGACGTCGCTTGTCACACGGGGCGTCATTCCTGCTTCTATCACCAGTTCAATCAGGACGCCGAACAGCCTGAATGGATCGAAGCCGAGCCGGTGCTGAAAGACCCGGAACATATCTACAACAAATAAGCGGATCTTCCATGAGCGATATCCTGCAACGCCTCGCCGAGGTGATCGAGTCGCGCAAGCTCGAAGCCGGCGGTAATCCCGATCAATCCTACGTCTCGCGCCTGTTCGAGAAGGGCGATGATGCGATTCTCAAGAAAGTCGGCGAAGAAGCCACGGAAACCGTGATGGCTGCCAAAGATGTGCGCCATGGTGCCGACGCCGACAAGCTGGTCTACGAGTGTGCGGATTTATGGTTTCACTCGATGATCATGCTTGCGCGTTTCGATCTCACACCACAGCAAGTGCTCAATGAGCTCGCGCGCCGCGAGGGCTTGTCGGGCATCGAAGAGAAGGCCAACCGCAAGCTGGCCGAGCGCGAGGCAGCGGAGCGCCGCTGAATCGCTTCATGCGGGAGAGCGCAGTCAACTCAGACGGCATTGTCCCTGCCGCTCGGCGATAATTCCTGGTGTTTACACCAACAACAGGAGCCAGAGCGTGGATAACTGCATTTTTTGCAAGATTGTCGCGGGCGCAATTCCCTCCAAAAAAGCCTACGAAGACGAGGACTTGATCGCTTTTCACGATATCAATCCTGCGGCGCCGGTTCACCTGCTGATCGTGCCGCGCGAACACATCCCCACACTGGCCGACAGTGATCAGAAACACCAGGCATTGTTGGGTAAAATGATGTTGCTCGCGCCAAAGCTAGCCGAAGAACTGGGAGCGGGCTACCAAAGCACTGCGGACGGCCCGGCTGGCGGCTTCAAGGCGCTCTTCAATACGGGCCCTGATGGCGGTCAGGAGGTGTACCATCTACACCTGCACGTCATGGGCGGTCCGAGGCCATGGCGCGGACAGCGGTGATGACGCCGTCGGCCGCGCAGACCGCAAACCGCCAACCGTAGTCTTAAGTAACTATCTGCATTTCCCGTAGGAGAAAACAATGGGTTCGTTCAGTATTTGGCACTGGGTCATCGTGCTGGTGATTGTCATGCTGGTGTTTGGCACCAAGAAGCTGGGCAACATTGGTTCTGATCTGGGCAAGGCCGTCAAGGGCTTCAAGGACGGTGTCAAGGGATCCGATGAGGAGAAGCCCGCCGCGCCTTCAGCCCAGGTGGCCGACAAGTCGACCATCGATGTCGAGGCCCGCGAAAAATCCAAAAGCTGATCATTTCCTTCCTGCGACAGTGGCGCTGACTGGCGTCGCTGTTTTCTCAGTCCTCCTGAATTTCCAGCCGAATGATCGACCTGGGCCTTACCAAACTTGCGCTAATAGGCGCAGTCGCGCTGGTCGTCATTGGCCCGGAGCGGCTGCCCGCGGTGGCGCGCATGGCGGGAACCCTGTTCGGCAGGGCCCAGCGCTACATCAGCGATGTCAAGACCCAAGTCAATCGCGAGATGCAGATGGAGGAACTGCGCAAGATGCAGGACAACATCGTTGGCGCGGCCAACGACCTGACCAAATCCGTCAACGACGACGTGCGATCCGTGTCCGACGATATCGCGGAGGCTGAGCAAGATTTCAGTCAGGCGATCGCTGAAGCGAACCACGCCTTTGTCGGATTCAATGAGGGGCTGCGCGTGCCGTCTGCTGAAGAGATCGCCTTCAAGCAGCGCGATTTCCGCAAGAAGCGACTGACGCAGAATTCCTCATTGCCAAACTGGTTCAAGCGCCAGACCGGCCGTCGCACCCGAGTGATGTCGGGTGCTGCGCGCGTAGCGCGCTACCGCGCGGGCAGTAACAAGCCAAGGTTTTTCCAGTAAATGTCAGAAGAAAATTCAACGGGTCTGCACGAGACCTTCATCTCGCATCTGATCGAGTTGCGCAACCGCCTGGTACGTGCGTCGGCCGTCGTACTGGTAGTATTCATCATGCTGTTCGCGATTTGGCCTGGCGCAGCGGCAATCTATGATTTTCTTGCTCAGCCCATGATGGGCGCACTGCCCGAAGGCTCGAGGATGATCGCCACCGGTGTGATCACACCGTTCATGGTGCCGATGAAGGTCACGATGGTGGTGGCACTGTTAGTGTCGCTGCCCTGGGTGCTGTATCAAGCCTGGGCCTTCGTCGCCCCCGGCCTGTACCTGCACGAAAAGCGTCTCGTCGCGCCACTGGTGATCTCATCGTCACTGCTTTTTCTGGCCGGTGTTGCGTTCTGCTATTTCTTCGTTTTTGGTACCGTGTTCAAGTTCATCAATGATTTCGCGCCGAAGTCTATTTCCGTCGCGCCGGATATCGAAAACTATCTCGATTTTGTGCTGACGATGTGCCTTGCCTTCGGCCTTACCTTCGAAGTACCCGTGGTGGTGATCATACTGGTTCGCATGGGCGTAGTGACCGTCGACAAACTGCGCGAGATTCGTCCCTACGTCATTGTTGGCGCCTTCGTGGTCGCCGCCATCGTCACGCCGCCCGACATCATGAGCCAGCTGTTTCTGGCGATACCGCTGTGCCTGCTGTATGAAGTGGGCCTGCTGCTGGCGCCAATCTTCCAGCGAGCCACCCAGGCGCCCGACGCTGAAGAAGCTTCCTGAGTGGCGCGGCTAAATGCTCTGTCACCTCAGGGCGTGGGCCCGGCGGCCCGCAGCCAGGTCACGAGCGGTACTGCCGCACGAAAATCTTCCAGCAGCAAACCCGGCAGCGCGGCGGGTCGCAGCTTGCGAATGTTCAGCTCGCGCCAGGCAACAAAGCTCTTCAGTTTGAGTGCGTCCTGGTGCGGCGCGCTCGCATCATAGCCTTTGGGCAGTCGAACCAGCGTGTCATCTGGATGAAGTCCATTGAACACGCCAATCAGTTTCTTATCTTTCAACACCTTGGAAAAACCAGCGGCATCAGCAACAACGTGTTCGCGTATCGCGCGTAAGCGCTGTGGCGGCGGGCGATACTCGCCGCCCGCGACAAGTAGACGGCCCTGAGCATCGATGTGGAAGTAATAGGCAGGGCCGCCTCCCTGACTGGGTTTTTTGAGGCCGCTGGCCGTGATCGCTGCAGAAAAAGTAGTTTTGTAGGGTGGCCTGCCACGCGCAAAGCGCAGATCACGGTTAACGCGAAACAGTGCTTTTTTCGGATTGCAGTGTGCGACACCGGGATCAAAGCGAGTGATCTCCGAGATGAGTCCGCTGACAAGCACCAGCAGTTCTGCGCGCAATATGTCATAGCGCGGCTTGTTCATGACAAACCAGGCGCGGTGATTATTTTCTTCCAGTTCGCCGAGAAAACGGATCAGGTCAGGCAGGTGCATGCGATCCTCATTCACCATCCGGCAATCTGGGCTGTTTCATCCGTGGGCGCTTGCCTACCGTGAGATCAAGCTGAGTTTCGCGCGATTTTCTCAGGACGGTGACTTTCACCTTGTCGCCTGGCGTGAGTTGCGCGACAAGGTTCAGCATGGAGATCGTGTCTGGCACAGGCTTGTCCGCGACCGACAACAGAATATCGCCCGGCTTGACGCCCGCCTTGTCTGCGGGCCCTCCTTTGAGCACACCCGCGATGATGGTGCCCGACGTTTTTTGCAACCCAAAGCTGTCCGCAAGCTCAGGTGTGATGTCTTGCGGCTCCACACCGATCCAGCCACGCACGACCTGGCCATTTCTGATGATGGACTCCATCACGGTTTTTACCGTCGTGACAGGGATTGCGAAACCGATGCCGAGTGAGCCGCCGCTGCGCGAGTAGATCGCGGTATTGATGCCGAGCAGATGGCCTTGCGTATCGACCAGCGCACCCCCTGAATTTCCGGGATTGATGGCGGCATCAGTCTGTATGAAGTTCTCGAAGGTGTTGATACCCAGGTGATTCCGGCCCAGTGCCGATACGATACCCATCGTGACCGTTTGTCCCACGCCGAACGGATTACCAATCGCGAGCACGACATCGCCCACCTTGATGCTTTCGAGCCGACCCAGCGTAATCGAGGGCAGATTCTTCAGATCGACCTTGATCACCGCCAGATCGGTTTCGGGATCGGTGCCGACCAGTTTGGCAGATACCTTGCGACCATCGGCCAGCGCGACTTCGATTTCATTCGCCGCCTCGACCACATGATTATTGGTCAGGATATAGCCCTCGGCACTCACGATGACTCCCGAGCCCAGACTGAACTGGCGCTCATCCTGACCAAAGCCATCACCGAAGAAACGGCGGAACAAGGGATCGTTGTTCAGCGGGTGCGGCGGCTGTTTCGCTTCTTTGGTCGTGAAGATATTCACGACCGCAGGCATCGCGCGCTGTGACGCCTGTCGGTAGCCGCTGGAATGATCCGCGCTGCTGGTGGCTTCGTGTATGGGTACAGAGGTCGATTCAAGGCGAACTGTCGAGGGTTCCCTGACAAGCCATTCAGGCTTCAGGGTCGCTACAATGAACCACAATGCAAGCGCGACAGTGACAGTCTGCGCGAACAACAGCCAGAGACGACGCATACCAGAGACAAATAAAGGATGAATGATGAGCGAGAAGATTGTGCTGCGTGATGATTTGGCGACTTTTCTGGCCAACGAACTTGATATTACCCGTTTTCGGGACTACTGCCCAAACGGATTGCAAGTGCAGGGCCGGGAGCCAGTCGGTCGGATCGTGACGGGCGTCACCGCCAGCCTTGCATTGCTGGAAACGGCGCGGGAGGTCGGCGCGGATGCCGTCGTTGTTCACCACGGATTTTTCTGGCGGGGAGAGGATGCGCGTGTCATCGGACCCAAGCATCGGCGCCTGAAACTCCTGCTGGGCAGCGACATCAATTTGTTCGCCTATCATTTGCCCCTGGATGCACACCCGGTGCTGGGGAACAATGCACAACTCGGCAAGCGATTGGGGCTGGTCGCCGAGTCGCATTTCGCCGAGCAGGATCTGGGATGGCTAGGACGCGCCGATACGTCGGTTCGCACGGTAGGTGATCTTGCTGCAGTCGTCGAGCGCGCACTGGGTCGTGCGCCTCTGTTGATCGGTGACCGCGAGCAGTCCTTGGGTCTTGTCGGCTGGTGCACAGGCGCTGCACAGCATACTTTTGGCGATGCGATTGCTGCGGGTGCCAGTGTTTATCTGAGTGGTGAGATTTCAGAGCAGACCGTGCATCTTGCGCACGAGAGCGGCGCCGCCTATCTCGCGTGCGGTCACCATGCGACTGAGCGCTATGGCGTACAAGCCCTGGGGGATTATCTCGCCGATAAATTCGGGTTACGCCATCAATTCATTGACATTTCTAATCCGGTCTGATGGGTCAATGCACAGTGTGTTGGTCATATTTTTTATGCTGTGCAGAGTATTCGGCGATGGAAGTTAATGATTACCGAACATTCGAACCGGGGTCATACATCACAAGATGAATCGCGATGACCAGGCATCACTGATCACCTGGCGACTCTTCGCGCGTGACTTGATTTATGTGATCTTCAGGAACCAATAGGCAGTCTATGGGTACCGACCGCCTGGTGTTTCATCAATACGGATTTTTTCATCATGTTGTGTTACGAGCCTGCGCAGCCTGCCCGGGTGATGGTGGTTGAGGACGACTCTGCGACCCGGCTGCTTTTTTGCCAAGCCATTCAATCGGAATCATCGCTGCGTTTGTCTGCATCGTGCAGCAGCGTCACCGAGGCGCTGGACTGGCTCAAAGCCAATCAGTGCGATTTACTATTGACTGACCTGGGTCTGCCCGATGGTTCGGGTATCGTCATCATTGAGGCTTGCAGACGCTTGCATCCCGATACCGACATCATGGTCACGACCGGTTCAAGCGATGAGGAGCAGGTGCTTGCTTGTATCGAGGCCGGCGCGTGCGGCTATGTGCTCAAGGAATCGGGCTATTCCGACGTGGTGAGAGCCTTGCTCGAGGTGAGGCGCGGTGGTTCGCCGATCAGCCCGGTGATCGCACGAAAGGTACTCACCAGAATGCGTCGTCCCCTTCGGCGCTGTGAGCCCGGAGAGGTTGAGGCGCTGGCTCGACGGCTCACGCGCCGTGAGGCAGCCATTCTCGAACTGATCGCGCGTGGAAGCTCGTATGCCAAGGTCGCGGTGGCGCTGGGACTCTCGCTGGGCACGGTGCAGACACACATCAAGCATATCTACGCCAAGCTCTCTGTGCATTCCCGTGGTGAGGCAGTCTACGAGGCTCGCCGTCACGGCCTGCTGAGCGGCTACGCGCCGCCGGCGGCCCTCACCGATATCACATTGCCTAATAAATAATTCTTTCTATTGGCCTGCAGTATTGCCACTTCTGCATGTTTGCGTGCTTGGTTTCGACAAGGCGCCGACGGTCCATCAAAAAAAGGGCCGCTCCGATATAATAATGGGTTGCTGGAAGTTCCGTACTAATTTTGCAATTTCATTGACTGGGGTTGTTATGAGTGACGAAAATCAGGTCGACTCAGGCCGTCGTGGCCTGCTGGTCGCAACCTGTGCTGCGGGAGGCGTCGCTGGTCTTGCGGCGGCTGGCGCGTTTGTTTCAACGTTCGAGCCTTCCGAGCGAGCAAAAGCGGCGGGTGCGCCTGTGGAGATCGACATTGCCGATCTGAAGCCAGGCGAGATGAAAACGGTCGAATGGCGCGGTAAGCCCGTGTGGGTCATCAAGCGCACGCCGGATATGGTCGCCTCGTTGAAGAAGACCGATGCGCAAGTCGCCGACCCGAAATCAGAGCGTAATCCCGACGACCTTACGCCAGAGTATGCGCGTAACGAAACGCGTTCCATCAAGCCCGACATTCTTGTTGCCGTTGGTATCTGCTCGCATCTGGGCTGCTCGCCAACGACCAAGTTTCAGACCGGTCCGCAGGCCTCGTTGCCCGATGACTGGGCGGGCGGTTTTCTCTGCCCCTGCCACGGATCCACCTTCGATCTCGCAGGTCGCGTCTACAAGAACAAACCAGCGCCGGACAATCTTCAAGTGCCGCGCCACATGTACCTCAGCGATACGCGCATCGCGATTGGTAAAGATGAGAAAGGCGAGGCTTGATCATGGCGTTCGTTGAAAAAAAACTCCCGGCCGATGCGCCGGCCGCGCAGAAAGCCCTGGCCTGGGTCGATTCCCGATTCCCGCTGACCAAGCTGTGGAACGATCAGTGGGGGCAGTATTACGCGCCCAAGAACTTCAACTGGATGTATCTGTTCGGCTCGCTGGCGGCGCTAGTGCTGGTGATTCAGATCGTCACCGGCATTTTCCTGGTGATGAACTACAAACCCGACGCTAATCTTGCGTTCGCCTCGGTCGAATACATCATGCGCGAGGTGCCCTGGGGCTGGCTCGTGAGGTACATGCATTCGACCGGTGCGTCGGCATTCTTTATTGTGGTGTATCTCCACATGACGCGTGCACTCCTGTACGGCTCGTATCGCAAACCGCGCGAACTGATCTGGCTGTTCGGTGTCGGCATTTTTCTGTGCCTGATGGCAGAGGCTTTCTTCGGCTACCTGCTTCCCTGGGGTCAGATGTCCTACTGGGGTGCGCAGGTGATCGTCAACCTGTTTGGCGCTATCCCCTTCATCGGCCCGGATTTGTCGCTGTGGATTCGCGGTGACTATGTGGTGTCGGATGCCACGCTCAATCGCTTTTTCTCGTTCCATGTGATCGCGATACCGCTGGTGTTGTTGGGCCTGGTGGTCGCTCACCTGATCGCGCTGCATGAAGTCGGTTCGAACAATCCCGATGGCATCGAAGTCAAGGAGAACCTCGGTCCCGACGGCCATGGTGTCGATACCATTCCCTCCCATCCTTACTACTCAACCAAAGATATTTTTGGTGTCTCGGTATTCCTGTTCATTTTCAGCGCGGTCATTTTCTTCGCGCCTGAAATGGGAGGGTACTTCCTTGAGTACAACAACTTCATTCCGGCGGATCCGCTGAAGACGCCGCCACATATCGCGCCGGTGTGGTACTTCACTCCGTTCTACTCGATCCTGCGTGCCACGACATCACAGTTCATGTATGCGCTGATCCTTGGCGTGATTGGCTACGCTGCGCTAATCGTCTTCAAGACGCGCTTGCCGCAACTGATCAAGAACGCGGTGATGGGTATTGCGGCGGTCATCGTGATCGCGATGCTGGTGTTCGATGCGAAGTTCTGGGGTGTGGTGCTGATGGGTGTATCCGTGCTGATTTTGGCCGGGATGCCCTGGCTCGATTACTCGCCGGTAAAGTCGATTCGCTACCGTCCTGACTGGCACAAAATTGTCTATATCGTGTTTGGCATTGCTTTCGTGGTGCTTGGTTACCTTGGCGTGCAAGCCCCGACGCCGCTCGGTACGCTGGTCGCGCAGATTGGTACGCTCATTTATTTCGGTTTCTTCCTGCTGATGCCTTGGTGGAGCCAACTGGGTGAACCCAAGCCTGTGCCAACGCGTGTGAATTTCCAGCCGCACTAAGCCGCAAAAGGAAAAAAAGAATGAAACTTTTGAAGAAGCTGCTTGCGGCACTGGTGCTGATCCCGACCATGAGCTTGGCGTCCGAGGGCGGTTTTCCGCTAGACCGTGCACCTGATCGGAGTAATGATTTGTCGGCACTGCAAAATGGCGCACGACTGTTCGTCAATTACTGCCTGAACTGCCACTCCGCTTCGCTGGTGCGCTACAACCGTTTGCGCGATATCGGCCTGAGCGAGAAGCAAATCCAGGACAATCTGCTGTTCACCTCCGACAAGGTGGGCGATCTGATGAAGGTCAGTTTGTCCGAGAAGGATGCGAAGACCTGGTTTGGCGCAGTGCCGCCCGATCTGTCGGTCATCGTGCGTGCAAAGGCATCGTCGCAGGGCTCTGGTGCAGATTATGTTTACACCTACCTTCGCACTTACTATAAAGACGATGCACGCGCGACGGGTTGGAATAACCTGGTTTATCCCAACGTGGGCATGCCGCATGTGTTGTGGGAGTTGCAGGGCGTGCGCAACGCCAAATTCGTTGAAGAGAAAGATCCCCATGACGCATCCAAGAGCATCCACAAGTTTGCCGGCTTCGAGCAGGTAAAGCCCGGCAAGCTGTCATCGCAAGCGTATGACGCCGAGGTGGCTGATCTGGTGGGTTTTATGGAATGGATGAGCGAACCGGTGAAGAGCAAGCGCCAAAAACTGGGCGTCTGGGTTCTGCTGTTTCTGGCCGGCTTGGTGTTCCTGACCTGGCGCCTGAACGCGTCCTTCTGGAAAGAAGTCAAATAATTGGCCCTGTTTCCTCGTGCCCTGCCCTTCGTTTTGATTAAGAACAATAAGCGGGTTTAGCGAAAAGCAGAATATTCGTGAGCAGGGTGAGGCGGTTGCCGCCTCACCCTCTTTGTTTCCAAGGAACTGTAAAAATGATGGTTCTCTATTCGGGTACGACCTGCCCTTTTTCTCAGCGCTGCCGGCTCGTGCTTTTCGAGAAGGGTATGGATTTCGAGATCCGCGATGTTGACTTGTTCAACAAGCCCGAGGATATCTCCACCATGAATCCCTATGGCCAGGTGCCCATTCTGGTCGAGCGCGAGCTGGTGCTGTATGAGTCCAACATCATCAACGAGTATATTGATGAGCGTTTCCCGCACCCACAATTGATGCCTGCCGATCCGCTCATGCGTGCCCGCGCACGTCTGATGCTGTTCAATTTCGAGAAAGAGCTGTTCATCCATGTGCACTCGCTGGAGAACGAGAAATCCCGCTCGGCAGAGAAAAGTCATGAGAGGGCCCGCAACGAGATCCGTGATCGCCTGACCACGCTCGCGCCGCTATTCCTGAAGAACAAGTACATGCTGGGCGATGATTTCTCCATGCTCGACGTGGCCATCGCACCCTTGCTGTGGCGCCTCGATCACTATGGCGTCGAATTGTCGAAGACAGCCGCGCCGCTGATGAAATACGCCGAGCGTATTTTCTCTCGACCGGCCTACATCGAAGCATTGACGCCGTCCGAGAAGGTCATGCGCCGCTGACCCTTGTCACCAGCAGATTCCTCATGACAGAGACATCGACCAAGCCGTATCTGTTGCGCGCACTGTATGAATGGTGCACGGACAATGGCTACACGCCCTACATCGTGGTTTCCGTGGATACGCGGACACGGGTGCCGATGGAGTTCGTGAAAAACGGCGAGATCGTTCTCAACATCAGTTTCGAGGCGACCGGCAACCTGAAAATGGACAACGACTTTATCCATTTCAAGGCCAGGTTTGGTGGTGTGGCACGCGAGATCGAAGTCCCGGTTGAGAATGTCAGTGCGATTTATGCGCGGGAGAATGGTCAGGGTATGGCCTTCGAGGTTCGCCGTGACGAGCCGCAGGGACGGAAGAAGCGTGCCGATGGAAAAAAAGCTCAGCCTGTCAAAGAGGCTGATGCGCCTGCGCGTATCAGCGCGCCGGTACTGGCGCCGGTCGGCAAGCCCGCTACTCGGGAGGGTGCGCAGGACGGTGATGAAAACCCTGATCCTGAACCGCCCAAGACCAGGGCGCGTCCAAAGCTCACCCGAGTCAAATAACATCGTATAATTTGCGCCTCACACGCCGGCTTAGCTCATCTGGTAGAGCACTTGATTTGTAAACATGGGGTGGCGGGTTCAAGTCCTGCAGTCGGCACCACATTTCAGTCGTAAAAAAACCCGGGCATCCGGGTTTTTTTACGACTTGCAAGCGCCTGCTGACAGGGAGACGCTGTCTAGCAGCAACGAGTGATTTTTCCTTTTCCGCCGTAGCGCGCCTCCTGTCGCTCCCTGAAGAATGCTTCGTAGCTCATCACCGGCTGGTCCGGGTGATTCGCTGCCATGTGATTCAGATAATTGTCATAGTCAGGCAGACCCACCATCAGCCGGGCGGTCTGTCCCAGATAGGCGCCAAGTTTTTCCAGTTCACCGAGCATCCGCGTGACTCCGGGCTTCAGGCCTGAACCGAGCCCAGCGGCACGATGTCCGCCTCTTGCGTGGTCGGCTCGTCTGCGCGCCTTGCCTGAATACAGGCTCGCAAGCCGAACACCAGCACTGACAGCACAACGGCAATGAAAATTGCTGCCAGCGAGGCATCAACATAATCATTGACGATGATTTGTTGCATCTGTGCCGCCGACTTGGCCGGTGCCAGCAACTGTCCTTCCGCGGCAGCTGCCTTAAATTTGGCAGCGTGGGCGAGGAAGCCGATCTTGGGGTTCTCATGGAAAAGTTTCTGATAGCCCGCCGTCAGCGTACAGGTCAGCAGCCAGACGGTGGGCACGATCGTGACCCACGCCAGCTTCTCGCGCTTGAGCTTGAACAGCACCACGGTGGCCAGCATCAGCGCGATGGCTGCCAGCATTTGGTTCGAGATGCCGAATAGCGGCCACAGCGTGTTGATGCCGCCCAGTGGATCGACCACGCCTTGATACAGGAAGTAACCCCAGGCCGCAACGCACAGCAGCGTAGCGATGATGTTCGATGCTAGCCCGTGAAGGTGGTTAAACGAGGGCAGCAGCGTGCCCAGCAGATCTTGCAGCATGAAGCGTCCGACGCGCGTGCCCGCGTCGACCGCAGTCAGAATGAAGAGCGCTTCAAACAGAATGGCGAAGTGGTACCAGAACGCCATCATTGCCTGACCACCGATTGCGGAAGAAAAAATATACGCCATGCCGACCGCCAGTGTCGGTGCGCCTCCTGCACGCGAGATGATCGTTGTCTCGCCGACATTCGTCGCAGTTTGCTGCAGCATCTCCGGTGTGACCATAAAGCCCCACTGGCTGATGGCGGCTGCCGCTGTTTCCGGTGTGGTGCCGATCAACGCTGCCGGACTGTTCATCGCGAAGTAAACGCCGGGCTCGATGATGGACGCTGCCACCAGCGCCATGATGGCAACAAAAGATTCCATCAGCATGCCGCCATACCCAATGTAGGGTGCGTGCAATTCGTTTTCCAGCAGTTTGGGCGTCGTGCCGGAGGAAATCAGCGAGTGAAATCCCGATACCGCACCGCAGGCAATCGTAATGAACAGGAAGGGGAACAGACTGCCTGCCCAGACCGGGCCCGTGCCGTCGATGAACTTGGTCACCGCCGGCATTTTCAGCTCAGGTGCAACGAACACGATACCCAGCGCGAGCGCAACGATCGCGCCGATCTTCAGGAAGGTCGACAGATAATCTCGCGGCGCCAGCAACAACCATACCGGCAGCACCGAGGCAACCACGCCATAGGCCAGCAGCATCCAGGTGAGTTGCTTGCCATTGAAGGTGAACATCGGACCCATCACCGGATCAGCAGCGACGTGGCCACCGTAGACGATCGAGGCCATCAGCAGCACGAAACCGATCGCAGATACCTCACCTACCCGACCTGGACGAAGATAGCGGCTGTAAACGCCCATGAAAAGTGCGATCGGGATTGTTGCCGCGACGGTGAATGTACCCCACGGACTTTCGGCGAGTGCCTTCACCACGATCAGTGCCAGCACGGCCAGCAGAATAGTCATGATCATGAAGGTGCCAAACAAGGCGATCACACCGGGTACCAGTCCTAGTTCGGATTTGATCAGATCGCCGAGCGAGCGGCCATCGCGGCGCGTGGACACGAACAAGATCATGAAATCCTGTACCGCGCCGGCGAGGATGGCGCCAACCAAGATCCACATCATGCCGGGCAGATAACCCATCTGCGCCGCGAGCACCGGGCCCACCAAGGGGCCTGCGCCGGCAATCGCGGCAAAGTGGTGGCCGAACAGCACATGCTTGTTGGTTGGCACAAAATCAAGCCCGTCATTTAAGCGGATAGCAGGCGTCGCGCGGTTACCGTCGAGTTGCATCACCTGCGTCGCGATAAAGCGTGCGTAGTAGCGATAGCCGATCAGATAGATGGCCACCGCAGCGACCACGACCCACAGGGCATTGATGCTTTCGCCTCGCGATAGCGCGACGGTACCGAGCGCAAAAGCGCCGATCAGCGCGAGCGCCATCCAACCGGCTTGTTTGATGATTGAGCCCATAGGGAGTCTCCGAATGACTGATGAGGGCGCGCATGTCGAGCGCCAACAGAAAACGGCGGATTATACCCTCGAAAAACCGTGAATTTGCCCCAACGATCACCTCTGAGACAGATGAAAAATTCAGGGTGCGTCCCTACGAAAACAGGATAAATTTTCAATAGAAAGCAGTGGGCTTTATGCGAGTTGGCAAAAATGGAAGTTGTCGTTCGGTTTTTGTTAGACTTTCTCAAAAAAAGATGCACACAGCGAAAGAGGAGATCCTATGCAGACCATTGCGCAACGCGCTGCGGCCATCCTGATGGACCAACGGCTGTCCGGTATACCGATCGGACCGCTACCCGCCGAGCTCGCCCCACGTGACATGTCCGACTGCTATGCGATTCAGTCTGCACTTAACGCCATGTTGACCGCTGGCGGCCATGGCAGTGTCATTGGGCACAAGATCGGCTGCACCACACCGGTAATGCAGGCTTTCGTTGGCATCAATCACCCTGCGACAGGCCGGGTCTTTGACACGACGGTGATGTACGGACATGGCAAGGTATCTCGCAAGCACTACATCAAGATCGGTATCGAGTGCGAAGTCGCGGTACGTTTGTCAACCGACTTGCTGCCACGTGCCGAGCCCTACACGCGCGAGCATGTCGCCAAAGCGGTGGGTGAGGTGATGGTGGGTATGGAGCTGGTCGATGAGCGCTACACGGATTATCGCGAGCTCGGTGTTCGTACACTTGCCGCGGATGATTTTTACAATGCCGGCTGTGTGCTGGGCACGCCAGTGCAGGATTGGCACGCTCTGGATTTGGCGAATCTGACCGGGCGCACCTGGATCAATGAGGTCGAGGTCGCCAGCGGTAACAGCTCACTGGTGATGGGTCATCCGCTCAATGCACTGGCCTGGCTCGCCAATGCCCATGGCGAACATGGGCTGCCTGGTCTGAAGGCGGGCGAATTCATCTTGCTGGGCAGCGTGGTAGAAACACAATGGCTGCATGCGGGAGACCGTGTGCGCATCGAAGTGTCTGGGCTGGGTAGCGTGAGTCTGGACATAGACGATTGATTTGTTGCCCACGTGGTAAATTCGCGGCTTGTTCCCACGACTTGGCGGAGAGTCGCATGCAGCGCGCTTGGTTTTCTCTTCTGATATTCCTGTTCCTGTCCATGCCAGCGCTGGCGGACGACCGAGTGTCGCATGGTAGCTGGTCGTCGCAATTCCTTGACGGAATGGGCGAGGCGACCACGCACGAGAATGGCACCTCGACCTTCGGCATCCTCTGCGCGCAAGGCAGTTGCCGTTATTATTTTGCAAACGGTATCGATTGTGAGCCAAGCGGCAACTACCCGTTCATGATCACGACGGATGCGGGTGCGCTGACCATCGAAGGCGTATGCGAACCTGTGCCTACCCCCAATGGCGATATTCTGGTCTACTGGTTCAACGAGAATGACGCAATGAATCGTGCGTTTCAGCAGACGCCGGTCGTCGGTTTTGCCTTCCCGCTGACGAATGGCAAATTCCGTCTCAGCAGTTTTTCAATGGAGGGCTTCAACGAGGCCATTCAGCGCATGGTCAGCGGTTTGCGCGAGCGTAGCGACAGCCCGGCCAGCAGCCAGCAACAGGACTTGCAAATGGAAATTCAAGAGGCCACGCCCGAACCTGCGGGAAGCACCTGAGGTTTTTTAGTGGCTCTGACGTAGCCCTTGCCACTGCGGCGCTAGCGTCTGTTCGATACCGAACAGGTCCAGCACCCGGCCCACGGTGTGGTCTACCATCTCGGTGATGTCCGCAGGTTTTTGGTACAGGGCTGGCAAAGGCGGGTAGACGATGCCTCCCATCTCCGTGACTGCGGTCATATTGCGCAGATGCGCCAGATTGAAAGGCGTCTCGCGCACCATCAGCACTAGCCGGCGGCGCTCTTTCAGCATGACATCCGCCGCCCGCGAGATCAGGTTGTCGCACAAGCCATGTGCCACCGACGCCAGCGTTTTCATGGAACAAGGGGCAATGATCATGCCCTCGGATGGGAAAGAGCCGCTGGCCACACAGGCACCCACGTCGCGCACCGCATGCGCCGCATCAGCGAGCGCCTCGACCTCTTTGCGCGTCATGCCCAGCTCATGATGCAGGCTGAGCACACCCGCTTCGGAAATCATGAGATGAGTCTCGATGTCACCGACCTCACGCAACCAATGCAGAAGCCGCACGCCGTACAGCGCGCCTGATGCGCCCGTGATGGCGACGACCAGACGCTTCATGCAGATCAGCCCTTGATCAGGGTTTGCAGCTCGCCGGACTCATACATCTCGCCCAGAATGTCCGCGCCGCCGACGAATTCGCCTTTCACATACAGCTGGGGAATGGTTGGCCAGTTGGAGTATTCCTTGATGCCCTGACGAACCTCGTCATCTTCCAGCACATTGACCGTTACCAGATCCTCGACGCCGGTGGCTTTGAGCAGCTCAATCGCACGGCCAGAAAAGCCGCACTGAGGGAATTGGGCGGTGCCCTTCATAAACAGCACGACCGAGTGGCTGGTCACGGTCTCTTTGATCCAGGCTTGCACGTCACTCATGACTTCCTCGCTAATAAGTGGGGGTATTGACTGCCGCATTATAGGGAAAAGCCGGGGGGGCTGCCGGCTGCTCCGTGAGCCTTCTGTCCGCCCGCTGTTAGCCCTTCAGTTTCGCAAAGGCCTCCGACATGGCCGTGCTGGCTGGTGCAGACTCGCGACGCGGCTGCGCGCGGTCATGGCCGCGGCGATCAGCAGAACGCTCGCCGCCACGATCACCCCCGCGCTCGCGCTTTTCTCCCGGCGCAGGTGCGGCATCCGACAGCCGCATTGTCAGCGCAATCCGCTTGCGCTGGGGATCCACTTCCAGCACCTTGACCTTGACCACTTGCCCTGCCTTGACCACTGTGTGCGGGTCTTTGACAAAGTTGTTCGACAGCGCAGAAATGTGCACCAGCCCATCCTGATGCACGCCAATATCAACGAACGCACCAAAGGCGGCTACGTTGGTGACCACACCTTCGAGAATCATGTCCGGGCGCAGATCGCTGATCTCTTCGACGCCGTCCTTGAAACTCGCCGTCACAAACGCCGGACGCGGGTCACGTCCTGGCTTGTCGAGCTCGTTCAGAATATCCGCGACCGTGGGCACACCAAAACGCTCATCTGCAAAACGCGTCGGGTCCAGTGATTTCAGCAAGCTGCTGTCGCCGATTACGCTCTTCACATCGCGTTTGATATCGGCCAGGATCTTCTCTACCAGTGGATAGGATTCGGGGTGAACTGCCGAGGCATCCAGCGGATTCTCGCCATTCATTACGCGCAAGAAGCCGGCGGCCAATTCGAACGTCTTGTCGCCCAGTCGCGGCACCCCGCGCAGCGCAGTGCGCGAACTGAACATGCCTTTCTGGTCGCGGTATTGCACGATACTTTGTGCGACGCTGCTGGAGAGTCCCGACACGCGCGCAAGCAAGGGTGCTGAGGCTGTATTCACATCCACGCCTACCGCATTCACGCAATCTTCGACCACCGCATCCAGCGTGCGTGCCAGACGGGTCTGCGATACATCATGCTGATACTGCCCGACGCCAATCGATTTGGGATCTATCTTCACCAGCTCGGCCAGTGGGTCTTGCAGGCGGCGCGCAATCGATACCGCGCCACGCAGCGAAACATCCAGCTCAGGCAATTCCTTGGAGGCGAATTCCGAGGCCGAGTACACCGACGCGCCCGCTTCGGACACCACGATCTTGTTCAGCTTTAGTTCCGGGTTTTGTTTGATCAGATCTTGCGCCAGCTTGTCGGTTTCGCGCGAGGCCGTGCCATTGCCGATCGCCACCAGCGCCACCTGATGCTTGCGCGCGAGCTGCGCGAGCAGATACAGCGAACCATCCCAGTCATTGCGCGGCTGGTGCGGATAAATGGTCGCGGTGTCGACCACCTTTCCGGTGGCATCGACCACGGCGACTTTTACGCCGGTGCGCAGTCCCGGATCCAGTCCCATGGTCGCACGCGGGCCAGCCGGCGCAGCGAGCAGCAAGTCTTTCAGATTACGGGCGAATACATGGATCGCTTCAGCTTCCGCTTCTTCGCGCATGCGCGTCATCAGCTCCGTTTCGAGGTGCATGAAAATCTTCACACGCCATGCCCAGCGTACCGTGTCGAGCAGCCATTTGTCGGCTGCGCGATTCTTCTGGCTGACGCCAAAGCGCGCGGCAATGCGGCTCTCGCAGGGATTGTGGGGTGCATCCCATTTGGGTTTTTCCGGTTCGCTATCGAGCCTGAGCACGACGGTGAGGATTTCTTCGCGACGGCCGCGCAGCAGCGCCAGCGCGCGGTGCGAGGGAATGCCGGACAGATTTTCCGTGTGATCAAAGTAGTCGGCGAATTTTTCACCTGCCTGCTGTTTGCCTTCGATGACTTTGGCTTCCACCACGCCATGCTCGAGCAGGTATTCACGCAAGTCTTGCAGCAGCGGCGCGTCCTCGGCGAAGCGTTCCATCAGAATTTGGCGCGCGCCATCGAGTGCCGCCTTGGTATCGGGCACACCGGGGTTCTCGCCCTGATCGGTCGTGAATGCCGCGCGAATATAGTTGGCTGCTTCAGTGTCAGGGTCGAGCGAGGGATCGCCAAGCAGCGCATCGGCCAATGGCTCCAGTCCGGCTTCCACCGCAATCTGTGCTTTGGTACGACGCTTCGGTCGGTAGGGCAGATACAGATCTTCGAGATGGGTTTTGTCCTCAGCGCGCAGGATGGCATCCTTCAGCTGTGGCGTCATCTTGCCTTGCTCTTCAATCGACGCGAGGATGGCTTCGCGACGGCTTTCGAGTTCGCGCAGGTAGCGCAACCGCTCTTCCAGTAAGCGCAGCTGGGTATCGTCCAGCCCGCCGGTCGCTTCCTTGCGGTAGCGGGCAATGAAAGGTACCGTCGCGCCCTCATCCAGCAGGGCGATCGCGGCAGTCACTTGTTCGGTTCGGGCCGCGAGCTCGCTGGCCAGGCGTTGTTCAATCGAAGGCAACATCTGTTTCAGTCGGAAAGTAGGGAGTATTTAGAGAAGATGAGGCTGGGATGATACGTAAATTTATCTTTGGCACCAGTCTTGACAGGCAGTTTTCATCGCAACGGCAGGCGCGCGCCCGAGACACGCTCAATCCCCGCGAGATCGCGCCAGCTGCCAATCTCGATCCACGCACCGTCTTCAAACCGTTCGCGTACAGAAGCCGCCTGATCATAGCCATGCTCCAGCAGCAAACAGCCGCCCGGTTTCAGATGCTGTGCCGCGCCGGTGATGATGGCATCAATGGCTTGCAAGCCATTAGCGTTATCCGTCAGTGCGCCGGAAGGTTCAAAGCGCAAGTCGCCCTGCAACAGATGCGGGTCGCCCGCGGAAATATACGGTGGATTGCTGACGATCAGATCGAACAGGCCACTGATCTGACTGTACCAGTCGCTGAGAATGAAATTCACCCGGCTTTGATGGCGTGCCGCATTGCGCTCGGCGATCTGCAATGCCTCGGTGCTGATATCCGTGGCTATCAGACTTGCATCAGGCCGCAGGTGTGCCAGTGTCACGGCCACTGCGCCGGATCCCGTGCCGAGGTCCAGCGCACTGCCGTTCTGCGGCAAGCGTTCATTCGCCAGCTCGACCAGCAGCTCGGTTTCCGGACGGGGTATCAGCACGGCGGGCGTTACTTCAAAATCCAGCCCGTGAAATTCACGAGTACCCGTGATGTAGGCAATCGGCTCACCCAATTCGCGGCGGCGGAACAGCGCATCAATCGCGCTGACTTGAGAGGCACTGAGCGCCTCTTGCGAGCGCGTCACCAGCTGCACGCGCGACCATTGCAGCGCATGCGAGATCAGGATGCGCGCTTCCAGTGGTGCCAGCCGGCCTTGGCTCAGCAACTCGGTGATCGTCATTCTGCGTGACGATAGCGCAGCGCGACAAGAGCGAGCGTGACGGCGAAGATGGCAAACCAGACCAGTGCCCACTGTGGTATAGACAAGCCGAGTATGGGATCGTACTCAGTGGTGCACAAACCGTCGGCCTGAAACAGCGCAGGAAACCATTCCGCAAAAAACACCTTGTTCAGCGACGTCTCCAGTGGGTCAATACCGCAAGAAACGGTGGGATGCGCCTTCACCCACCAATGACGTATCGCGATGCCCGCGCCCGTCAGCGAAGCCAGCGCACCCAGCGCCGCGCCGGCACGCAGCGCAGCGGTCGGCAAGAAAAAGGTGATGAGACCAATCGCGGCAGTGGCAGCAAACGCATAGCGCTGCAGTATGCACAGCGGGCAGGGCAGCATGTCCAGCACTAGTTGCAGATACAGCCCGACTGCCAGCATCGCAATACCAGCGATAGCCACCAGCAGGATCAGGGGTTTTGCGTAGCGATTGATCATCCATTGTTCTCCGCGAGTGCAGCCAGCTGCTCGGCCTGATGCTCGGCCATCAGCGCGTTGGTCAGTTCATCCAGATCGCCTTCCATCACTGCTTCCAATTTGTACAGCGTCAGATTGATGCGATGGTCGGTGATCCGGCCTTGAGGGAAATTGTAGGTGCGTATCCGTTCGCTGCGGTCACCCGAGCCGACCAGCGATTTGCGGGTTGCGGCCTCGGCACTTTGCTGCGCGCGCAGCTGCACATCCATGATGCGTGTCGCCAGCACTTTCATTGCCTGCGCCTTGTTCTTGTGCTGGCTGCGGTCGTCCTGACATTCGACCACGATGCCCGTCGGCAGGTGCGTGATGCGCACGGCGGAATCAGTTTTGTTGATGTGCTGACCGCCCGCACCGGAGGCCCGAAAGGTATCAATGCGAATATCCGCAGGATTGATGTCCACCTCGCCGATTTCGTCCGCCTCGGGCATCACGGCCACGGTGCAGGCCGACGTGTGAATTCGGCCTTGTGCTTCTGTCTCAGGCACACGCTGTACGCGATGGCCGCCGGATTCGAACTTCATGCGCGAGTACGCGCCGTGGCCGACGATGCGTACGATAACTTCCTTGTAGCCGCCGAGTTCCGAAGGTGATTCGGACACCATTTCCACCTGCCAGCGCTGACGTTCGGCGTAGCGCGTGTACATGCGCAGCAAGTCGCCAGCGAACAGCGCGGATTCATCACCGCCGGTGCCCGCGCGGATCTCCAGAAAGATGTTGCGCTCGTCATTCGGATCCTTGGGCAGCATCATCTTCTGCAATTCAAGCTCTAGTGCTTCGGAGCGCTGCTGCGCGCTATCGAGCTCTTCCTGCGCGAAGGCTTTCATGTCCGGATCAGTCAGCATCTCGCGGGCAGCGCGGATGTCTTCATTCGCCTGAGTCCATTGCGCATGTACAGCAACCAATGGCTCCAGTTCGGCATGCTCGCGGGTCAGCTTGCGGTACTGGTCCATGTCGGCGGTGGCGTTTTCCTGATTCAGCAGTGCGCCAACTTCTTCAAGCCGCTGGGTGAGTTGCTCCAGCTTGGATAACAGCGATGGTTTCATCAGAGACGGACAAACAGTTCAGGAAGTGCGACCGCAAGACGGGCGCGCGATGAGGCAACAGCAGCGCTGCGCTATCGCTTGGTGCGGAACAGCTGCGGCAGCAGCTGCGCAAGACGGGCGCGCTCGTCGGCATCGGCGCTGTGCAGCGCCTGTTGCGGGCCATGCAGGAATTTGGCGGTCAGGCCTTTGGACAGGGCTTCGAGCACCGCATCGATATCCTCGCCCTTGGCCAGCAGCTTGCGCGCGCGGTCCACTTCAGCGCGGCGCAGCTGTTCGCTGGTGTCGTGCAGATCGCGAATGAGTGGTACCACAGCACGACCATCCAGCCATTGCATGAATGCTTGCACGCGGGTCTCGATGATGGCCTCCGCCTGCGCAACTGCCGACTGGCGGTTATCAATGCCGATCTGCACCGCCGCGCCGAGGTCATCCACGGTGTAGAGGAAGACGTCCCGCAGACGAGAGACTTCGGATTCAATATCGCGCGGCACCGCCAAGTCCACCATCACCACCGGCTTATGCCGGCGCGCCTTGATCGCGCGCTCGACCATGCCCAGTCCGATGATGGGCAGCGAGGAGGCAGTGCAGGAAACTACGATGTCATAGTGCGCCAGTTGTTCGGGCAATTCGCCCAGGCGCATCGTTTTGCCGCCCAGCCGGTGCGCAAGCTGCTCAGCGCGCTCCACCGTGCGATTGGCAATGGTCAGCGTTTTGGGATGTTGCGCCGCGAAGTGGGTTGCGCAGAGCTCAATCATTTCACCCGCGCCGATGAACAGCACATGCTGCTCCGATAGCTTGTCGAAGATGCGCTCCGAGAGGCGCACCGCTGCGGCGGCCATCGACACGCTATGCGCACCAATCTCGGTGGTGGTCCGCACTTCTTTCGCGACGGCGAAGGTGCGCTGGAACATCTGGTGCAGATAGGTGCCGAGTCCACCGGCGGCTTCGGCCTGACGCACGGCATCTTTCATTTGGCCCAGAATCTGTGGCTCGCCCAGCACCATCGAGTCCAGACCCGACGCTACGCGAAATGCATGACGCACCGCTTCATCCTGCGGCAGCGCGTACAGATAAGGGCGCAGATCCGAATACGGCAGCTTGTGATAGTCAGCGACAAAGTGCGCTGTCGCATCCAGCGCGGTGTCGATATTGCCGTCATTGGCGCTAGCACCGTAGATCTCGGTGCGATTGCAGGTGGAGAGGATGGCCGTTTCCTGCGCGCGGGAGGTGTCGGCCGCATTACCGAACCATGCACACGCGGACGCCACCGCCTGACCCAGTTGGTCGGCCGGGAAGGCCACCTTCTCGCGGAGCGAGACCGGTGCCGTGGTGTGATTCAGTCCGACGGCGAGCAGTTGCATGCTGGGGGCGTGAGGGGAAATTTGACTACTCGTATTATAGACCCGGGAGAACAGTGCTTATTCAGGAATCTGCTCCAGCCGGTACCCGAAACTGTAAACCGGGGCCAGCCGGTAGCCTGATTCCGGCTTCAGGCCCAGCTTGTTGCGCACCCGGGAGACATGGGTATCCAGGGTTCTTGATGACAGTTCGGCATCACGCGACCACACGGTTTCGTGAATATAGGCGCGGGATAAGGGCCTCCCGAGGTGCCGGAAGAACAACAGCGCCAGCTCGAATTCCTTCTGGGTGAGCGTAATCGAACGCCCTTCAACCTCGACGGTCGAGCGGCCCGGCAGGAATTCATAACGACCGAAGCTCATCACCTTTCCCCGCGACTGGCCTGGCCGGTAGCGATCCATCAGTAGTTGCAGTCGCAGCAGCAGCTCGGTTTTCCGAATTGGCTTGAGCAGCACGTCCGCCCGATGCGTGGCTAGCTCAGCGCTTACCGCAGCATCTGGCGCGCGGCCACAGAGCAGCAGCAGCGGCAACTCGGGCCATTGTTCGCGCAGGCTGATCAGCAGCGGCAGCCGCCCACTGTCCTCCGGCCAGTCGATGATCAGCAGATCGGGTTCTTCGCTCTGCAAATGCATGCGCAGTGCGTCAGGCCGTGAAAAACCTGCGGCCTGATAGCCACTGGTGTTGAGCAGGCTTTCCAGCGTCTTGCGCTGTTGCGGATCATGATCGAGAAGCGCAATGCGCATGATGAGCGGAGTCTTTCAGAAAGTAAGAGTGGATTGTAAAACTGCTAAGGACTTTTCTGTCTGTCGTTTTGTCTCGTGGCGATGATTCAGTGAGGCAGACAAGAAAAGCAGACAAGAAAAGCAGACAAGACATCAAATGCTGTTCAACTTTCAAGGAAATAATGCACGATTAATGATGGGATAATGCAGTTCGTGACAACTACCGACAACTATAACTACCATGATCCTCGAACTCGCCGATATACACATCCTCCCCGGTAAGCAAGCGGAATTCGATGCCGCCATCGTCCACGGCGTCAAAGACGTCATCAGCAAATCCAAAGGCTTCCGTGGCTACAAAATCAACAAAGGCATCGAGTCGCCCGAGCGCTATGTGTTGATGATCTTCTGGGACACCCTCGAAAACCACACGGTCGATTTCCGTGGTTCCGAGGCCTTCACCCAGTGGCGCGGTATCGTCGGACCATTCTTCGCGGCACCGCCCCAAGTCGAGCATTTCGAACTGCTGTCCAAATCGGACTGATTGTCCTGTTGCCGGGTCGTGATCGCGGCCCGGTGGTCTGTCAAGTCTGTGATCTTTGTATTGACGGTGTACTAATTACCCGCTTATCGCTCATGTTGAGCACTATCGTCATGCTTCGGTTGGTAAGCTCGTCACCAAATTATTTTGGTGAAACGCATCGTGATACAGGCAGATTCGGACGCACACGCGCGTCTACCCGCGCTATTTCTGGAAGGGGTCTCTCGTCCTCAGCGGTTTGCTGAAGCTTTGCGTTTACTGGCCGAGTCGCTAGGGGTAGAGCAAGCCGCAGTCAGGATATGGGACAGGCGAGGTAGCTGGGCTTGTGTGCGTGACGCGCGACGGGTAGAGCGCGGCTGGCACCTGAGCGCCGATGATCTGCCCAATTTGCATGCCGAGTGGCGCGGGATCGTCTCCACACTGGCGGCCGAACGATGGCAGCGCTTCAGAGTATTAAACGACCGATCTCGTTCCTTTGAATTCGACCTGCGCAGTGCCAGTCCGTCAGCAACTTCACTGGCCTTGCGGCTGACGATGCACAACGGCGCTGAAGGTCTGCTGCTGCTGAAAGTCGCACCACATCAAGCGCTGGATATCAACGCATTGCCCCGTCCGACGGGAGAGCTGATCAAATCCTTGCAACACGCGCTAGAGCTGATGGCTCAGCTCCGGCAGCTGAATCACCGGCTCGTCTGCTCGAACCTGCTGCTGGATGCGATACGGCTTCCCTTGCTGTTGCTCGATCCCGCAATGCGCATGCTCGCTGCCAACAGTCACGCGCAGCCGCTGCTGGAGCGTGCGGCGAACGGCGCGGGCAAGCGTCATGTCGCTCTGCGCGGTGTCTGCAGCACAAAGCTGACTCTCGCTGTGCGCGGCGCTTGCGACATCGCCCCCCGTGCGGTCGGGTCTATTCTCCGAATTACCAGCGTGCCTACGCGGCAAGTTCTGGTCTTGCCGATCATGATTCGGCATGCCGGCCAGGCAGACCGTGCAGCATTGGTGCTGATGCACGGACAGAGCGAACCCACTGAACTTCAGGGCTCGGCGAATCGTTTGCTGCAGCAGGTCTATGGGTTGACACCTGCCGAGTCGAGACTTGCGATGATGATCCTCGATGGCCACGCACCGAGTGACGCAGCAAGTAGCCTGAAAGTCAGCGTTGCCACGGTACGCACACAGCTTTCCGCCATCCTCAAAAAAACCGGCGCTCGCAAGCAGACCGAGCTGGTGCGCCACCTTTCACCGCTGATGGTGCTAGACCAGCCGCTACTGGCGCTGAAAGACCGCGTGACCTAGTACAACGCCATACATCAAATGAAGGATGTGTGACACCGATCTCCTCCCTACCATCAATCCGATGCTGAGCAGCCTGCGAGCGCAGATGGATCAGCTTTCATTCCAATTTTGCGAACACGACAGGAGAGATGGATGGCTACTCAGACGACAGTCAGCACCGACATGCAAGACTTCGCACCCGGCGCATGGGCGGAGATCACGGCGACAGGCTTTGACCCTGGCAGCACCGTGACCTTTGAGGTACAGCATGCGAGCGAGCCCGGTGCTGACGGTATCTGGGGCACGATGGATGATGTGACGGTTGACCTGGGGGGCGATGGGCACGAAGCATGGAGCATCGAGGATGGCAGCGCACTGGACCTCGATGGCACAGTCAATGGAACCGTTATGACGTCGTGGTATGTGAATCCGGATGATTCGCTCAACTGGCATTTCTTGCTAACCGCGACGGCAGCTAATCAGCAGACGGCGAGTGCGGGATTCACTGACAGTGCTGGCAGCTATACCTTGAAATGGTATGCGTCTGATCCATCGGTCGCGCGAGCTCCGTACTTGCCTACCTATGAAAAGCTCAGTCCCGCAGAGTATCTGGCGCGTGGCTATACGTATCCGACCGGCAGGGCAGACCTGAACGTCACTCATCCTCTCGACAATGCGGTGGCCTATGGGCCGACATTTTCGACCAATAACCTCGATGCCGTTACTTCCCTCGCGCCAAAAGACATGGCGCTCGGCCAGATTGTGCCGTTTCAGATGGAAATCAAGGTTACAGGCAGTACGGCACCCGAAAATGGCGTGATTACCTTCACCACGGAATGGCTTGCCAAGACAACGAGTGGTGGTAACTTTGGTTTTGATACTCACTACAAAGTCATTGCCGCCTTTGTTGACACAGGCGATGTCGGTACCAAAGATTCGGGAGCTCAGGCAACTGTCGATCAATTTACCTCAACCGTAGTAGGTGCCGGTACCAGTAATGAGGCGATACGGGGCACTTTCCAGGTGTCAGGTTTAGACAGTGGTGACAACGTCATCGTCGAAATGTGGGTGGTGCTGGATGATGTTATCCCGACTGGAGTGACAGGGAATGTGCAGGCCAGTCTG
>JBJTAS010000010.1:0-18823 GCA_046090895.1 Oxalobacteraceae bacterium | reverse complement strand
ATATTTAATGCGGTGCCTGCAGCCATCATATTGGCAGATGCAACGGGAAAACTGCTGCGAATGAATTCTGCCACTTACCATATTTGGGGTTGTGCGCCGTATTCAGATTCGGTGAGTGAATACACTGAGTGGAAAGGCTGGTGGGCTGATGGCTCGGAAAAACAGGGCAAACCCATTGCACCAGATGAATGGGGCTTGGCGCGCGCACTACGCGGTGAGCGCTGTTCCGAGATTGTGGAGATCGAACCATTCGGAGAACCGGGAGCACGACGTCTTACCTTACTGTCGGCTGCGCCAATATTTGATGAATCTGGCGGAATTGAGGGCGGTGTGGTCGTTCAAGTGGACATCACTGAACGCATGGCAGCCGAGAACGCTTTACGAGAGAACGAACTCAGGCTGGCGCTTGCACTTAAAGCCAGCGGTACCGCCGTATGGGAAATGGATGTTGCCGAGCTACGCATTATTCCTGCTGACGAGCAGTTGATGGGAATGTTGGGGTACGATCGTAATGCGCTGGATAGCCTACAAGACTGGATGCGAATCGTGCATGAAGACGATCGGCAGCATTTGATCAGACAGGTGGATGAGGTAATTCACGGTCATCAGGATGGTTACAGTGAAGAGCTGCGGCTACGAGCGAAGGACGGCACCTGGCGTTGGGTACTCGCGCAGGCGATTGCGTCGGGACGCGATACCGAGGGCAAGGCGCGCAGGCTGGTGGGTGCCAATCTTGATATCACCGACAGAAAAGCCTCTGAGCAGCGCATTCGGGATGCGGCCTTACATGATCCGCTAACTGGGTTGCCTAACCGCGCGCTAGTGTTCGAATATGGCAGCCATCTGCTGGCTGGTGCGCAGCGCAGGAGGACAAGTGGTGCTTTGTTATTTGTCGACCTTGATCGTTTCAAGCCTATTAATGATATCTACGGTCACCACGTTGGCGACAAAGTGCTTCAGGAAGTGGCGAAGCGGCTGATCGAATGCACACGCGAGGAAGATCTGGTGGGCAGATTAGCCGGTGATGAGTTTGTCATCATGTTGCAGCCGCTGGAAAAACTATCTCCACGTACGGGCATCGTGGCACAGCATGTGGTCGACAGAATTAGCCAACCCTTTCATATTGAGACGCTGGAGCTCTCACTGACACCGTCAATCGGTATCAGCTACTACCCTCAACATGCGGATAATGTCAGCTCGTTGATCCATACGGCTGATCTGGCGATGTACCAGGCCAAGCAATCGGGGCGTGCAAAGTTTCAGGTCTACTCACCCGACCTGGATGCGGTGGCCGAGGCGGCTTATGCCATTGAGGCAAGGCTAAAAAAAGCGATCAAGACGCATGGCTTTATCTTGCATTATCAGCCCATCATCGACATCGCCAGCGGCCGGCTCATAGGCGCCGAGGCACTGGTACGCCTGGCAGATGATGAGCCCCACCTCGTTGGACCGCAGCGCTTCATACCGATTGCGGAATCCTCGGGATTGATTGCTGAACTGGGCGAGTGGGTACTGTGCGAGGCTTGTCGGCAGCATCTCGCCTGGAGGAGAGAAGGGCTGGATATCACGCTGGCGGTCAATGTATCTCCGCTGCAGTTCAGGCAGGCGGGGTTTGCGGTCCGTTTAGGCGATATTTTGGGTAGTAGCAAGGTCGACCCGGCCTGTATGCAGCTCGAAATCACCGAGAGCATGATCATGGAAAACGTCGACGAGGCGGTTCAGATCCTCAAGAGCATCAAGGCGCTTGGGGTCAAGGTCGCACTGGACGATTTTGGTACCGGCTATTCCAGCCTGAGTCGACTATCGCAGCTGCCGCTGGACAAGCTGAAGGTCGATCAGTCGTTCGTACGCGGCATCGAGATCGACGCTGGCAGCCGCGCCGTGACAGATGCTGTGATTGCCCTCGGCCACAGTCTCCGGCTGGAGGTGGTCGCCGAGGGCATTGAATCAGAAGGCTCGCTACGCTACCTGCAAGAACAGGGTTGCCAGCAGGCGCAAGGCTATTGGTTTAGTCCGCCTTTGCACGCAGATGCATTTGCCCGCTGGTGCCGGGAGCGCCAGCCGAGCTAACACCAAGAGGGCGGTCAGGGCGTGCTGTTGCCATCGTTCCCGTGGCTGCCATGGTGACCGTGATGACCGTGGCTGCCGTGATCATCGTCGCTGTCTTGGTCTTGCGCTGTCTGCTCATTGACCCGATGTTCCAGGGTCTTTTGGTCTTCATCAAATGAATCGATCAGATTCTTGTACGCGAGTCTTACTTCCATCGCTTCGGCAACGCCGTCATTCACCGGTGTGGGCGTGCGGTCGCGTTTCATTTTTTTCGTCACAGCGGGTCTCCTCGTTCAAGTTGTTGTGAGTGCTTTACAGATGAATTACAGGCATGCGTCCGGGGCTAAGTACGCTATTCCGGCTGCTTGGTGGTGCATGAGACTTCAGTGGTGCAGATAAAAAAACCGCAAGTCGTCGCGACATGAAGCGTCAGTTTGCCACGATCGGCGCAATAACGGCGAGCTTTGTTCCAGCCCTCGCCAGAAAAATTCAGGCTGAAATAGGAGTACGAAAAATGATCAGCATCGGGTAAATTCGACAGGGATACACACCCGGCCAGCACCGGCAGGGCCAGCCAGGCCCACAAAATCTGCGGGCGGTTGGCATTCTGGCATCGTAACGTCATAGCGACCGGACTCTAAAAATCAGCTTTTGTACCGATGATACTGACTATATTGCCATGCCTCTGCCTACGCCTCGAAATCTCAGCGAGGGTGGTTGCCTGGCACCTAGGATAGGGACTGTTATCATTGGGCGAGTAGCACACAAGCGGGGACAGCCGGACGGGTGGCGAGTACCACGCAGGATTTCACGGGAATGCAGATGAATGCTAAAGATTTCGCCAGGCTTTTCGGCGGCTTTGCGACAGAAAAGCGAGTCAGGCTGATCCGAGCGCTGCTGGATGCGGGTCCGTCCGGCCTCAGCCTGCTGGAGCTATCGCGAAAGACCGAGCTTTCTGTCATCGACATCGGCATCACTGCCGAGGCTCTGCTGTTGCTGGATCTGATCGATGTGGAGATCAAGGGCGAGAACAAAGTGCTGACAGCGAATTCCCAGCTGGTGCGGTCTGTCTTCGAGAAGTCGTATTACGCTTTTGGTTCGGGTCGTGACAAGCCGCATGAGCCTGAGGCAGATGCAGACGCTGAGGCTGAATCACTGATCGATACCGACTCGGCAACGGGCGAAGCTTCTGCCGCGCAGAGCGGTGCTGAGGCAGAACAAGCGGCTCCTTGATCCTCCCTGGCTGATGCGCAAACCGTTCACTTTTTTGCTCACACTGGTGGTCAGTGTGGTGCTGGGTTTGGCGGGCTATACCTGGTTGGTCCTGCACTGGTCGTACTCTTCGGGTGAGCGAGCGGGCTTGTTGCAAAAATTTTCGAGAAAAGGCTGGATCTGCAAGACTTGGGAGGGTGAGTTGATGCTGACCGCGATGCCGGGTGCTATTCCCGAAAAATTCGAGTTCACCGTGCGTGACGATAAACTCGCAGCTGAGCTCTCCGTCAATGCCGGCAAAAAGATCATCCTCAGCTATTCCCAGCACAAAGGTTTGCCCAGCTCGTGCTTCGGGGACACTGAATACTTTGCCCAGCAGATGCAGCAGTTTCAGGATAAATAAACAGCGTGACTCGGGGCGTGTTCCCTGATTTGAGTTAATGCGGCAGTCGTTTTATCGGGTCACCGTTGTTCAGCGAAGGGGGCGGGTAGATAATCACCTCGGTGCCGCTGCGAAGTTCGCCTTCGGATTCGTCACGCAGCCAGGCTTGTCGCCCATTGCGCGCGACTACAACCACCCCTTTCAGCACTGCCCGCCCGCTGCGGAGGATGAATAATCCATGCTTTGCACCATGAGGAAAAATCGCGCCGATCGGTGCGATCAGTGCGTTATCGGTGACTTGCACTGGTATATGTACATCGACGCGAAAACGATCGCCCAGCGTTTGTCGCTGCTGGACCGGAGAGAGAATATCGAGCACGACGTTCACCCGCTGCTCTTCCACGCCCAGGGCGGATACTTTGGTGATGGCCGAGGGTTCGATTCGGCGTACGCTGGCGCGCAATGCACCACCTCCCCAATTCAACAATTGGGCCTCCATGCCTTCGCGCACCTGCGTCGCATCTTCGGTGAGCAAGTCCACGACGACTTCTAGTTGGTGGGTATCACCAAGCTCGACGATGGGGGTGCCCACCGCGACGACACCCTCGCTTTTCAATGGCAGACGTAATACCTGTCCGCTGACCGGAGACTTCACGGTCCGGACGGTAGCGAGCGCACGCGACGATGTGAATGATTCACGAAGCATGGCTTCGGCCTCGGCCAGGGTGTGCCGAGCACCCTGCGCCTGATGCTGGGCGCTGTGGAATTCTTTCTCGCGCAAGCTTTGCGCCAGTCGCACCATGTCTTGCTGCGCAGCAGAGATGAAATGCAGCTGGTGTAGCTGTTCGCTGCGTCGGGTATCTGATTGTGCCTGTTGCAATGCTGCCTGCGCGCGTTCGACGGCTGTGTCGGCGACGAGCACCTGCGCCTGAAGGGACAGGATATGCTCATGTTGTGTCTGTATCTCTCGTTGATTGAGAAGGGTAGGAGCGGTGGGCCATAGTTGTGCAATCACATCACCTTGACGAACCTTATCGCCTTCTCTCAGCGACAGGCGCCCCATCTGCCCCGTCAGCGGTGCTGAGACGACATAGCGATCACGAAGCTGTGTCCAGCCATCATTGTCCACACTGCGTTCGAAGCGTCCCCGCTGCAGCGTTTCTGTGTCGACTTCTATCGGGCGCGGGGAGAACGCCCACAGTAGAACGCCAATGAGCATTAACGCGAGTAGACTAAAAAAAATTTTTCTTTTCACGGGATTCGGAAAATGATGTGATCGTGGTCAGTCACGCGCCTTGAGCACGCCGACTAGATCAAGGGTAGCGATGCGACGACTGACAACCCACGCGCTAACCGTGGTAGCCAGCACGATGCACAGGGCCGCGTAGGCATAAGTAGGCGGTTGTATCGCGAGCGCGAAATAAAATTCTTCGGTTTTTGTCATCTGCACGATGGTCGAGGCAAGCAGATAGCCTCCGATCAGACCGAGCGGTAGCGCGACCATCATGGCAAGCCCGAGCTCACCCAGCAGCAAAGCAGATACTTCGCCTCGGGTAAAACCGAGCACGCGCAGACTGGCCAACTCCCAGGATCGCTCTGCCAGCGCAATCCGTGCCTGGTTATAGACCACACCAATCGCAATCACCGTCGCAAACAACGTCAGCACGGTGCTGATCATCAGCAGATTGCGTGCGGTGATGCTCTCGATATTTGCCAGCATGACGGCTTTGCTGATCGCCATGGCAACCTGTGGTAGGTGTCGTAATGTCTCCAAGAGCACAGCTTCACTTCCGCGCTGCACCGCCAGTGTGAGCTGGTTCACCACATCACCTTCGCGCACAAGATGGTTGAGGCTATGCCTTTCTATGTATGCGCTCATGCCCATCATTTCGCTCAATGTGGCGATGACGATCACGTTCACCGTGCGACGCTCACCCTCCTGAGTTTCCAGGCTGACCGTATCGCCGGGCTTGACCTGCAGCCTGTCTGCGAGACGGTCTGTGAGTAGCAGCCCGCCGATGGGCGGTACATAAGCGCGGCGTTCGACGTCAAGAATGCGGTGCAGTTGTGGTTTCTCAGTTTTTCCCTGAACTATGCCGCGCCATTCATGGCGCCCATGGGTTAGCCGAACACGGATATTGCGCGAGGCTTCCACGGCAGTGACTTCAGGCAGATGTGCAAACAGTGCAGTTACTGCTGCAGGACGTGCATCGATGAGGTACACGGATACATCACCACGCAGCGCATGACGGAACTGGTTATCGATCAGCAGCGCGATCGAATCTCGCGAGAAGGTACCGGCGATCAGCACGGCCATCGAGGCCATGATGCCAATGATGGTGAACACAGTGCGCCAGCGATGGCGATGCATATTGCGTAATATCATTCGCAGGCTTGGGGAGAGCGCCAGTTTTTGCGCAAGGGGTTCGATCAGGGAGCGTCGATACCGGCTTGGGGAGGGCGGACGCATCGCCTCAGCCGGAGACAGACGCAGGCCCTCGCGCAGCGCACCCCATGCCGCTACCGTACCCGTCAGTAGGGTCACAATAAAGGCGATGAGTATCAGTTCTGCACGAACCTGATACTGAAATACGGGGAAATGAAAGACCTGCTGATACAGCACCGTCAGCTGCTGACCGAGCCAGTAGCCGACCACTATGCCGGCGATAACGCCAGCCAGCACAACCAGTGCCACCTGTTTGAGGTAATGCAGTGTGATGCTGAGGTTGTCATAGCCTAGTGCCTTAAGTGCCGCGATCTGCTCGCGCTGCAAGGTAATCTGCCGACCAAGCACGACATTGAGTAAAAAGGCGGCAACCGCAAGAAAGATTGACGGCAAAACCGTGCCCATGACGCGCTGCTCACGTATTTCGGCATCGAGCATCTTGTGCGACATATGCTCGCTGCGGCCATAGGCTCGCGAACCACCAAAAGGCGCTGTCAGACGGCTGACATCATCGATCACCTGCGCCTCAGAGGCACCAGGGGCGAGGCGTATGGCCAGTTGATTGAACGCACCCTCCATATCGCTGGCGCGAGCCAGTGCCTCGTTGGGGATCCAGAACACACCGAAGCCACGCAGATCGGGCGCGCCGATCAGTCCTGCGAACAAGGTATCCGGCGAGAGCGCAATGCCGGCTACCAGCAAGGTCTGGCGCTTGCCGTTCAATCGCATGGATATTTCATCACCTGGCCTCAGTTGGCGCGCGTGTGCGAAGCCCTCTGATACGAGAACTTCCAGTCGATTTGTCTCAAGGCCGCTCGTGCTGCCTATCATCCGGCCAGTGCGCAGATAAATCTGATTCAGTTCGGGCAGCTGTTGCGGGTCAAGGCCAATCACTCGACCCGTGATGGGGTCAGAGATGCCAGGCAGGTCGATTTGCGCCAGCATGCTGACGGAGGTCTCGACGTTGGCCACGCCGGGTATTGCGGCTATGCGCGCCGTCAGTTGAAGGGGGGCGCGCTTGAGTTCTCCGAATACCTCTGCGAAGTGGTAGCGCGCATAGGCAAGGTCGCGCGAGGTGGCCAGAGAATCCTGCGCACTATAGGTGGTGATGAAGCCGGCGACCGCGCTCGCGACGACGAGTGCGAGGGTGAAGGCCTGGCTGCGAATCCGCCACAGATCGCGCAGTATTTTGCGATGTAATGCCCTTACCAGGAGAGCTCCGAGGGCAGGAGTTTTTTTTCCGGTACGACGATATGCTGTATCCGGCCATTGCCGAGGTACAGTACCCGATCAGCCATACCCGCGATCGCGGCATTGTGCGTGATCACCAGAGTGGTCGTACCCATCGTCCGGTTGATGGTATTGATCACTTCGAGTACTTGCTTTCCTGTCTGGTAGTCGAGCGCACCGGTAGGCTCATCGCAGAGCAGTACATCGGGCTGTTTGGCGATGGCGCGTGCGATGGCAACGCGCTGCTGCTCGCCACCAGAGAGCTGAGACGGAAAATGATCCTTGCGCTCGCCCAGGCCCACACGTTCGAGTGCCTCCTCGGCCGGCATGGGATGCAAGGCAATATCCGTGACCAGTTGGACATTCTCCCGAGCTGTCAGGCTGGGGATCAGGTTGTAGAACTGGAAGACAAAACCCACATGCTCGCGGCGGTATCGTGTGAGTTCATCGTCGCTGGCGTTTTCAAGTCGATGGTCTGCAAAACGGGCACTGCCACGGCTAGGATGGTCCAGTCCACCGAGTATGTTCAAGAGTGTGGATTTGCCGCTGCCGGAGGGGCCCAGGAGCACGATGAATTCACCACGGTAGATATCCAGATCCACGCCGTCGAGTGCGGTGACCGTGGTATCGCCCATCGCGTACGTTTTTCCAAGTCCGCGCGTGACAAACACCGGCGGGCTCGGTGGGTCAGAGCCGGCACGCACCCGCTATCCTGTCGGTGGCTTGCTTAAAAGACATACCGCACAAGCATAGGGAAGCCACCTTTTCAGACCTTGAGCGATCACAAGCCCAGCGTTACATCTGTCGGGCGGGTACACTTCGTTTGCTAAAAACTTGCTCGAAGAGGCGGAATGATGCGTGTACTGATGGGATCCCGGGTAGTCGGTCAACTGATGGTCTGCTGGTTTGCCACAGGGTTGCTGGCATTGAGTACGACTGCCCATGCAGCAGCCATGCTGGAAATTACTGATCTGAGTAAATCTGGAGAAAAGAAGTCGGTGCCGATTAATTCCGAAGAGCCGTTGTTATTCAATATCGAATTCTTCAGCGGCTGGTCGCATTGTGAGGTCGCCGCAGGCACACATGCCGCGACAAAGCAAACCCATGCCTGGTTGCGTTGCTTCGGTAGTGACGATACACAGATCGCCATGGTCTGTCAGGGCAATGAAAAGCAAACCGTGGTGCTGGGCCACAAGGACAACAACCCGAAGCGTGGCTCACTGTCGCTGATATGTCGCAGCGAGTGATCGTTTTTCAGGCCATATTTTTCAGGATCGGCGTTCTGCCGTTTGCTGAGCCAATGCTGCATGACGCTTGAAATCCAACCGGTACTCGCTGGGTGGTACCCAGCCATGCTTGCGCCAGTGGTGCTGCACATCGGTGCCGCGCAGCCAATGATGGCGCGCGTCTGCTGCGGCGATATCCGTGTGCTGTTCTTCCAGTACGTAATGCATCAGATTGCTCCTGCAGAGGGATAGGACGTGCCGTGAGCAACATCGCTCAGGACTGTATAAATATACAGTAATTTATGCTGGTGTTGTTCAATTTTTCGATCATTGTTACCTTTTAAATAATGAGATGGTGCGCGGTTCCCTCGGCGCCCACCGTCAGGCGTTTTGCGGGCCATTTGATCTGGTGTAGTTGCCGCAACTCATCTCGCGGGCTACAGTTTGCTGAACTTCGCCTGGCAACAATCCATCTGGATCGCGGCACTTGTCACTCTTGCATGTCTATTGAGAGTCCGGTTTGAAACTCGCCCTTTTCTCCGATCTGCATGCCAATCTTCCGGCGTTCGATGCTTGCCTAGAACACGCGCGCGAGCAAGGCATGGACCGAATGGCTATTTTGGGTGATCTGGTGGGCTATGGTCCGCATCCGGCTGAGGTGGTGGAGCGCTGCCAAGCGCTGCAACGCGCGGGCGCGATCGTTTTGCGGGGCAATCACGATAGTTTCCCACTGACCCCTGTGCAGACCGGGGCGACATGGGCAGACATGACCAGTCTCTGGACGCGCAATCATCTTGAGGATGGTCAGCGAGAATGGCTGGAACAGCTGCCGCTCACCGAGCGCATGGACCGCGTTTTCCTCGTGCATGCCACCGCAGAAGCGCCAGAGAAATGGCATTACGCGCTGGATGAACGACTCGCTTGGCGCAGTCTGGATGCCGCGACTCGGCATCCCGATGTGCGCTATGTGTTCGGCGGTCATGTGCATGAGCAGTCTTTGTTCTATCGCGGCAGCGGCCGCAGCCTGATGCGCTTCGTCCCCAAGGCAGGCGTTGCCATACCGGTGGGGCCGCATCGGTACTGGCTCGCAACGGTTGGATCAACTGGCCAACCGCGCGATGGCGATACGCGCGCTAATTACGCGTTGCTAGATCTGGGCGCACAAAAGCTCAGCTTTCATCGTGTCGCCTACGATCACTTGTCGGTCGCGCGCGAGATGCGCGCCGTGGGTTTGCCTGACGTGCTGGCCAGGCGTCTGGAGAACGGGCGATGATGCGTATGGAGCAGGGTAGCGAATTAGACGGATTTCGCATCGGACCGCTGATGCATGCGGGAGCCATGGCGCGTATCTATGATGTCAGCTATGCAGACGGGCGAGAAGCGCCATTTCCGATGGTAATGAAAGTACCGCTGATGCGCGAAGGAGATGGCAGCGAGAACATCATAGGCTTCGAGATCGAACATCAGATGCTGCAAGTGCTGCAAGGCACCCACGTGCCACGCTTGGTTGCCGCGGGTGATCTGGGACGAGTGCCATATCTGGTGATGGAGAGGCTAACGGGTGTCACGCTTGAGACCTGGATGAAGCAAAATGCCAACGCGCATGAGGCCATTCATCTGGAATCCATCCTGCGTTTGGGTGCGAAGCTGGCGCAAGCTGTCCACCGCCTGCACCAGCAGAATGCCTGTCATCTCGATCTGAAACCCGCGAATGTCATGATCACGGATGAAGATCGCGTGGTGCTGCTGGATTTCGGCTTGTCCTGTCATGCCGATTATCCCGACCTGATGGCCGAAGAATTTCGCAAGGCGGTCGGATCACCAGCCTGGATAGCGCCCGAGCAGGTGGTCGGCATGCGTGGCGATCCGCGTAGCGATGTGTTTGCTGTGGGTGTGATGCTCTACGAGATGGCGACGGGTGAGCTGCCGTTTGGGTATCCCACCACCCGCGGCGGCTTGCGCCAGCGGCTATGGATGAGCCCGCGGCCACCACGCGCGTGGCGTCCTGGTCTTCCGGAATGGCTGCAAGAGATCATTTTGCGTTGCCTCGAGCCGGTGGCCAATCAGCGCTATCCGTCTGCAGCGCACCTGATGTTTGATCTGAGCAATCCGGGTCAAGTGACTATCACCGAACGCGGCAAGCGCGTGACAGGGCGTGGCTTCTGGTGGCATTTTCGGCAGTGGGTTCGGGCAGCTGGCGTGCAGTACGAGCCCAGTCCCTTGCCCTCTCGGCAGATCTCAGAAGTGCCTATCGTGATGGTCGCGGTACCGAATGAAGATGTCAGCGACGTGGCGATGTATGCGCTTCGCCAGGCAACTGCTCGATCGCTGGGAAATCGACCCGGTGCGCGGCTTGCGGTAGTGACCGTAGTGAATACCGCCATTACCGGGAGCACAGAGAACCGCAGCGAGACCTGGGTGCAGCGCCACCATTTGTCTGCGTTCCGTCAATGGACAGCGGGACTGGATCTGTCAGGTCATCAGGTCTCTTTTCACGCGATCGAATCCGGTGATGTTGCGCAAGCCCTGCTACGCTACGCTGAGGGGAATAACGTCAGCCTGATCATCATGGGCGCGGCCACGCATGGTCTGTCGGTGCAGCGCTTCGTTGCGACCGTGCCGATCAGAGTGGCTATGCATGCCCCATGCACTGTGATTCTGGTGAAAGAGCCAATGCCCTTTCAGCAGCTGGCCGGGTTGGACCTGCTGGAATGATTCACGCCTGCCATACCCCGTATCCTGCCTCGCGCAGCCGGATCGCGAGATCCACCTCAAGGTACTTTGCGTCGTCGTAGGGCATGGGGTTGTGTCCCTCGTACAGCTCGGGTAGCAGCTGCAAGCCGTACACCTGTACGAAACGGTTCGCCTGTATTCCGGCCTTGTGCCGGTCAAACCTCAAATCGGGATCAAGCCCGGTCATTCCCACGTAGACGCAAGGCCTGCCGGGCTGGTAGTCCGGATTGGCGCGCTTGAACTTTGGCTCGTACAGGACGTCCCTCGAGAGCTCGATGACGTAGACATGATGACGTTCACGAAGCTTCATACCATCGAGTCATGGGGACATTTGCAGCCGCCAGTGTAGCGTCAGACATCGCTGCTGTTTATAGGTAATAAATGACATATTGACAGCTGGGCTGACCAGGCAGAATATCCTCACAAACAAAGGATTAGAGCTTGCATACACAGAGCCTATAGGCTTTTTTATGCATAATTAGCCGCTTACCAGGGGACCTCATGCGTGACACCGACCTCGTCGATACCCTCGACGCCATCATTGACCGCTATGCCGGAGTGGAGGGCGCGCTTCTTCCAGTTCTGCATGCCATCCAGTCTGCCCAGGGCTACGTGCCGGCCAGCGCGGTGCCGCGTATCGCTGACCGGCTCAATTTGTCCCGTGCCGAGGTGCACGGAGTGATTAGCTACTACCACCACTTTCGCGACAAACCGGCCGGGAAGGTCGTCGTTCAGATCTGCCGCGCAGAAGCTTGTCAGGCGGTCGGCGGAGATGCGTTTGCAGCAGACGCGGTACAGGCGCTGGGTTGCGAATTTCATCAGACAAGCTCGGATGGTGCGGTGACGCTGGAGCCGGTGTATTGCCTTGGCCACTGCGCCTGCGGCCCATCGGTCATGATCAACGATGATGTGCATGCGAGGATGAATGCGCAACGCTTGAAGCAACTTGTCGATCGCGCAAGGAGCAGACCATGAGCACCCGAGTCTTCGTTCCTCGCGATTCCGCTGCCCTAGCTCTGGGCGCGAACGAGGTCGCTAACGCCATTTTGCGCGAGTCCAGTGCGCGCAAGATCGAGATTGAGCTGGTTCGCAACGGCTCGCGCGGAATGTTTTGGCTGGAGCCGCTGGTCGAGGTTGAGATCGATGGCGAGCGATTCGCCTATGGTCCCATGGGTGAAGATGATGTTGCCTCGTTGTTCGAGGCCGACTTCGTTCATGGCAAACCGCATCCGCGCTTTCTGGGCAAGACCGAAGAGATTCCTTTCCTGAAAAATCAGGAGCGACTCACCTTTGCCCGCATCGGTGTCACGGATCCTCGCTCGCTGGATGATTATCTTTTGCATGAGGGTTACGCGGGCCTGAAGCGCGCGCTGTCGATGACGCCAGAGCAGATCGTGCAGCAAGTCACGGAGTCCGGTTTGCGCGGCCGGGGTGGCGCCGCTTTTCCTACCGGGATCAAATGGAACACGGTGCGCACCACTGAAGCAACCCAGAAATATATTGTGTGTAATGCGGATGAGGGTGACTCGGGTACTTTTTCTGATCGCATGGTGATGGAAGATGACCCCTTCATGCTGATCGAAGGCATGACGATTGCCGGTCTGGCCGTGGGTGCAACCAAAGGCTATATCTACGTACGTTCGGAATATCCGCACGCAATCGCTGCGCTGAATGACGCCATCGCTACATCAGAGGCGTCGGCATATCTTGGTAAAAATCTCTGCGGCTCGGGCAAGGCCTTTGAACTAGAGGTGCGCGTCGGTGCAGGTTCTTATGTATGCGGCGAAGAAACTGCCTTGCTGGAAAGCATCGAGGGCAAGCGCGGTATCGTGCGTGCGAAACCGCCATTGCCAGCAATCGCTGGTCTATTCGGCAAACCGACAGTCATCAACAATGTGATTTCGCTGGCAACGGTGCCCATCATCCTTGCGCGAGGAGCAGATTTCTATCGTGACTACGGCATGGGCCGTTCGCGCGGCACGCTACCGATGCAGCTAGCTGGCAATATTCGGCAGGGTGGTCTGGTCGAGAAAGCTTTCGGCGTCACACTGCGTGAGATGCTGTACGACTTTGGTGGTGGTACGCGCAGTGGTCGACCAATCCGCGCGGTGCAGGTTGGCGGCCCGCTGGGTGCGTACCTGCCCGAATCTCAATTTGATACGCCGCTGGATTACGAGGCTTTTCTTGCACTGGGCGGTACGCTGGGTCATGGCGGTATCGTCGTATTCGACGATAGCGTCAACATGCTAAAGCAGGCGCGCTATGCGATGGAATTCTGTGCAGTCGAATCCTGCGGCAAATGCACACCATGCCGTATCGGCTCAACACGCGGCAAGGAAGCACTCGACAAGGTGATTGCCGGCGAAGACCAAGAACAGCAAATCCATCTGGTGCGCGATCTGTGTGACCTGATGCTGAATGGTTCGCTTTGTGCGATGGGCGGCATGACGCCGTACCCGGTGCTGTCCGCGATGGACCATTTTCCCGAAGACTTCGGTATGAGCCACGCTGGTGGCAAACATTCTTCCGCCAAGGAGGCTGCATGAACTCGCTGAATGATATTGACTACGGCACGCCCGCGCGTGAATCGGCCGACACCGTCACCCTGGAAATTGACGGCATTTCAGTGACGGTACCCAAGGGCACGTCAGTCATGCGCGCCAGTACCGAGGCAGGCATCAACGTGCCGAAGCTGTGTGCGACCGACACGTTAGAAGCCTTTGGCTCTTGCCGTGTCTGCCTGGTGGAGATCGAAGGTCGCAAGGGTTATCCGGCATCTTGCACCACACCTGCTGAAAATGGCATGAAGGTGAAGACTCAGACAACCAAACTGGCGGACATACGGCGCGGGATGCTGGAGCTGTATATCTCGGATCATCCGCTCGATTGTCTGACTTGTCCGACGAATGGCAATTGTGAACTGCAGGACGTCGCTGGTTTGGTCGGATTGCGCGAGGTACGTTACGGCTACAAAGGAGACAATCATCTCACGTTGAAGAAAGATGAATCGAATCCTTATTTCACCTATGATCCATCAAAGTGTATCGTCTGTAATCGTTGCGTGCGTGCCTGCGAAGAGACGCAGGGTACCTTTGCGCTCACTATTGATGGTCGTGGGTTTGAGTCGCGCGTGGCCGCTGGACAGAATGAGGCTTTCATGGAATCCGAGTGCGTCTCCTGCGGCGCCTGTGTGCAGGCCTGCCCGACTGCGACCTTGACCGAAAAAACTGTTATACGCATTGGTCAGGCTGAGCACAGCAAGATTACGACCTGCGCCTACTGCGGCGTAGGTTGCGGGTTCAAGGCGGAGATGAAAGGCAGTGAGGTGGTGCGCATGGTTCCTTGGAAAGATGGCAAGGCTAATCATGGTCATTCCTGCGTCAAAGGGCGCTTCGCTTGGGGTTATGCGACACACAAGGACCGCATGCTCAAGCCCATGATCCGCAAAAATATCACTGATCCCTGGGAGGAAGTGTCATGGGAGGAGGCGATCAGCTACGCAGCGAGCGAGTTCCGCCGTATTCAGCAGCAATCGGGACCTGACAGCATCGGTGGCATTACCTCCTCGCGCTGCACGAATGAAGAAACCTATTTGGTGCAGAAGCTGGTACGCGCTGCATTTGGTAATAACAATGTCGATACCTGCGCACGTGTCTGTCATTCGCCCACCGGCTATGGTTTGAAGCAGACACTTGGAGAATCTGCGGGTACTCAGACCTTTGATTCTGTCATGAAGGCAGACGTGATCATGGTGATCGGTGCGAATCCTGTGGCTGCCCACCCGGTGTTTGCATCGCAGATGAAGCGCCGGCTGCGCCAGGGAGCCAAGCTCATCGTGGTTGATCCGCGCACGACCGAGATGGTCAAGGGTGCTCACTATCAGGCGGACTATCACCTGAAACTGAAGCCGGGCACCAACGTGGCCTTGATCTCTGCGCTGGCGCACGTGATCGTCACAGAAGGCTTGGTGGATGATACTTTTGTTGCCGAGCGATGCGAGGCGCAGTCCTTTAGCGATTGGAAGGCCTTTGTGTCGCGCCCTGAGAATTCTCCCGAGGCCATGGCCGACGTCACCGGCGTGCCAGCCGACGTTCTACGTGATGCAGCACGTCTGTATGCCACAGGCGGTAATGCGGCAATTTACTACGGGCTTGGTGTTACCGAGCATGCACAGGGTTCGACCATGGTGATGGGTATCGCGAATCTTGCTATGGCTACTGGAAACATTGGGCGTGAGGGCGTGGGCGTGAACCCGCTGCGTGGGCAGAATAATGTGCAGGGCTCATGCGACATGGGTTCCTTCCCGCACGAGCTGCCAGGCTACCGGCATATTTCGGATACGGCGACGCGATCCGAGTTCGAATCGTGCTGGGGCGTGAAACTGAACCCCGAGCCTGGATTGCGCATACCTAATATGTTCGATGCGGCGCTCGACGGCAGCTTTAAGGGCTTGTATTGCCAGGGCGAGGACATAGTTCAGTCCGATCCCAACACGCAGCATGTTGCTGAGGCGCTGTCATCGATGGAATGCATCGTTGTGCAAGACTTGTTCCTGAATGAGACAGCGAAGTATGCACATGTGTTTTTGCCCGGCTCATCCTTCCTTGAAAAAGACGGTACTTTCACCAACGCGGAGCGCCGGATTTCTCGCGTGCGCAAAGTGATGTCCCCCAAGGCAGGTTACGCCGATTGGGAGGTCACGCAACTGCTGTCGAATGCTTTAGGTTATCCGATGAGCTATGCGCATCCGTCTGAGATCATGGATGAGATCGCATCGCTGACCCCGACCTTCCATGGCGTGTCTTTTGAAAAGATCGATCGCATGGGCAGCATTCAGTGGCCATGTAATGAGACCGCGCCTGAAGGGACGCCTATCATGCACATCGAGCAATTCGTGCGTGGCAAGGGTAAGTTTGTCATCACAAAATATGTGCCAAGCACCGAGAAAGTTACACAGCGCTTCCCGCTGATACTGACTACCGGTCGCATACTGTCCCAGTACAATGTTGGCGCCCAGACGCGACGCACTGAGAATGTGCAATGGCACAGCGAAGACCGACTGGAGATCCATCCGCATGATGCCGAGGAGCGTGGCATACGACAGGATGACTGGGTGGGCATAGAATCTCGCTCCGGTCAAACTGTGCTGAGGGCAACCATTACCGAGAATGTTCAGCCGGGCGTGGTGTACACGACGTTTCATTTCCCGGAGTCTGGTGCGAATGTCATCACCACAGACAATTCTGACTGGGCGACAAACTGCCCGGAGTACAAAGTAACGTCGGTACAGGTGATGCCAGTAACTCAGCCTTCCGCATGGCAGCGTGAATATCAGCGCTTCAATCAACAGCAACTCGAATTGGCGAAACTCGAAACGACGAATCACTGAATCGAACAACCGAATGAAGCATCACGACCTGGAGTCTGTGGAGGGGGGCGGCTCTGACGCGCTGAAGGTGGTCAATGTGCTGCGCCTCCGTCATGGCGTCATTGAGGGTTCACAGGATGTGGTGGCCGTTGAAGTGCCGGTCGCCCTCGAATACAACGGTATATCGTATGCAGTGATGCTGGCGTCCCCTAGTGACCTGGAAGATTTTGCGATGGGGTTCTCGCTTTCTGAGGGGATCATCGCCGAGTCCTCCGAGATGTATGAATGCGAGGCCGAGGCAAGTCCGGAAGGTTGGCAGGTTCATATGCGGATTGCCGCTGAACGCTTCGTAGCCTTGAAAGAGCGCCGCCGTAACCTGGCCGGAAGGACTGGCTGCGGTTTATGTGGCACTGAGTCGCTGGCACAGGTCACTCGCTGTGTGGTTCCTGTGGCTCACCGTCATCGATTCGATGGCACCCGGCTGCTGGATGGCATGCTAGCGATGCAGGCATTACAGCCCATGCAACAGCACACGGGTGCCACGCATGCGGCAGCGTGGATGAATGCATCGGGGGAAATCGACCTCGTGCGAGAGGATGTGGGTCGTCACAACGCACTCGACAAACTTGTGGGTGCGATGGCGGTTGCAGGTAAAGATTTCATGACGGGTGCCTTGCTGATCACGAGCCGGGCCAGTTACGAGATGGTGCAGAAGGCAGCGGTCATGAACATAGGACTCATTGCAGCAATTTCTGCGCCGACCAGTTTCGCGGTGCAGATGGCCAAGTCAACAGGGGTCACGCTGGCGGGTTTCACGCGGGATCAGAGTTATGTGGTGTATGCCCACCCTGAACGGCTGCACAAGCTTTGAGTGGTATGTAATCGACGGAGTTAGCGATGGATGTCAACAACCTGATCATGATGGCAAACCAGATTGGCACTTTTTTTGAGAGCATGCCGGATCGTCAACGGGCCGTAGAGGATATCGCCAGCCACATACGCCGGTTCTGGGATCCCCGCATGCGACGAGCTATACTCGAAAGCCTTGACCAGCAGAATGATCAAGGAATGTCGGATATCGTACGCGAGGCCTTGTCCACGCACCGGCAAATCTTGACCTGCTGACCCGATCGACAACGATCGGGGGATACCTCCGGCGGAATCTTCAAGGCAGGCGTGAAGAGCGCTCTTCCCTCGCCAATACATTATTTTAAATATTGCAATTATGGAGGCAACATTGAAGAAGATACCGACTGCGGCCACCGCAGTGACCGCAGTTTTCGCGCTAGCTGGTTGGTGCTCCGGGGTGCAGGCCCAAACTTCAGGTGATGTCGTGCGTATCGGCTTTATTACCGATATGTCTGGCGTGTACGCTGATGTGGATGGCCCGGCGGGTGCTGATGCAATCAAGATGGCCATCGCTGACTTTGGCGGCAGCGTGAACGGCAAGAAGATTGAGTTCATCTCGGCCGACCACCAGAACAAGGCAGATATTGCCGCCAGCAAGGCGCGCGAATGGTTCGACCAGCAAGGACTCGATATGCTGGTTGGCGGATCGAATTCTGCGACCGCGCTGGCGATGGCCAAGGTAGCAGCGGAAAAAAAGAAGCCTTTTATGGCGATCGGTCCGGGTACCTCGCGCCTGACCAATGAAGAGTGCACACCGTATACCGTTCACTACGCATACGATACCGTAGCCTTGGCGCGCGGTACTAGCACTGCGCTGGTCAAGCAAGGTTACAAGGACTGGTTTTTCCTGACAGCTGATTATGTATTTGGTCAGTCGCTGGAAAAAGATGCGAGCGATGTGATCAAATCCAGTGGCGGCAAGGTGCTGGGCGCTGTCCGTCATCCGCTGGCGACCTCGGATTTTTCATCGTTTCTACTGCAGGCGCAAAGCTCGAAGGCTCAGGTATTGGGGTTGGCAAATGCAGGTGGCGATACGGTGAATTCCATCAAGGCTGCGGCTGAATTCGGTATTCTGAAGAATATGAAAATGGCCGGATTACTGGTGTTCGTGAATGATATTCACGCACTGGGCCTGGGAGTCACGCAAGGTATGTATCTGACCGCTGGCTGGTACTGGGTTCAGAATGATGAAACACGCGGTTGGACCAAGCGCTTCATGGCTCGTACGAAGACAGAACCTTCGATGGTGGATGCGGCTGAGTAGTCGG
>JBJTAS010000009.1:0-27794 GCA_046090895.1 Oxalobacteraceae bacterium | reverse complement strand
CAGATTTTGTCATACGCGGCTCTGTCAGTCACCAGTGCTTGACCGCTACTCTGCTCGATCTCGAACACTATTCGCAAAAAATTACAGCAATTACCGAGCCGCTGACCATGTCGTGCCGACAGATCTTTATCGCTTATCCGTTGCATGTACCGACATACATGATCCACCAGCGTTTGCACCTGCGGATCTCCTGGCCGCAAGATGCCCGCACCAAGGCAATCTTTGATGGTATTACTGATGTTAGTTACAACCACACTGTCGACATCAGCTACGGCCAATCGCCTCTGATGAGTCGTTTCATCTGCTTTCCACAGCTTGAATTCATTCAGTAGGTCACCACCTGCCAATCCAAGAACAAGATTGCTGAGTCGCTCTCGGTGCTTTGCCAGGTCGATCAGCTGATACCTCATCACGGCAGAAATTTGCACCATACATTTACCAAGCTGACGTGTATCCAGGGGCGCAACAAGCGTCGATGGACCCGTGCGCTCCCCCTCAGAAGCGACCCAGTTAGCCATGATCCATAATGCCTCCTCATAAGCCTGTCGGACGACGGGGCTATCTTTTGACAAAATGCCCTGCTTGAGGCCGCGCGAGAGCCAGTTAAGGCCATTGATCAGCTGAGCGCTGTCCCAGTTTTTTTCAAACAGTTTCTCCTCATTTGCGTATGCCAGCAGGCCTTCAGTCACTTTGCGCAATAGAGCGCGAGATTTATTAAAATCCGACTTCGACAACAGATAATCGGTAAAAGACTCTCCCGTGATCGCAGACAAACCATTGAACAGCTGATGAATGTCGTCAGCATTGAGGCTGGTGAGAGGGAACTTATCAGTCTCGATATCTGCTGAAAGCTGCTTCAGGAAACTCAACAGACGATTGGAGAGCGTATCGAGTATTTCCGGGCTTTGCTCCCGAAGAAAGTCAATATCTCCGCTCTTTTGCACCGACTTAATGTCAGTGAATAGCTTGATCAGTGCGTCAATATCTAGCGCTTGAGCTGCGCTGATGCTTGAGAGTCGATCCTGAACTGAGCGAACAGCATTCGCTGCAATACCTAACCTCTCGCTGATTGCTTCGGCATATTCGGTATCGTCGCGAAGCTCGGCTGGCTGCCAGCGAGAATGTGCTGTCGACTCGCGTTGTGATCGCATGCGAGGATGCTGCTGACCCTGCTGCTGACGGGCTCCGCGCGCGTCTGCATTGGGATCGGAATGCGCGTTAGAACCCGGCTGGAAATCGAAGTGTAGGAAGGTAGATGCTGGAGTGGCCATGATAGTTTACCGAGGGAAGTCGACAAAAGCCCTTCGGTAACCACGTGTTTACCGTGGTTCCATTGACCACGGAGCGACACGTCATCGCGCTCCGTTCCGGCAATCTACAAACTCAGCAAGCGCTAAGAACCAAATGCATCCACCAGCACTTCGATGCGCCGGTTCTTCGCTCTGCCCTCACGCGAGTCATTTGGCGCGACGGGTTTGGTATCTGCCATGCCGCGCACCACCACACGCTCACGCGGCACGCCCGCATTTTGCGTCAGAAAATCTGCGACAGAGGCGGCTCGCGCACCCGACAAATCCCAGTTTGACCTATACCGATTATGGCCAGAGAGAGGGATATCGTCCGTATGGCCTTCGATGGTGATGCGGCCGCCCGCCGCCGTGATGCTCTGTCCGATTTTTTTAAGCGTGGGCATAAAGTCAGGCGAGAGCTCGGCGCTGCCTGAGTAGAAGCTTCCTTGCACCACCAGACGAATGATGATGCGCTCGCCGTCGCGTTCTACCTGCGCTTGTCCTTGCGAGATCTCGTTCTTCAAGGCCTCGCGAATTTTTTGCAGGTTGCGCGTGGACTCGGCAATGCGTTCGCCCGTGTCAATACCCTCGCGCACCTCGACCAGACTTTCGACCTGCGACTGGGCATCAGCGATACGGCCGTACAAATCGACCATCTCCTGCGGCAGCACGCCATTGCCGCGCTCAGGCAATTGCAGCACCAAGCGGCCATCCTCGGAACGTAGCTGAATCTTTTTGCCCACCAGATCTGCCGACAATGATTTTTGCAGCGTGCCGAGGTCTTTTGCCAGTTGCTCAGGTAGTGGCGTTGCCTCGGTTTGCGACCCGCTCGCCGTCGACGTGCCGCCCGCCGCCAGCTGGGTCTCTGCCGCCGGTGCGACGATGGGTGGTGGCGCTTCCTGCCGGCCAAGGGATTTTTGCAGCGAGCCGCTGACATCCTTGAAACGGTTCGGATCGGGATCGGAGAACGACAGCAGTAGCACAAAGAACGCCAGCAGCAGCGTGATCATGTCGGCGAAGGTGACGATCCAGGGCGGCCAGGGGCGGCGCGCATGATGCAGCGGGTCTTCTTCATCAAACAGCGTCGAGGCCGCGAACATCGACGGATGCTCCGGCTTTTGCAGCTCGGCGATCTCGTGCGAGTGGCGATCGAACATGCGGTCTACTTGCTGTCGGGCTCGGCGGTCTGCGCGGGCAAGGCTTCGGGCGGTGCGTCATCGGCCTCATCCGGCACAGGCAGGGCTTCCGGTTCGCTCCCTCCCTCTTTCAGATTGCCCAGCAAGAGATCAGGAAGCATGCGCGGATCACCGCCTTTGTGCATGAACATCATGCCGGCGATCACCAGCTCATAGTTGTTCTTCACGCTTTTGCCGTGACCGTGAATCTTTTGCACCAGCGGGCCAATGATCACATTGGCCACGATGGCGCCGTACAGCGTGGTCAGCAGTGCGACCGCCATGCCTGGCCCGATCGCACGCGGATCGCTCATATTGCCCATCATGAGCACCAGACCCAGCAGCGTACCTATCATGCCCATGGCCGGCGCCAGCTCCTGAGCATAGGCAAAGAAATCTCTGGCATGATCGTAACGGCTCTTGAGCTCAGCCAGCTCGCGCAACAGCGCGTCTTTCAGCAGTGTCTCGTCCAGCCCATCGACCCACAGCCGGACCGCTTTGGCGATGAAGTTATCGTTGTAGTCGCGGTCTTCCAGTACCACCATCCAGCGGTCGTTGTAGCGGACAACGCGCCCGACTTCGATCATTTCGTCGATCAGGTCCGTGAGCCGTGTGGGCGAATCAGAAATGGCCTCGCGTGCTGTCTCGAATGCGCTTTTGAATTCAGGGAGCGTGCTTTTGGCCAGCACCACGAGGAAGGTACCGCCAAAAACAATCAGGATGGCCGGGGCATCGATGAACTGCAGAAAATTACCGCCGGTCGCGATGGCGATCAGCAGCAGTGCGCCACCGACGCCAATCAGACTTCCACTTTGAATACGAGGCTTGCTCATAAGTGATGTAAAGGCCAGTACAGCAAGGCCCGCGTCAGGCCGACCGCAGGCGGTATTTATCTATTTTTTCAATCAGCGTCGTGCGTTGCAGATTCAGCAGTCGCGCGGTCTTGGATACGTTACCCGCCGAGCGGTCAAGCGCCTGCTCGATGAAGGCGCGTTCGATCTGCGCCATCTTCTCTTTCAGCGAGAGGCCCTCGGGCGGCAACACCGGGCCACCCTGGGCCAGCATGATGATGTCCTCCACATGATTGCGCTCTTCCGCTGGCGCCGGTGCATTGCCGTGTTCGCCCAGCGCGAACATGTGCAGCACATCGGCAGACTCTTGCATCGGCTCGGCTTCGGTGGATCTTGCAGGTGCCGGGGTCTCCTCACCCGCACGCTCTTGCTGCAGCTTTTGCAAGCCCTTGGGCAGCATGGCCGAGGGCACCGCAGCGAGCGTCAGATACTGAGCGGCGAACAGCGTCGAGAAACGATGCACCAGATTGGACAGCTCGCGCACATTGCCCGGCCAGTCATAGGTGGTCAGCGCATTGAGGAATTCTGGCGAGAAGCTGATCGGCGCGCCTTTGTGCGCAAATTTTTCCGCATAGTGCTTCAGCAGCAGCGCAATATCATCACCACGCTCACGCAGCGGTGGCGTGCGCACCGGCAGCACGTTTAATCGGTAATACAAATCTTCCCGGAAGCGGCCGGCCGCGATTTCTTCTTCCAGATCACGGTGGGTGGCTGCAATCACACGCACATCGACCTCGACAGGACGGGACGAGCCCACCGGATCCACCTTGCGCTCCTGCAGCACGCGCAAGAGCTTCACCTGCATGTCGAGCGACAAATCGCCGATCTCGTCAAGAAACAGGGTGCCGCCATGGGCTAGTTCGAAACGGCCGACGCGGTCTGCCAGCGCGCCAGTGAATGCGCCCTTGCGATGCCCGAACAGCTCGCTTTCCATGAGTTCTTTGGGAATGGCCGCGCAATTTAAGGGAACGAAGTTCGCTTCTGCGCGGGGAGACTGCACGTGCAGCGCCTGCGCGACCAACTCTTTACCCGTGCCCGACTCACCATGCACCAGCACCGTCGCCGTCGAGTCCGCGATCGTCTCGATCAGCTTGCGTATCTCTCGCATCGGCGGGCTGTTGCCAATGATGGGATTCGGCTGTCGCATCAGGTTGAGATCCTTGGAGGTCGTTTATCGGTGCGCTGCGCAAAAGTCGAGCAGTAGGTCAGCCGGCAGACCGGCTCACAGTTCCCCAATGTTTCCTGATTGGAACATACGCATACAAAGCTGTCAACAAGCGTCGCGCGAGACATTCCGTCATCAGGGATAGCACTTCGATAACCCTCCTCGTGCCCTCCTCGTGCCCTGCTCTGTCGGGTGCGGGCTCTCCCGACACCCTCCGACGCCCTCCGACGCCCTCCGACGCCCTTTTAAACAAGCGAATCCTGCTCTGCCTGTCGCTAGCTACAATGGGCGTTCATGCGTCACCTGAGCAAACCGATGAAGGCCAAGCACCGGCTGCTTCCCACTGGCTCGACGGACAACTCTACACACAAGGACACACTGGCATGGACACCAAAGCCTTAAAAGCACTGCAATGGAAGGTTTTCGAGAACGTGGCGGCCGCGCAGCTGGTGCCGCTCATGCGCATCGGCGATGAGTTGAAACTCTACACCACATTGGCCGACAGGGGTCCCTGCGACAACGCGAGCTTTGCCAAAGCAGCAGGAATTCATGCGCGTTACAGCCTGGAATGGCTCTCGGCGATGTGTGCCGCAGGTTATGCCTCTTACGATACCGAGCATGGGCATTTTTTTCTCACGGAGGAACAAGCCGCGGTGTTTGCGCGCGAGGACAGCACCGCGCTGATGATCGGCGCCTACGACAGCCTGGCGGCTTGCGTGATGGACGAGCCCAAGATCCGCGAGGCCTTCAAAACAGGCAAAGGCGTAGGCTGGGGCGAGCATCACACCTGCTATTTTCGTGGCACCGCGCGTTTCTTCAAGCCCGTCTACAAATCGAATCTCGTGCAGCGCTGGCTACCCAAGATTCCTGCGCTCTCCGAAAAGCTGCAGGCGGGCGGCAGCTTTGCCGATGTGGGTTGCGGTCATGGTGTCTCAACCATGCTGATCGCACAGCATTTCCCGGAGGCGACCGTACATGGCTTCGATTTTCATGGGCCCTCGATTGATGAGGCAAGGCGTCTGGCGGCCGAGGCCGGTCTAGCCTCCCGCGTGCACTACGACACTCGCAGCGCCAAGGATTATGAGGGTAACTTCGATGTGATTGCCTTCTTCGACTGTCTGCATGACATGGGTGATCCCGTCGGTGCCGCCGAACATGCCTGCCAGCGACTGAAGAACGACGGCATGCTGGTGATCATCGAACCTTTTGCGCATGACAAGTTGGAAGAAAACTTCAACGTGATCGGGCAGATGTTCTACAGCGCATCCACCATGGGCTGCGTGCCCGCCTCGCTGGCGCAGGAAGTCGGGCTGGCGCTTGGCGCCCAGGCCGGCCCCGCACGACTGACCATGGTGCTGCAGCAGGCGGGATTCAACAACGTCGAGACTGTGGCCACCACAGCGACCAACATGGTACTGTGCGCCACCCGATAAATTGATCGATTCAGTCGACCGGAGATCTTGCATGAGCACCATCAGCTACCTGCGCCGCATACTAAAGGACCATCACACCATCGCCGTGGTAGGTTTGTCTGCCGACTGGTATCGTCCCTCCTACTTCGCTGCCAAGTACATGCAAGAGCACGGCTTTCGCATCATCCCGGTCAATCCGAAATACACCGAAATACTGGGCGAGCGCTGCTATCCGGATCTGGCATCCATCCCCGACACCATCGATATCGTCGATGTATTTCGTAAGAGCGAAGACTGCGCAGCCATCGCCAAAGCAGCCGTCGCCATCGGCGCCAAAGCACTGTGGCTGCAGATTGGTGTCATGAATGAAGAAGCACGACAAATCGCGGACACCGCCGGGATGGATTTCGTTCAGAACCGCTGCGTGAAGATCGAATATGCGCGTCTGTTCGGCGGACTGTCCTGGTTCGGCGTAAACACCCGCATCATTTCCGCTCGCCGCCCCGTTTAACAAACCACACCGACAGCACCCAGCGCAGGACCCACCGCCATGGCAAACGACGATCAGGATCATATCTACGATTTCGACACACTGTGCCTGCACGCAGGGCAACTGCCTGATGCCGCCACGGGCGCGCGTGCGGTACCGATCTATCAGACCACCTCCTATGTGTTTGACAGCGCAGAGCATGCGGCCAGCCTGTTCAACCTGCAAACGTTTGGTAATGTCTATTCGCGGCTCTCGAATCCGACCGTCGCTGTCCTTGAGGAACGCATTGCCGCGCTGGAGAATGGTCGCGCTGCGGTGGCGACCGGTAGCGGGATGGCCGCCCAAATGATCGCGATGCTTAATATCTGCGAAGCCGGTGACGAGATCGTCGCCGCACGCACGCTGTACGGCGGTACGGTCACGCAGCTGGACGTGAATTTCCGCAAGCTTGGCATCCATACGATCTTCGTGGATTCGGATGACCCGGAAAACTTTGCGCGCGCAATCACCCCTAAAACGAAACTGCTGTACGCCGAGACCATTGGCAATCCGTCGATGAATGTGCTCGACATCGAGAAAGTCGCCAAGATCGCCGACCAGGCCGAGCTGCCGCTGTTCATCGACAATACGTTTGCCAGCCCGTATCTGTGTCGTCCTTTCGAGTGGGGTGCCGCGATCGTGATGCACTCGGCGACCAAATTCATTGGTGGCCACGGGACGACCATGGGCGGCGTGATCGTCGAATCGGGCAAGTTCAACTGGGGTAATGGGAAATTCCCTTCGATGATCGAGCCATCGAAGGGTTATCACGGCGTGCGTTTTTATGAAACCTTCGGCGACTTTGGCTTCACGATGAAATGCCGGATGGAAGGTCTGCGCACCTTCGGTCCCGCGCTCTCGCCCATGAACGCCTTCCTGCTGCTGCAAGGCGTGGAAACCCTGCACCTGCGCATGGAACGTCATTGCAGCAATACTCAGCGTATTGCCGAGTACCTGTCGTCGCACCCCAAAGTATCGTGGGTGAATTATCCGGGACTGAAGAACAACCAGTATCACGAGCTTGCGAAAAAATATCTGCCCAAAGGGGCCGGTGCGGTGCTGTCTTTCGGCGTCAAAGGCGGTGCCAAGGCGGGGCAGACCTTCATCGAGAATGTCGAGTTTCTGTCCCATCTGGCGAATATCGGCGATGCCAAGACGCTGGTGATTCATCCTGCCTCAACCACGCATCGTCAGCTATCCGAGGCGCAGCAGATCGCGGCGGGCGTGCCGCCAGATCTGATTCGTCTGGCCGTGGGAATCGAATCGGTGGACGATATTTTGTGGGATATCGATCAGGCGTTGAGCAAGACATGAGCGCCAAGGCATGCGCTGTTTAGCGCTACCCGACCATCCTCTCCACCAGCCAGCCACACGCCATCAGTAAAATTCCCACCGAGCCCCAGCGCTGAATCAAGCTCACCGCTCGCTCCCTGTGCAATACCGGAGCGAGCACCAAGCCCATCGCCAGCACCACCGCCATCTGCCCGAACTCGACACCCAGATTAAACGCCAGCAGCGTTTCAATGAAGTGCGACGATGACAGCCCCAGCTCGCGCAGACCATTGGCAAATCCCAGCCCGTGAATCAAGCCAAAACCAAAGGCCAGCTTCCACTGATACGCGCCCTTGCCTCGCCACAGATTCATGAGCGCCGAGATAATGATCGAAGCGGCAATCGCTATCTCGATCAGCTTGTCGGGCAAGACCACCCACTCGAGTGCGGCCGCCGCGAGCGTGAAAGAATGCGCGACGGTAAAAGCGGTGACCACCTTGATCGCATACATCAGCAACGGGCGCGAACTTGACGCAGACAAAGAGAGTCCCGGCAGCAGCAGACAGAACAGAAACAGCAAATGATCCAGCCCGCTCCAGATGTGCAGCGCGCCTTCCCTGGCGTAAGACCCGAGTATCTCGGTGAGTGAAATCTCTCTTAGTGGCAGCCTCTGCACTGCGTGGCGCGCATCGAAGACTGCTGAGGTCTCCAGCCCGTTTGCCGACAGCTTGACGAAGGCACGCGCGATTTTTTCTTCCTCATTGAAGAAACCATAACGCACCAGCAGCTGAGCAGACTGCGGATCCAGCACCGCAGCGCTCAGTGACTGGCGCACATACAAGCCATCATTGTGCAGGGCGACTTCCTGAGACTGAAATGCCAGCGACAGCGGCTGCCCATCCACCTCCAGCGACAGCGACGACGCAATCACGTCCGTGAGTCTGCCCTGCAGGGCGGCGAGTTCGTCGCGTTGAATCGGCTTTTGCTGTTCTGGCGGGATCTGCAGCAGGCTGTTCAGATCGCGCACCGCAAAGTCGAGCTGCACGCGCACTGCCTGCGCATCGCTATCGATTCGGAGGTAGCTATTGCCCGACTGGTGGGCGCTCGCCTGCATGCCACACAACATCAGACATGCGGCCAGCCAGCGCAGAAAAGTCATGGATTAGCGAGCGCGTCCAGTGTGGCCAGCTTCAGGCTGCCGGGCCAGCTGCTGCGGAATTTGCGCATCAGTTCCTGCACGCGCTGCTGACATTTGGCCTTCGGTGCGGCGCCCGACTCAGCTGCCTGAAGATAATGAATCGCCAGAATGAAATGCACTTCTTCACTATCCACCTCGGCATGCTTCGCGCTGAGTAATGCCTCGCCAAAGGCAATCATCTCTGTCAGCGTTTCTCTGCTCTGCTGCAGGGGCTTGAGCGGGTTGTCGACAAAGCTGTCGTAGAAGTGATTTTTCAGCACCCGGTAGCGGGCCAGCGCGGCATTCGCTCCTTTGGGTTCCAGCGCCAGCGCCTCGCGCCAGGGACGCAGATCCGCAAGAATCAGCCGGGTTTGCGCGGATTGCTGCAGCTTGAACGGCGTCGCATTCAGCTGGCTGACCAGCATGGTGGTTTCCAGGCCCTGTATCTTGCCGTGGCTGATGATGTCTTCATTGAGCAGGCCGCGAATCTCGTCGAGCAGCTTGCCCGTGTCAGTCAGCGCCGCCGCTCGGGCGGACGCGCTCCCGCTGGCCGCGCCACGCTGCAACTCATCCAGCTTCACCACATACGCCTTGCGTGCTTCACTGCTGATCGCATCGTGCGACAACGCCGGCGCAGGCATGAACAACATCCCTACGCTGAGCGTCAGCGCCGTCAGCAGGCGAAGATAGGCACGCCCTGTTGAACGCGTCATGCCGCCTCTGCGGGTGGCATCTCCAGCTTTTCACCCAGTGCCGCCGAACGCGCGCCTGGATGCAGACTCATGCCCAGCTGGCCATCCAGCGGCACACGCAGGTGCAGCGGACTGGCCTCTTCGAGCAAGGTCGCGGTCACCACATAGGCGTGATGCAGTGGCAGATTTTCACGCGCGACCAGCACATGAGTGCCATTGTCCAACAGGATCTGCAAGGGGATTGGGCGAAACTCTTCAAAACCCGACGCACCGGCGATGATGGCTTTCGCATCGCTGTGAGACAGCACCGCCAGCTTGGCCTGATCGGTTTTTAACAGACTGGCCACGCGGTGCATATCGCGCGCACGGCTGACCATGGCTTGCGACAACGGCAGTCGCTCGAGCAGTAACGCCACCCATTCGTCGCCAATGGAGTCGCCTTCCAGATCGCTACGCGAGGTCAGAATCTGCAAGTGTTTTTTACGGAAGATGTCCCACTGCCGATACGGCGAATGCGCGTGCGCGGCGCGAAACGGCACTATCAGTGCAGCGGCCATCGCCGCGGCACTCAGCAGCCAAGTTCTTCGATTCATGCCATTCCTATCGTTTCAATTCTCTTTAGTCATCTTTCAAAAGAAAAGAGCGAGGACAGGCCTCGCTCTTCCCAATCGACAGATCAGCTCATTACTTCTTGAAGATTTCCATCGGGCAGATCGTGGTCACCGCATAGTTCGGTACATCGACCACGTTGGAGACGCGCAGGTCGCAGGCGACGCTGGTCACCACGTAGGCTTGCTCGGAGGTCAGGCCCTTGGTCTTCTGCAGCCAGTCAATCATCTGCAGCAGCGAGTTACGCGCGGCGAGCGTGAGATCGTTGGAGAGATTGGTCAGCGGCTTGAGCTTCTCGGCACCCAGATAGGCCCACTGCGGTGGGATCTCGCCAGCCTCTTTGAAAGGGTAGCCCACCGTCGCGTGGAACGAATCCGGCTCCAGCTTCTTGAGCTGTGAACCGCCTTCGAACTGCGGCTGCTTCACGACCGAGGCCATGCCCTTGCGGATTTCAGTCTGGATGGTCACCACAGCGCCCATCTCGATCGCGGTACCGGCTACTTCGCCATCCCCCTGTGCATAATGAACATCGCCGATGAACACGCCACAACCATCGATGAAGCAAGGCAGCAGCAGCGTGGTGCCTTCGACCATTTGCTTGACGTCCATGTTGCCGCCGTTCTCACGTGGCGGAATGGTACGCAGGCACTTGTCCTTGTTGCTACCCTTGGGGCCACAGACCTCTGGCGGACGTGCGCCGGTTGGCTCGGGTGGTAGTGCAACGCCACCGGCCGCACCCAGCTGGCTTTCGCGCGCGAGCCACTTGTCGACTTCCGGTTCGCCGGGCAGCACGCCGACCGAACCCATGAAGCCATTCATCGGAATACGCACGCCCGGCACTTGCTCGGACACCGCTTCGCGACGGTTCAGCTTCCAGTTAGCGACAAACGGCGTGGGGTACTTGTCCGACAAAAAGCCAAAGCCCGGAACGATCGTGGTGTAGCCATATTCGTCAGGCTGAATATCGATCAGCTTGATGGCGACCACGTCACCGCGCTTCGCACCCTCGATGTAGATCGGGCCCGTCATCGGGTGAACCAGGTTCAGGTCGACGGCCGTCACATCCTTGGGCTTGGAGTTGATGTTCAGGTTGGAGTCCAGAGCATCACGGGTGTGCACGACGATCAGGTCGCCCGGCTTGGCCTTGGCTACCGGCTTGATCGCGGGGTGATAACGGTTGAAGCAATTCGGGTCTTGCTCGCAGTGAGCGCCCTTCTTCTTTACTTCGACGATGGTTTGGGTTTTTACGTCGGTGGTGTCAGCCAACGCGACCGAACCTACACCTGCTGCGAGCAGCGCAGCGAGCAGAGCGGGGATGAAACGCATTGCAAATCTCCGGTGATGGGTAAAAGGATCAATTTTTCATACCATAGTGGCTTTATTTGATACCAAGCCATCTTTTTGTGAACTATTCAGTCCAGCTACATTGTTGCCCTGCGGCATTGTTTTGTCCAGAGAAAATTGCGCTGACATCCGCTCATCACACACGGAAAAACCTTGGTTTTTTTAGGTTTTACTGACAGAGAGAACGACCGCGCAGACACTTGCTGTGGGGCCATCCTCGGCGATTTATTTAGTTTTTTAATAGTTTATTGATTCATAGTTTGTTTTTAGCTATACTATACAAACTTGATTCTAGCGCTCGCTCTGCACGACATGACTGATTCTCTCGCTCCGGCCATCGACCCTCCGACCATGCGTGAGGCCGCTGGCCGCGCCTGCTCATTGATGCGTGCGATGTCCAACCCAGACCGATTGATGCTGCTGTGCCAGTTGGCCCAGGGTGAGCGCCGCGTCGGAGAGCTGGAAGCACTGCTCGATATCCAACAACCCACCCTCTCGCAGCAGCTGGCCGTGCTGCGAGAAGAGGCGCTCGTGGAAACGCGACGCGAAGGCAAACAGATCTACTATCGCATTGCCAGCGAGGCCGCACTGGCAGTGATGAAGGTGCTTTACTCGGCCTACTGCAGCCCCACGGAAGGAGACACGCAACTATGAGCATAGATTGGACCCACTTCACGCCCGGTACGTCGCTGTTGGGCGGTTTGCTGATCGGTCTCGCATCAGCGCTATTCATTCTCGCGAATGGGCGAATCGCTGGCATCAGCGGCATTCTTGGCGGGCTGCTGCGACCCAGCGGCAATGACGTCGTATGGCGCCTTGCCTTCTTGCTCGGCCTCATCTTCGCGCCCGTGGTGGCCTCGGTGTTCCTTGCGCCCTCGGCGCCGACGATCGATGCCAATGCCGAGGTGCTGGTCGTGGCTGGTCTGTTGGTCGGCATCGGCACCCGCTACGGCGGCGGCTGCACCAGTGGTCATGGGATCTGTGGTCTGTCGCGGCTGTCTCCGCGCTCGCTGATCGCCACCATGGCATTTATGGCCAGCGGCATGGCCATCGTGTTCGTCATGCGACATCTGCTGAGCTAATCAGCGCTCCCCTTGCTCAAGCCTACACTCAGGAGATTCTGATGCAAAACCCTATGGATACTGTCGCCTCTTTTATGATCGGACTGATCTTCGGCCTTGGACTGATCCTCGGCGGCATGACCGATCCCTCGAAAGTGATCGGCTTTCTGGATATTTCAGGAAGCTGGGATCCCTCGCTGGCCTTCGTGATGGGGGGTGCGCTGCTGGTCGGTGTGATCGCGTTTCGTTTCGCTCGTCATCGCACCGCAAATTTTTTCGGCGGCGCGATTCGCATGCCCACCAAAAACGATATCGACAAACGCATGGTGATCGGCAGCCTGCTGTTCGGTCTGGGCTGGGGCATGGCAGGCTTTTGCCCGGGCCCCGCGATCACGTCCATGGGCACCGGTAATACCAAGGCGCTGCTGTTCGTGCTGGCGATGATCGCTGGCATGGCGCTGTTCGAGGGCATAGAACGCTACCGGCATCCGGTTCATGCCGATACCCAGCCGCACTAAGGCGCGATGCAATAGTCTATAAATTCCCTGCACTGATTTTTCACCCGACCCTGAAAGGAGCACCTCATGAAAAACGTCGGAAACACTGATCGCGCGCTGCGCGTGTTCGCTGGCAGCCTGCTGATTCTGCTGGCACTGCTCAATGTAATCGGCCCCTGGGGCTGGATAGGTCTGGTGCCCATTGCCACGGGTGTGCTGCGCTTCTGCCCTGCTTATACCGTGCTCGGTTTGCGGTCCTGCCCAGTCGAACACAAGGAAGAACATGCCTAAAGTGCGTTCGAAGGGGTTTTCAAATCCCGCGCAGACCTGGGATACGCGCTTCTCCACTGACAGCTACATTTTCGGCACCGAGCCAAATGTGTGGCTGTCGCAACACCGCGCACTGCTGCAGCCGGGCATGCGCGTGCTGGCCGTCGCGGATGGCGAAGGACGCAACAGCGTCTGGATGGCGCAGCAAGGCCTGCAGGTCGATGCGTTCGATATTTCACCAGTGGGTGTTGGCAAGGCGGTCAAGCTCGCGCAGCAAGCAGGCGTTGACGTCAATTTTCACATTGGCAGCGCCGAGGAATTTGACTGGAAAATCGGTGAATACGATGCGGTCGTCGCTATCTTTATTCAGTTTGCCGATCCTGACACGCGTGCCACCCTGTTCCAGCGCATGGTCTCAGCACTCAAACCCGATGGGCTCATTCTGTTGCAGGGTTACACGCCAAAGCAACTGGAGTACAAGACCGGTGGCCCGCCGCTGGCCAACCATTTGTATACCGAGGAATTGTTGCGCGAATCATTCTCGGATATGAATATCGTCGAACTCATCAGCTATGAAGAGGTGCTGCGCGAAGGCACACAGCATAGCGGGCAATCTGCCCTTATCGGACTGGTAGCGCGTAAAACATTCGGTTGTAATTTTCAATAATGTCTGAGCTTCAGAGGGACTCAGTGAGTATCCCTCTTTGCTGAGTGAGTGTCCCTTTGTAGGTCTATGTAGGTCTTGCTGAGTGAGTGTCCCTCTGTAGGTCAGTGTCCCTCTGTAGGTCTCCCTCTGTAGGGGGTACAAAGTGAGTGTCCCTCTGTAGAGGGACCTCGCTTCTCACCCGCCTTGCTTGCCTCGCATCCCCAAGCGCTCTAGTAACGCTCTGTCCTGCTCGACTTCTGGATTGCCCGTCACCAGCAATTTGTCGCCATAGAAAATCGAATTCGCTCCGGCCAGATAGCAGAGCGCCTGAATACCATCGCCCAGCTCGCGGCGGCCGGCGGATAGTCGGACTCTTGCCTTGGGCATGGTGATGCGCGCCACCGCGATGGTGCGCACGAACTCCAGCGGATCAAGCTTTTGCTGATCCGCCAGCGGCGTGCCCTCCACCGCCACCAGATGATTGATGGGCACGGACTCCGGATAGGGATTGAGATTTGCCAGTTGCGCGATTAGCCCTGCGCGGTGCTCTCGGGTTTCGCCCATGCCGACGATGCCACCACAGCAGACCTTCAAACCGGCTTCTCTCACATGACCCAGCGTGTCCAGACGATCCTGATAATCGCGGGTGCTGATGATGTCGCCATAAAACTCGGGCGCGCTGTCGAGATTATGGTTGTAGTAATCAAGGCCGGCATCCGCGAGGCGCTGCGCCTGCGCTTCTTTCAGCATACCCAGCGTGGCGCAGGTTTCCAGTCCCAAGGCTTTGACGGCCTTGACCATATCTTCCACCGCATCCAGATCGCGGTCTTTGGGTGAGCGCCATGCTGCGCCCATGCAGAACCGGGTCGCGCCACTGTCTTTCGCGGCTTTGGCAGCCTCGACCACGTCGTCGACGGCCATCATTTTCTGCGCATCGACGCCCGTGTCGTAGTGCGCCGATTGCGGGCAGTAGCCGCAGTCTTCAGGGCAGCCGCCGGTCTTGATCGACAGCAGTGTGGCCAGTTCAACTTCATTCGCATTGAAATGCTCGCGGTGTACCTGCTGCGCGCGCCAGAGCAACTCATTGAACGGCAGCTCGAACAGTGCAAGCACGTTGGCCACGGGCCAGACTTCGCGCGCGGCGGCGAGGTCGGCAATTTTCTTGCGCGCGGTATGCAGGGTGATGGGTTGGACGAGAGTCGATGACATTCGGTTTTCCGGTAAAAAAATTCACACCATGGGCGCTGGCAACGTACAGCGACGCGCGTCAGTTCAGCGCGATGCCGGCCAGCCCGGCAGGCGCGACGCATCGATGCCGGCCGCCGCCTCGGACGCAGAGGCCACCGGCATCCAGCGCACCACGCCCAACAGCGGCGCGGGCAGTCGCCGGGACAGCGCCTCAAGATTGGCGGCCTGATGCGGCATGGCAGGATCGATCTGATTCGCGACCCAGCCGCTCAGTGTGAGTCCGCGCGAAGCAATCGCATCTGCGGTCAGCAGCGCATGATTCAGGCATCCCAACCGCAAGCCGACCACGAGGATAACACCAAGCTGCATCTCAGCGGCCAGATCGGCAGTATCAAGATCATCGCTCAGCGGCACCCTGAAACCGCCGACGCCTTCGACCACCAGTGCATCGACCTGCGCCGATAGTTGGCGGTAAGCCGACATCACCGTTGCGATGTCGATCGTGCGGTCTTCCAGCGTGGCCGCAATATGGGGCGCAGCAGCATCGCGGAACATCAGCGGACAGATCAAATCCACTGGCAACGACACGCTGGATTGTGCGCTCAGCATCGCCACGTCCTCATTCCAGAGCTGACCCTCGCGCAGCGCCGCGCCGGCGGCCAGCGGTTTCATGCCCACCGCGCGCAAGCCGGCCGTCGCCAGTTTGTGTACCAGCGCAGCTGATACCAGCGTCTTGCCAACGCCTGTGTCCGTGCCAGTGACGAAGCATCCGAAACGCAGACTCATACGCTCTCCTTTATCGTTCAACGGCGGCGATTGCCGTCATCAATCCGTCCAGCTGCGCCTCGGAGTGAGCAGCAGAAAGCGTCACCCTCAGTCTCGATGTGCTTTTCGGCACTGTCGGCGGCCTGACTGAGCCAACCCAGAAACCCCGCTCGCGCAAGGCCTTCCCGGCCGCCATGGTTGCTTCATTGTCTCCAATAATCACCGGCTGAATCGCAGTCGATGAGTCCAGCCGCTGCCAGCGAGATAGTGTCAAACCCTGCTGCCATTGCGCGATGCGTGCTGCCAACGTCTGTCGGCGCTGCCGGCCCTCGTCACCGACGATGATCTTCAAACTCGTGAGCAAGGCATGCGCGAGCGCCGGCGGCGATGCGGTGGAATAAATATAGGGCCGCGCGCGCTGCACCAGCCATTCGATCACGGTCTCATGCGCCGCGACAAAGGCACCGGCCACGCCGGCTGCCTTGCTCAGTGTGCCGATCAGCACGATCTGCGGCGAGCGCAGTGCAAACTGTTCCAGTGCGCCACGTCCCTGCTCGCCCAGCACGCCAAAGCCATGGGCATCATCGACGATGAGCCAGGCACCGTGTCGCTCGCACAAGGCCAGCAAACCAGGCAGTGGCGCGATATCACCATCCATGCTGAACACGCTGTCAGTCACCACGAGCTTGCGATGCGCCGTACTGGAGGTCAGTAGTTTTTCCAGTGCCTCAAGATCGCAGTGCGGATACACGCTGATTTTGGCGCGCGAGAGTCGCGCGCCATCGATTAATGAGGCGTGATTCAGCGCTTCTGAAAAAATCTCGGACTGCTGGTCTGCCAGCGCGGTGATCACCGCCATATTGGCCAGGTAGCCGCTGGACAGATAGAGTGCGCGGCCCTGTTCAAGATGCGGCGACATGACATCCGCAAGCGCCTCTTCAAGCAGCGCATGCGCCTGCGAATGACCGCTGATCAGATGCGAGGCACCGCTACCGGTGCCATAGCGTGCCGCGCCCTCGGCCAGCGCTTGGGCAAGGCGGACATCGCCGGCAAGGCCCAGATAATCGTTGCTGCAAAAAGCAGATAACTGACGCCCATCCACCACGAGCTGTGGGCCACAGGCGGAACCGACAGGCCAGCGCTCGCGGATCAGGTGCTGCTGCGAGAGTGCGTCCAGCCGGGCACGCAACTCATCTAGCAGCGCAGGCTCACGACTCATGCGATCCCGTCAGCCAAGCGGGCTTGCGCTTGTTCAAAAAGGCTTGCACGCCTTCCTGCCCCTGCTCCGATCGGCGAATGTCCGCGATACGGCGCACGGTATCGGCGATCAGCGCCTCATCAATGGGCTCGCAAGCCACATCATGGATCAGTCGCTTGGCCTCATCCAGCGCATGCGGGCTGCAGGCCAGTAAAGCATCGGTGAGTCTGGTGATTTCATCATCCAGCAACGCCGCATCCACGACTTCATTGACCAGACCAACACGCTTGGCCTCGGCGGCGTCGAATCGCTCTGCGGTGAGGAAATAACGTCGTGCGGCGCGCTCGCCGATGGCACGAATCACATACGGAGAAATCGTTGCTGGAATCAGCCCCAGCCGTGTCTCGGAGAGGCAAAAGCCTGTGTTGTCTGACGCTACGACCATGTCACAGGCAGCGACCAGTCCGATGCCACCGGCATAGCAGTCGCCCTGCACACGAGCAATCACTGGTTTACTGCACCGATAAATCACTTTCAGCATCTCGGCCAATGCCCCCGCATCGGCAAGATTTTCCTCATCGGTATGGCCAGCCATTTTTTTCATCCAGTGGAGGTCAGCACCGGCACAAAAAGCTTTACCACGCGCAGAGAGCACGATGACGCGGATATGACGATCCTGGTCCAGTTGGCGGAAAGCTTGGGTTATCTCGGCAATGGAGATTTCATTGAATGCATTGCGCACCTCGGGGCGGTTTAGCCACAGGGTGGCTCGGTGATTGTGCTGCTCTATCTCGAGTGTCTGATAAGCCATAGCATCTCCAGCGGTGCTTCCCATGGGCGGCGTTTACTTCAGACCATCAGCCGCGCGAGGTGCCCGGCTTGATCATGTCTTCCGGGTTATCGAGTCGCAGCCTGGCCCGGTCAGGTTCGACAGCACGCAGTGGCTCGGTTTCCTTCAAGTCCCGCATACAGCGCACGGCCAGCTGCTGATACTCCATCGTGCCGCGCCGCTTCCAGGCAATCTCTTCATCCGACAAGGTGCGGGCAACCTTGGCGGGCATGCCCATCACCAAACTTTTGGGTGGCACCACCATACCCGTCTTGACGAAGGACATCGCCGCAACGATCGACGATTCGCCAATCACTGCGCCATCCATCACCACGGCATTCATGCCCACCAGTGCATTGCGACCAATGCGCGCACCGTGAATGACTGCACCGTGACCGATGTGCCCATCGACTTCAATCACGGTATCACTACCCGGAAAGCCGTGCACCACGCAGGTGTCTTGCAGGTTCGCGCCCGCCTCCATGACCAGGCGTCCGAAATCACCCCGCAGACAGGCTAGTGGTCCCACGTAGCACTGCGGACCAATGATCACATCGCCAATCAGCACCGCCGTAGGATGCACATAGGCGGTGGGATCGATGACGGGTGTGAGGCCCTCGAGCGAATAGACTTTAGCCACGATCCTTCCGTCTTGATCAACGGCGTGGCTGAATGACAATCTTGCCGGTCACTTTGCGCGATGCCATGTCGATCAATGCCTGCGGCGTCTCTGCCAGCGCGTAGGCTGCAGACACATGCGGACGTATCTTGCCAGCGCTGTGCCAGGCGAGCAGCTGGTGCATCGCCTGATTGTGCGCGTCCGGTTCGCGACGCGCGAAATCGCCCCAAAACACACCCACCACTGATGCCCCTTTTAGTAGAGGCAAATTCAACGGCAATTTAGGAATCTCGCCATTCGCAAAACCAATCACCAGATAACGCCCGCGCCAGGCGATGGAACGAAACGCAGGTTCGGTGTAGTTGCCCCCGACCGGGTCGTACACCACGTCCGGCCCCTGACCATGGGTGGCTTTCTTGATGGCTTCTCGCAGGTCTTCTTTGCTGTAGTTGATCAGTACGTCGGCACCATGTTGCTTGCAGACCGACAGTTTGTCATCGGTCGATGCCGCAGCGATCACGCGTGCGCCCAGCGCTTTACCGATTTCGATTGCGGCAATACCAACCCCCCCAGCAGCACCTAGCACCAGCATGGTTTCGCCAGCTTTGAGTGCTGCACGATCAACCACGGCATGGTAGGACGTGCCATAGGTCAGCGTCAATGCAGCAGCAGAATCAAAGTCCATCGACTCGGTCATGGGAAACACGGCGGATTCATTCACTGCGATCTGCTGCGCAAAGGCACCATGCGGAACAAAGGCAAACACCCGATCGCCCGCTTTGCAGGTCGAGACGCCCTCGCCCGTGGCGCGCACCACGCCCGCAAGCTCATTACCGGGAGTAAAAGGCAGCTCCGGCTTGAACTGATATTTATTTTGAATGATCAGCACATCCGGAAAGTTCACGCCGGCGGCAAAAATATCAATCATGACCTCACCCGCTTTGGGCGCAATGTCAGCGAGCTCGTCGACCACCAGCGTCTCGGGCAGGCCCCAGGCCTTGCATACCACGGCTTTCATGTTGTTCCTCTTGTCATCATTGATGCGGGTTGGCGTGCGAAGGGAATTTATTCAAACTTCGGTGCACGTTTCTCGATGAAGGCGCGCACGCCTTCCTTGCCGTCAGCGCTCTCGCCAGCGGTATAGATTGAATCGCGCTCGGCCTCAAGCTGCTGCTGCAGTGTGCGGTGCGATGCGTGATCAATCAGTGATTTGATACGCGCTTGTGCGGCTGCGGGACCGTTCGCCAGCTGGTGCGCAAGTTTCAGGGCCGCCGCCTGTAATTCGTCATCCGGGTGTACAGCATCGACCAGCCCAATGCGCAGGCATTCCTCAGCGCTGAAGGGGCGATTGGTGAGAAAGACCTCTTTGGCGCGCGCCGCACCTGCACGGCGCGTAATGAACCACGAGCCACCCACATCGGGCGTGAGGCCAATCGCCGAGTAGCCGCCGCGCAGCTTCATCGACGACGACGCCAGTACGAGATCGCCGCACAAGCCAAGACCGATGCCGCCACCGCCAACGGCGCCGTTCAATGCACAGACCACCGGAAAACTGAATGATCGGAGTACCACCATGGCCGCGTGCACGGGCTCGAGCAATTCGCGCAAGGTGTCGGTCAAGGGACGCGATGCATCGGCCATGCTGTTGACATCGCCACCGACACAGAACTGCTTGCCCTGCGCCGTGATCAACAGTGCGCGCACACGCGGATGCTCGGCGACCTGCTCAATGGCACCCGCAAAGGCATGTGCCATGGCGAGATCAAGCGCATTGCCGCGCGCCGGGTTGGTGAAAGTGATAATCGCCAGTGTCTGGTCGAATTCCAGCGTCAGCGGCAGGGACATGGGATTGGCTCCGTCAGAAAAAATACGCCGGGTGAACACGGCCAGTCAGTCCAGCGAGCCCAGCCAGCACGCATTTTAACAAAGCGGAAAGCTGGCCTTGAGCGTCAGTCCGGAGGGTGCGGCACTCGATAGAACCAGTTCGCCCTGGTTCGCCAGCACCCGTTCACGGATTCCCGCCAGACCAAGCCCGGGCGAGACACTATCGGGCATGCCCCGGCCATTGTCGGTGACCTCCAGATGTAACAGACCGCGGGCGCGCTCGAACTGCAGCGACATCGTGACCCGGGTCGCATGACTATGGCGCATCACATTGGTCAGTGCCTCCTGCGCGATACGGTAGACCGCGACCGCGAGCGGCTGGGGCAGAGTTTGTCCCTCGAGTGCCGTGTGCAGATGACACTCGAGCGCATCCTCTTCGCGCGACTGACGTTGCCGTACCAGTTCTCGCAAGGCTTCTTCCAACGCAATGCCATGCTCTTCACCACCCTGTAGACCATAGGGTCGCAGTTGCGCCAGCAAACTGCGCAACTGCGACAAAATGCTGCTGCTGTTGTCAACCATCGCCTGGGCGCACGCGGCCATCGCTGGCTCGGACGCCGTTTGTTTTACCAGATAAGAAGCATCCACCTGCATCGCCGTCAGCCGCTGACCGAATTCATCATGCAACTCGTGCGCGAGCTTGCGGCGTTCGTCCTCCTGCACATCCTGCAGACGATGGAGCAATTCTCTTTGCTTGGCGATCTGCTCAGTCAGTGCCGCGGCAAGATGATTCAGCGCCTGCGCGATCTGGTTGAGTTCGTGTGTTGCGCCATTCGCGATGCGAACACCGTAGTCGCCCGCCTCGATACGGGCAATGCCACTCAGAATGTCATTCAAGGGCAATAGCGCGCGGCGCAGGCTGAACGCCAGCGCTGCGATCAACACCGCGACCAGTGCCGTAAACAGCAACAACTGCACCAAGGCACTGTCAATCGCCTCGGCACTTTCCGGTTGCGGGTTAGGCTCCAGCCTTACGGTCACGATGTCGCCATCGGGACGACGCAGTGACAAGGCATAGACCGGCACATTGAGCTCGCTGACGACGAAACGGTTCAACCACGGCAGTTCGCTGGTTGGCACCGGTTGCGGGCTGGCTGTCAGGCGCTGCCCTGAACGATCGAGCAGCGCGACATGAAAATGCCTGAGTGTATCGTTGCGATTGAGTGCATCAATGCGTTGCGCATGCTGATCCAGCGGCAAGTCATCCTGCAACGACGACAGGGCCGCCAGCAATTGCCCGATACGTTGACTACCCTGGATCTCGTCGGCGATATCCTGTCGGGCAGTAAACAGGGTGAGTACAAATGCCAGCGCCAGCATCAGCAGACCAACACCGCCGAGTCTCAGCAAAAGTCGTGTCAGTAGTTGCATGGTCGATTTCTCATTGGCGCGATGAATGACGTGTCCGTGTGTTAAAGCTCAGCGAAGCGCACCAGCCGTACGCCAGCGCTGTGGCAATCGTCGGCGAAACGAGTGCCGGCAAGATAGTTGAACTCAGCGGCGCGCGCGTCGCTGATGGGATCATCAAAATCGACGGTGGGACGCCCCGGATGCACCATCAACAAGGTGCCGTTGGGTGCCTCATGCAGCCAGCGCCGCATGCGCTGCTCGAATTTTGCTTCAGGCTGAAGCGCGTATACACCACCGAACCGTTCGGTGATGCGCAAGCCCTTGTGCTGTGCAAGCGCTGCAAAACCGCGGCAGGCGGCGCGCAGTACGAGCGCCTTGACCGGTGTTCCGCCTGAGTCGACCAGCCGGTCCGGGCAACGTACCCAGGGCAAATGACTGCCCGGCAGCCAGTGGGTATCGATCGCCGCCATCATTGCCTCACGAATGACGGGGAACGCGTGCACATGCTGATGTCCATCGAGATAATCGGGCAGGCGCTTGAAATATTTGACAAACAAATCAATCTGTTTCAGGAAACGCTGAAGTATCCAGTCGCGCGACACCATACCCAGCTGAGTCAGCAACAGCCAGTACAGCAAGGGGCGATTGCCACTGGTATTGGCGAACGGATGCGTCAGATTGAGATGGATACCGATATCGGCGTGCGCTTGTAATTCGCGCAGACGCCAGCTGCTTTCGGGCCAGAACGGGCCCTCTGTCAGTACCGAGGTGGCGGATACTCTGCGACAAGCAATCAGATCAAAGATGCCGTTGGAGATCTCTTTCGATTGGCCGAAATCATCGGCACACAGTGCGAGCTTGCGTGGCCTGTCTTTCATTCAGTCTCTCCGGGAGCGAATGCCCAATGCCGTGCGATCACGAAAGTAAGTGCCGCCACCATCAACAGCACGATAGCCAAAGCAACACGATAATCCAGCGGTGTAAAACGCAGCAGTGCCCAGTAGATGAGCTCATTGATGATGAAACTCGTCAATGCCACGCCGAAAAAACGTATCCGCGAGCGCGCTGCGGGCGCATCATGATGACGAAAAGTCAGGCGCTGATGCCCGACATGGCTGACTTGAAAGGCCGTCAGAAATGCAATGACGTTCGCGATCAGCGGATCCAGTCCGAGTGGAACGAGAATCAGCGACACACAGCCCAGATGCACCAGCATCGCGGTGACGCCAACCGCGCCGAACCAGAATAGCTCTCGGTTCATCCGGTGTTGCCGTCGCGCGGCGGCACCGAACTGCTGCGCGTGATACGGCTGACCAGGTACGCTGGTCGTTGCTTGACCTCAGTGAAAATACGCCCGATGTACTCACCAAGTATGCCGATCGACAGTAGCTGCACGCCACCCAGGAAAGTGATCGCGACCACAATCGTTGGCCAGCCGCTCGTGTCATTGCCGAACAAGAGCGTCTCGATCACGATATACAGGGCGAACGCAATCGAGGCCAGCGATACCATGCCACCGACCACCGTCCACAGCCGTAGCGGCACATTCGAGAAGGCAGTCAATCCGGTCGCGGCGAGCCGCAGCAGGCTGACAAAATTAAAGCTGCTGCTTCCGTGCCGGCGCGGATCGGTGCGCACGCGCATGGCCAGCCGTGTGAAACCGACCCAGTTGTACAAACCCTTCATGAAGCGATTACGCTCGGGCATGCTGTTGAGCGCATCGAGCAGGCAGCGGTCCAGTACACGAAAGTCTTGGGTATTCTCCGGGATCTTGTTGCGCTCGCCCAGATTCAGCAAACCATAGAACACGCGAGTCAATGCGCGCTTGAGCAGGCGCTCGTCGTTGCGGTCAGAGCGCACCGCGTACACCATGTCATAGCCACGGCGCCATTGCGCGATGAATGATGGAATCAATTCGGGCGGATGCTGAAAATCACAATCAATCAGCACCGCCAAGTTTCCTCTTGCCTCCGCAATACCGGCGGTCAGCGCAACTTCCTTGCCGAAATTGCGTGATAGCTGAACCAGCGTCACGGGTAAGCGATCTATCACGCTCATGACCTTCTCGACCGTGGCGTCGTGACTACCATCATCAATCACGATCAGTTCATGCCTGAGGTGCATGTCCTTCATCAGACTGTGCAGGGTGTCGAGCATGGGCAGAATATTGCCCTCTTCATTGAACGCGGGCACCAGGCAGCTGACCAGCGGATCGGCAGGTCGCTCGGCAGCCCGCAGGCGCAGCATGAAGTCGGACACCGTGTCGTCCGCCGGTCCGTCCATCTTGGTCACTGGTTCAGGTGTCATGAGAAGGCATGCGTGATGCAAGGCTCAGGTGCGCGCTGCTGCAGCGCAAACACCGCGGACTGTACTGGCAGCAGGATCACGGGTCAAGCGTTGCAGAACACGCTCAGCCATCGCAACGGCCAGCGGGCAATACGACCACCCACCGTACAGTCAAGCGTATCGCCGGCTGCGAAGCAAGGCTGAGCTCGGTCTCTGTTTCGGGCAGGCCGGGATTCATTTCGCGCATCCACAGCCCGGGCTCGCGCCCTGATTTTTCTGGTGCCCACAGCAACACGTAGCCGCAGGCCTGCAGCCTTTCAGGGCTCACCCAAGGGGAAATGCCGTAGTCGCCATTGATCAGCACATCGGGCGTGGCCTTGCTGAAAAAAGCCACATTGCCCGCTGCCCAGGTGGAACCCACCACATAATGCAAGGGCACGCCGGTCTTTTGCTGCCAATCGTTCTCGATGAGCTGCGCCAGTTCCGGCCCAGGGAAATTCGCGCGGGACAAACCCGGTCTTACCTGAGTCTTGTAATACACATTGCCGGCATACGTGGCCATCAACACAGCTTGAAATACCAGCCAGGCAAACAACCATCGCCGTTGATACAGCACCGCAAACAGGAGGGGTCGCCAGCAGACCAGTGCCACGGCCATCGGCGTAAACATCATCATTGCCCACATGTCGCGCAGGGGTCGGCCACCGATCAGCGGCACACCGAGGCTCAGCAGCAGCGGGATGAGGCTGGCGGCGAATAGAAAGATAGCCGGCGATACCGATGTCGCTGAACGGAGCCCTGCCGCGGGTGCGAGCGGCGCTTCGGTGGAGCGATGTCTGCGCATCAACCACGCAGTCAGCAATAGCATCACGGCGAGAATGCCCAGCTGAGCCGCCAGAAATGATACTGCCTCGCCAAACCGGCCAGCCAGCGATAACTGCTCGCTCATGCGCTCCTGCGCATAATGGAACGGCTGGAAGTCATGCTGCAACAGCCAGGTCAGATGGGGCGCTGCCACCATCGCTGCCGTTGCAGCACACAGCAGGACTTTACCAACGCTCAGGTGGCGCCGCGTGTCGATATCCAGCAGTGACCACGTCATCATGAAGAGATACAGCAGCGCGGCGCTGTACTTGGCCAGCGCGCAGAAACCCAATGACACACCCAGCAAAAAAAACCAGATCAGCTGACCGCGCCGCGTGGCCACCCAAAACAGCGTGATAGACAACGCCCATAGCGGTATCTGAATCACGTTGTGATTGAACTCGGGTATCAGCACATTGAAATAGAACTGTGTAGTGCTCAGGAACAAGGCCACCACCGCCAGACGCTCATCGAGGAACTGGCGCGCCAGCCACCACAAAGCCAGCAGCGCCAACACGATAGACACCGGGCCCAGCACCAGCAAGGCCAGCATGTGTTTGCCTGCGAGGGAGGTCGATGCCGAAATCACCCAGGGCGGCAGCGGCGGATGCTTGTAATAGCCCGCCTGCGGATGAAGGCTCCAGACGAAGCCCTCAATCATGTCCAGCGGCGGACTATGATGCGACAGCGTGGCCACCAGCGGCCATAACACCAGATACACCAGCAACATCAACAGCAAAGCCGCGCGTGTCGATGGGTGGTGTGGTGTCAGGCGCGCGCTGGCACCGTGGTAGAAAGGATCGGTTGGCAATTCAGGACCGACAGGTGGTGAAAAAATGTGCAAATCCGATTTTATCGCAGTCACCAGATCGCCCCCGTCCTGACAGCACGGTCAGCGATAGAAAGCGCAGATATCACCCGCGATTGACCGAGTGACTCCCAAGAGAACTCGGCCAGCCAAGCGCGTTGAATTGCGCTGCAACTTGGTGCATAGTCTCGAACCGTGCGCTATCATCTTTTTTGTTGAGAAATCCACGCAATATCAATTACCTAACAAGGACACGCCGCTGTGAGTAAACGTACCCGCCCCGCCGATATTTATTTGCGCTTCCTGCAGCTTGCAGAGGCTTTGCGTGGCATGCCCTCTCTCCCCCCATTGGAGCCGCTCGAAGAGCGCATTCTCGAACTGATCGCCTATGCGCGACAAAAAAAGGAGAGACTGTCGGTCAAAGACCTGATGGGAAAGCGAGAACTGGGCTCGCCGGCCATGCTGCATGGGCGGCTAAAATCCATGCGTAAAAAAGGCTGGATATTGCTGGCCGAAACCGAAGACGCGCGCCGCAAGCAGCTTGAGCTGTCCCAGGCGGCACTGCTCCATTTCGATAAGTTATCGAAATGTCTGGTACAGGCAGCGAAAAAATCTGGGTAAGACATTTCCCAGCTAAAAATACAAAAATCAGGTACCTGAGCGACCCCACAAGGGTCGCTCATTTTTTTTTGAGCGTCAGATAAACCGCCAGCGCAATCACCAGCGCCACGCCGAGTTCCAGTCCAACCATTACCCATTCCACCGCAAGCCTCCCCGTATCTGCGTGAATAAATACGACGGACCCACTGTAACCGAGTGCCGGCATGATCGCCATGTCTTGCGGGAAAGCTAAAAACTTGTGAAAAATCAAACTTCAAAGAGGATTCAGCGGCGACATTCATGGAATTGCGCAAGAGACTAGACTGAGCATCCCTGGAATGATGGCGAAGGAACTTTGGGCCTTTGCACAGGTCTGTGTGCACTGCCACAAGGAAAAAATGGTGAACGAAGATCATTGGGTCAAGGAATTACCGGATGAAGCGCATCTGCATGAGCGCTCCACACTGGCGGCGCATATCGACGACGTGAGAGAGCAAGAACGACGACGTATCGAGCGCGACCTGCATGATGATCTTGGCGCTCATCTGAACGCACTGAAAATGATGCTGCAGCCTGCAGGGAAAAGTCTGCCCGCCGACCCTTATCGCGATGACCGCTACGCTGACGTCGACAAGCTGCTGGACGCCTCCATCGCCTCGTTACACCGGATCTCTGACGATCTGCGGCCAGGCGTTCTGGATGCGGGACTGGTTGCGGCTCTCGAATGGCTGTCATCCGAATTCGAGCGACAGACAGGTGTGGCCTGCGAATTCCACTGCAAAGATCTTGACATGGCGATGGATGCGAGGCTCGTCACGACGCTTTTCCGAGTGGCACTGGAGGCCTGCAATAACATCCGCAAACATGCGAATGCCAGTGGCGTCGACATGCATTTACACGCTGACGGCAGCGAGCTGCTGATCGAAGTGATTGACAATGGCCGGGGTATCAGCAATGAACAGCGCGATAGTCCCCGATCTTTTGGTCTGCGGAGTATGGAAGAACGTATCGCCGCCATCGGCGGCTCATTGCGGATTGTCTCCAGGCCAGGCAAAGGAACGATGATATCCGCACGAATACCGATTCTGCAGCCTTTTTGATCAGCTCTTGACGACAATTCAGAAAACCAGCGTCGGGATAGGTGCATCCATAACCCCTGATAGGAACTGATTTTTTCATTTAGCCTGCAAAAACTGTAGACCTTATTTCATCAGAGGATAGATCAACACCTACGCATAAAGAGGATGAGCAGATGAGCGTTCGCCAAACCGGACGAAAGACATCGCTTGATGAGACGAGCATTCTCACCCGACACCTACCTGCGCAAGATGTACACTCAGTCAGCGAGGTGCTGATTGATTTTGTCGAAATCGGCAGGCCCGGTGCAGTCGCCATCACACTGCCACAAGAAAAG
>JBJTAS010000008.1:0-40343 GCA_046090895.1 Oxalobacteraceae bacterium | reverse complement strand
CTATTTGCTGACCTAACAAGGTCCATGGGTCTATCCCGAAGCTTTGCTGGAATGCTGCACTCAGCCGCCGGACAAAAGGGAACAACATTCTTTATCTACCGATTATTGAAATCGGATAGGCCGGGCTCTCAGGGAATTTTGGTACACAACACGCTGATGCAAAACGCGATAACCCTGAAATTCGACCGCGATTTCCTAGCAGACAATGAGCCCCCGAGACACCGCTCCACCACACAGCCTTTCGATATTCCCCTGATCGAAAATGCTGGCCCCGGAGCAAAGGCACGGCAAGAGGCTTTTACCGTCAAATATGATTTCAGGGGGAGAATAAGCAACTCCGCCCTCGAATCAGGAAGACAGTATTGTGAAACCGAAGAGGCGACCATCGAGTACGATCTTATTCTTGATGAGTTCGGGTTGGATGCAGTTACAGAGCTTTCTGGCTAGTATGCAGGGTGATTACTTCGCGTAAGCCCGTAAAAAAGCCATCCCTGCGGATGGCTTTTAGAGCGAACGCGTTGCGCGCATTGTCGCGCGTCCCGCATGATGCCGGTTGAACTCAATCGAGGCCTAGTTCTTCGACTGATCCACCAGCTTGTTTTTAGCTATCCACGGCACGGGAGCCCGTAAAAAAAGCCATCCCTGCGGATGGCTTTTAGGGCGAGCGCGGTGCGCGCATTGTCGCGCGCGCCGCATGATGCCGGTTGAACTCAATCGAGGCTTAGTTATTCGATTGGTCGACGAGTTTATTATTCGCGATCCACGGCACGTGAAGCCGTAAAAAAAGCTGCACCTGCGTGCAGCTTTTAGGCTGAGCGCGGGGCGCGCTTGCGAGCGCGTCCCGCATGATGCCGGTTGAACTCAATCGAGGCTTAGTTCTTCGACTGATCCACCAGCTTGTTTTTAGCTATCCACGGCATCATCGCACGCAGCTTAGCGCCAACGACTTCAATCGAGTGCTCGGCATTCAGACGACGACGCGACATCAGTGTCGGTGCGTTAGCCTTGTTTTCGAGGATGAAGCTCTTTGCGTATTCACCGGTCTGAATGTCTTTCAGGCACTCACGCATCGCCTGCTTGGATTCCTCGGTAATGATACGCGGGCCAGTCACGTATTCGCCGTACTCCGCATTGTTCGAGATTGAGTAGTTCATGTTGGCGATGCCGCCTTCGTAGATCAGGTCGACGATCAGCTTCAGTTCATGGAGGCACTCGAAGTAAGCCATCTCGGGTGCGTAACCTGCCTCGACGAGCGTCTCGTAACCGGCCTTGATCAGTTCAACCGTACCGCCGCACAGTACGACCTGCTCGCCGAACAGATCGGTTTCGGTCTCTTCGCGGAAGTTGGTCTCGATGATGCCGGCGCGGCCGCCGCCGTTGGCCATGGCATATGACAGTGCGATGTCACGGGCGTGACCGGATTTATCCTGATACACGGCCACCAGGTGGGGCACGCCGCCACCCTGGGTATAAGTCGAGCGCACGGTGTGACCGGGCGCCTTCGGTGCGACCATGATCACGTCAAGATCAGCACGCGGAACGACCTGACCATAGTGCACGTTGAAACCGTGCGCGAATGCCAGCACTGCGCCCTGCTTTGCATGCGGCTCGACATTTTCTTTATACACCTGCGCGATATTCTCATCAGGCAGCAAAATCATGATCACGTCGGCGCTCTTGACCGCGTCATTCACCTCTGCCACTTTCAGGCCGGCCTTTTCGACCTTGCCCCACGAAGCACCACCTTTGCGCAAACCGACGGTGACTTTGCAGCCTGATTCGGACAGATTCTGTGCATGTGCATGACCTTGCGAGCCGTAGCCGATGATGGCGATATTCTTACCCTTGATCAGGGAGAGGTCACAGTCTTTGTCGTAGAAAACTTTCATGATGGTCCTGTTATGTAAAGATAAGGAGGAAGGTAATTCGTTGTCGGCGCGATGGATGTCAGACCTTCAGGATGCGCTCACCCCTGCCGATACCGGAACCGCCTGTGCGAACGGTCTCGAGAATGGCGGTGCGGTCGATGGCATCGATGAACGCATCAAGCTTGGATTTGTTACCGGTCAGCTCAATGGTGTAGGTCTTTTCGGTAACATCGATGATGCGCCCACGGAAAATATCTGTGGTGCGCTTCATTTCTTCGCGTTCCTTGCCCACCGCGCGCACCTTGATCAGCATCAGCTCGCGCTCAATGTGCGCGCCCTCGGTCAGATCAACGACTTTGACGACTTCGATCAGTCGGTTCAAGTGCTTGGTGATCTGCTCGATCACATCGTCGGAGCCACTGGTGGCGATGGTCATCCGAGACAGCGTCGGGTCTTCGGTGGGCGCGACGGTCAGTGTCTCGATATTGAAGCCCCGGGCAGAGAACAGGCCGACCACCCGTGACAGCGCACCGGCCTCGTTTTCCAGCAATGCAGAAATAATGTGTCGCATTACAAGTCCTCCGAGCCGAGCAGCATTTCGGTCAGACCTTTGCCTGCCTTGACCATAGGCCAGACATTTTCGTCACGGTCGGTAACAAAATTCATGAAGACCAATTTGTCTTTCATGGCGAACGCATCGCGCATAGACCCATCAACATCGCCCGGTTTGGTAATGGTCATGCCGACGTGTCCGAATGATTCGACCAGCTTGTCGAAATCCGGCAGCGAATCCATGTAAGACTCGGAGTAGCGCGATCCGTAATCGATTTGCTGCCACTGCCGCACCATGCCGAGATAGCGATTGTTGAGCAGGATGATCTTTGGCGTCAGGTGGTACTGCTTGCAGGTGGCCAGCTCTTGAATACACATCTGGATCGAGGCTTCACCCGTAACGCAAGCGACTTCGGCACCGGGATTCGCCATCTGTACGCCCATCGCATACGGCAAGCCCACGCCCATGGTGCCCAAGCCGCCAGAATTGATCCAACGGCGCGGCTTGTCAAAGCCGTAGTACTGAGCAGCCCACATCTGGTGCTGACCCACATCGGAGGTAATGAAGGCATCACCCTTGGTGATCTCCCACAGCTTCTCGACCACTGCCTGCGGCTTGATGACCTCGTCAGAGGATGGATATTTGAGGCAGTCACGTCCACGCCACTCGCCGATTTGCTTCCACCAGGCGTCAATGGCTTTCGCGTTCGGCTTGGTCTCGGAAGCGTCGATCTGAGCCAGCACTTCGGTCAGGACGTCCCTGACATTGCCCACGATGGGAATGTCCACCTTTACCCGTTTAGAGATCGATGAGGGATCGATATCGATATGAATGATCTTGCGCGGTACAGTGCCAAAGTGCTTGGGATTACCAATCACGCGATCGTCAAAACGCGCACCAATCGCAATCAGCACATCGCAGTGCTGCATCGCCATATTGGCTTCATAGGTGCCGTGCATGCCGAGCATGCCGACGAACTTGTCGCTCGACGCACGATAGCCACCCAACCCCATCAGCGTGTTCGTGCAGGGGTAGCCGAGCTTGTCAACCAGCTGGTTCACCTCGGGTGCGGCATCGGCCAGAATGACACCGCCGCCGGTGTAAATCATGGGGCGCTCGGCCGACAGTAGCAACTGCACCGCCTTGCGAATCTGGCCCGCATGGCCTTTTTCTGCCGGCTTGTACGAACGCATGTCGACTTCTTTCGGGTAGTCGAAATTCGCTTTGGCGATCGTGATGTCCTTGGGAATATCAACCAGCACCGGGCCGGGACGGCCGGTTTGCGCGATATAGAAAGCCTTCTTCATCACCGAGGCCAACTCTCTCACATCTTTGACAAGAAAATTGTGTTTGACGCAGGGTCGGGTAATGCCAACGGTGTCGCACTCCTGGAATGCATCCTGACCGATGGCGTGGGTCGGCACTTGGCCGGTAATGACAACCATGGGAATGGAATCCATGTGCGCCGTTGCCAGACCGGTGACTGCATTGGTCACACCAGGGCCGGAGGTCACGAGCGCCACACCGACTTTGTTGGAGCTGCGGGAATATGCATCCGCTGCATGAATCGCCGCTTGTTCATGGCGAACCAGTACGTGCTGGAATTTGTCTTGCTTGAAGATCGCGTCGTAGATGTAGAGAACTGCACCGCCGGGATAGCCGAACACATGTTCGACGCCCTCTTCGGCGAGACAGCGCACGACGATGTCGGCACCGGTAATTTCGGAACTCATTGCTGCGTCCTTTCAAGGTCCATTGGAAATTGAACGGATGCTCTCTCCTGACGGCAGCGCTCGCATCACCACGTGACAGGCATTCCTTTTTTGTGCGGTCACGTCGATCCTCGATGCACACCCTGGTGCATGTCAAAACGACGCTCAACGCGACTCGTTCAGCCTGATGTCGTGCTTGTGCGATCGATGCCTCACGTTTGTGGCGTGGGTTAGAGCAAACTGCTTTCACATCGAAAGTGCGTGAAAACCGAAAGCATCATGTACTTTCGGCACACGCTAAAAAATACCCCCCGCGGTAGCGAGGGGATCGTTACGTTACTGCGTTGCAGCACCCAGGTCAAGGAAAATCTTGGAAAAAGCCTTTGAAATCAAGCATTTTCACAGATCATTCAGCGATCTTTGATTGCCAAAAAAATATCGTGATGCGGACTGCTCTGGCATGCAGTACACATCACAGTAAAATGCGCGGCCGCGTCCCTCTCGCGCGGGCTATGACGAACTCTGCCGTGAATGACACTGAATCTCCCCTGCTTGCGCCTGCGCCCCTGAAGCACCGTCTGCTCTGCATGGTCTATGAGGCCATGCTGCTGTTTGGTGTGCTGTTCATCGCCACCTGGCTGTTCTCCACCCTGCTGCAGCAACGGCACGCGCTGTATCTGCGAGATGCGCTGCAGGACTGGCTGTTTCTCGTACTGGGGCTGTATTTCTGCTGGTTCTGGACCCACGGCGGGCAAACACTGGCGATGAAGACCTGGGATCTGCGCTTGCTCGATCGCGACGGTACGCGACTCTCATGGAAGCGCGCCGTGATTCGATATGCGCTGTGCTGGCTGTGGTTCCTGCCCGGGCTGGCGGTGGCGAAGCTGATCGGCGCACAAGGCTGGATGCTATTACTGCTGCCAGCGGCAAATGTCGTGCTGTGGTCGCTGAGTGCGCGCCTTGATGCCGACCGCCAGTTCCTCCACGACCGGATGGCGCGCACGCGCATTGCGCTGGTGCCGCGCGCTCAGGCATCGGCAGCCGGCGCCGCCACTGTGATGTCGTCAACCGAGAAGCACTGAGCCGACGCGCTGGCGTACATGATTGTCCGCCTCACGCATTTGATGATTCTTTCCCAGTGCCTGAAAGTGCTCATGGCCGGCAAGCCCACGCCGTGTGCTTTGCTAGACAGCGGATGTCGGGCCCGGGCGCGAGCGCGGGCGTAGGATCAGGGTGATGCAGGAACTCAGTGAAGCCCGTCGAAGCAGGTCGTGAGCAGGAAGTGAATGACTTGGTCGTCCGTGTACTGCTCGCCCATGCGCAGGTAGTCCAGCGTGGGATCGCAGGAACGTGCATAGACAGTGAACAGCACCACCTCAGTCGGCAAATCTTTGCGAATGGAGCCCTCGGCCTTTGCCTTTTCGATCAACAGGCCCATGAGCTCGTTAAGATCCATCAAGCGGCTGATATACCGCGTGTTGTTCAATAGCGCATCGCGCAGGCTGGTGTTCTCGGACGGCAGGGTCGGCAGACCGCCCTTCATGCGAATCTCTAGTGCCCACTGCAATATGCTCTTGAGTTGCCCGAGGGCGGGTTGATCAGAGGCGAGCCCGCGCACAAAGGCGAGCGTGTTCTCGAGCAAGCGAATCATTGCCGCAGCAGCGAGTGCTTCTTTGGAGGGGAAGTGCTTGTAGAGGCTAGCCTTGGCAATGCCCACTTCGGCAGCGACTTCATCCATCGTCATCAGGTCGAAGCCTTTTTTCGCCAACAAATTGTTGGTCGCATCAACGATGGCGTTCTCACGCACAATCAATTGCTGCTGCTTAAACGAGAGCTTGGGTTTTGTACTCATCGGTTGCGATGAAGGCCGCACGGTTTTGAATTGTTCGGATTATACGGCACCAGAACGTGTATCGCATGCATTTGTTTTTATATTAACTAATTAAGCCATCCTGCTACCCGCAGCCAGAAAACCGGCCGGGCCTGGTCCCGTCGGGATCCGCTCCGCTATGATCATGGCCACGACCCATCCAGCGCTTGTCCATGACGACCCCACTCCGCACCGTCTGCGTCTACTGTGGCGCCTCCACCGGGCATGATCCCGTCTATGCCGAGGTCGCAGCCGCGCTCGGGCGCGAGATGGCCCAGCAAAAACTCGCGTTGGTCTATGGCGGCGGACACGTCGGACTCATGGGCATCATCGCGGATGCCGTACTCGACGCGGGCGGTGAAGTCACGGGGGTCATTCCACAAGCACTGATGGATGCCGAAATTGGCCATGAACGGTTAACACGATTGCTAGTGGTGAAAAACATGCATGAGCGTAAAGCCCTGATGGCCGAGCGAGCCGACGGCTTCATCGCCATGCCGGGTGGCATCGGCACGCTGGAAGAATTATTCGAAGCGATGACCTGGGCGCAGCTGGGCTTTCATGACAAGGCTGTCGGCCTGTTGAACGTGAATGGCTTTTACAACCCATTGATAGAGTTCCTGTCGAGAGTGGAGCAGGAAGGTTTTCTGCGTAACGAACACCGGAATTTGCTGATCCATGAAAATAATCCCTCGGTGCTGTTGGCGCGTTTGCGCTCGTTTCGCATGCCGGAGGGGGTCAGCTGGCTGAGTCAGCAGGCGGCCCGCACGCTCGGTCCCTGAGGGACTGTTTGATACGCTACTGGTTCAGCGCTTGCCTGAAATCATTCAGCAAGTCGTCGGTGTCTTCGATACCGACCGACACACGAATCAGTGACTCGGCAATGCCCATGTTGGCGCGACGCTCGGGACCCATCTCATGATAGATCGTGTGCGCCACCGGAATCACCAGCGTGCGCGTATCGCCAAGATTGCTGGCCGGGATGGCGAGTTGCAGGCGGTTCAGATACTCAAAGCAATCGATGCCGGCTTTCAGTTCAAAACTGAACAAGCCGCCATACGCACGAAACAGCTCCGTCGCCAGCGAGTGCTGCGGGTGGAGGGGCAAACCGGGATAGTAGACCGCTGCAACCCGCTCATCCGTATCCAGCATCTTTGCCAGTGCCAACGCACTCGACGATTCGCGTTCGATACGCAGCGCCATGGTCTCTGAACCGACGGCCAGATGGTGCGCAGCCTCCGGACCCAGGGCACCGCCAAAATCACGTAAAGCCTTCGCACGCAGCTGCGCCATGCCCCACTGCGCGGGTGCGAAGCGTTTGTAGCTCTCTGCGATATTGGGATAGCAGGTCCAGTCGAACAGGCCAGTGTCGGTCAAGCTGCCGCCCAGCGCATTGCCATGGCCGCCGATCGATTTGGTCAGCGCATTGAGCACCAGACTCGCGCCCACCTGTTTCGGCCGGAAAAGGAAAGGCGAGGTCATCGTGTTGTCGACGACGTACAAAATGCCGCGCTCCCGGCACAGTTCGCCAATGCGCGCCAGGTCGCCAATTTGCGTGCGCGGATTGGCAATCGTCTCGACAAACACCATGCGGGTGGCGGGTGTGATGACCTTCTCTACGTTTGCCACATCGGTCGCATCGACAAAACTGACCGGCATGCCTTGCAGGTCCACTGTCTGCCACAGACTATTGGTGTTACCGAACAAAAAAGAGGATGACACCACGTGATCCCCGGCGCGCAGCAGCGCCTGCACCACCGCTCCGATCGCCGCCATACCCGTGGAGAAGCAGAGCGTCGCCATGCCGTCCTCCATCCGCGTGATTTTTTCTTCGAGCGCACTGACGGTGGGGTTACCCTGCCGGCCATAGCGATATCCCGGCTTCTTGCCCTGAAAAACCTCAGCCAGCTCGCGCGCATCGCGATATCCGTAGGCGACTGCCGTGTGAATCGGCTTGTGCAGCGAGCCATGCTCAATAGGCTTTTGGCGATCGCTATGAAGTATCGTGGTGGTAAAGCCGAATTTTTTATTGTTGTCCATGGATTAATCGATCCCACCCGATCGTTTATTCGATCTGCGCGAGATTCAGATTCAACTGAGTACGAACCTCGTCTTCCATCACGGCTTTGGGATGCTGGCGTGCAAATTCAACACGATCCAGATAATCGCGCGATATATCGCCGGTAATGTAATGACCATCGAAGCAGGATGCTTCGAACTGTTTCAATAGCGGGTTGGCATCAGTGATTGAGCGCTTCATAGCCTCGATATCCTGGTAGACCAGCGCGTCCGCAGTGATCTCGCGGCAGACTTCTTCTTCGCTTCGACCATGCGCGATCAACTCGCTGCGTGTCGGCATGTCAATCCCGTAGACATTCGGGTATTTGACGGGTGGTGCAGCGGAGGCGAAAATCACGCGCTTGGCGCCGGAGTCGCGCGCCATCTGCACGATCTCTCGGCTGGTCGTACCACGCACGATGGAATCATCCACCAGCAGTACGCTCTTGCCCTTGAACTCCGAGCCTATCGCATTGAGCTTTTGACGCACAGATTTCTTGCGCACGCCCTGCCCCGGCATGATGAAGGTACGGCCAATGTAACGGTTCTTGATGAAGCCTTCCCGGTAATTCAGGTTCAGCTTGAGTGCCAGCTGCATCGCCGCCGGGCGGGATGAATCCGGAATCGGCATGACGACATCGATGTCGCCGTCCGCGAACTGTTTGCGTATTTTTTCAGCCAGATGCTCACCCATGCTCAGGCGCGTCGCATAGACGGAGGCGCCATCGATCACGGAATCAGGGCGTGCGAGGTAAACAAACTCGAATGCGCAAGGATTCAGCGTAGGGTTGTCTGCACACTGCTGGTTATAAAGCTTGCCATCGTTGTCGATGAAGATGGCCTCGCCTGGCATGACGTCGCGCAGGAAATGAAAGCCCAGACCCTCCAGCGCCACCGATTCGCTGGCAATCAGGTATTCCGGGCCACGATCCGTGTCATGAAAGCCTATGCACAGCGGACGTATGCCAAAAGGATCGCGGAAGGCCAGCAGACCATAGCCCGCAATCTGCGACACCACCGCATACGAGCCGCGCACGCGCTTGTGAAGCGTGGCGACTGCCTTGAACAGCATGGAGGGATCGAGTGACAGCCCCGTCGTGACTTCCTGAATCTCGTGGGCGAGCACATTCAGCAGGACCTCAGAATCAGAATCGGTGTTGATATGACGCCGGTCATTCTTGAACATCTCGATCTTCAGCGATTCAGCATTGGTCAGATTGCCGTTGTGCGCGAGCGTGATACCGAAAGGTGCATTCACATAAAAAGGCTGCGCTTCTTCCTCACTCTGGGAGCCCGCCGTTGGGTAGCGGCACTGTCCGATACCGGAGTTGCCGGGCAGCGAGCGCATGTTACGGGTACGGAAGACGTCACGCACCAGACCATTTGCTTTGTGCATGCTGAAGGCATTACCGTGGCTGGTGGCAATGCCCGCAGCATCTTGCCCACGATGCTGCAAGAGCAGCAACGCATCATAGATGATCTGGTTGACGGGGCTATGCGAGACAACGCCTACGATGCCACACATGGTGGACTCCTTCAAGAACAGACCCGGCCTGGTTACCGGATAAAACTCACACGGGCTGCACCGCAGCCGACAGACCCATCTTCAACAGACGAGCGCGCATTTTGTCAGCCTCCTCGCGGCTGACAAACGGGCCGACACGGATGCGATAACGTTCACCCTCTTTGGTGTTGGTTTTTTGCGAATAGGATTTGATACCGGCTTGCTTGAGCCGGTTCTGCAGTTCATCCGCCTTGGTCTTGGTAGCGACCGCCGCCACCTGAAGAATGAAACGTGACGACTTGGATTTGTCTGCAGCTGAATCATCCTTCTCGGTAGAGGCGTTTTCTGCCGACTTGCTATGCGCTTTATCTGCCGCTTTCTCCGTCGGCCTGTCGGCAGGCTTCTCGGACGTGGGCTTGATGACCTCAGCAACGGGCAGCTTCTCCGATGACGGCGCAGCCTTGGCAAGCGATGGCGGCCGAGGATCCTCAGTGCCCGTTGGCACGGCACCCGACATGACTGGCATGCCCGCTTTGTCGCGGGAAGGAATTTGTATCGCGATATCGTCGGTCAGCGGCTTGGGCTCGGAATCGAAAATCATGGGCAAGCCAATGACGGCAGCTAGCACCAGTGCAGTGGCGCCAATCAGGCGCCGACGGGCGCGCTTCTTCTCGGGAAGCATGGGATCGATGGGTTCTTCTTGTTGAGCCCTGGCACGACGGCGCGGCGTGACGGGAGCATCGATATCGTCGTCGTGGTCCTGCTTGCTTTTGTTGAGAAACGAGAACAAGCTCATAAATCGCGTGGTGTGCTATGTGTGATTGCCAGAAAACGGGACGCCGATCAGCTCAACCGGGGAATTGTGCCGCCATTACAGCGGCAACGGTAACGAAGGATCCGAAGACGACAATTCTATCATTCTCACCGGCACGATTCGCAGCATCGTTGAAGGCTAGCTCTGGGGTGGTGAAGCAGGCCAGTGTGCGCTCTGCCCCCGCCTCCGAGCTTTCCCGAAAGCCTGCAGCCCGCAGTTGTTCAGCCAGAGCGGCTGCGCGGGCAGCACGCGGCAGCGGCAGATCGGTGAGGCACCAGTGATCGATGCGATCGTCGAGCTGAGTCAGGATCGCTTGAATGTCTTTGTCAGCCATTGCACCAAACACGGCAAAGGTGTAAGGATGAAAACCCATGTTGTCGAGATTTTGAGCAAGGGTGGCTGCCGCATGCGGATTGTGAGCGACATCAAGGATCACGGCCGGCCGCCCAGGCAGCACTTGAAAGCGTGCCGGAAGTTCGACCATCACCAACCCGCTTCTGACCTCTTGCGCGCCGAGTGGCAGCCGATCGCGCAGGGCCTCCAGCGCAGCCAGCGCAGCGCTGGCGTTCAGTAGCTGGTTCGCTCCTCGCAGGCTGGGGTAGGCCAGCGCATTGCGACGCTGGCTTCGGCCACCGTAATTCCACTGCTGCCGATCACCTGAATAATTGAAATCACGCCCGAACAGCCAGAGATCGGCGCCGATAGCCTGGGCGTGAGAGATCAGCGATTCTGGCGGCTGAGGGTCACTGCAGATCGCCGTGCGACCCTGCCGGAAGATACCGGCTTTTTCGTGACCGATTTTTTCTCGCGTATCGCCCAGGTACTCCATGTGATCCAGATCGACACTGGTGACGATCGCGACATCTGCATCGATGATATTGACGGCATCAAGTCTTCCGCCGAGCCCTACCTCAAGAATCACTGCATCCAGACCGGCATGAACAAATAGCTTGAGTATCGCCAGTGTGGTGAATTCGAAATAGGTCAGTGACACGTCTGCGCGCACTGCCTCGACTTGCTCGAAGCAATCGCAAAGCAGGGTATCGGTCACGGGCTCGCCATTGATGCGGGCACGCTCATTGAAATGCAGCAGATGGGGCGAGGTATAAAGCCCGACGCGGTACCCTCCCTGCAGGAGCATGGATTCGAGCATCGCGCAGGTCGAGCCTTTGCCATTCGTGCCGCCGACCGTGATCACAGGGCAATTGACCTGCACACCCAGTCTTTGCGCGACGCTGGCCACACGTTCGAGGCCCATGTCGATCGCCTTGGGGTGCAGCGATTCGAGGCGGGCCAGCCAGTCATTCAGGGAAAGCGGCATGAAAAGGGAATATGCGAAAGTCGCTGGGTTCCGGTCTACGCTGGGGCGGCAGATTGACAGCCTGACTGCTTTTGCATCGTCATCCCGGCGCAGGCCGGGATCCCGTGTCTTTGATATGAATACCGCAGAAGAATCAGGCCAGCACTTCCGGCGATTGGTTCTGCAGCAGCGCCAGCAGCTGCGCGATTTCTTCACGCATCTTGCGACGATCAACAATCATGTCGATCGCACCCTTTTGCAGAATGAACTCGGAACGCTGAAAACCTTCTGGCAGCTTTTCGCGCACGGTGTTTTCAATCACGCGCGGGCCGGCAAAACCGATCAGTGCCTTTGGCTCGGCCATCACCACATCGCCCATGAACGCAAAGGACGCCGAAACACCACCCATGGTCGGGTCGGTCAGCACAGAAATAAATGGCAGCTTCTTTTCAGACAATTTGGTCAGCATCGATGTGGTCTTGGCCATCTGCATCAATGACAGCAGCCCTTCCTGCATGCGCGCACCGCCAGTGGCCGTGATGCAAATGAATGGCACCTTTTGTTCCAATGCGGTCTGCGCACCGCGAGCAAAACGCTCGCCAACGACGGCCCCCATAGAGCCGCCCATGAACTCAAATTCAAAACAAGCAACGACCACCGGCAGCGACATGATCGCGCCACCCATCACAATCAGCGCATCCGTCTCGCCGGTCGCATCGAGTGCGGACTTCAGGCGCTCGGGATATTTTTTGGAATCCTTGAATTTCAGCGTATCGACTGGCAGCACTTCCTGCCCGATTTCATAGCGACCCTCCTGATCCAGCAAGGCATCCAGGCGGTCACGTGCGCGGATGCGCATGTGGTGATCGCACTTGGGGCACACCTGCTGATTGGATTCGAGGTCAGTACGGTACAGCACAGACTCGCAGGACGGGCATTTGACCCACAAGCCCTCCGGCACGGAACGGCGGGTGGAAGCGTCTGAGCGCTGGATGCGGGGCGGGAGAAGTTTTTCTAGCCAGCTCATGGAGGCTCTCTTTCGGTCAGGGCGGCGGGTGACCGCGAAGACCTCTATTCTAACCGCGTCAGGGGGGTGCTGCTAGCTTGGCAATTGAGTTGCCAAACCAGCAACTAAGCCGGGACTATACCGGCAGTTCGTCGATTGCCACGCGGATAGTGGACAGGAAATCACTGACCGCAGCGACCGCCTTATCCTTGGGCGTGTTCTCGAGCTCCTGAATGATGCGACTGCCGATCACCACCGCATCAGACACCGAGGCCACGGCCTTCGCCGTCGCGCCGTCGCGTATACCGAAGCCTACGCCGATCGGCAATTTCACATGCTCGCGAATGGCCTCCAGACGGCTGGCGACTTCAGCAGTATCGATATGTCCAGCGCCGGTCACACCACGCAGCGAGACGTAATATGAAAAGCCACTACTGATCTGCGCAACTTGCTTGATACGCTGCTCGGTGGAGGTCGGCGCGAGCAAGAAGATGAGATCCATGTCGTGGGCCTTGAGTTTCTGAGCAAACTCGGCGGCTTCTTCTGGCGGGTAGTCGACCACAATCGCTCCATCCACACCTGCCGACTTGGATTCGGAAACGAAACGATCGACACCCATGCGCTCGATGGGATTCGCATAACCCATCAGTACCACTGGCGTGTGCTGATCAGTCTGGCGGAATTCGCGCACATAGCCAAGCACGTCCTGCATACCGACATTGAACTTCAGCGCGCGTTCATTCGCACGCTGAATCACCGGGCCCTCGGCCATGGGATCTGAAAACGGCACGCCCAGCTCCAGGATGTCGGCACCGCTCTCTACCAGCGCATGCAACAGCGGTACCGTCAGCTCAGGCGCGGGATCACCGGCCGTGATGAAGGTGATCAGTGCCTTTTTCTTTTTCGACTGCAGGTCAGCGAAAGTTTTCTGGATTCTGGACATGATCATCTGACCTTAGTGTCTCGGCGCGGCGTGCTCTTTATCGTATTCCTGAACGGTGTGCATATCCTTGTCGCCGCGGCCGGAGAGGTTCACCAGGATAGTTTTATCTTTCGGCAGCGTCTTGGCGAGTGTCACTGCATACGCAATCGCATGACTGGATTCGAGTGCAGGAATAATGCCTTCAATCTGGCAGCAATGATGAAAAGCCTGGATGGCCTCGTCATCGGTGACGCTCACATACTCGGCGCGATGCGAATCCTTTAGCCAGGCGTGCTCGGGGCCGACACCGGGATAATCAAGGCCTGCAGAGACGGAATGTGTCTCCATGATCTGGCCATTGTCATCTTGCAGTAGATAGGTGCGGTTGCCGTGCAAAACGCCTGGGATGCCGCCACCCAGCGATGCCGAATGCTTACCGGTCGACACACCTTCACCCGCTGCCTCAACACCGATCAGTTTCACTTCCGGGTAGTTGATATACGGATGGAAGATGCCCATCGCATTCGAGCCGCCGCCGATGCAGGCCAGCACGTAATCGGGCTGATGACCAGTCAGCTCTGGCATTTGGTCGATGCATTCCTTGCCGATCACGGACTGAAAATCACGCACCATCATCGGATACGGATGCGGGCCTGCGACGGTGCCAATGATGTAGAAGGTATTCTCGACATTCGTCACCCAGTCGCGCATCGCTTCATTCAGTGCATCTTTGAGTGTCTTGGAGCCAGACTCGACCGGCACCACGGTGGCACCCAGCAGCTGCATCCGGTAGACGTTTTGCACCTGACGCTTTACATCTTCGCTGCCCATGTACACCACGCACTCCAGACCAAAGCGTGCGCAAATAGTCGCAGTAGCCACACCATGCTGACCGGCCCCGGTTTCTGCGATCACGCGCGGCTTGCCCATGCGCTTGGCGAGCAGTGCCTGGCCGATCACATTGTTGATTTTGTGCGCGCCCGTGTGGTTGAGATCTTCGCGCTTGAAAAAAATCTGCGCACCGCCAGTTTCGGAAGACCAGCGCTTGGCATGATAAATGGGGCTGGGACGACCGACAAAGTACTTCAGCTCGTGGTTGAATTCGCGCAGGAACTCGGGGTCGTTTTGGTAATGCGCGTACGCCGCCTTTAGCTCTTCGAGTGCGTAGGTCAGCGTCTCCGAAACAAAGCTGCCGCCGTAAGGGCCGAAATGGCCGGAGGCATCGGGAAAATCATAAGCACCCACGTGGGCGGGATGGTGGTCCATGGTGTCTTTCCTCAGAAATTTTTATGGGCTGTCGCTGCCGGCTGGGAGATCACCGGAACGGACTGCATCGACGAATGCACGCATCAGCGCTGCGTCTTTCACGCCCTTGCTCGACTCGATGCCACTACTGACATCGACGGCATGCGGGCGTATCCGGCGCACTGCGTCAGTCACATTTTGCGCGTTCAAGCCACCACTTAAAACGGCCTGATGCGCGATTTCTGCGGGAATGAGAGACCAATCGAAAGCCTTTCCAGTACCACCGTAAGCATCGCTCCACGTATCCAGCAGCAGCCCGGCAAACAAGGGGCTGGAGTCACGGTGTTCATATACCGATTCTAGCAAATCTGCGGGCTGTGTCTCTGGCCGTATTCTGAGGGCGCGCAAGAAGGGTCGGCCGACGGACTTGGCAATGGCTGCGCACTGGGCTGGCGTTTCGTCACCATGGAATTGCAACATTGCTATTGGCGCCACCGAGAGCACTTCCCTCACCTGCTCTAGTTCGGCATTAACGAATAGGCCGACGCTACTGACGAACGGAGGCAATTCGCGCAGCAGGCCAGCCGCCTGGGCCGCCGAGACATGGCGCGGCGATGGCGGGTAGAAGACAAGGCCGATTGCGTCCGCACCCACTGCGACGGCGGCGCGGATATCTTCCGACCGGGTCAGTCCGCACAGCTTGATCCTGGTTCGATGGCTCATCACGAAAAATCTTTAAAAAACGGCAAGTCGATATTCTGCGCCGGTAAACCCCAGCGCGCATCGTAGTCGACTCGTGCGAGGTAGAGCCCGTCAGGACTGAAAGTCGGCGCAGCGAGCTCACGGTTGCGACCTCTCAGCACATCGGCAATCCACTCCGCCGGGCGGTTGCCATTACCGACCTGAATCAGCGAACCCACCATGTTGCGCACCATGTGGTGCAGGAAAGCATTTGCCTGCAAGGTGACGGCCACCAGATCGCCTGCACGTCGCACCTCGATGCGGTGCAGGGTACGCACCGGCGAGCGCGCCTGGCACTCAGCTGCCCGAAACGCCGAAAAATCATGCTCACCAACGAGTGCCTGCGCTGCGGCGTGCATGGAAAGCGCGTCGAGCGGTCTGAACACCCATCCAGCACGGCGTTCCCATAACGGCGATCGGACTGCGTGGTTGTAAATCAGGTAATGGTAGGTTCGCGCGGTGGCAGTGAATCGCGCATGAAAACCCTCGTCTCCGCCCTCCACCTCCGCGGCCCAACGCACCGCCACCGAAGGCGGAAGAAAAGCATTGACTCCCCTCACCCAAGAAAAAGCGTCGCGCACTGCATCGGTATCGATGTGCACTACCTGTGCCAATGCATGCACGCCCGCATCCGTGCGGCCGGCGCAGAGCGTGGTGAGGGGCTGTTGAGCAAACGCTGCCAAAGCTTTTTCGAGCACATCCTGAACGGTCTGCCCATGGGGCTGGGTCTGCCAGCCCTGCCAGCCGCTGCCGTCATACTGGAGGCCGAGCGCGATTCGTTTCAAAGGGATACTCTGGAATGGCGATAGGAGGGAGTCGCAGCGACTAGCCATCAGGCCCATGCTTTGCCGGCACACAAACGGATGACGGCGCGACGGTATCGCCGCTCTGTCACGGCTTGATCACAGATTTTACGCGAGTTGCTCAAGCAAAGATTGGGCGCGGCTGGCGAGCTCGGGATGATGCGTACCAGCGACCTCGGTCAGCAGCTCGCGTGCGGCCTCGCGGTCGCCGATTTCGTCGCAAGCAAGTGCCAGATCGATCTTGGTCTTCAAGGCGACGGCATCGGTGGTCAACCCACTAGCCGCGGGCGCTGGCTGCCCGGTACCCGAGCGCAGCGCGTCAAGATCCGGCACGCTTTCTAGCGGACGTTGTGCCGGCGGCGCATCGACCGGCGCGAGCGACAGAGCGACGCCAGAATTTTTTCGATGTTCATCGAGCAAGCCCTCGAGCTTCAGACCTAACTCATCCACAGCGGATGATGATGCGGTGGGTGGCGACGCGGTGGGTGGCGATACGGTGGGTGGCGATACGGTGGGTGGTAATGCGGCTGGTGGCGATGCGGCTGTCTGAGCAGCACCGATCACGGTCATGGACACGGGTACGCCTCCGTAGATCAGATTGCCCGGATCGAGCTGCTGCCCCATCAGGGCCGCCTGCATCCACTCCTGACCCTGACCGTGAGTCATCACGCGCATCTCAGCCGCGACCGCGCCGAATTTCTGGGTGTCCTTGCGCGCGAGATAAATCTCCAGCAGCTTCACCCGCAATGCCTGGCGCTGCGGATGATGTTTCAAAGCGTCGAGCAGTATTTCCTCCGCCTGTTCATCACGCCCGTAGGCAATGTAGACATCGGCTTCGGCAATCGCATCGACTTCGTTGGCATCGAGCTGGCTCACCGAGGGAACAAAATTGGAATGGAACACGCTGTTGCTGGTGTCGACGTTTCTGCCGCCCGCTTGTCCGAACACCGACTGCGACTCAGCTTTAGGCTCTATCTTTGCCACCGCCGCTGGACGTTTTTTTAACCGTGAGCGCCACCAGATCATCACCATGACGGCGGAAAGCAGACCCAGCGGCCAGAGCAATAACACCGGATCGCTGGCGATCTGGTCTTGCCATTGGCTCAGCTGAGCCAAAAATGCTTCTTCCCCGGTGGCCGCAGGCAGCGATGATGTCGGTGGCAATCTTGGCTTTGCCGGCTTGGCGACATCGGTCTTGGACGGTGCAGCATCGGGAGATTTCACTCCCCCCGCCGCCGCAGGCGGCGCCTGGGAGACCGTTGGTTCAGCACGTTGCTGTGCCTCGGCCAGCATCTGATCGTGCATAGTCAGCTGCTGCATTTGCTCGATGTTTTTCTCCAGTTCGGCAATGCGTGATTTGGCATCCGTCAGTGCCTTGTCATTGGCGATCTGGGTCAGCTCTGTGTCATTACCATGCTGACGACCGTCCGAATTCGGCTTGGCGGGCACTGCGGATTCCAGCTTCAAGGCATCCCGAGCATTGTCCGCAATGCGTGTCTGAGTCTCTTTGACACCCACCTTGCCGCTACTACTGCGACTGCCCGCAGGGGTAGTCTCGATGCTAAGCTCGGTCGGAACCTCTGCCGGCCGCGCCGCCGAGCGCGCGAGAAGCGTGCGATAACGCTGATAGCCGGCGGTCTGTAGTGCCACTTCCCGGCGTGCCTCTGCTGCAGAAATATCGGCAATGGCCTGATCATCCGGCACTCGAAGCACGCTGCCGGTTTTCATGCGGTGGATATTTTTGCCTTCAAATGCGCGTGGGTTGGCTTGCAGATACGCGAGCAGCGCCTGCTCCAGCGTCGCGCCGGGTGGCAAGATCTCTCGCGCAAATTTATTCAGCGTATCTCCGCGACGAACCACGCGTGTAGATGATGCCGCACGCTGCTCGGCGGGCTTTGTGTTTTCCGTTGTTGCGGTGGCGGCCGTCGGCGCTGGCTGCAGCGCTGGCTGGGGAATCGGCTGCGCCGGAACCGGCGTCGATGCCGCGACCGGCGGGTCAATAGCCGTGGTGCGCTGCGTCTCCCGATCAGTTACCGGCGGATCTAATAACAGCGCATATTGCCGGATCGTGCGATTACCAGCTGCATCAACTTCAATCAACACCATCAGAAACGGATCGTTCACAGGAAGATCCGAGCTGACTAGTATGGAGGCACGGTCCGCTTTTTTTTCTACGCTCAAGCGCAATGAGCGTTGCAGCGCACCGAATTCCAGCCCCGCATCAGAAAACATGCTAACCGGAGCGAGACGCACCGCCAGCGATTCGGATTCAGCAGCAGATATTGACGCGATATCGATAATGGCATCCAGCCTCTGACCTAATGCCGAGCGTACGGTCACCTCGCCTAGTGCCAGCGCATGTGCTGTGTGCGGTGACCCCATTGCCAGCACAACAGTGAAAACAACCGTTCGCAGCGTCAGGCGCAATGCAGCGTAGCGCTTGGGGGGAGACATAATTCGTGATGTGGGGAATGAGTGCTTAGACATGAAGGCCTGATGTGCGCAGAAAACCGCCTGATCAGGCAATCGAAGGAATTGACCTTATCATCCGCCATGAGTTGCAGCAAGCAGAAGCGCGATCTCACGCCATGAAAAAACCCGCCCATTTTCTACTGAGAGAAAACGCTGCGGGTTTAGTTGTGTGTTGACAACTTAACGAGTTGATCAGCGAACACGTAGTTCAGGTATCGAGCAAAATTACTAGCATACGGCGTAGTGGCTCTGCCGCGCCCCATAGCAGCTGATCGCCGACGGTAAATGCAGAAATATAGTCGCCACCCATCTGCATCTTGCGCACACGACCGACGGGAATCGTCAGCTTGCCGGTCGTTGCCGCTGGCGTCAGCTCATGCATGGATGCGTCGCGGGTGTTGGGCACGAATTTGACCCACGGGTTATCGCTGGCGATGATGTCATTGATCTCATCTAGCGGAACGTCTTTTTTCAGCTTGATGGTCAGCGCCTGCGAGTGGCAGCGCATGGCGCCGATACGCACGCAGAGACCATCTACCGCAATCGCGTGCTTCGCGCCTGCGCCGAAAGCCTCGCCTCGACCAAGGATCTTATTGGTCTCCGCGCCGCCCTTCCACTCTTCGCGTGATTGACCATTGCCCAGATCTTTGTCGATCCAGGGAATGAGGTTGCCACCAAGCGGAACACCGAACTGTTGGGTTTCGTCTGCCGTCAGGCCGTGCTGTTTCGCAAGCACCTTGCGGTCAATTTCCAAGATCGCTGACGCCGGATCGTCGAGCAGCGCCTTGACTTCCGCATGGATGCTGCCGAACTGAGTCAACAGCTCACGCATGTGCTGCGCCCCGCCGCCAGATGCTGCCTGATACGTCATCGAGCTCATCCAGTCCACCAGATCGTGCTTGAATAACCCACCCAAACCCATCAGCATGCAAGATACCGTACAGTTACCGCCGATGTAATTCTTTACGCCTAGTGCCAGCGCGCTCTTGATCACGTCGAGGTTGACCGGATCGAGCACAATGATGGCGTCGTCTTTCATGCGCAGCGTCGATGCAGCATCAATCCAGTAGCCATTCCAGCCGGCTGCCCGCAGCGTCGGATACACCTCAGTCGTGTAATCGCCGCCCTGGCAGGTGAGGATGATGTCGCACTTCTTCAGCGACTCGATATCGTTGGCGTCTTTCAGCGTGCTCTCGTTCTTCGCCATCGCGGGCGCTTTGCCGCCTGCATTCGATGTCGAGAAAAATACCGGCTCGATATGCGAGAAATCATTTTCTTCCTGCATGCGCTGCATCAGCACCGAGCCGACCATGCCGCGCCAACCTACCAGACCGACAAGTTTCATTATCAATTCCTTCGAGTGTTGCAAAGACACTGGATCCCGGTTCGTGCCGGGGTGGCCGTGCCATGACCGCGAATCATTCCTTCGTCATCCCAGCGAAAGCCGGGACCCACAGCGCGTGAAGTCAACGTGTTATGCCAGCGCCTTCACCACCGCATCGCCCATCTCGACCGTCCCCACCTTGGTGGTGCCCGCCTCGTAAATATCGGGTGTGCGCAAGCCTTGCGCGAGTATTTTCTTCACTGCGGCCTCGATACGATCTGCTTCAGCCGGCAGATTCAGCGAGAAACGCAGCATCATCGCTGCCGACAAAATAGTCGCTAGTGGGTTTGCAACACCCTTGCCGGCAATATCGGGCGCCGATCCATGCGAAGGCTCATACAAGCCTTTGCTGTTAGCATCCAGCGAGGCCGAGGGCAGCATGCCGATGGAGCCGGTCAGCATCGCTGCCGCATCAGACAAGATGTCGCCGAACATATTGCCGGTGACGATGACGTCGAATTTCTTTGGCGCGCGCACCAGCTGCATCGCCGCATTGTCGACATACATGTGATCCAGCTCGACATCCGGGTACTCTTTGTGCACCTCGGTGACGATGTCTTTCCAGAACTGGAAAGTCTCCAGCACATTCGCCTTGTCCACACTGGTGAGGCGCTTGCTGCGTTTGCGCGCGGCCTGAAAGGCGACATGCGCGATACGACGTATCTCGGGCTCGGAATAACGCATCGTGTCAAAACCTTCGCGCGCGCCCTTGAACAAGCCATCCGGCGCTTCACGCACACCACGCGGCTGGCCGAAGTAGATATCGCCATTCAGTTCACGCACGATCAGGATATCCAGACCCGAGACGACCTCGGGCTTGAGCGTGGAAGCACCCACTAGTTCAGGATACAAAATGGCCGGGCGAAAGTTAGCAAACAAGGTCAGATGCTTGCGCAAACCAAGAATCGCCTGCTCGGGGCGCAGCGAGCGCTCCAGCGTGTCGTATTTCCAATCGCCCACCGCACCGAATAAAATCGCATCGGCTTCCTTGGCCAGCTTCAGCGTGCCCTCGGGCAGCGGATGACCGTGGGCTTCGTAACCCGCACCACCCACGGGCGCGGTCTCCATCTCGAATGTCTGGCCGAGTGCGTTCAGGACCTTGACCGCCTGTTCAACGATCTCGGTGCCAATGCCGTCGCCCGGCAGGATAGCGATTTTCATGGTGATTGAAGTGTGGGTTAAATCGTGTTTGCCAGCCACGGGAAGCGGCTGATGTGACGTGCTTCGTATTCGCGGATCGCATCGGCTTTTTGCAAAGTCAGCCCGATGTCGTCCAGACCATTGAGCAGGCAGTGCTTACGAAATTCATCGACCTCGAAATGGAAGGTAGAACTGCCATTCGCCGTCGACACCGTCTGTCTGGCCAGATCAACGACCAGACGATAGCCGGGGAAAGCCTTGACTTCATTGAACAGCTGGTCGATGTCGGTGTCAGTCAACCGGACCGGCAGCAGGCCATTCTTGAAACAATTGTTAAAGAAGATATCGGCAAAGCTCGGCGCAATCACTGCGCGAAAGCCATACTGATCCAGTGCCCAGGGCGCATGCTCGCGCGAGGACCCGCAACCAAAATTCTTGCGCGCCAGAAGAATCGACGCACCCTGATAACGTGACTGGTTCAGCACGAAATCCGGGTTCAACGGCCGCTTGCTGTTGTCCATGCCCGGCTCGCCGTGATCCAGATAACGCCACTCGTCAAACAGGTTGGGTCCAAAGCCAGTACGCTTGATCGACTTGAGGAATTGTTTGGGGATAATGGCATCGGTATCGACATTGGCGCGATCCAGCGGCGCGACCAATCCATCGAGTACGGTGAATTTATTCATGGTGGTTATTTTTTACCTGCTTCCTGGACTTTCTCGCCCAGTTTTTCAACGTCTTTGCCGATGCCCTGAATCGTGTTGCAGCCGGCGAGTGAAAAGCATGCGATGAACAGGATGGCGAAAAAGTTTTTCATGATGTGCTCCCTGAGTGTAGAGAAGCCGACTTACAGCCCACGTACATCGACAAAGTGGCCTGCAACGCCCGCCGCGGCTGCCATCGCCGGACTGACGAGGTGCGTACGACCGCCCGCGCCCTGACGTCCTTCGAAATTGCGGTTCGAGGTCGATGCGCAACGCTCGCCTGGCTCCAGACGGTCAGCATTCATCGCCAGACACATTGAGCAGCCCGGCTCGCGCCATTCAAAACCCGCATCTTTGAAAATTTTGTCGAGTCCTTCGCGCTCGGCTTGCTCTTTCACCAGACCGGAGCCCGGCACCACCATCGCCAGCTTCACATTCGATGCGCGCTGCTTGCCGCGTACCACTGCGGCTGCGGCGCGCAGATCTTCAATGCGTGAATTGGTGCAAGAGCCGATAAAAACCTTGTCAATGCGGATATCGGTAATCGCCGTGTTGGGCTTGAGGTTCATGTAGACCAGTGCCTTTTCCATCGCGTCGCGCTTGACCGGATCTTTTTCTTTGTCGGGATCGGGCACGCGCGCATCGACGGGCACCACCATCTCGGGGGAGGTACCCCAGGTGACTTGCGGACGAATCTCGGCGGCATCCATCATGATCACCGAATCAAACTTTGCCTCCGGATCAGAGTGCAGCGTGCGCCAGTAGGCGACAGCCTGATCCCATTGCGGACCCGCCGGCGCAAACGGACGACCTTTGACGTAATTGATCGTGGCATCGTCAACCGCAACCATGCCGGCACGCGCACCCGCCTCGATCGCCATATTGCAGACCGTCATTCGGCCTTCCATGCTCAACGAGCGGATCGCCGAACCTGCAAATTCAATCGCATACCCCGTACCGCCAGCCGTACCGATCTTGCCGATGATGGCCAGCACGATATCTTTGGCGGTGACGCCTTCGCCCAGCTTGCCCTCGACCTGAATCAGCATCGCCTTGGACTTTTTTGCGAGCAGCGTCTGGGTGGCAAGCACATGCTCAACTTCAGAGGTACCGATGCCGTGCGCCAGGCAGGCAAATGCGCCATGAGTAGACGTATGGGAGTCACCGCAGACCACGGTCATTCCGGGCAGCGTCGCCCCCTGCTCCGGGCCGATCACATGCACGATGCCCTGACGCTTGTCGGTCATATTGAAGTAGGTGAGCGCGTAGTCTTTTGCATTCTGATCCAGCGTTTCGACCTGCAGTCGCGATACAGGATCGGCAATACCCTCTGCACGGTGGGTGGTCGGCACGTTGTGATCAGCGACCACCAAGTTGGCTGATCTCCGCCAGGGCTGGCGGTTGGCCAGCTTCAGTCCCTCAAACGCCTGAGGACTGGTGACTTCGTGAATCAGATGACGATCGATGTAGAGAACCGCCGTGCCATCCTCAGCGGTATGCACCACATGGGACTGCCAGAGTTTGTCGTAGAGGGTGTGGGCCATGGGGAGACGGGGCAAAGTGCCCGGCAAATCAGGGAAAACAGCCCTAAATTATGCCACACCAACCCTTGACCAATCCCCAATCGGGAGTCGCTCTACGCAGCCGCTACGGATGGAAACCTGTCTCAGCCTCGGGCTTTTGCCTGCTGGTAGAGCGGCATCACCCGCTCGGAATAATTCGTCAGATCCTTCACGCGATCCGCTCTGGGCGGGTGGGTGGACATGAACTTGGGCGGTTCATTACCACCGGTCTGGCCCATCTTCTGCCACAGAGTGATCGCCGCGCGCGGGTCGTAGCCGGCGCGAGCGGCGAGCTCGACACCGATACGGTCGGCCTCGGTCTCGTGCGCGCGTGAGTTCGGTAAACCGAGCAAGCCTTGGTAGGCATACTCCATACCCTTTTGCCCAATCTGCCCAACACCAGCAACCGCCGCGACGATGGAGATGCCGATACCAGCAATTGCCTGCTCGGAGGCGCGCTCGCGGGAATGCTCGCGCAGGGCGTGGGCGATCTCATGGCCCATCACTGCCGCCAATTCGTCATCGGAGATTTTCAGCTTCTCGATCAGTCCCGTGTAGAAAGCGATTTTCCCACCCGGCATGCACCAGGCGTTCACCTCACTGGAGGTGAGTACATTGACCTCCCATTTCCAGCCCAGCGCATCTTTGCGAAAGGCCGGCGTCTGTTTGATCAGCTTCTCGGCAATCGTCTTGACCCGCTCGTACTGCGCCGTGTCGGCATTCAACTTGCCTTTTTTCTCAGCCTCGGCCAATACCTGCGCGTACTGCTTATGGGCGCTCTGTTCGATGGCCTCTGCCGACACCGCCATGCGCTGCGTGCGGTCCACTCCCACCGTACCCGCCTGCGTGGTTTGCACCGTCTGGCAAGCGCCCAGAGGAAGCGCCAGCAATATCACCAGCGCTCCGCGATACAGCATCCATCTCATGATTCTCTCCCTGCTTCTGCCTGCCAGCGATAACTCAGGATCGCCGCGATCAGCCCCAGAAAGGACATGAATGCGGCAATCCAATAGACCGGACGCGCGCCCAATGTATCCCAGCAAGCTGACAGCAGCAAGCCGCCTAGTGTGCCGCCCAGTCCGTACGAGATGCTGATGAACAGCGCCTGCCCGCGTGCTTGCAAAGGCCCGGAAAACCAGCGCTGCAAGGTCGCAACCGACGCCGAGTGATGCACACCAAACGTCGCGGCGTGCAGTACTTGCGCCAGCAACAGCACGATCAGTGACTGTGCACCGACCCCAATCATCAGAAAGCGCACCACCGCAACCGCCAGACTGAACAGCATCAAAGGACGAATACCGAATCGGCGAAACAGGGGCGCCTGATAGAAAAAGAACATGATTTCCACCAGCACGCCCAGCGACCACATCAGCCCAATCACGGTCTTGCTGTAGCCAATGTCCGACAAGTAAAGCGAGTAGTACACATACAGCGATGAGTGCGCTGCCACCATCATGAAGGTTGAGACAAAAAATGCCAGCACCGGCCGCTGCCGCAGCAAGCTGCGCACCGAGGGCGCGTCGTGCGCATGCGCCGTGGGCATGTCTTCGCGCATGTTCAGCGTGACACCGCAGACCATCATCAAGAGCGAGAGCGCGATCCAGGGCATGAGCGCGATACCCTGCCAGTCGAGCAGCTGACCTGAGAGCATGACCGCGGCGATGAAACCAACCGAGCCCCAGAGCCGTAGCCGTCCATAATGCGTGAGATCACCGCGCATCGCAGACAGCATCAGTGCCTCAGAGATCGGTCCCTGCGCGCTGGTGAACAAATTGATCGTCACCATCAAGGCAAAGAAAAAACCAAAGGTCTCGCCCCAGAACATGCCACAGAACGCCATCGCGGCCGCCGCCGAGGTGAAGCGCAGCACCTGTACCCGCTGCCGCGTGTGATCTGCCACCCAGCCCCACAGATTGGGACCAAAGATACGCATCACCTGCATGAGTGACATCAGCACGCCGATCTGGGCGGCGCTGATGCCTTTGTCTGCAAAGTAAAGGCTCGCGTAGGGTGAGAATACCCCCACGTAGCCGTAGTAAGCGAAGAAAAAAAGCGCGAAGTTCAGCGACTGCGGGGGTTTGGTAACTGGGGTCACAGAGATCACGAATGTTTGCCGAAATCGCCGGGTTCCGGCACGTACCGCGATGAAGAAAGTGCTAATCAGAGAGTGCCAAAGGCAATCGGTCGGACCAGCGCCTGCGTGGGGTGAGCTTACGACGACGTGTGCGACTGACTGATGTCGCCACATTGCGCACGGTGACGCAAGGCATGATCCATCAGCACCAAGGCCAGCATGGCCTCAGCGATGGGTGTCGCGCGTATGCCGACGCAGGGATCGTGGCGACCGAAGGTCTCGACCATGACTGGCTGGCCGTCGCGGTCTATCGAGCGGCGTGGTGTCCGTATGCTGGAAGTGGGTTTGATGGCTATCGATACCGTGAGGTCTTGTCCGGAGGAGATACCACCCAAGACCCCGCCGGCGTTGTTGCCGACAAATCCGTCGGGCGTGATTTCATCACCGTGCTCAGTGCCCTTTTGCGCGACCGAACGGAAACCGGCACCGATCTCCACGCCTTTGACGGCATTGATGCCCATCATCGCGTAGGCGATATCGGCGTCGAGCTTGTCGAACAGCGGCTCACCCAGACCGACCGGCACCTGCTGCGCCACGATGTCGATCCGCGCACCACAGGAATCGCCCGCCTTGCGCAGATCATCCATGTACGACTCGAGCCGAGGAATGATCTCAGCGTTAGCCGCAAAAAACGGATTGTCATGGACGTGATCCCACGACTGAAAAGGAATCGCGACCTCACCCAGCTGGCTCATGCAACCGCGAAAGGTGGTGCCATATTGTTGGTGTAGCCATTTGCGCGCGACTGCCGCTGCACCCACGACCGGCGCGGTTAATCGCGCAGAGGATCTTCCGCCACCGCGCGGATCGCGAATGCCGTATTTATGCCAGTAGGTGAAATCTGCGTGTCCGGGACGAAAGCGGTCGACGATATTGCCGTAATCCTGGCTGCGCTGATCCTCATTGCGTATGAGTAGCGCGATCGGCGTACCCGTGGTCTTCCCCTCATAAACACCCGAGAGAATCTCGACGGTATCCGATTCTTTGCGCTGCGTGACATGGCGTGACGTGCCAGGCTTGCGACGGTCGAGTTCAGGCTGAATGTCAGCTTCCGAGAGCGGCATGCCCGGAGGGCAACCATCGATCACACAACCAATGGCGGGACCATGCGATTCGCCAAAGGTGGTGACGCAAAAGAGCTTACCTATCGTATTGCCAGACATGGTGAGAAATGAGGCAGGCAGAAAACCCTCATTTTACCAGCGGCGGCTTCCTGAAGAAGTCCGTCAGCCATGTCCACAGCGCGCGCGGATACTCTAGCTGCTTCAGGCACAGTGCGATCAGTACTGCCAGATTCAGCATGGCGGTGGTAGCAAAGATCTCGGGCACGGACAGCCCTGCTTGCAGCATTACCATCGCCAGCAGCGCAGCCACCACCATGAACAGGGCGTTGAGGATATTCATCCCGCCAATGATGCGCGAGAGGTGGCTGCGCTCAGCGCGCGTCTGTATCAGTGTGAACAGCGGCACGACAAAGATACCGCCGGCCATGCCCAGCATCAGACAATCGAACAGGATGCGAAACTGCTCGCCGAAGAGCAGATACTGCGCGGTCAGCGGCGAAGGCATGGGATCCAGGCTGGCGAAATACAGATCGATGCCGAATGCGGTCAGGCCCAATGCGCCCAGCGGCACCAGACCAAGCTGCAGGCGTCCACCGGACAAGCGCTCGCACATCAGCGAACCCGCGCCTATGCCGAGCGAGAACGCCGTCAGCAGCACCGCGAAAATCTCGGGTGCGCCATGCAGCACATCACGCGCATACACAGGAAACTGCGCGAGCACGATCGCACCAAAAAACCAGAACCAGGAATTGGCGAGCATGGCCGCGAACACATCCGCGCGGCTGGCGGCAAAGCGCAGATTGCGCAGCACCTCCGGGAAGGGGTTACGGCTGATGACCAGTTCAGGCACGGGCGCGGGTGTCGCGGGCACCGCCAGCGTGAATAACAAACCGAAGATGGCCACCAGCACGGTCGACCAGATGATCATGTGCACGCCGATCGCACCCCAACTGACCAGACCGGCACCAATCAGCTGGCCCGTGAGTATGCCGACAAAGGTACCCATCTGCACCATGCCGTTGCCACCCACCAGTTCGCCTGCCTGCAGGTGCTGTGGCAGATAGGAGTGCTTGACCGGTCCAAACAAGGTCGAGTGCAGGCCCATACCGACCACCGCGAGTACCAGCACCCCCAGCTGATGCGTGTACCAACCTACCGCCGCCACCAGCATGATGAAGATTTCGAGTACCTTGACCAACCGCATCAGCCGCGCCTTGTCGACCTTGTCGGCCAGCTCGCCTGCGGTCGCTGAGGCCAGCATGAAAGGCAGGATAAAAAGACCGGCGATCAGGTTGTTGAGCAGGCCAATGTTCAGCGAGGTCCATGCAGCCGCATCAAAGGTGATCACTGTCACCAGCGCTGTTTTGAACAGGTTGTCATTGAAAGCGCCCAGAAACTGCGCTCCGAAGAAGGGAGCAAAACGACGCTGGGTCAGCAGCGCGAACTGGCCTGAGCTCACTCGCTACATTCCTTTTTAGTGTGTCTGCGTTCGGGCAGCATCTACTCTTCCGCAGTTTCTGATGGCCAGTCGCGGATGTAGGCCTTGAGCATCTTGTTCTCAAAACTCTGTTCTTCGAACACGGCTTTGGCTACATCGTAAAAGGACATCACGCCAAGCAATACCTTGCCATCAAGGACAGGCACATACCGCGCATGACGCTCCAGCATGACGCGGCGAACCTCATTGACCTCGGTGTCCGGTGAGATAGTCAGCATCTCGCGATCCATATGATCCCCGACCGACCCGGCGATCGCTCCGCGGTGTCGGTGCACCGCTTTCATCACTTCGCGAAAGCTCAGCAACCCGACCAGTGAGCCACTCTGCATCACGACCAGTGAGCCAATATCTTTCTCGCTCATGGTATCAATCGCATCAATCAGCGCCGTCTCGGGCGTGACGGTGAAGAGGATGTTGCCCTTGACTTTGAGGATTTCGGAAACTTTCATCGGTCGCCCCCCGCGGTGTATTTCATGAGGGGACTGTAGCCCACCCCATTCAAAAAAGCCAGAGGGCTCGCGCAGGGTGCGCAGGTGCCTGAGAGGATGACCAAGCGGTCAGCCGCTGGCGGCCTATAATCGATCGTCATGCTTACACCAAGCCAATAACCTGTCCCGGAGACCTGCCCCTGATGAGTGAGCCCAAGTACCCTGGCTTCGACACCCTGTCGCTGCACGCGGGCAGCGCGCCCGACTCGGCCACCGGCGCCCGCGCCACCCCAATCTATCTGTCCACGTCCTTCGTCTTTCGCGATTCGGACCATGCGGCCTCGCTGTTCAACATGGAGCGTTCGGGCCATGTGTATTCGCGGATTTCCAATCCTACCAACGCAGTACTGGAGGAACGCATTGCGGCACTCGAAGGCGGCGTTGCCGGGCTGGCGGTAGCCAGTGGACAAGCGGCGTTGCATCTTGGTCTTGCCACGATAGCCGGTGCCGGTTCGCACGTGCTCGCCTCGCGTGCGCTCTACGGCGGCTCGCAAAATCTGCTTGGCTACACCATGAAACGTTTCGGGATTGAGACAACTTTTATCGATCCGCGCGATATGAATGCCTGGCGCGACAACATTCGCCCGAACACGAAGGTCCTCTTTGCCGAGACGCTGGGCAATCCGGGACTGGATGTGCTAGACATTCCGACGGTGTCCGCCATCGCGCATGAGCATCATCTACCACTGATGGTGGATTCCACTTTTACCACCCCTTATCTGCTCAGACCCATGGATCATGGGGCAGATCTGGTATTTCACTCGGCGACCAAATTCTTGTGCGGTCACGGCACGGCGGTGGGTGGCTTGTTAATCGATGGCGGCACGTTCGACTGGCAAGCCGCCTATGACAAGACGGGACGCTTCGCAGAACTGTGTGAACCCTACGATGGTTTTCATGGCATGGTGTTCGCTGAAGAGTCGACCGTCGGCGCCTTCTCGCTGCGCGCGCGCCGCGAGGGCCTGCGTGACTTCGGCGCGGTGATGAGTCCGTATAACGCCTTCACCATTTTGCAAGGCATCGAGACGCTCAGCCTGCGCATGGAAAAACATGTATCCAACGCACGCAAGATCGTTGATTTTCTTGCCGCACATCCTGCTATCGCATCGGTATCTTATCCGGAGCTACCTCATCATCCTGATCACGCGCTGGCCAAACAACTGCTGCCCAAAGGCTGCGGCGCGGTGTTTTCTTTCTCGATCAAGGGCGATCGCGCCGCCGGACGACGCTTTGTCGAATCGCTAAGTCTGTTTTCGCACCTCGCCAATGTCGGTGATGCAAAGTCTCTGGTGATTCATCCAGCCTCAACTACGCATTTCCGTGTGCCGACCGAACAACTCGCTGCCTCCGGCATTACCGAGGGCACGATGCGCTTGTCGATTGGCCTGGAAGATGCCGATGATCTGATCGATGATCTCAAGCGTGGCCTCAAAGCAGCGCAAAAGGGAGCATGAGCAATGATCATTGAGCTTAAGCCTCATGCCGCCTATGCCTACACGGGGGGCAAGACATTTGACCCCCGCTTGCCGACCGCTATTTTTATTCACGGTGCACAGAGTGATCACTCCGTGTGGGCGCTGCAGACGCGGTATTTTGCGCATCATGGATTTTCCGTGTTGGCACTTGATCTTCCGGGTCATGGACGCAGCGCGGGTGCGCCGCTACGCAGCGTCGAGAGTCTGGCTGACTGGCTGACCCGCGTGATTCACGCCGCTGACGTACACAGAGCGGTGTTGATCGGCCATAGCATGGGATCATTGATCGCGCTCGAAACTGCATCACGCGCGCGCGACACCCTCTGCGGTGTTGCCCTGGTAGGCACCGCTTATCCGATGAAAGTCTCTGAGCAATTACTGGAGGCCGCCGAGCATCGGGAGCAGGATGCAATCGACATGGTGAATATCTGGTCACACGCTGGCATCGCGCAAAAACCCTCCGCGCCCGGCCCAGGTTTTTATGTGCCCGGCGGTGCGCGGCGGCTGATGCAGCATGTGTCGCGCGGCAATCCGGACAAAGTCTTTTTTACAGATTTTTCAGCCTGCAACAACTACGCCAATGGTGAAGCCGCTGCCAGCGCGCTGACCTGCCCGGCGATGCTGCTGCTAGGCCGACGGGACATCATGACGCCGCCCAAAGCCACTGCTGCATTACGCTCAGCAATGCCGATGGCAAAGATCGTTCAAGTGGAAGGCAGCGGCCATTCGCTCATGGCAGAGCAGCCCGATCAGGTGCTTGATGCGCTGTTTGCTTTCGCCGCTGAAGCGGCCGACGCAGCGAAATAAGCCGCAATGGGACTCGAGAGCCCGAGTGCGATGACACCTTCTACCTTTTGTCCCAGTGGAGACTGCGGCGCAGGCGCGAACGCAAACAACTGATAGACCTCGGCGACGGTCACTTTGTCTGGGTTCACCAGCAGAACCCATCGATCTTGCTGCAATTGGTGGCGACGGCCCAGACGCCATCCTCGCGAACGCTCGGCGCGAATGCGTGCAACCCAGCCCACATTCAGCATGCGCTGCAACAGTCGCTCGGATTCTTCAAAGCCCTGCCGGGTGGCTTCTCGCAAGCGCAGTGCATCGACGGGGACGGAGGTGTTGCGTGACTCCACCAGCACGCGCAACACATTCATCGCATCCAGAAATTCACCCCCCGGTGCAGGCCGGTGCCACCAGCGCTCATACTTCACCACAGGCAGTGCCGCAGCGATTACCGCACCGACCAGCGTGATCAGCCAGAACAGATACACCCAGATCAGAAAGATGGGCAGTGCTGCCAGCGCGCCATACACAAGCTTGTAACTCGAGCTGGGACCTTGCGCGATGAAAAAAGCAAATAACCTGCGCGTAATCTCGAATGCGATCGCGGCGACCAGCCCGCCGATCATCGCATCTCGCCAGTCAATAATGCGATTGGGTACCGTCAGATACAGCAGCGAGAACGCCAACGTCGAAAAAATCAGCGACACCAACACCATCAGGGTGGTGCGCAGCAGCGCCGTCTCGCGTCCAAGCAACCCCATCAGCGGCGAGAGCTCACTGGCAAAGGAGAGCGACGCGCCCAAGAGCACGGGGCCCATCGTCATGAGTGCCCAGTAGATGACCATGCGTTGCAAGAAGGGCCGGGGTTCCGTTACGCGCCAGATCTGATTGAGCGTGCGGTCTACCGTGCCAAACATCATAATGGCAGTCACGATCAGAAATACCGCGCCCACCGCCGAGAGCCGGCTTGCTTTGGCGGCGAACTGACTCAGATAATCAAGAATGGTGTTCGATATACCCTTGGGCATCAGAATCTGCACGAAATACTCGTCGAGCGAGTCTCTGAAGGTCGTGAACAAGGGAAAGGTCGTGAAAATCGCAAATGCGATCGTCAGCACCGGTACTAGCGCCAGCACCGTCGTGAACGTCAGACTGGCCGCCACCTCGGAGATACGCTCCTCGGTGAGACGACGCCGAGCGAAGCGAATCAGATCGCGAACCGGTACTCGCGACCAACCGCCAGAGGGATGTGAAGGGTGTGGGCTCATGCGCTCGGCACCAGTGAACGTGGTAAAGCGCCATATAATAGCAATCATGATGAAGACGTCCCTGGTTACCGTGCTTGTGCTGTATTACTCGCGTCATGGCGCCACGCGTAAGCTGGCTGAACTGATCGCACAAGGCATCGAGAGCGTTCCGGGCTGCGAAGCGCGCCTGCGCACCGTGCCAGCGGTATCCACGGTCACGGAAGCCACTGAACCCGCCGTGCCAGCCTCAGGGGCACCGTATGTCGAGTTGTCCGATCTGGAGGAATGTGCAGGACTGGCGCTCGGCTCACCTACCCGGTTCGGCAATATGGCCGCACCAATGAAGTACTTCATCGACGGCAGCAGCGCAACCTGGTTCTCGGGCGCGCTGGCGGGTAAACCCGCTTGCGTATTCACGTCCACCGGAAGCTTGCATGGCGGGCAGGAATCCACGCTGCTGTCGATGATGCTACCGCTACTGCATCACGGGATGCTGATCATTGGATTACCCTATGCCGAACCCGCGCTGATGAATACCGCCAGCGGCGGCTCACCCTATGGGGCGACGCACTGGTCTGGCGCAAGCGGCAAGCTGGAGATCACGGAAGACAGTCGCCTGCTGGCGATCGCACTCGGTAAACGCCTTGCCGAGTCGGCGCGCAAGCTGTGCAAAGAATAAAACAGCAAAGATTGCGTCACGATTCTGCGCTGATTCAGACATGACACACGAATGGTAAACCTCTCTCCTGTACAGCATCGTCTTCACCAGCTCGCTTCAGGCAGTCTGGTGCTGCTGATCGTGCTGTGTATTGCCTGGGAACTCGTACTGGCGCCACTGCGCCCCGGCGGTTCGTGGATGGTGATCAAGGCCCTACCCCTGTTCGCCCCGCTCGCCGGCACGCTGCGCCGCAATGTCTACACGATGCAGTGGGCATCGATGCTGGTACTCATGTACTTCGCCGAAGGCGTGGTTCGCACCTGGAGCGAGCGCGGCATGTCACAAGCGCTGGCGGGGTTGGAGATCGTGTTCTCGACCGTGTTTTTCTTTTGCGCGATCTTTTTCCTGCGCCCTTACAAGCAGGCCGCCAAGCAGTTAGCCAGCGACGCTATTCGCAAGGCTGCCTCCATTGCGAATGAAGACTGAGTTCCTCTCGCGCTGCGCTGCAATCGTCGGCGCTGATCATCTGCTGCTGGGCGATGCGATGGCATCTCACCTGACTGACTGGCGTGGGCGCTTCACCGGAAGCGCACTGGCCGTCGCCAAACCGGCAACCACGGCTGAAGTCGCCTCCATCGTCAAACTATGCACGCAATACCGTGTGCCCATGGTCCCGCAAGGCGGCAATACCGGTCTGGTGGTGGGCGGCGTCCCCGATGCCAGTGGCACGGCAATCGTGTTGTCCCTGTCACGAATGCACCGACTACGCGCCATTGACACGCTCAACGATACGCTAACCGCCGAGGCCGGCTGCCTGCTACAGCAAGTGCAGGAAGCCGCGCACCAGGCCGGCAGACTCTTCCCGCTGTCGCTTGCCTCCGAAGGCAGCTGCACCATAGGAGGCAATCTCTCGACCAATGCCGGTGGCACTGCGGTACTGCGCTACGGCAGCATGCGTGAGCTGACACTCGGCCTGGAAGTCGTTACGGCCTCAGGCCAGATCTGGGATGGGTTGCGCGGGCTGCGCAAGGACAACACGGGGTATGACTTGCGCGATCTGTTCATCGGCGCCGAGGGCACGCTGGGGATCATCACCGCGGCGGTCCTCAAGCTGTATGCGCAACCTGCTGCACGACTCACCGCGCTACTGGCCCTTGGCTCGGCACGCGACGCGCTGGCCTTGCTGGCACTGGCACGGCAGCGATGCGACGCCAGTCTGACCGGCTTCGAGCTGATGTCAGACTTCTGCCTGCAGCTGGTAGAAAAACATTTTCCTGCGCAGCGCCTTCCCTTCGCCTCGCGGCATGCGCAGTATGTGCTGATCGAACTGTCTGATAGTGAATCGGAAGCCCATGCAATGACGATGCTGGAAGCTGTCTCTCAGGCGGGCATGGAACAAGCCCTGATTACCGATGCGGTGATCGCCAGTTCACTGTCGCAATCGCAGCAGCTATGGGCTTTGCGCGAACATATCTCGATGGCGCAGGCAGCCGAGGGGCTCAATATCAAACACGACATCTCGCTGCCGGTCTCACATATCGCCGAATTCATCGAGCAGACCGATACCTTGCTGCAAAAAGATTTTCCCGGCTGCCGAATGGTGACCTTCGGACATCTTGGTGATGGTAACCTGCATTACAACGTCTCCGCACCGGAAAGAGAGTCACACGAGGCCTTCTTGCAACAACAGGATGCGATCAACCGGCGGGTACACGATAATGTGCATCGCTATGGCGGATCGATCTCAGCCGAACACGGACTGGGCGCACTTAAGCGAGAAGAAATTCGCCGCTACAAATCCGAGACAGAAATGGCCATGATGAACGCTATCAAGCGGGCACTGGATCCGCTGAACCTGATGAACCCAGGAAAAGTGGTCTGAACGCAGACGCGGCAGACCCATTCTGTCGCGAGGTGACCATGACATCTGCTACACCAGCCAGGCATCTGGCTGTGTCTGCTGCAAACTTGTTGAACTGCCTGATTCTGCCGCTACTGATGGCTTGCTGCGTTACCGCGCACGCGACCTACAAGTGCAAGATCGATGGCGCACTCACCTACACAGATCAACCCTGCGGCAGCGAGTCTCTGACACTGCCCGTCGCGCCGATATCTCGGGGTGGCACCTCGGAAGACTCCCTGCATCGCGACAGGGCAGAGATCGCCCGCCTTCAGCGGCTGCGTGAGCAGCGCGAGAGGCAAGACCAGCAAATACGCGATCTGGCGGCACGCGGTGCAGCAGCACGCGAACGCAAGTGCAAGTCGCTCACGCTGCAACTTCGGTGGCGTGAAGAAGATGTGAGGGATGCGACACTCAAAGAGGAGCCCAAGGCCCGTAAACGAGCAAGGCGAGCTGCAGAGAAATTGGCGCAAGAATGCCAGTGAGGGCCAGCCAATGATTTAGAACCTATCCCGTTAGGTCAATGGCTAGGCGGCAGTGCCGCAGACAGTACAGACATACGGCAAGGCACTGCCAACGACGCAAGCGGCCTAACGGGATAGGTTCTTAGTGCCGGCCTAACCCAGCACGAGGGTGAGCACGATGGTCACCATGGCAAACGAAAAAATCGTGAGGCGGATTTCGATATCGACGGGCAGCATGATCTGGCTCCTGTTTCTTGCTGACCCTGATCGCGGCGGGCGACCTAAGGGCTACAGAGATCATCGACCGCTGACCGCGAAACTTGAGTCGTCAAAAAGGGAAAGAGCGAAAACGCATCAGGGGCCAGCCGAGGTACCGGCAGCGCCGGCTTCGCCCTCCGGTGTCTCCTTCGGTCGATTCAGCCGTTCGACCAGCTTGCCGTAGGCGACATTCGCGTAGACAAACACAAACATCGGGATAGTGAAAACCGTGAGGATGACGGCAAAGACTGCCGAAATCGCCGCAAACACCAGCCGCAGCACTGAGCCGATATCCAGCGTATCCACGGGCTTGTTCACCACCCCAATGCTGGACTTCACGTAGTCGATAAAGCCCATGGCGTCGGCCTGATCATAGGCAAAGATCAGCCAACCGACGAACATCAGCAGCACCACCAGCCAACCCACCACCAGCGCAGAGACTATCGATAACTTTTTGAAAATACCGAGCAGTGCGGTCACGGCTTACTCCAAACGTTACTGGAAACCATCAGGCGGATCGGGGCGCGTAATCGTTGAACATGAAGTCAAACACTTCGCGCAGCGCAGGCTCATTGACGAGATAAACTTTGTTATTGTCCCGGGTCTTGAAGGTGACCATTTCCGCACCAATCAGCGCCTCGATCTGTTTGACGACAGCGGGCGCGCCCAGCCCGGTCTTCACCGCGATATCGGGCATTTCAAGTCCCTCCGAGCTGACCTCCAGCAGGCACTGGATAATCTGCACACGTTCTTCGATTGACAAGATTCCCAGCTTCCTGGCGATTTCTCTTGGATCCATTGGCGTTGACTGAGCGCTACGGGGAACGGCAAGTTGATGTCAAGGCATCAAGGATACCTAACTTTGCCGCGCTTCGAATCGCGCGCCGCAGTCAACTGTGCAAAACCGGAAAAAAATAAAGTGCCGGGCAAATGCGGCACATGAGCGAAGTTGCAATAATCGTATTGTCTAGCAGCACATCAGCAGGTGCGGCTATCGCAGCATGCAGGCAGATCAGTTATCGGCTTTTTTCAGCTCGTGGGTAGCGCGGGGCTTTAGGGTCGTCGCGGATTCCCGGCTCTGCCCCGAAATGAGAAACGCAGGAATGGCCACGTCGGTATTCCTGACATCCTTCGGTTTTTTCTCCAGTGGCGCATCAATAGAGAATGCAGCATCCAGCGGCATATTCACTTTCTTTGCATAGAGCTTGGTGAGTCGCTCGATTTCCGGCTTGCCCCCGACGAAATACGCCAGGTTATCACCCTCGAGAGCGATCACCTGCTTGGGCGGCATCCCCGTTACGCGCGCGATGTCCTGGACTTCCAGCCCTAGCTCTTCGCGCCGCTTCTTGAGAATATCGCCCAGCATCACTTCCCTCTCTGTGGAATCTGTACCGGACTCTTGCACAGTTCATGTGCATTGTCTAGTTGGCCTCGGGGGCAAATTTGCCTGCCACATCAGTACCTTAGTTGTCAGAGTTTGAATAATTCGCCCTGGCGGCTTTCAGCCATGAAAACATACCCGACTGCCTGTGCGCTCAGGCCTATTTTTCTGGCGTGTGGGGCGGCATGCTTTTAGGATCAGAATGCGTTGCCTTCTTTGCACTCGTCCCCGTCTTGCCGAAGCATATTCGGAGTATCAATTCCTCATTCACGGACGCCGGATCGGGATACACCCAGCGACCGGGCTGTTGGTCGGCCTTGAGCAGGTTTCCCTGGCCACCCTTGCCGGAATAAACCAACTTCTGCACGACTCTGAGCTTTCCCTTCACACAATCGGCTTCATACAGCCGCTTCACTGAGGCGCTTTTCTCAATCGGCTCAATCAGATCGACCAGACTCCACACCTGAAAAACGCTGCCCTTTTGCAGGATCTCGTTATCAAGGTAATACACGTCGCCGCGCGGACTTTTGGTGATGGGTTCCCAGCCAGCGCAAACGGGCAACGAGCAGATCAATAGCGAGACAAACAAAAAACGGGGCATGGTCATGACGAGGGCACTCAAGCTGGTTTATCTTTCCACTGCGCCGGATTATATCGAGTACCTCATGGCGCCCCGGAACGGTAATCGTCTATCATCTCTATCGCCTGAATGCGTCTGACAGGATTGTCAAATTGATTATTCACGCTGGCCCCACACCCTATGCACCCGCCACCGGACCGGCCAAGCCCCAAGTGCCTGCCGAGCGCATTGTCACGCCCACGCCGACTCGCAGCGCGCCGACACCGCCAGTGGGTCCGCTGGCGCCGAACGACGCTGAGCGCATCACACAAGCCTTTCTGGACGTGGTTGATCAGCTCAATGCGCATATGCAGTCGCGCAACCGAGACCTGGCGTTTGCACTGGACCGCCGGCTCAATACCGCGGTCGTTGCCGTTACCGACAAAAATACCGGCGAGCTGGTGCGACAGATCCCTGCCGAGTCCGTGCTGCGCGTTGCTCATTCCATCGAAAATCTGAAGGGTGTTCTGTACAACGAGCTGGCCTGATACCCTGCGCCGACGCCACTTCGACATCAACGATCATCTTTCGGCTGTATCAATAACTCAATTTCTTCCGGGGGTCCGCCCTCTTCGGGCAAAGGCAGGGGGCTGCTTTTCTCGATGGCCCGGGCGGCAGTGAGGTCCCAATTCTTGAAACCACTGGTCTGGATTAATCGAACCGACTGTACCTCGCCTGCCGGCGAGAGTTTGATGTTGAACCGAGCCATCGGGTTCAGCGCACGCTCTTCACCATTCTTTGCGATGTAGACGATAAAGCGTTTGATATGGCCACCTACCTGCAGCAAGTAAGCGGGGCTACGCTTGGTGGAGGGCCTCAGCTCGCTGTTCAGAGGTCGAGGCACACCAGCGCGACCCTCGGTGTTGGCTACCGCAGGACCGCTGCATAGCAGCGCCAGACAGGCCACCATGCACCACCTACTTGCACCCTTGGAGATGCGCATTCGTTTATCCACTGCGGTAAGTCCACATCCGGTCGATCAGCTCTTCGACTAATACGCCCACAGGTATGCCACGCTCCGAGGCGACCATCCTCAGACGTTTGTAGTGGAACACCGAAATATCGGCCACCAGCTTGTGCCGGTCTGCGGCGCTCATCGCGCGTGCGACGGCAGCGGGTAGTTTGGCTGGTGCTTCGGCTGCTTCTGCTTCTGCTTCTGCTTCGGCTGTTGCTGCATGTGCTTCTGCATAGGCTTCTACTTGTTCGTCCATGGCGTTGCCTTCATCTCTGGTGGTGTACACAGGCCCAATGGCGATGCTCGCCAAACCCAACACTGATTTCGCCCGACCTTACTGACAAACGCTGCGAATGACTATGCAAATCAATGCAAATTTGCCATCTCGGCAATAACTTGAACAAGAAACAGCGGATCGCCCGTCAGCTGGCCATCGGTCAGCGCCGCAGCCCGCGGGACAAGCCGCCAGAGGGTATGGCAAGATGGCCGCACCGATGCGATACCAGAAAAACCCTGCGCCCCCATCTCCCCGGGATTTCATGTACACACCAAGCTCAGAACCATCGCGCGGCCTGTATCCGCCGCCCATCGCGCCAGGCGGCTGCAGTTTCACACTGGAGTGCGACATCCGTCTCGAGTATAAAAGCGCCATGCCCAGCCATGTGCTGGTTCGCCGTATCGTCAATGCCGGATGGATGGTTTTGTCCGTAGCGGCACTCATGGTTACGCCGGTGCTCGCTTTTGCGGAGGCTTTTTTTGCGGATAGTAATGCCACCGGATTTTTTATATCCCCGCAGGGTCACCTGGTCACTGCCTATCATGCCATCGAAAATCGCAAAATCGCCGTCGTGCTGCCGGATGGACGCGCAGTGTCTGCGGAGCTGGTCAAGCACAACAAGGAAGCTGATCTCGCCTTGCTGAAAATTTCTGAGACCACGCCCTTTTTGCTGATTGCCCGGCCTGAGAACATTGACATCGGTTTGGACATCATGACCATCGGCTACCCCATGATGACTGTCCAGGGCACCTCAGCGAAGGCCTCGCGAGGCATCATTAACAGCTTAGTCGGCTTCCATGAAGACAAAAGCAGCTTTCAGTTTGACGCCGCCACCGCGAGAGGCAACTCAGGGGGCCCCGTCATCGGGCCGGGTGGCCTGGTTGTCGGCGTGGTGAATGGCAAATTACACACAACGAAAGTTTTGGAACGCACGAAAGAGTGGATTGTGAACGTAAATTACGCAACCAATGTAAGCACCCTGCTCCAATTTCTTGACGGTGTTGGCGGATTGCCAGCCTCCAAGCCACTGGCGGTAGATACGCCCCTCAATATCCGCAAACTTGTTGCAGAGACACGCAGCGCCATTGTCCCCGTGGTGTCGGACATGTCGGCGATGAGACCAGCACCTTCAAAAATCGCAGATTAAAGTCTGCTGGCTCCCATCAAAATAATCATTACACTTGTTTACTATGAATACTCCATCGCTCGACATCCATCAGCTGGGACTCAGCTCCTACAAAGACAAGATCCCTGCTGAGATTTACTCCCCATTGCAGGCTTTCACTCAGTCAGACGTATTTCTTGTCCCGATACACAAGGCAGGAAAATCGGTCACCAATAACCGGAACCATTCGCACAAAAATGTCGACGACTGGATAGAAAGTCTTGGTGGCCACCGCGTAGGCGGATGGACCCTGGACCGGCACAACAGACAACTCAACGAAGCAATTTACGTCTGGCGGTATCATTCCGACTGGCTAACC
>JBJTAS010000007.1:0-24936 GCA_046090895.1 Oxalobacteraceae bacterium | reverse complement strand
GCTGTGTCCCTGCGCTTGCCCGCGCACATGCTCCCGTCGCTTCATCCCCGTGGCCGGTGCGTAGACCCCCCGCCAGGAGCTACTTGCAAAACAGACAATTCGCGAGTTATAATCTGGGGCTTAGCAAATTTCGTCAGCCGTCCATGCCATCCGTTCGCGTCAAGGAAAACGAGCCTTTCGAGGCCGCGCTGCGCCGCTTCAAGCGCACGATCGAAAAAACCGGTCTCCTGACCGAGTTGCGCGCGCGCGAGTTCTACGAGAAGCCGACTTCCGAGCGCAAACGCAAGCTCGCCGCTGCCGTGAAACGCCACTACAAGCGTATCCGCAGCCAGCAGCTGCCGAAAAAACTCTTCTAATTGCGCGTGCCTCGCTCGGACGAGGCAGTAAACATCGCAAACCCGCTCCGGGAGGTCCGCAGCGGGTTTTGGCGTTTTATACGGCCATGAATTTTCATGACCGTATCAGGAGAATTGAATGAGACTCAAAGAACAGATTAGCGAAGACATGAAGACCGCCATGCGCGCCAAAGACAGCAGTCGTCTGGCGACGATTCGTCTGATCATTGCGGCCATCAAGCAGAAAGAGGTCGATGAGCGTATCGAACTCAATGACGATCAGGTACTGTCAGTGATCGAAAAAATGATCAAGCAACGCAAGGATTCGATCAGCCAGTTCGAAGCCGGCGCTCGCCCGGACCTCGCCGATATCGAAAAAGCAGAGCTCGTCGTTCTCAACACCTATATGCCAGCGCAAATGAGCGAGGCAGAAGTACAGGCCGAGGTCACCGCTGCGGTCGCTGCGGTGGGTGCTGCTGGCCCTCAGGACATGGGCAAGGTGATGGGCGTGCTCAAGCCCAAGCTGGCCGGGCGTGCGGACATGACCGCGGTGTCGGCGATGGTGAAAGCCGCACTGAGCAAGTAATCACCCCACCGCACATCATTTTCTGCAGGCGGCCGCATGATCCCGCAGAGTTTCATACAGGATCTGCTCAACCGTATCGATATTGTCGATGTGGTGGGTCGCTACGTGCAGCTCAAAAAGGGTGGCGCGAATTTCGGTGGGCTGTGCCCTTTTCATAACGAGAAATCTCCCAGCTTCACGGTCAGTCCTACCAAGCAGTTTTATCACTGCTTCGGCTGCGGCGCACACGGTACGGCCATCGGTTTCCTGATGGAGTATTCCGCCATGGGTTTTGTCGAGGCAGTAAAAGATCTTGCCCAGAGCGTGGGCATGATCGTGCCCGAGCAGGAAGATCGTTTGCCGCCTGCACAGCGTGCCGAGCAGCAGGCAAAAAGTCTTGCCCTGTCCGAGGCGATGACGCTGTCTTGCGACTTCTATCGTCAGCAGTTGCGCGGCGCGCGCAATGCGATCGATTACCTCAAAGGACGCGGACTCACCGGCGAGATCGCTGCGAAATTCTGGATAGGTTATGCGCCCGATGGCTGGGAGAGCCTGAAACAGGTATTCACTGATTATGACAACGCGGTGCTGGTTGACGCAGGTCTCGTGATCGATCGCGCCGAGGACGAGGGAGCCTCACGCAAGCGCTATGACCGCTTCCGCGACCGCATCATGTTCCCGATCCGGAATACCAAAGGGCAGGTGATTGGGTTTGGCGGCCGCGTGCTCGGCGCGGGTGAGCCCAAATATCTGAATTCTCCTGAGACGCCGCTGTTCCAAAAGGGCAGCGAGCTCTATGGCTTGTTCGAGGCGCGGCAGGCCATTCGAGACAAGGGCTATGTGCTGGTCACCGAGGGCTATATGGATGTAGTCGCGCTGGCGCAGTTCGGTTTCGAACAGGCGGTTGCCACACTCGGCACCGCCTGTACGCCGACGCATGTGCAAAAGCTGCTGCGACAGACGGATCAGGTGATCTTCAGTTTTGATGGCGATGCCGCTGGCCGACGCGCGGCGCGTCGCGCGCTGGAGGCTTGTCTTCCGCATGCATCAGATAACCGTACGCTGAAATTCTTGTTCCTGCCGTCAGAGCATGATCCCGACAGCTACATTCGCGAATATGGTTATGAGGGATTCGAAAAACTCGTCCTTGATTCAGTACCCTTGTCGCAATTTCTCATCGCAGAGGCTGTCGAAGGCAAAGACTTGTCGACGGCTGAGGGCAGAGCGCGCGCGCAATTCGATGCCAAGCCTTTGATTCAGGCAATGCCGGTATCCGCATTGCGCTTGCAGCTGATGCGCCAGCTTGCACAGGTGACGGACAGCAGCGCTACAGATATCGAAGCCCTGTTCGAACTGACCCCGCCCGCCAGCGGGCGATCTCAGCGCTCGCCAAGACCCATCGTTACCCGCCGTCCGCCAGTAGAGCTGGAGCGGCAGGTGTTGCGCTTGCTTCTGGCGCATCCTGCACTGGCCTCTGGCATGTCAGAGGCGGATCTCGCTCAGATCGGTCGTACGGCCCCTGATGGGGGTGTGATGCTCGAGACAGTTGCTGCCGCCGCGCGCTCGCTGCCGCAAGAGGCAACGCTGGCCTTGCTCGCCGAAGCCTTGCGCGCGCAGGGTGCGGATCTGGATGCCTTGATTGCAGAGATCGCGGCCGAGCCGTCTCATGATCCCGAGCTTGCGCAGCACGAGCTGGCGGGTGCCGTGCGACAGACGAAAATGAAATCCCTCAAGGCAGAGCAGGATCAGTTAGCCGCCGCCGGGCTGGCGGGAGAGACGGAGCGTTCTCGTTACCGGCAGATCTCGGCGGAGCTGGATCAGCTTCGTGCCGAGAATGACCCGCAGAGCTGAGTCGGGCGCGGGCTGGCAGCCCGTCGCCAGCTCTCGCTGTGCTGTGTTGATCTGCGTCTGCTGATTCCTGATTTCAAGTTGGTTTTCCTGTGATTGCCTCAAGCCTTGTCATTAATGGAACAGTGTTGCCGTGTGATATACTTGAGGGCTTTCCATTAAGGTTTTACACGCTGTTTCCTGCAGCCTCCGTGAGTGAAGTTTTGCAGTTATTTTATTGAATTGAATTCGCTGGACGAACGGTCCCACACCGCGCAGAAATTCCCGGCACATGACCGGCCTGCAGATGGCTACGCTGCCAGCCGGACCGACCTCCAGATTCCCTTTGCAGCATCGGCAATTCCATTTGGTGGATGAACCCATGGCGACAACTAAAAAACCCGTTAAAGCTTCTGCAACCAAGGCCAAGGCTGGCAAGCCTGCGTCTTCCCGTGTCTCTGCAAAAAATGCAAAGACCGCGGCCAAGCCCGCAGTGAAGGCCTCAGCCAAAACCACGATCAAGAAAGCGACTGCCAAGAGCCCTGCGAAGCCGGCTCCCAAGTCGACTTCCAAACCGGCCGGCAAATCAGCTGGCAAGTCGTCCGCCAAGCCCAAAGCGGTGGCCGTCAAAAAGACCGCGAACAAAGCGCCTGTCAAAACTGTCTCAAAAGCCGGCAAGTCGATTGCCAAGCCGGTGCAGAAGAAGCCTTCCAAGGCCGCTGTAGCCGCAAGCAAAACCGCGGCGAAGTCGGTTCGCAAGGCAGCTGCCAAACCAACCGTCACGCCGAAAGCACCTGTAAAGAAAGCTTCTGTGACATCCAGGAAACCTGAACCCAAAGTCGTAGCAAAGAAAGCGGCTGCCCCAGGCAAGGCAGCCGGTAGCGCCAAGGCACCACCCAAGACGGACCCCAAGGCTGAGCAACATAAGATTTTGTCCGTCAAACAGACCACCGATGCCGCGGCGCTGGCCGCCATCGACACCTCTGGCTACATCCTGCCGGGCATCAAAGTGCCCGGACGTCGAGGCCGCAAGCCGCGTGATTTTCAGCCCGAGAATGAAGAAATCGCAGCACTCAACGCCGTCGAGCGTGCCGAGCTGAAGGCCGCCGACAAGGCGCGCGCACGCGACCGCAAGGCCAAGGAAAAGCAGTTCCTCAAGGATGCGTTCTCCTCAGATTCCGAGGCGAGCGAGGAGGAACTCGAGCGTCGCCGTCAGAAGCTCAAGACGCTGATCAAGCTGGGCAAAGACCGCGGCTTCCTGACGCATTCCGAGATCAACGACCATCTGCCCGAGAACATCGTCGATCCGGAAGCCATCGAAGGCATCATCGGCACCTTCAACGACATGGGCATTGCCGTCTACGAGCATGCGCCTGACGCCGAAGCCTTATTGTTGTCTGATAACGTCGCCACGGTCGCTAACGACGACGATGCCGATGCGGCGGCTGAAGCTGCGCTGCAGACCGTGGATTCCGATTTTGGCCGCACCACCGACCCCGTGCGCATGTACATGCGCGAGATGGGCTCAGTCGAACTGCTGACTCGCGAAGGCGAGATCGAGATCGCCAAGCGTATCGAGAGTGGCCTGAAAGACATGATCCAGGCGATCTCTGCCTGCCCGATGACGATCTCCGAAATCCTCGCGCTTGCCGATCGTATCTCGAAAGACGAGATGAAGATCGACGAAGTCGTCGATGGCCTGGTCGACCCCAATGCGCCTGATGAACCCGTGCCCACGCCGCCGGTGAAGACCGCTGCCTCGGATGTCGACGAAGAAGATGATGACGAGGAAGAAGACGAGGACGACGAAGAGGGCGAAGAGTCCACCAGCGGGGGCGCAGCCGGTTTCTCGGCCGAGCAGCTTGAACAGCTCAAGCGCGATTCGCTGGCTAAGTTTGCGACCATTTCTTCGCGGTTCGACAAGATGCGCAAGTCCTACGAGCGTGAAGGCTACAACAGCAAGCCCTACGTGAAGGCACAAGAAGCCATCTCGAATGAGCTCATGGGCATTCGTTTCACTGCCAAGGTCGTCGAGAAGTTGTGTGACACCTTGCGCGGTCAGGTGGACGAAGTGCGCCAGATCGAGCGCCAGATTCTCGATGTGGTGGTCAACAAGTGCGGCATGCCGCGCCAACATTTCATTAAGGTTTTCCCGGGCAACGAAACCCAGCTGAAATGGATTGATGGCGAGGTCAATGGCAATCACGCCTACAGCACGGTGCTGGCACGTAACGTACCCGCCGTGAAAGAGCTTCAGCAAAAGCTGATCGACCTGCAGTCGCGTGTGGTGTTGCCACTCCCTGATCTACGCGAGATCAACAAAAAAATGGCGGCAGGCGAGACCAAGGCTCGCAAGGCCAAGCGCGAGATGACCGAAGCGAATTTGCGACTGGTGATCTCGATTGCAAAGAAATACACCAATCGCGGTTTGCAGTTCCTCGACCTGATTCAGGAGGGAAATATCGGCCTGATGAAAGCCGTCGACAAATTTGAATATCGTCGCGGCTACAAATTCTCGACCTATGCGACCTGGTGGATTCGTCAGGCGATCACGCGCTCCATCGCCGATCAGGCCAGGACTATCCGTATTCCGGTCCACATGATCGAGACCATCAACAAGATGAATCGCATCTCCCGCCAGATCCTGCAGGAGACCGGGGCCGAGCCCGATCCGGCAACGCTCGCGCTGAAGATGGAAATGCCCGAGGATAAGATCCGCAAGATCATGAAGATCGCGAAAGAGCCCATCTCCATGGAGACGCCCATCGGTGACGATGACGATTCTCATCTGGGCGATTTCATCGAGGACAACAACACCCTCGCACCGGCCGACGCGGCGCTGCATGCGTCTATGCGCGGTGTGGTCAAGGATGTGCTGGATTCACTCACGCCTCGTGAAGCAAAGGTACTGCGCATGCGTTTCGGTATCGAGATGTCGACCGATCACACGCTCGAGGAGGTCGGCAAGCAGTTCGATGTCACCCGTGAGCGTATCCGCCAGATCGAGGCCAAGGCGCTGCGCAAGCTGCGCCACCCGTCCCGCTCTGACAAGCTCAAGAGCTTCCTCGAAGGCAGCTGATGCAACGAAAAAGCAGGGCGCCGGAGCTAAGCTCTCGCCGCCTTGCCTTTCACGAGATAAAATCTCGGTGGTGCGAATCAATCCTTTCGGGCCCCTAGCTCATGCTTGGTTAGAGCGGCGGACTCATCATCAATTTAATAAGCAGGAGTTTTTCAAAAAACATCAATAAAAACAAGCATCAAAGTCAATTTTAACCGTCAAAAATTGCTTCTACAGTGCCTCCACAGTGTTGGCGCAAAACGCTTATGCTGTGTATGGCGCAAAGTAGAATGGTTTCACGGGCCTATAGCTCAGTTGGTTAGAGCAGAGGACTTAAAGGCAATCAACCTAAAGCACTTTGCAATGGTTGGCTGCAATTGGGTTGCATGCAGCTAAGTTCACTCTGGCTGCATGTAGAACTACTCAAATTCGGGGAAGCCTGTGCTGCAAGCAGCGTGGTGATCCCGAGCCAAGCCCAGTAGCAATATTGGGAAGGTGTAGAGACTGTACGGGTAGGTCGTAAAGACAAGAGACAGTCCAGACCACAAACTGGAAACAGGCAGCGAAAGCTGTAGTGGTAAGCATAATCCTTTGGTCCCAGGTTCAAGTCCTGGTGGGCCCACCAATTCAAGATGGACTGCAATTCAGCAGTCCATTTTTTTGCCTGTCGCTTCTACAAAATCCATTGTGCTGATCAGCGTTTTTATGCTGAAAGCGGAAGTGCGGTTGAGTGCGCATCGTATATCGAGGCAACACCTACTTAGAACCTATCCCGTTAGGCCGCTTGCGTCGTTGGCAGTGCCTTGCCGCACGTCTGTACTGTCTGCGGCACTGCCGCCTAGCGATCGACCTAACGGGATAGGTTCTTACTGAGTGGGAGTGAGCCGGCACTACACAATGTAGCACACCAGTGCTACTATTAGGCGTTGATCACCTAATCGGAGTGTTTGTTATGACCACCACGACCATTCGCCTGCCCGAAGATCTGAAAGCAAGAGTAGCAAAGGCCGCGAAGCGCTCCGGGACGACTGCCCATGGATTCATCTTGGAGGCGATTGCCGAAAAGACCCAGCAGGCTGAACTCAGGGCTGACTTTGATGCGCTCGCCGAACAACGCTACGCCGGCATTGCATCCTCCGGCAAAACGATTTCGTGGCCAGAAATGCGCAAGTATCTCGAAGCCCGAGCCGCGGGAAAATCTGCCAAGCGGCCGTTAGCCCGAAAACTGGCACGATGAAATGGCCAGAATTGAATTGGCCCCAGAGATGGCGGAGGATTTTGATCGCATCCTCGATCACCTCGCAACTTACCAGGTAGGGAACACTAGTCAGCACATTGGCGACATCCTCAACGCTTTAGATGTACTCGAACAGAACCCACTGATTGGTCGTCCGGCCGCAAACGGCAAGCGGGAATTGGTGATCGGCCGAGATACCAAAGGCTATTTGGCACTCTATCGCTATGTGCCCGAGATGGACATTGTCTTTGTGCTGGCTATTCGCAGCCAGCGAGAGGCGGGATACGCTGAGAGAACGTAATACATCTCACGCAAGCCGCCAGCGGCGACCATGGCCGATCTGTTTGCATCCTTCATTTTAGTGGCTCGTGATGAGGTAAGGATTCTATGGATCGTGGGGGCCCACCATAAAAACCCGAGCATGTGTCGTTCGTTGTGTATCAATGTGCTCTTGAGATGTTCAAACCATTCTGATTGGGCCTTCATATTTTCCGATGTGGGAATCCGATGTCAGCAGTAGCACGCCTTCGTTGATCGATTGTGCAATCAGGATTCGATCGAAAGGATCTCTGTGGTGAATGGGCAGAGAGTCAACCGTAATCGCGTGTTCGCTGGTAACGGGAATTTCAAGGTAGCCATTGTCAAGCAATCCACGTTTGAACAGTCTCGGGTCAACCGAGAAATCATTTCGTCCCAAGCTTCGTTTGATCGCGATTTCCCACATGCTGGCAGCACTAAAATATAAAGAGTTATCAGAGTCTTCTATCAGTTTTTTTGCGGTTTTCGGAAGATGCTTCGGGCTACCTGCTGCCCACAGTAGAAGGTGCGTGTCGAGCAGCAGGTTCAAGATTTTTGCCCAAAAAGTTCTTCGATCTCTTTTGCCGCCATGGTGTCGAAATCATCGGGAACCGCGATGTGTCCCTCCAAGAATCCGGTGCGACGTATTTTTTTTTCTGGAGGCGCATCAATGGGCACCACCTTGACCATGGGTTTACCTGCTTTTGCGATCACAAAGGGCTCTCCTTTGGAGGCTCGATCGATCAGGCGTGATAAGTGCGTTTTCGCCTCGTGGATGTTGACTACAACCATGGTAACCTCCTAATAAACTAAGTTTGGTTAGTTTAGTCCAATTCCCGCTGCCGTCAACTAGCATATAAAAATTACATTTTAGATATTTTATCGTCTTGGCTGCCTGGCCGCCTCTTCAGAAACCCACGCGCGCATCCGATTCATCACTTGGATGACTCCCTCATTTCCGGGGAACGGCAAGACCATGACCAAAAACCTAGAACCCTATCTTCAGGACATCATTGATCGCCACCTGCCCGCCCGGCAGCCGGACGGCCAGGCGGCGCGCGTCCTCAAGCTGGGCTCAGACCTGATGGATTGGGCGCAGTCGTTTTTTGTGGAGCTGCGGGATGTGGGCTCGCATGCACGGCAGACTTCCACCCCGCGCTCGTCTCACGTGAAGATGTTGCTGCTACTGTCGAATGAACTTCATCGCAATGCCGGGGGCATACGCTCGAGCTACGAGTCGCTCTACGCTTACCTGATCGAACGTTATCCGCGCGTGAGCAAACACGGGATGGCGCTGCGCATCCGCCACAACGGTCTGGATATCGACGTGTTCCCTGCACGATTGCTGCCAGGGCATGCCGATGATCACGTGCTCTACCGGTCCAACGACAACAGCCTGCTACAGACGAATCTTGTTCGTCATGTGGAGGAGGTCGTGGAAGCGGGCAGAAGCCGTGAGACCCGCTTGCTGAAAGCCTGGTTTCAGCAGCATGAGATCAAAGCGCCTGCACTGTACGTCGATTTTCTGGTGCCATTCAAGCTACTGTCTGACGTCAAGCCGAAAAACGACCATCTTCATGACAACTTCATGCACATGCTACGCAGAATCGCGCAGCGTGATTTCAATCCCTTGCTCGAAGATCTCGCCGATCCGGCGAATGAAGACAACCTGTTTTCCGAGCTGATGGCGATCGAAGACAAGAAGCGGGCGATCCGCTCAGCACAGCAGGCGATGATGGCCCGGAATCTCGCGGCGATTATCGGCTGAGCCAGCTGAATCGGCTGAATCGGTCAGCTCGCGAGTGCTATACTCGCGCGGTTAACTAAATCCGCCGAATGACCGAACTCAACACCCCTCAGTCCGCCGCCGATACCCAGGCCGCCCTTCCCCGATTTGACGATTTCGGCCTTGCCCCGCCTGTGCTGCAGGCACTCGCCGATCAGGGATATGTGCATCCCACGCCAATTCAGGCCAAGGCCATTCCGGTCGTGCTGCAGGGAAGCGATGTGATGGGCGCGGCACAGACCGGCACCGGCAAGACCGCCAGCTTCTCGCTACCCATTATTCAACTGCTGCTGGCGCATGCAAATACCAGCGCATCACCGGCGCGGCATCCCGTGCGTGCGCTGGTGCTGACGCCAACGCGCGAGCTGGCTGATCAGGTGGCCGACAACGTCAAAGCCTACTCCCGTCACACGCCGTTGCGCTCGACGGTGGTGTTTGGCGGTGTTGATATGGCGCCGCAGACCGCCGCGCTGCGTTCGGGTGTCGAGATTCTGATCGCCACACCGGGTCGCTTGCTCGATCATGTTCAGCAGAAGGTGCTCAATCTTTCGCAGACCCAGATCTTCGTGATGGACGAGGCCGATCGCATGCTGGATATGGGCTTTCTGCCAGATCTTCAGCGCATCATCAATCTGCTGCCCAAGAAGCGCCAGAACCTGATGTTCTCGGCGACGTTCTCTCCTGAAATCAAAAAACTCGCCGCGAGCTTTCTGACCAACCCGGTACTGATCGAAGTCGCTCGCAGCAATGCTACTGCCGATCGCGTATCGCAGGTGATCTACAAAGTCGATGAAGAATCCAAGCGCGATGCCGTGGTGCATTTGCTGCGTGGTCGAGAGCTTAAGCAAGTGCTGGTGTTCTCGAACACCAAGATCGGTGCGTCGCGCCTGTCGCGCGAGCTGGAGCGCCACGGCATCAAGGCAGCTCCCATTCACGGCGACAAAACTCAGAACGAGCGCATGGCGGCACTCGAGGCGTTCAAGAATGGCAGCATCGATGTGCTGGTCGCGACTGACGTTGCGGCACGCGGACTGGATATCGCCGAGCTGCCCTGCGTGATCAATTACGACTTGCCCTATAACGCAGAAGACTACGTTCATCGTATCGGCCGCACTGGCCGTGCGGGCGCGTCGGGCGATGCCTTGTCACTTTACTCGGACAAAGATTCGCGTTTGCTGACAGACATTGAAAAACTCATCAAACAAAAGCTTGTGCCGGTGGTGATCGAGGGTTTTAGTGGACGTGCATCACGCTACGGTGGCGAAGGTGACCGCAGTGACCGTCACGAGCGCAGAGAGCGACAAGAGCGCCCGGACCGTTCCGAGCGCAGCGACCGTCGCAGCGAACGCGGACCCCAGCCACGCAAAGAAAAAATCGACCCCTGGTTCCTCAAGCCCTATGAGCCCAGCCAGCCCGCAGAGTCTCAGCCTGAGCCTGTGTTGTCGAAGTCCGGAAAAAATACGCAGCCTCCCAAACGGGCGGCGCTACTGGGCGGTTTTCGCAAGACCTAAACCTAGGCACCACGACCAAATCGCCGCGCCCACGCGGGCACCGCAGCTTCCCAGAAACCCGCTAAGGTCGCTGTCGAAGGCGACACGTCCAGTCCCAGTGCCTTGGCGGCGTCCATCAGTGTCTGCAACGGGCGGTGGCGATCGAGTGGTGCTGCGCCGGTTTGCTTGGAGAGTTTCTCGCCTTGCGCATTGGTGACCACGGGCACATGCAGGTAGCGCGGCCTGGGATAACCGAGCAGTTGCTGCAGGTAGATTTGACGCACGGTCGATTCCAGCAAATCTGCACCGCGCACCACATCCGTGATGTTCTGTTCCGCATCATCCACCACGACCGCAAGCTGATACGCCCAAAAACCATCGGCACGCTTGAGCACAAAGTCACCGACAGACGCCGATAAGCGGCTGAGAACAGAGCCCTGCCAGCGATCTTGTAGGTCAATCAGGTCTTCTGGCTGGTCGCGTTCGGGTACGCGCAGGCGCCAGGCACGTGCCGCGCGACCGGGAGCTAATCCGTGTCGACAGGTGCCGGGGTAAACGGCTGCGCCATCCGGCGCAAGACTGACGAGAGAATCAGCGATTTCCCGCCGGCTGCAAGCACAGGGATAGACGACGTGCTGCAGCCGATCAAAGGCGCGCTGATAATGAGCGTGGCGCTTGCTTTGCCAGAGGATGTCACCGTCCGATTCCATGCCAAAGTCATGCAAGCTAGCGATAATGTCTTGCGCTGCACCCCGCACGATGCGCGTCTCATCAATATCTTCGATACGCACCAGCCAGCGACCGTGATGAGCGCGCGCATCGAGGTAACTAGCCAGTGCCGCCACGAGCGAGCCGAGGTGAAGCGGGCCGGTAGGCGAGGGAGCGAATCGTCCGGTGTAGCGCAAAGAATGTCCTGATGCAAAGTCGTGGGGAGTACAAGCGACGCCTGATGATCTGCTGCCCTCGCTTGACTTGTTCTCTTGTGGTGTCAGCCCAGCAATAACTCAGATTGTCTTGGTACCGGGGCGAGCACCTGTTCGGATTTCTTCAGCAGCGTACCCACTCGCACACCCAGCAATCGGATTCGCTTGTCCAGCATCACGCGCTTGAGGCACTCGCCGGCCGCGCGTCGTATCTCTGCCGGATCATCCGTGGCGGTATCGAGCGTGATATCGCGGGTCACCGTACGAAAATCTTCATATCGCAGTTTGATACCCACCGTACGCCCCACATAAGCCTTACGCTGCAGATCGCCGGCGACGCGTACGCATAAGTTCGTGAAGATGTCCGAGAGTTTTTCTCTGTCCAGCTTTGCATGAAGATCACGTTCAAAAGTTGTCTCGCGGCTGATGGATTTGGGTTCCGAGCGGGTGACCACGGGCCTATCGTCGATGCCCTGCGCCACCCTGTGCAGCCACTCGCCGTAACTGCGCCCAAACTGCTGCACCAGCCACTCGGGCTCAGCAGCGGCCAGTTCACCGATGGTTTGTATGCCTAGTGTTTCCAGTTTTGCGCCGGCTTTCGGTCCGATGCCATTGATCTTGCGGACTGACATGGGCCAGATTTTGTGCTCCAGATCCGATGCCTGCAGCAGCGTGATGCCATCGGGCTTATCCAGCTCAGAGCAGATTTTTGCAAGTAATTTGTTGGGTGCGATGCCGATAGAGCAGCTCAATCCCGTGGCTGCGCGAACGGCGGCTTTGATGCGAGTTGCCAGTGCCCGGCTGTCTTGATCGATAGCGCTCAGATCGATATAGATTTCGTCGATCCCGCGATCTTCAATCAGGGGAGCGATGCTCGTCACGGCTTGCTTGAACAGCCGGGAGTAGTGTCGATACGCGTCGAAATCAGCAGGTAGCAGGAAGGCCTCCGGCGCCAGCTTTGCGGCTTTCATCATGCCCATGGCCGAGAACACCCCCAGCGCGCGCGCTTCATAGGTCGAGGTGGTCACCACACCTCGACCCACATAGTCGCGCAGTCGCGCGAACTCGCGAGAGCCATCGTCGCTTTGCAGGGGATGATGACGAGAGCGTCCACCGATGACGACAGGATAGCCCTTGAGCTCGGGGTAGCGCAGTAATTCGACGGAGGCGTAGAACGCATCCATGTCGAGATGGGCGATGCGTCTCTCGGGGCAGTCGGGGCAGGGGGCTGCGTGATGGGCGGGCGCGGACATCTCTCGCCGTATCGCAGCAGCTCAGGCAGCTTGCGCTAGCTTGGCGCAATGGGGGCAGGAGACTCCCTCGACATACAGCGGCGAGAGCTGCTCGCGCGGCGTCACGACGGCGCGACATGCAAAACATTGGCGGGTTGCCGTTTCTTCCAGTTGCGGGTTGAGTGCGGTGCGGTGGTCAAACACGAAGCAGTCACCCTGGTAGTGCGCCCCGCCAACGTCCTCGAAGTATTTGAGAATACCTCCCTCGAGCTGGTATACATGCGCGTAGCCGATATTCTGCATGTGGATCGCAGCTTTCTCACAGCGTATGCCGCCGGTGCAGAATGTCACGATCGTTTTGTCGCTCAACGCGTCGCGGTGTTGTTCTATCACTTCGGGAAATTCACTGAACTTTTCAATGCGGTAGTCAAGGGTGTTCTCGAAGGTGCCGACATCGACCTCAAAGGCGTTGCGCGTATCGAGCATCACCACAGGGCGACCCGCATCATCATGGCCCTGATCTAACCAGCGTTTCAGCTCGGTTGCGCTCACGGCTGGCGCACGGCCCAGTTCAGGCTTGATGAGCGGATGCTTCATCGTAATGATTTCGCGCTTGAGCCGCACCAGCATGCGGTTGAACGGCTGCTTCTCAGAAAAGCTTTCTTTCCAACGAATATCTGCAAAGCGCGGGTCCTGATGCAGCCAGCGGAAGAAATCATCGATCGCCTCGCGCGAACCAGCAAGGAACATGTTGATCCCCTCTGGCGAGAGCAGGATCGTGCCTTTGAGTGCCAGCGCTGTGCAGATTGCCTGGAATCGCGGGCGCTGCTCGACGGTATCGTCAAACGTGACAAATTTATAAGCGGAGATGTTGACAACCGGGGCGGCGGGAGTGGTGGATTGCATGGCAATACCCGGGAAAATTCAGTAAATGACGACATTATAAGCGCCGCAAAACGGGGTTTGCGAGGCTGGTCCAGACAAGTCGGCAACCGCCGCCTGAAGGGGGTTCCCAGCAGGTAAAATACGGCCATGAGCACGCCGCAATTCATTCATCTACGCCTGCATTCCGAGTTTTCTATCGCCGACGGACTGGTGCGTATTGATGAACTCGTCAAAGCCGCCGCCGCCGACCATCAGCCTGCGGTTGCCGTAACCGATCTGGGCAATCTGTTTGGCATGGTGAAGTTTTACAAAGAGGCGCGCGGCAAAGGCGTCAAGCCCATCATAGGCTGCGATGTCTGGATCAGCAATGACGAGGACCGCGACAAGCCCTTCCGACTGCTGCTGCTGGTAAAAAATCACGCGGGTTATCTGCAGCTGTGCGAACTGCTGTCCCAGGCCTGGCTGGCGAATCAGCATCGCGGACGCGCCGAGCTCCGTATCGAATGGCTAGAGGCCTTGCAGAACAAGAGCGGGTTGATCGCACTGTCTGGCTTTCAGCTGGGCGATATCGGCGTGGCACTCGAAAACGGTAACTTCGCGCTGGCAGAGCGCTGCGCAACACGCTGGGCAAAGATCTTTCCCGGACATTTTTACATTGAGGTGCAGCGCAATGGCAATCCGCGACTCGAGGGCTTGCTGCGTCAGTCGACTCAACTGGCCGCGCAACTGAAGCTCCCTGTCGTGGCCACGCATCCGGTGCAGTTCTTGCGCGCAGAAGAATTCACCGCGCACGAAGCACGCAGCTGCATCGCCGAAGGCGAAATACTGGCCAACACGCGCCGCGTCAAGCGTTTTACGCAAACGCAGTATTTCAAGACTCAGGCCGAGATGACCGGGCTGTTTGCCGACCTGCCCGCCGCACTGGCCAACAGCGTGATGATTGCGCAGCGCTGCAATCTGTCGCTGGCTTTGGGTAAGCCTCAGCTGCCGGATTTTCCGACGCCCGATGGCATGAGCATTGATGACTTTCTGGTCGCACAGGCAAAGGCAGGCCTTGAGCAGCGACTCGTGCAGCTTTACCCCGAGGTGCAGCAGCGCGAGACTGAGCGCGCGCGGTATGAAGCACGGCTGACATTCGAGACAGACACCATCATCAAGATGGGTTTTCCGGGCTACTTCCTGATTGTGGCCGACTTCATTCAGTGGGCAAAACACCATGGCGTACCGGTTGGCCCCGGGCGGGGTTCGGGTGCGGGTTCGCTGGTGGCTTATGCGCTGTCGATCACGGATCTCGATCCTTTGCAGTACAACTTGCTGTTCGAGCGCTTCCTCAACCCTGATCGTGTGTCGATGCCTGACTTTGATATCGACTTCTGCCAGGAAGGTCGCGATCGCGTGATCCAATATGTTAAAGAACGTTACGGTAAAGAGGCGGTATCCCAGATTGCCACGTTTGGCACCATGGCCGCCAAGGGTGCAGTGCGGGATGTCGGTCGCGTGCTGGATTTTGGCTATAACTTCTGCGACGGTATTTCCAAGCTCATTCCTTTCAAGCCCGGCAAGCTGGTGACGATTGCTGATGCACTCGACGAAGAACCGCTGCTCAGAGAGCGCCGCGACAATGAAGAAGAAGTGCGGCAGCTGCTGGCGCTGGCGCAGCAGGTCGAAGGCATTGCCCGTAATGTCGGCATGCATGCCGGTGGTGTGCTGATCTCGCCCGGCAAACTCACGGATTTTTGTCCACTGTACACGCAGGGGTCGGAGGGTGGCGTCGTGTCGCAGTACGACAAAGATGATGTGGAAGCCATCGGACTGGTGAAGTTTGACTTCCTCGGGCTGACGACGCTGACGATTCTGGATCGTGCGGTGCGCTACATCCGCCAGCTAGATCCGGCGATGGCTGATTTCAGCCTCGATACCGTCCCACTGAACGACAGTGCCACCTATCAGCTGCTCGCGCAGGCAAAAACCGTCGCTGTGTTCCAGCTTGAAAGTCGCGGCATGCAAGGCATGCTCAAAGATGCACGCCCTGATCGTTTCGAAGACATCATCGCACTGGTGGCGCTGTATCGCCCGGGTCCTATGGATCTGATTCCGGATTTTTGTCGCCGCAAACACGGTGAAAAATTCGACTATCCCGATCCGCGTGCAGAATCGATACTCTCCGAGACCTACGGCATCATGGTCTATCAGGAGCAGGTGATGCAGATGGCACAGGTTATTGGTGGCTATTCGCTGGGTGGCGCCGATCTGTTGCGCCGTGCTATGGGTAAAAAGAAACCCGAAGAAATGGCTGAGCATCGCCAGATCTTCCGCGATGGCGCTGCCGAGAACGGACTGGCTGAGCACAAGGCCGACGAAATCTTCGACCTGATGGAGAAGTTCGCCGGCTACGGCTTCAACAAATCGCATGCCGCTGCCTATGCGCTGCTCTCGTATCACACCGCGTACCTGAAGACGCATCATCCGGCGGCATTCATGGCGGCCAACTTGTCGCTGGCCATGGATGACACCGACAAAATCAAGGTGCTGGTCGAAGACGCGCTGGATACCTGCGGTCTGACACTCCTACCTCCGGATATCAACCGGTCGGTTTATCGCTTCACGCCGGTCGCCGATCCGGGCAAACGTGCCGACCGTATCCGTTATGGCCTGGGCGCGATCAAGGGGACTGGTCAGAATGCGATCGAAGCCATCATCGCGGCACGCCAGGATGGGCCATTTACTGATTTATTCGATTTCACTCGCCGCGTCGACAAACGCCAGATCAACCGTCGAACCATCGAATCGCTGATCAAGGCAGGTGCATTCGACAGTCTGGGCGTGAACCGTGGTGTGCTGCTGGCTTCTGTCGGGCTGGCGATGGAAAGCGCCGAGCAGGCCGAAGCGTCAGCCAATCAAGTCAGCCTGTTCGAACTGGATGACAGCGGCTTCGACGACCGGCCACAGTACGTTGATGCACCCGAATGGACCGAGAAAGAAAAGCTCACCGAAGAAAAATCCGCGCTGGGGTTCTATCTGTCTGGGCATCTATTCAATGCCTATGCAGAAGAAGCGCGCAAATTCGCACGCACCCCACTCGCCGATTTGTCACCCAGCCGCGAGCCCAAGCTGATCGCCGGCATCATCTCCGGGCTGCGCACACAGATGACGCAACGTGGACGACTACTGATCGTCACGCTGGATGACACGACCGCGCAGGTTGAAGTCACGGTGTACAACGAGGTCTTTGACAGCCATCGTGCGCTGTTTAAGGAAGATGAGTTCCTTGCGGTGCATGGCAAGATTTCGGAAGATCGATTCTCCGGTGGTTTGCGCATTACCGCAGATCGTGTAATGGATATTGCGACCGCGCGCGCCGCTTTTGTCAAGGCTTTGCGTCTGTCCATGAATGGTCAGGCCGATGCGCAACGGCTGCGCGAGCTCATCGAGCCTTTCCAGCAGGCTAAGGATTCCTGTCCTATCGTCGTCCAGTATGCGAAAAATGGTGCGCTGGGCGAGCTGCGCCTCTCGGATGCCTGGCGCGTTCGTGCTGACGACGCGCTGCGCGCAAAGCTCTCGGACTGGCTGAGTCCTGATAACGTCTGGTTCGAATACTGATGTCTCTGTCGGCCACTTTCAGGCGTATTCTCGGTCTGCTCAAACCCCACTCTGCGCGCATGGTCGTCGCGCTGTTGGCGATGATGGTCACGGCGGCCACCGAGCCGGCGGTAGCCGGCATGATGAAGCTACTCCTCGACAAGGGGTTTTCCGAGACACGCAGCTTTTCCCTTTGGATGGTGCCGCTGTTTGTGGTGGGTATCTTTGTCATCCGCGGCTTGTCCACCTTCACCACCACGTATCTGATGTCGTCGGTGTCTGGCCTGTTGATGTCGACACTGCGCCAGCAGATGTTCAGCCGCTTGCTGGATGTACCGCTGAGCTATTACCGCGACAACTCCACCGGTAAAGTGATCAGCGCCATGATGATCGAGGTGAATCAGATCCTCGACATGATCCGCAATGTGATGATTGTGCTGATCCGCGACAGCCTGACCGTGATCGGATTGCTCGCTTATCTTTTCTGGCTGAACTGGAAGTTGACGCTGGTAACCATCACGCTCGGCCCGGCGATCGCCTTTGTGGTTCGCCTGACTGCCAAGCGACTCAAGCGCCTGATCGAAGAAAACCAGCACATGAATGCCGAGATCACGCAGACCATCGAAGAGACGATGCGCGCGCAGCAAGTGATCAAGATCTTCGGTGGACAGCGCTATGAGGCGAATCGGTTCAATGATCGCTCCGAACGATTGCGACGTTTCATGCTCAAGACCGCCAGCACCATGGCCACGACCGAGCCGATCACGCAGTTCATCAATTCACTCTCTGTATCAGTCATCATCATGATCGCCTTGTCGCAGGCAGGCGATGGTCAGATGACTGTGGGTGGTTTTGCATCGTTCATTACGGCCATGCTGATGACGCTCACACCGCTCAAGCATCTTGCCGCCGTCAATGGCCCATTGCAGCGCGGTCTCGCCGCGGGCACCACGGTGTTCGGCATTATCGACGCGAAGCCCGAGCGCGAGCATGGCCAGTTGCTTCGAGAGCGTGCGACAGGCAGACTCGATTTCGAGAAGCTCGGGTTTTCCTATCCCGGCCAGCGACAACCGGCGCTGGCTGACATCGAGCTATCGGTGGCGCCGGGTGAAACCGTCGCGCTGGTTGGCATGTCGGGTGGTGGCAAGTCCACACTGGTGAATCTGGTGCCCGAGTTTTATACGCCTAGCACCGGGCGAATTCTGCTGGATGGGCAGCCGATCAGCGAGATCGCGTTGACGAGTCTGCGCGCGCAGATGGCCATGGTCAGCCAGAATGTGGTGCTGTTTGATGATACGGTGGCCGCCAATATCGCCTATGGCGATGCGAATCCCGACAAGGTGCGTATCGAAGCGGCTGCCCGCGCGGCTTATCTGGCCGACGTGATAGCCGGCTTGCCGGACGCTTACCAGACCCAGATCGGTGACAATGGCATGCGGCTCTCCGGCGGCCAGCGGCAGCGGCTGGCGATTGCGCGTGCCATCTACAAGAACGCACCCATCCTCATTCTGGACGAAGCGACCTCGGCACTCGATACCGAATCCGAGCGCGCGGTGCAGGCCGCACTGGATCAGCTAATGCAGGGCCGCACGACACTCGTCATTGCGCACCGGCTCTCGACGATCGAACATGCCGACCGTATCGTGGTGCTGCAGGATGGCCGCATCGCCGAGACGGGTACCCATGCTGAGCTGCTGGCGCGCAATGGTGTCTACGCGCATCTGTATCACCTGCAGTTTGCGCGCGAGAGTTGAGCTGATCCGTCACAGACTATCAAATCGTACGCCCAAGGCGATCGGCAAGTGACTTAGAACCTATCCCGTTAGGCCGCTTGCGTCGTTGGCAGTGCCTTGCCGTACGTCTGTTCTGCCTGCGGCACTGCCGCATAGCCATCGACGTAACGGGATAGGTTCTTAATCCGAAGTGTTTCTTGATGTAGCGGATGCAGACGCTGATGTGGGTCCGGGTCTGTTCAACGCGTGCGTTCGCGGTTTCCAGAAGGCTTCATATGCTGGCGATCTGTTCAGGATGCTCTCATCCGTTACCGCTTGCAGATGACGTTCATAGGCATCTGCGTCGATATTCGAGAACAGCGAGATCCCCAGTCCGAAGCGCGTATCCTTGCCTTCAGTGAGCCCCAATAGATCCAGCAGCGACGGTGCGACATCGAAATGCGTCATGCGATGTCGCGCTGGCGGACGTTCCAGTGGGCTAAGTATCTTGAAATAGATATGGCGGTCTCCGCGAAACTGCATGCTTTGCTTCATGCTGTTCATGAAGGGATGGTCACCCATCAACACCACTACCGTGTTGTGCAGCAGGCCTTCGTTTTTTAATTCCGTGACGAAGTTCGCCAGAAAGCGTGAATTGCAGTGGAACGCACCCGCAAAATCGCCTTTTTTTTCATCCTCGGTACAGCGCGGTGAGGGTATCCCGTGCGGGAAGTGATTGTCTTGTGTGATCAGCGTGAGATTGAAGGGTTTACGCTGCCGGTCATGCGCACGCAGTACCTCCTTGGCCTGTGACAGCAATACATCATCATGCAGACCAAAGCCCCAGCTGCTGAACTCTGAGGCATCTACGCCGCGCTGCTTCCACTCCTCACGTCCCAGCAAATGATCATAGCGGTGGGTACGATAAAACTTGTCCAGCCCCGAATACGCCAGATGATGACCCACCAGGAAGTATTGCTCATAGCCTGAGGCATTGAGTACATCGCCGAGGCAGACCGCCCCAGGAAAAAAATCATCCGTGGCGAAGCTATGGAATTTATTCGAAAAAAAAGGTTTCAGGGGCGCGCTGCACTGGCTGGAGAACATGCCAGCGATGGTCCAGTGGGTGCCGGGTGCCGCGGGGAAGGTCGGTACTTCAGTGCCGTCGAGCTGCCTGATCGGGGCGATCGCATCGCGCCCCACCCGTGTTGCATCACCCAGAGTGCGTTCCAGTGATTCCACATAAATCAGCAGCAGATTTTTTTTCGCTGACTGTGTGCTGAAATGATCCATCGCCGGCGCACGGTATAGCGTACTGAACTGATCATCGCCCAGGCTGATCCGCACAAAGTGGAACAGCTCAATCTGATAGAGAAAGAGTATCGTCGTGAACAGTGCGAGAAAAAGGCTACTTCCCAGACTGGTCAATCCCAGGTAGCACTTACCCACCAGTTTGCCCGCCTGTTGAAATCCCCGCACGGATAACAGCCGATCAACGGTCGCCGCAGTGGAGATGCGCTCAGTCAGCACACCGGCGAGATACAGTAGGACGATGATCGCCAGCGTGGGGAGCACCACCCACTGTACCGCATCCAGTATCAGATAAAGATCGACACCACTGAGACTGTTGAGCCCCAGATCAAAGTGAAAAAAGATTTGCTCCACAGTGAGTCGGTTGCCAAACACGCTGCGCAGCCAGCCATACGTGGCAACCAGAAGAATACTCAGGCCATAGCAGCCATAACGAATAGCCGTCCCGCGGGAGCGGTGGGCAGAGACAGGCGGCGTGGAGGTCTCGGAAGGGGAGGACATGCAGCCCAAAAGTATTGTTGTTTGGCAACATGCATTCTAGCTTCTTTCTGGAAAGCAACTAAGCAAGCTTGGGCTGGCTGAACCTACCCTGATCACGTCGTGATCATGCTGTCGCTGGCGCATGCTGAGGTAGGAGGGCATGGCGATGGTTTGTATAATCGCGGGGTTGCCCGCATCCCGGGGCTGACTACAGCCCGCCGCACAAGCCGCCGATGACTATTGCAAGAAAACTAAAATTCGCGGCGTTTTATCTCTATTTGAAGCTGCTGCGCGCCCGCCGAGGTGCGCCCGTGCTCGGCCCGCTGGAGCAGCAGCTTCTTGCGCAACGGAGGGTGGTGCACGGCCTGCCGACCGATGCTGAGTTGCCTGAGGCGCGTTCGGTGCGGAACGCATTCTGGATACGGGGATCCTTCGCCGAAGGCGAGATCGCGCCCCAGTTGCAGGCGCTGGTCATATCCCGTCAACTTAAGTTCGGCAACGCGATACTGCAGCTGACCAATGCGATACAGGTCGCGCAGGAGCTTAATATCGGCAAGATTTATCATCGCGGATTTGATTTTCTCAGCGATCACGCGCAGATCGGTGCGATTACCTTGCTCAAAGGCGTGCCCGCGCGTGAGAATTACCTCGCCAGCAGTTTTTTCCCCAACGCCGTGCTGGAAAAAATCTGCCTCACCCCCGAGCCGCGTTACCAGATTGCTCGCAGCCTGGCGCCCTGGCTGACACTGCAACACCGCCGGGCCGCCCCGCCCGACACGCGCCGGCACCTGTACATTCACCTTCGTGCGGGCGACATCTTTACCAAGGCGACACCTCACCCGCTGTACGGGCAGCCGCCGCTGGCTTTCTATACCGGCATCCTGCGCCTGGAGTCATGGGAAAAAGTCGTGCTGGTGTTCGAGAATCGGGATAATCCCGTCATCGATGCGCTGATCGCCTGGCTGGCATCCGAACGCCTACCCTATGAAATCCAGTCTCAGAACCTTGATGCCGACGCCGCGCGACTGCTCGAAGCCGAAAACATGGTGATCGGACGAGGCACCTTTGTCTATCCGATGCTCTGCATATCGGAGCAGGTACGACGAGTTTTTTATTTCGAATCCGGTAGTGCAGAGGAATGGGGACTTTACCAGTCTGGTATACAGTTCATTCGGGTAATCGATAAGGCTGGAACCTATCGGGACAGTGTACTGAAGCGCTGGCTAAACACTACTGAGCAGCGCGCACTGATGCTGAATTACAGTGAAAATCATCTGGCCCTGGCTGCCTGATCGCGTCAGACACAACACATCGCCCCATGAAAACCAGCGTCATCTTCACGACCTACAATTCTCCTGCCTGGCTTGAAAAAGTCTTGTGGGGATTCTTTGCGCAGACCTATCAGGATTTTGAAATCATTATCGCGGATGATGGCTCGCGCGAAGACACACGGCAGCTGATCGAGCGTATGACGGCAATCGCACCGATGCCAGTGCGTCATGTCTGGCAGGCCGACGATGGTTTCCAGAAAAGCCGGATACTCAACAAGGCGATCGCCGCCTCACAGGGCGAGTACCTGATTTTTACCGATGGCGATTGCATACCGCGCGATGATTTTGTGGCAGAACATCTGCGCCATGCGGAAGATGGCTGTTATCTCTCAGGTGGTTATTTCAAGCTGCCACTCGATATCAGCAAGGCCATCACGCAAGAGGATGTCAGCGACCGCCGCGTGTTTTCGCCAGCGTGGTTGCGTCAGGGCGGTATGGCGGTCAGTATCATCAAGGCGTGGAAGCTGACGTTGGGTGGACGACTCGGTGATCTGCTGAATCATCTACCCGTCAAGGCCTCGTGGAATGGGCATAACTCGTCGTGTCATAAAAAATGCGCCATCGCCGTGAATGGGTTTGACGAGAACATGCAATACGGCGGTCAGGACGCCGAATTTGGTCGGCGCCTGAGGCATCTGGGCATCAAAGCCAAGCGCATACGCTATTCCACCATCTGCGTCCATCTTGAGCACGGCCATGGCTATGTGACGCCGGAGATGAAAGCCAATAGTGACCGCATACGCGAGAACACCAAGAAGCACCGGCTCACCTGGGCTGCGGTCGGGCTTGATCAATATATCTTGCCGGACGGTTCATCCCGTCAGACGAGCGAGGAGACGCATTCGTGATACCGACTTCACCGCCAGTGCTGGTGCTTTGCATGAAATGGGGTCAAGCCTATGGTCCCGAGTATGTAAACCGCTTGAGACATGGTGTGGCGCGCCATCTCGCCTATCCGCATCGTTTCATTTGCTTCACCGATGACGCCACCGGTATTGATGCGGGCATTGAGATTTTTCCCTTGCCCGACCTTGGGCTGCCGCCCGAGCACAAAGATCTCCGCTGGCGAAAGCTGGCGCTTCTTGGTCAGGATGTGTTCGGATTGCAGGGCACAGCGTTATTTCTGGATCTTGATTTGGTCGTGGTTGACCGGCTGGAGCCATTCTTCGATCATCCCGGCAAGTTTTTGATCATCCGTGACATGGATTTGTTTCGTTCCAAGCCACTGCGCAAATTGAATCCCGAGCGTGATCGGTTTTTAAACAAGGTGGGCAATTCGTCCGTGTTCCGGATGGAGATGGGTGCGCACAGCGATGTACTGGAAGAATTTATCCGCGACCCTGTCGCCGCGCAAAGTGCTTTCAAGATTTCGCAGCAATTCATGAGCGATGCACTGGACCGGCGCGGCCTGCTCGCGTACTGGCCAAGCGCATGGTGCGTCAGTTTTAAAAACGATTGCATACCCCGTTATTGGCGGAGTTATCTGTACGACCCCTTTATTCCGGCAGGAGCAAAAATGGTCGTCTTCGCAGGTAATCTGAAGATGCAGGATGTCGTTGAGGGCAGGGGTAGCACGTGGTATCGGCGGATCGGAAATATTGATTGGCTGCTGCGTGAGTGGCAGAGGAGGAGCTGGCGCTATCCAAATCGATGGCACCATTAACCGTGGGTTTGGGCAGGGCTGGCGATTGGGTGCCGTAGAGCTTGAGATCAGCAATTTGCATGGCATTGCCAGCTGTCTTCAGCTTGGGGAAGACCAGCCGATATTGCATTAAGGAGGGAAGGTTAGTAAGCGCAACAGGAGCCGAATCGCTCAGCCTTGCAGAGGGGAGTTTCAGTCTGCCTGAGGTGAGCAATGTCCATGATCCGTTATTGAATCCATAGAGCTGATAGGAGGCGGGATCGCGTGAAGGGAGATCATTGGCCGTTGTGATGACAAAGGACGAGAGCTTGGTTGGGAGGCTATAGGTAAAGCTGACCCCCGAATTGCTGCCGCCTAAATTGAGGTATTTGGTCGATGGTCTGTTATCAAAAGCATTGGCTGCATGCTGAGTTGCACGCGAAGACCTGACACGATCCAGATCGATAGCACTGATGGCCGTAGGCCTGGGCAGGACTGATAGAGGAGGCGCATTGTTATTGGTCATTGTTCCCACGATCAGCGGCAAAGGTCACAGCTATGATTGATGGCGTAGGTAGGTTATTATAAACACTCATGACATCCTGAAGTTTCTTAGGAGGGTTGATAAAGCACCCCCAAAGACGCACCCACAAAGCGTTCAGCGAGGGGATTGCTGAGCAGTTCCGCTTGGTTGGTTGTGGAATTCCACCAGGCCATTTGGGTGGAGCCGCCGCCGTCCAGCGTCATGCCCATGGAGGATCCAAAGCCTTTGAGGATGGTGCCCACGTCGTAATCCGTGGCGCCCTGCCAGCCACTGGGTTGGGCCGGATTGGCGATCCGGTCGACGGCGAGCATGGTGAGAAAGCGGCCATCAGCGGTGAGGCCCAGGGCGGAACGGGCGTTTTGGAGCACTTGGTCGCCGCTGACCACCCCGTTGTTAAGCACGATGCCAAACCCTGAGGTGGCCACCTTCAAGGTGGAGGCCAGGGCCACTTCCGCCGCAGGGGCTGGATAGGTGACATTTGCTGGAGCAGGGAGGGTGCTGGCCTTGTTCTCCATGCGCGCACCTGTCACGGGGTCGTAGAGGAAAGTGGATTTAAAGGTGTCGCCGTTGTAATCGGTGCTGCTGACCAGCTGACGATCGCTGACAGCAAAACCGCGGATGTTGGTGGGAACCGATCGAAACTGGTTGGCAAGGTTGAGATCGAAGGGGGCGGAATTGAGAGCCGCCACAATCGGCAGGCCATTGCTGCGGACACGACTGATG
>JBJTAS010000006.1:0-15134 GCA_046090895.1 Oxalobacteraceae bacterium | reverse complement strand
GCTGCTTTTATTCTCCGAGTATCTTATCTCCTTTTTTACTCAGCCTAGCCTTGGTCATCCGCGCGCTTGGCCTTACGGAGATGCAGGACGCCGTCGTGGATGTGTGCGGTGCTGATCATCAGGTAATCAAGCAGATAATTCTGATACACCCGCCAGGGCGCACGCTGGCCCTGTTTGGGTAGTATCGATTCGGCACGCTTGACGTAACCGGAACTGAAATCAATCATCGGACGCGACTCAATGTGGTCATCCGCCACAGGCATCACTCTATCTAATCCGTGCCGCTGCATGTCTTGAACCAAGCGGCACAGGAACGATGCCGTCAGATCGGCTCTGAGAGTCCACGATGCGTTGGTATATCCGAAGGTAGTGGTCAGGTTGGGGATGCGATTCAACATCAAGCCTCGGTAAAGCAGACCGGATGACGTATCCATGGCTTGTCCATTCACCGACAACGCCACGCCACCAAGCAGCTGCAATTCAAGACCCGTGGCCGTGACGATAATATCTGCCGCAAGCTCTTCCCCGGATTTCAGGCGTATACCAGACGGAGTAAAGCGGTCGATACGATCGGTAACGATTGATGCGCGACCCTCGCGCAGTGCTTTGAACAGATCGCCATCCGGTACCACGCACAGTCGCTGAGTCCATGGGCCATAGTCGGGCAAGAAATGCGGCGCCATCTCCGGCGAACCGATCTGTCGTGCCGCCTCCTGTGCGAGCCACTGCCCCAAGGTCTTGGGCATGGTGCGACACAAAATAAAAAACAGAATATCGGAAAGAATATTTTTTGTGCGCACCAGTGAATACGACACTGTGGACGGTAACCATGTCTTCAATCGGCCAGCCCATCGATCTCGGGATGGCAATGACACCACATAGCTCGGTGTACGCTGCAGCATGGTGACGTGCGACGCACTCTCGGCCAGCGCAGGGACCAAAGTTACCGCAGTGGCGCCACTACCGATGACGATAATTCGCTTGCCGGCGACATCAAGATGCTGTGGCCAGAATTGCGGATGGACGATCTCGCCTAGATAATGAGCCTCATCATGAAATGTTGGTCGATATCCTGTGTCATAACGATAGTAGCCTGCACACAAATGCAGTATCCGACAGCGCACTGTCACCCTCTGAACATCATGATGATCGCCACTTGCAAGGTCTTGCGATGCACTGCCTTGTATTTCGATCGTCAGCGTCCACCGAGCCAAGGTATCCGACCAGTCCGCAGAAACGAGTTTATGGCCGTATCGCACCAGATAATGAATACCCCGCTCGGTGGCGGTCTGCGTCACATAATCGAGAATCTCCTCGCCGGTCGCCATGGTGGCGCTTCCGGTCCACGGCTTGAAACGATAGCCCATAGTGTGCATGTCAGAGTCCGAGCGCATACCGGGATAGCGAAACAAATCCCAGGTACCCCCCAGGCGGTCTCGTGACTCAAGCACTGCCACGTGTTGATCCGGGCAGGCGTGCTGCAGCATGGCCGCTGCACCGATACCGGACAAGCCAGCGCCAACGATCACTACATCGAGGTCTTCAGGATGGGTCGCGGACCACGGCCGTGCCTCGCTCATGAAGTCCGACGCTTGTTCGATCGATCGTTTCGCCTCCGGCAAGCGCCACAGCAATTGCCACACATGTGGCACTATCGGCCAGATCTGGGCGCGCACGGTGACACCCGCACCGCGCGCACGTTCAGCAAAGCGCAAGCTGTCGTCGCGCAGCACCTCGTCGGCGCCGACATGCAGCAGTATCGGCGGCAGGCCACGCAGATCACCCAGAAGGGGTGATACCAGAGGATTTGAGGGATCACCTCCCTGCAAGTACACATCCGCCAGATGTTTGAATCCCTTGCCATCAAACATAGCATCGCGCCGCTCATTCGTCCTCAACGAAGGACTGCCCCCAGTCATGTCGGTCGAGGGCGAGAACAAGGCAGCCGCCGTCGGCAAAGTCCGTCCGGCAGATTTTTCGTGCAACATGAGCGCTAGCGAAAGATTGCCACCAGCGCTATCGCCGGCCACCGCAAGACGCTCATCGGCATGGCGTGCGACCAGTTCTCGCCAGACCGCCACGGCATCGTCGATCGCCGCGGGAAAGGGATGTTCTGGCGCCAGACGATAATCAGGGACGAACACCTGCCACCCACGCAGCGCGAACGCCACCGTGATGGGCCGATGCGTAACCGGCGAGCAGCCGATGAAACCGCCGCCATGCAAGTACAAGAGCACGCCCCGAGGCGGGCGTTGCGAACTGCCTGATGCTCCCCGGGTTGCGCGTACCCATTCGCCCGCCACCCCCGCCACCACTGCGGGCTTGATATCAGCGCCGCCAGGCGCCGGCAACGCCTGATTGAAGATCCGGCGCACACGAGCGAGCTGAGTCATGTCGCGCAGCAATGGCTTGATGCGCCGGCGAATCCACCAGGACGCCAGGCGGGCCTGCCAACCAGGGAAGCGCTGCTCAAACAAAGCTGTGCATCTTCATGGCTGCCTGCCTCATTGAGCCGGTGAACGAGCTGATCAAGGGCCGCTTGATTCGGCTGCACGACGGCTCAATTAGCCAGACGAATTCATCATCGATGTCAATCATATAATTTTGCAAAAATTTTATCTTCCACTCGTACCCACGAAACCCACTACATTTCTTTGGAAATGATGTCGATAACCACTTTAACGGGCATAGTAGGCACGATTGTTCAGCGAAGTAGCAAGTTCACAATGGCCACAATGCGGCTTGTGCCGCAAAAATCCAGATAATAATCGTTATATTGTGGTGGGATGCACTCTGATCGCCGGCTGCGGCGGTGCTTATGAAATTTCGCGGACAGACGGTGGCGTGAGCTCGCGCGATGCCTTCAACATGGCTGAGCGGGCATGTAACTCAAAATATTTTTCGTGACCGCTTATTCCGATGATCCGAAGCAAACGATTTATATCACCGAAAAATTTCGTGAATGCATGGCATCCAAAGCCTGGAATTACTCAAGAACAGAGCGCAAATTTTGGCCGGTAAAATCTGTGAGCATGTAAAGCATTCATGGCACACGAGTTGCCTGCCAAGAGATCAATTTCAGCTGCCCATTGCGTTTTTGCCAGACGCTGTGATATCGCAGGATGAGTTTTAATGGCTTTTGGTTAATCCGCACATCGTACTGACCCTGCCCCGTCAAGATAGCGGTGCAACCATAGGTACGAACGATATCGTTTGTGTGTTCAATACGCTCGTAGACGGTGTCTCCCTTACGCATGGATTCAAGGTAGGACGTTTTGCTATCCACCACAGCGCTATTACGGATATAGACAAGATCCTCATCAAGCAATGCAGACATCGTGTCCAAGTCTTTTTGCATTTGCGACGACAGGCGCAATTGCTCAGCTGCCAAAACCTCTTCCACACGCAGTGGCTGGCATTCTTCAGCCACGACAGGCTGCGCAACACTGAGTGCGATGGCAATGGCAATGGCAATGGCAATGGCGCGTTTGTTCTGGATAAAACACATCATCGTCAACACCTTGAATCAAATGCAAGAGTCATAAGAAATCTGCGCGGGTCTCACTGTGCCACTGATTTTTATCGTCAGTGCTCACTTGAGTTGCCAGCAAAATGTAAAACCACACGCCGCAGAAACAGCGATCAATGCTTCACCCTGCCATCGATCGATGGATTGCCCCCGTACGATTAATGATGCCCACCAAGATACGCATTGCGGACTTCTTCATTGTTCTTTAACTCTGATGGCGTACCCGACACCGTGACGCGCCCGGAATCAAGCACATAGCCACGGCGGGCCACTGATAAGGCCATATGCGCGTTTTGCTCGACAAGCAGGATCGTCATGCCTCGTTCATGCACTTGGCGGATGGCAGCAAACAAGTTTTGAACAATCACGGGAGCGAGCCCGAGCGATGGCTCATCGAGCAGCAAAAGCTTGGGCTTGCCCATCAGGCCGCGGGCGACGGCCAGCATTTGCTGCTGCCCGCCAGAGAGCGTCCAGCCAAGACTATGCTCAAAAGGTCGGATCTCCGGGAATAACTCGAACATCTCATCTGCCTCATGATCTAGTTGGCGGCGACTCACCCGCCGGCGATTGGAGGCGCCCATATAAAGGTTTTCACGCACCGTCAATCCGGGAAAAATACGTCGGCCTTCAGGAACGTGAACCAAGCCGCGACGAACAATCTGCTCTGGCGACAAAGCGTGTATAGGCGCGCCGTCAAACCATATCTCGCCCGCATCTGGATGCAACAAGCCAGAGATGGCGCGCAGCGCCGTGGTTTTCCCGGCACCATTGGCACCGAGCAGGGTCACGACCTCGCCCGCCTCTACAGTGATCGACACCTCGCGCAGCACAGGTACCACCCCATAGCTGCAGGAGATTTTTTTCAGATCAAGCAAGGGCATCAGGCTCTCCCAGATAGGCAGCAATCACGGCGGGATCGCGCAAGACCTCGGCGGGACTTCCCTCGGCAATTTTTTTGCCGAAATTCAGGACCGTGATCACATCTGATACACCCTCGACCAATCGCATGTCGTGATCAATGAGTAGAATGGTCAGGCCATGTTGCTCACGCAGGCGCTTGAGCAACTGGACGAGTTCGCCTTTTTCGGTCTGGTTCAATCCAGCCGCTGGCTCGTCAAGCAGCAGCAGTGTGGGGTGACCCGCCAATGAACGCGCGATCTCGACCAGTCGCTGATGTCCATAGGGCAGCTGGCTGGCCTGCTCAGCGAATTTATCTTGCAGCCCAACAAACTGCAGCGCCGCGAACGCACGTTCTCGTAGCGCCGCCTCGCCAGGGGCTATCGGGTTGTGGGCGCGTTGCGCACCGATCATGACATTTTCCAGCACACTGAGCTGGGGAAACAGCCGGATATTCTGGAAAGTGCGGCCCATGCCTTGCGCGGCGCGCTGATGCGGAGCCGAGCGCGTGATATCAATGCCTTCGATATGAATACTGCCTGCAGTAGGTCGGTAAAGACCGCTGGCCACATTGAGGGTCGTGGTCTTGCCGGATCCATTGGGCCCAATCAGCGCATGCACGGTGCCTCGCCGCACCGCAATGTCCACACCGTCAACAGCGCGCAAGCCGCCAAAGTGTTTGCTTAATCCCGAGAGCTGCAGCAGCACATCCTTCTTGCCATCGGTGGCGCCGAGCGTAAATGCGGCGGCGGGCCCGGATGCAGCGGCTACTGGCTTGAACTTGGAACGCAGCAAACCCCAGATTCCTTGGGGCATGAACACCATGATCAAAATCACTGCCAGTCCGTAAATCACCAAATAGATATCTTTGATGAACTGCAGTGACTTGGGCATCTCCTTGAGCCACTCGGGAAGCAAGATCAGCAGCGTCGTGCCAATCACGCCCCCCAGTGGCGACTGCGCACCCCCCAGCAGTACCATCGACAGAAATTCGACTGCGCGACTGAAATTGAAATTATCCGGGCTGATGTAGGCAAATCCGGCAGCGTAAAAGCTACCACCGATAGCACCGAGCACAGCACACAAGGTAAACGACCCCACTTTCACGCGCAAAGTTGGTACACCCACGACATCGGCCGCTAGTTCGTTCTCACGAACGCTACACATCGCCCGACCCCACCGTGTTTGCGGCAGCCAATCGACCAGCACGATCAGGGCGACCAGCATGGCAAAACATAAGGTGAGATACGCGCGGTCATCAGTGAGCGGCAGGTTGCCCAAGTACGGGCGGCCGATGCCTCCGATACCATCCGGCCCGTGTGTGAGATCAATCCAGTTGACTGCAACCAGATCAAAGATCTGCTGAAAACTGATGGTGATCATCGCCAGATAATGCCCACCCAGCCGTAATGTGGTCATGCCAAGCACTGCACCGGCGATCGCTGCGATCACCACGCCCAGCGCCAGAGCTGGCCAAAAACCCATGCCGTGAACGGTGGTGCCCAGTGCCACGCTGTACGCACCAATGCCGAAAAATGCGGCCTGCCCAAGATTGATCTGACCGGTGTAGCCCAGAACGACCACCATGCCCAGCACCGCGATTGCGTAGCTTGCTGCCTGCATCAGCATCGTGAGTACAAAAGGACTGAAGCTCATCAGCCAGGGCAATGCCACAAGGATGATGGCTGCAACGGCACCAAGCAGTTGCGGACGAATCGCGCCTTGGTTGAGGGATGGGCTCGGCGTGCGCGGCGTCATGCTTTCTCCGAGATTTTTTCGCCGAACAATCCCTGCGGACGAATGATCAAAATAAAAAACAGCATCAGGAAGGCATAGGCATCTTTATAGGGAACGGATATGTGATAGGCAGCGAAGCTCTCGACAATGCCAATAAACAGGCCTCCGACGATGGCGCCCTTGACATCGCCAAAACCACCAACAATGGTGGCGGCGAAGGCTTTGAGTGCAATGATCGATCCCATGCCAATCGAAACAAATAAAATCGGCGCCACCAGAATACCCGCCAGTCCACCCAGCGCAGCGCTGTAGATGAAGGTGAGCGCAATCATCAGCGCAACCGGTATTCCCAGCAGACGCGCCATGTCTTTGTCTTGTGAGGTGGCTTGCAATTTTTTTCCCAAGAGCGTGTGCTCGAAGAAAAAATACTGAAAACTGACACACGCCGCCGTGACTGCAAGAATCACGAGGTACTGGCTATCGAGAAAAACACCCGCGACCTCAAGGCCGTCAAAACTGAGCAGTTTCGGCAAGGGTCTGGGTTGGGCACCGGCGATGGCAAGCATCAGGTTCTGCAGAAAAATGGAAGCCCCGAGTGTGGAAATCAGCACCGGCAAAAATGACCGGTGCCGCAATGGGTAATACACACCGATATTGAATAAGCATCCAAATACGCCCATCGCGACAATGGCGACGATGAAGGCGAGCCAGTACGGCATCAGGGCACCAAGCGCGGCGACCATCACGTAGGCCCCGACCATCGCAAAATCACCCTGCGCAAAATTGACGACATTGGCTGCACGAATGATCAGCACAAAGCCCAGTGCGACCAGCGCATAAATACTGCCAAGCGCTAGCCCCTGGAAAAGCACCTGCAGGTTATTGGTCAAATCCACAGCATCTCCGCAAGCTCTTTGACGGTCTGTCTGCTGATCGCGGTGCGGGTCATGATCACCAATTTACTAAGCGTCAGCGCGGGAATTCGATGTGCTTGATGAAGGCCAGCCTGCCCTTGTCATTGCGCAGCACGTTGTAACCAGACAGCCCGTCACCTGTTCCATTGAACCGGTACTGCCCTTCAACGCCCTGGTAATCACGCAGACCAAGAATCCCTTTGCGGATATCGTCAGGACGCGTACTCTTTGAAGCAGCGATCGCCTGCGCAATAACATGAATCGCATCAAACGCCCAACTGGAATACACATCTGGTTCGAGCTTGTGACGCGCGCGATAGGCCGCCGCAAAGGCTTTGGCAGCATCATTGGCGTCGGGACTGAAATCGGCAATGCCGTAGGTGCCATGCAAGGCTTCGCCGGCGAGCTTGATGGCGGTGTCGGTGGTGATTGAGGCCGAGCCTATCCATGCGGCCGATATCCCAAGCTGTCGCAGCTGTTTGGCAAAGATGCCGACATCGGTGGAATTGGTCATGTAGCTGCCAATGACCTCTGCGCCGGATTTTTTTATGGCCAGAACCACCGGTGTGAAATCCTGAGTGTTGTTAGTGTAGCCCTGCACCAGCACCGGCGTGACACCCAAGGTTTTGAGTTCCTCCTCCAGCGATTTTTTGCCACCCTCGCCAAAGGTATCGGTCGAATGGACGATTGCCCATTTCTTGCCCTTGAGCGTGTTCACACCAAAATCAGCAATAACGCGGGAGGAATAACTGTCATTCGGCCTGCAACGAAATACCCAAGGATTGTTCACCTTTGTCAGGCTGGGATCGGTACCGCCAATCATGACTGGCACGCCCGCCCGGGCAATTGCCGGCGAGGCCGCCTGCACCTGTGTACTGCGTATCGGGCCGATGATCGCCACGATATTCTTGTCGCCGCCAAGCTTGGAAAAAGCGAGCACCGTGCCCGGATTGGTGGATTGATTGTCTTCCACCACGAGTTCCAGAGGTTTGCCGAGCACGCCACCATTTTTGTTGATCAGGTCAATCGCCAGTCGGGTGCCATTGACTGCATAGCTGCCCGCCTCTGCGTTGACACCGGTAATCTCGCTCACCAGACCGATCTTGATCGACTCTGCCGCATCAGCCAAAGGCATGGCCACGTTGCTCAGCAACAGTGTCGAGACTAGGCTGAGGGCGATTGCCCATGACCCGCCGCGGGGCTCGAACGCGCTTTTTGCGAAAAAGATGGGCTGGCAATCTCGATGGTCAGAGCCTGCATGCGTGCTCATGATATTCCCCCTGGCCTTGATTGGACTGGCGAAGCACGATGCGGGACCCCGCAGGCAGACGCTGGATCGCTCTGGGTAAGCGCGGTCGCTTGCTGTGGCAGGCCGGATAGGGTAGTACGTGCGTCGTTGGCCATTCCACGAGCTCGGTGCCACTGCGGCATATGGTCTCTCGTGAGCCGCCAGACACGACAACCTGTTCAAACCCGCTCGTCGGTTCGCTCTATTTTGTTTTATTTATAAAATCTACCGCGACCCAAATCCGTGATCGCGCACCCGCACTATAGCCTTTTGCGCACGGCAAAGCCTCAAAAAAATTGTCGACCCTGAATTAACCAACCTGCACCGAAGGCGAGATCGTGCGCGTAGCCCCAGGCCTACCAAGCCGCATCGTGAAGAAAATTAGCTTTTTTATATTAGGAGCCATGCGCCAACTGGATTTTCCCGTGTGCTCTCAGCGATATTTTCATTTATTCTCTTGCATCTAATGACCACTCGCGATTTTGATCCTGCACTGATCCGTACCTGGCTGTTCGGCCCCGGCATGCCGGGCGCGGCGCAGCAGGCCATGGGGGCAAGCCAAGCCGATGCCCTGGTTGTGGATCTGGAAGACTCAACGCCCTCCGCGCTGCGCGCGCAGGCGCGCGCGGGTCTGGCCGAGCTTATGCCACAGTGGCGCACGAAAGGCATCCTCACTGCGGTTCGTATCAATTCGCTGGAATCCGATGGCCTTGAAGATCTTCGCGTAGCGATGCAGGCCGGTGGTCCGGTCCCTTGTCGCACTTCCAGAAGTATTTTTTATTGGAGCCTGCCGCTACCTGGTCTGGTGTGACGCCATTATTTTTTGTCGGATGCCACTGCGCCGCGATCTCGGGAAAGTCGCTCAGCCTCTTGCCAGCTACCGATTGACCTTTTGCACTTGACAAAGGTTTTTCCTTTTATAATTATCAAAAATTTACTAAAGGTATATGGTCATGACTGATTGCCCCTTCGTCGTCAAGAACGGTACTGGGCGGACGCATACGATGAAAAGCAGCCTGACTCTGTTACAATTCGGCGCTACTGCGGGGAGTAGCGCAACCTGGTAGCGCACTTGCATGGGGTGCCAGGGGTCGCGAGTTCAAATCCCGTCGCCCCGACCATTGATTTCAATGTCGAATCAGACAAAAGACGAAGGGCCGAGCATGAAGCTCGGCCCTTTTTCTTTCAGTGTCACTGTCACTCTTCTTTCATTGACGCTGCAATACGCTTGGTCAACGGGTGCAGCAAGTAGGTCAGCAGAGATCGTTCGCCGGTCTTGATTAGCACCTCAGCACCCATGCCGGGCTGTAGCTGTCGCGCGCCGAGTTTTTTTATTCCCTCTGGTGTCAGGCTTACCCGGGCAAGATAAAATGATACGTTTCCCATGGGTGTCTGCTCAGTCACTGCATCGCCTGACAACGAGTTGATAATTGCTTCCGCAACCAGCTGCGGCGAATGGGCAAAAGCGCTGAAGCGCACCGCCACGGGGTCACCTGCGTGTATACGGTCAATCATGTGGGTGGGAATGCGCGCTTCTAGCACGACGTTTTCATCGCCGGGCACTATGTCCATCAATTTTTGTCCGGGTGTCACCACCCCACCAATCGAGGCAATCGACAGTCCGACCACCTGACCGTTGACAGGGGCTTTGATGCGCACCCTGCCCAGTTCGGCACCAATGGCGTCCAGGCGTTCACGGCCTGCCTGTACTTCCTTCCGTACCTCGGCGAGTTGCACAGCGCTTTCTTTGGACGCTTCCATCATGCGCTGCGAACGACGCAGCTTCAGCTCGGAAATCGTACGCTCTGTGCGTAATTTTGAAGCATTCAATTCAGCCAGTACTGCCTTCAGTTCTGCCTGCGCCTGCTCCAGCTGAAGCGCCTGATTACGCGGGATGTAACCGGCCTCGGCCAGTTCTGACATGCTCTTTTGCTGCTCTGTCTGTTTCTGCAACTGCAGATTGCGGTTTTCCAGTTGCAGTCGAATCCCGGCAAGGACAGCTTCCTGACCCGCGATCGATTCATCAATTGAGGACAATTCGCTGTTCAAAGCCGCACGGCGCGATTCATACAATCGGTTCTGCGTGTGAATATGCTGACTGATCACCGGGTCGGCGCTGGCCGTGGTCAAATCGCGATGAAAACTGATTGCAGAGTGCCCTTCGATTTCCGCCACCAGCCGGCTCTCTGCCGCACGTTGCGCCATGTAGTTCTGACGAATCGATTCATAGTTGGCGCGCACCGAATCGTCCGCAAGCTCCACGAGCACATCGCCGGCTTTCACGAGTTGACCTTCGCGAACAGCGACTTTCTGAACGATGCCACCCGTCATGTGCTGTATCGCCTTGCGCTTGGTGTCAATCGTCACCGAGGCCTGCGCAGGCACTCCCTCGTCCAGCGGTGCGTAGGCTGCCCAGGCAAGAAACCCTCCGAATCCGACCACGATCACCAGAAAGCCCAGGCGGGTCGTATGACGGGTATCGGTCGGTGGCTCGGGCGAGAGATCGATTACATTCGGTGCATCGGTCGCATGCTGTTTCGACAGCTTCAGCGGTGAGTTAGCCATGTTATTTTTCCTCAGGAATCGCCACGCACAGAGATGGATTGACCGGACACGCCGCCGGCATTTCTCGTTCCTACCTGCGCTATCTGTCCATTAGTCATCACAATCAACCGATCAGCAAGCGCAAGAAGGTGGCGCTGGTGCGCGACCAGAAATACGGTCTTTCCTACCTCTTTCAAATCCCGAATGGTCTTCACTAGCGCCGCTTCGCCCACATCGTCGAGATTTGCGCTGGGCTCATCGAGCACAATCAGATCAGGCAAACCATAGATCGCTCTCGCCAGCGCCAAACGCTGACGTTGGCCGCCAGATAGCAGCTTTCCTGCCTGACCAATCGGTGTGTCATAGCCTGCGGGCAGTCTCAGGATCATCTCGTGAATACCAACCTGCATGGCCGCATCGAGAATGGCACCAGAATCCACTTCCCCGAAACGGCAAATATTCTCTGCGACGCTACCCTCGAAGAGCTCAATGTCCTGAGGCAGATAACCGATATGCGGGCCCAAGGCCTCACGCGACCAGTCACCGATATCAATACCGTCGAGCAGGACCTTGCCTGAGGTGCTGGGCCAGATACCGATCAGACAACGCGCCAAGGTCGATTTTCCGGCGCCGGAGGGGCCGGTAATGCCGATCACCTCACCGGCCTCGAAACGAAAATCGATAGCGTCAAGAATCGGCGTCTGGCGCTGCCGCGCGTACGCAGAGAGCTGATGCAGCGTTATCTTTCCCTTGACCTTGCTCGACTGATGCCCCGGCGCGCGCTCAGGATATTGTTCGAGAAGCTTGCGGATATCGCTGTATGACTGCCGCGCCTGAACAAACCCTTTCCAGGTCGAGACCAGAGCACCAATCGGACGCAGCGCATTGCCCATCAATACATTCGAGGCAATCATCGCTCCCAGTGTCAGCTCACCGCGAATAGCGAGCCATGCACCAAGCGCTAGAATCAGAGATTGCTGGCTGTACTGTACAAACTTCAGGAGTGCAGCTGCCTGTCCCGCTCGTTCCTGAGCCTTCCAATGCGCGTTGACATGCTCGCGATAGAGCAGAAGCCAGCGCCGCCTGAGATTACCCAGCATGCCCATGGCCTCGATTACCTCGCTGTTGCGGAGCTTCCCCGCCAGGTAATTCGCCGTATTCCCCTCTGCAGTCGTCGCATGCTCAAGATGAGTTGATGTCAGCAGGCCACTTAACCAGGCTAGCGCCCCCAGGAAAATCGTGAAGCCGATCCCGAACCAGCCAAGCAGCGGATGCATGGCGAACAGAACAAACAGATAAACGGGCATCCAGGGCAGATCAAACAATGCGATCAGTCCGTTGCCCGTCAAAAATTGACGCAGGCGTGCAAGCGCCGAAAAATGATTCGTATCGTCTGCGCGCATCTGCTCCAGATTGGCATTGAAACTTGCATGAAAAATCGGCGTATTCAGCTGCTCATCAAACCGAGCCCCTGCGCGCACCAGCAGACGCGAGCGCACCCATTCAGCAAAGGCCATCGCCGCAATGAACACCGCGATGATCAGCGTCAGCGTAATGAGCGTCAGCTCGCTCTGACTGACCATCACGCGATCAAACACCTGCAGCATGTACAGCGTAGGTGAGAGGGTGAGCACATTGGCGACGAAGCTGAACGCGCCAATCAGAAAAAACTCATATTTGAAGGAAGAGAATATCTGCAACAGCGAAGAGGCACTGTACCGATCCGCACTGTGTAAAGTGGCCTGCCTCATGCAGCACCCCCAGCCATCTGCGATATCTGACCTGCAGGGCCCGCAGATGAAGGCCGTGGCACGCTGGCTTGTCTGAGCGCTGCCAATACCTCGTCGCGAGGACCAAACGAGGCAATGCGTCCATCCCGCAGCAGCAACACCTTATCCGCTGCCGGCAACAGGCTATTGCGCAAGGTGATGACAATCGTTGTGCACTGTCGAGCCTTCAGGGCTCGCAGCGTGTTCATCAATGCCTCTTCCCCAGCCTCGTCCAGGCTGGCGTTCGGCTCATCCAGCACCACAAAATTCGGATTGCCATAGATTGCGCGTGCCAGCCCTACCCGCTGTCGTTCTCCGCCGGAGAAGATGGCGCCTTCGTCGCCGATGCGCGTGTTCAAGCCCTGAGGCAGCGAATTCACCAGAGCGCTCAGGCCCACAAGATCTGTCGCAGCACGCACTTTGCTGATATCGAAATCGCCAAAGCGCGCGATATTCTCCGCCAGCGTGCCATCGAACAGCTCGACTGTCTGCGGCAGGTAGCCGAGGTGTGGTCCCAGCGCTTCCTTGTTCCAGGCGTGCAGATCCGCGCCATCCAGGCGAACGTGGCCGCTGGCTGGCGACCAGATTCCCATCAGCAGTCGCGCCAGCGACGTCTTGCCGGCCGCTGAGGGCCCGATGATCATCAGAGTGTCACCGGGCTCCAGCACGAAGCTGACACCCTTGATAATGAGCTGAGAAGTACCAGGCGCGGCAGCTGCCAGAGCCTCCACCGACAACCGTCCCGGTGGCGCAGGCAGCGGCATGTGATCCGACACCTCCGGTGCCATGGCGATAAATCGGTCCAACCGACGATAAGCATCGCGGGCATTGACCACCAAACGCCAGTGCGCTATCAGCTACACCAGCGGGGACAGCACACGGCCGCCCAAGGTGGACGCGACGATCATCAGCCCGCCCCCGCCGAGCAGCATGCCCTTCAGTGCAAGCCAGCAGGACAGCCCCAGAATCAGCGACCCCTGCAGCGTCTGAATGAACTTCGATGTTGCCGCGTTGTTTCCCGCAATGTCCGAGGCCGCTGCCTGCAGTGCAAGGAACTTGCGCTGCCGCGCGATCCATCGCTGATAAATATTGTGCTGCATGCCCATGCCTGACAACACCTGAGCATTGCGCAACGCGCCATTCGCATAGCTTTGTGCCTCAATGGCTGCCTGATTAGCTTCGGCAAGCGCCGGCATGGTCTTGCGCTCGGTACTCATCCCTATCATCACCTGCACCACTGCACCAAGCAAGGCGACCAGACCAAGCCAGGGACTGATCAGCGACACCAGCAGAAGAAAAAACAGCGATGATGGAGCATCGATTCCGGCAGTCGCCGCAGGGGAGGCAATGAACTCTCGCAGCGTGCGCAAATCATTAAATGGCTGTATCGATGCCGAGCCGTGGCGCAGGCTGACAAAAAAAGCGGCATCATGCAGTCGCTCCCGCAACGCCGCGTCGATACGCCAGCCAGCTTGCTGAAGCAGCCGTCCACGCAGCATCTCCAGGGATTCCATGAGTACATAAATCCCCAGCAAGCATACCAGCAACCATATCAACGTGGTAGCGCTCTGGCTGTTTACAACACGACCATAAACCTCGAGCATGAACACCATGGGCGACAATGCCAGCAGACTGATCACGGCACTGAAACCCCATGCTTTGCGGTAGATAGGCATCTGTGCCAGCATCATTGCCGACAAAGCCAATCGCTGATTATTCCCCGACCTATCGGATGTTCCTGTCGCCATGCGGCTTCTCCGGGCGTATTATTTTTTTAGTCGTGCAGGTAAATCGGTACGTATTTCAAGAGCCTGACTGAAAGCAGGCAGCGATTTTGCCGAGGCTCTCGCCATCGAGCATACCTGCTGCCGCATGCAGACGAAGGTAAGACAATAAATACACATGCCGCGCCTCCGCCAAATCGCGTCGTGTCTGATAGAGTTGCTGCAGCGCGGTCAACACATCCAGGTTCACCCGATGACCTCCGGCCACACTTCTGCGCGTGGCCTCGACGGCTTCAGCGGCAGAGCGCTCCGCCTGCTCCATTGCGCTGATGCGTTTTCTGGTGCTGGTCACTAGCTGGAACTGCTTGCGTACCTCGACCGATAATTTTCTGAGCATGGCCTCCAGCTCAGCCTGACCTGCTGCCAGACGCGCTGCAGCTTGCCGGGTCTGTGCATTTACACCACCTCCACTGTAAAGAGGGACAGAAAGCTGCACACCGACCGCATTCACGGTCGAATCCTGATAGTAGGTTGCGAGGGAATCTGCTGTCGTGCGGCTGTGAGACGCCACCAGATCAACGCGGGGATAGTGGCCAGCGCGATTTCGTTCAATCTCTGCCTGAAGGTAGGCAACCGTATGCCGCTGAGACAGCACTTCAGGATTGCGCTCTCTTCCCAACTGCTCCCAGTCGGCAAGCGCCGTCGGAACCAGAGGCAGATCGGGCAAGGTAC
>JBJTAS010000005.1:0-160321 GCA_046090895.1 Oxalobacteraceae bacterium | reverse complement strand
GAACACCGCGTCTTGTTCGCGGTAATTGTGGCAGTCGTAGCCCGTTTCATTGGAGAGCACAATATGCGGCGTGGATCCGTGCAGCACACCAATGCGCTTGCCTTTCAGATCTTCCATGCCGCTGAATGAGAATGATGCGGGTGCCACTACGGCGTATCCAACATCAAGAAATGCGCGGGTTTTTTCCAATCCCCTGACCTTGTAATCTGCATTCGCAGGCAAGGCAAAATAAGCGTCGCACATGTCCATGGTGTTGCGGACAGCGCGACGCTGGTTATACGTCAACCACCAAACATATTCGGCAGAAGCACCCAAGCGCTGCACAACCATTTCAGCGAGCTCGATATACAGCCCCTTCTCTGCACCGTCGGACTTGCTGAAAGGCAGATTATCGGGATCAGCACAGATCTTGATGCTGTCTGCAGACGCCATCGGCGCCGCAAACACACCCGTCACACACGCAACGGCAGACCAGTATCGAACACGGTTGTAAAGCGACTTGGGCATTTCCAATCTCCGAATTAGTTCAACGCAAAGACGAACAAGGTACCGCCTTCAGGGCTGGCATCGACCATCTTTTGACCGAGGTCTCCGAAGAATGCAGGGATCGACTGAGTACGGCCTGACACCACAGCCACGTACTGCTTGCCATCGATAACGTAGGTCATCGGCGCGGCAGTGATGCCCGAGCCCGTGTTGAACTTCCAGAGTTCCTTGCCGGACTTGCCGTCATAGGCACGGAACACACCCTGAATATCACCCGCAAACACCAGCCCGGTTGAAGTGGTCATGGTGCCGCCGTTGAACGGCAGCGGCTGCTTGTTCATCCAGACAGTCTTGCCTGTGAGCGGATCAAAGGCCTTCAGACCACCACCATGGCCACCTGGGCCCATCTTGCCGAGGTCGAAGTTCACCGACAGGTACATCTGACCACGCTTGTAGTCTTCCTGCACGCCTTCCATGTCCATGCACAGGTTCATGGTTGGGATGTAGACCAGGCCAGTCTGCTTGTTGTAGCTCATCGGCATCCAGTTCTTGCCGCCGAGGAGGTTCGGGCACACGTTGGAAGCTTTACGCTTGAGGCCAGGACGCATCTTGTTGCCCGGGGCTTCGATAGGCATACCGGTCTTCAGGTCAACGCCCGTTGCCCAGTTCACACCATCGACGAAAGGCTTGGCCGAGAGCAGCTTGCCGTTCGCACGATCGATCACGTAGAAGAAACCGTTACGGTTCGCCTGCATGATCACCGGTGTGGTCTTGCCTTCGATAGGCAGATCAGCGAACACCAGTTCGTTCACGCCGTCGTAGTCCCATGCATCGTGCGGTGTGAACTGATAGTGCCACTGGATGTTGCCCGTGTCTGGGTTCATCGCGATCACCGACGCTGTATACAGGTTGGTGAACTTGCCCATCTCGGAGCTGTCATTGCCACGAACTGCAGCAGCCCAGGGAGCGGGGTTTGATGTACCGTAGTAAACGAGGTTCAGCTTCGGATCATACGAACCGATGAACCAGGCTGCGCCGCCGCCATGCTTGCCAGAGTCGCCCTTCCAGGTGTCGCCGCCTTTTTCACCGGCCAGAGGCACGGTGTTGGTGCGCCAGACTTCTTTACCGGTGTTCTGGTCGTAGCCGATGACAGCACCGCGAACGCCGTATTCACCGCCACCGAAACCGGTGATGATGACATTCTTCGCAGCGGTGGGCGGCGACGTAATGACGGAACCCTGGGTGTAGTCAACCACGGTGGAGGTCCACAGTTCTTTGCCTGTCTTCGCATCCAGTGCGGTCAGCTTGGCATCGAGGCGGCCAAAGAAGATCTTGCCGTTGGCGTAGGTGACGCCGCGGCTGTTCACGTCGCAGCATGCGAACTGATCAACGTTCTTTGGCAGTTCAGGCGAATAGCGCCACTTCACTTCACCTGTCTTGGCGTTTACCGCGAAGACATTCTTCGGGCCGAAGGAAGAGGTCACGTACAGCGTGTCGCCGACCAGAATCGGCGTCGACTCCTGGGAGCGGTTGGTACCCAGCTGCAGCGCCCACTTCACCTGCAGATTCGACACGTTGGACGTGTTGATCTGCTTGGCAGAGCTGTAGCGCGTGTTGCCAGTGTCACCACCGTAGACATCCCAGTCGCCAGCGGTTGCCAGCTGCGCCGTAGCGAGCATGACGACCGAGGTCATGAGTTTGGTTGATAGCTTCATTTCGTCTCCATCAGTTTGTCTCGGGCGAGAGCCAGAAACCCTGTTGTTAATTTAAAAACAACCTAATGAACCTTGTACCCTGCTGAGTGAATTACAAGTATCAGGCTACGCGATAGTACAAGTTACCGTGAAAAAATCAACGATCAACCTAACAAAACTTTCAGGAATTGGCATCAAATTGAAAATAAAAAGCACAGATTATTGAACACGAAAATTACTGTGAATACCTGAACTGAACTACACAGTCATCTTTCATACAGCACGACTGTTTTTTGTTGAATTCTCGGTCAGTAAACTACCCCGGAAAATGTCAGGATCTGTGCGCAGCAGGAGGTAAAACAGCCCTGAAAATTCTTGATGTTCAGCACACGCGAACGAGGGACTTACTGGAAACTTACGCAGCGTGGCTGGCGCATTGATGATTTTTTTATTCGCCTAAAAAAAATAAAAAAATTTCTGCGCGCGATGAATAACTTACCTGCAACTTACAATATATCCGCGCACTCCGCCGAACTTACTTTGAACTTACTTCGGGCTTACCTGAAACTTACGCAACGAGAAAATAGAAAATCGTTCGATACGACGCCTCTGGATAATTACTGAGCGTGATACGAACGATTATTCAAGGGCGTGAAATCATCAAGCAGCCCATGCCCATGACTCAGTTTGTTTTGACGAGCGTCATGCGCAACACGCCCCCCTGAAAAAATCGTGCGGTCGTTGGCTCACGTCGCTCGAGCTGTACCAGACCCATGTTCGGGCAATACCATTCGAGATTCACCATCGGCACTTCCTTGTAGGTCATCTCGTTTTCGACCCACACATTCATATCGGCGACGCCTTTGATCAGCAAGCAGCCGGTGAAGTCGCCGGCGGGTGTGGTCACTTTCTGATCCGTTGCCTGCACCGAATAATTCATCGTCATCTGTCGATACTTATCGATGTATTTGAACTCCTGCGGCCACTCGTTGCGACGCTTGATGAAATACGGCACGGTACTCACTGACCACGTCTGATCCGGCGTCAGCTTAGCCGGTATTACCGTGCGCGGTGACGCATCGAGCACTGCTTGCTTGCCCGTGGGGCTGCGACTGGCCACACGATAGACGCCCTTCTCATCGACGCGCAACCAATATTCACTACCGGAGTCACTGCGGCGACGCCAGGTCTCGGCACCATTGAGTTCGACACGACCCATGTTGGACAGCGTGAGCATCGATGATTCGACATATCCATCAGGATCGTCAAACGTCACCTCGACCTTGTAGGTCCAGCTGCGGCCTTCCTCCAGGGGGAAGAAAGGATGGTCATCGGAAGGTTTATCGCAGCCTGCCAATAGACTCAGTGACAATAGCAGCAACAAAGAGAAGAAAAGTTTTTGCATCTTATTTTTCCGGAACCTGCGGCGCCGGCACATCAAGGATCTTGATCTCCTGCTCGTCCTTGCCGGGGTTCAGCCAGCTGGGGCCCTTGCCCAGGCCCGACTTCGGCTCCGCCGTACCCATCTGACTGATACCCATCTTGCCCTTCTTCATGCCTTCATTGATACGCTCGTGCAAAGCACGCATGTAAGGCAGCTTGTACGCGCGAGGCTCCAGCCCTTGATGCCCCTCCTCGATCGGCGTCACCCACAAGTACAACGCACCGGGGTACTTGGGTCGCGGCTCTTCGACCACCGCCGCAATCATGAGAAAACGCGCCGGCAGTGGATCGGCACTCGGATTGCCCAGCAGACTAAACACCGCCTGATAGCCGTAAAAGTAAAACGCGCATACGCCAAGCGTCAGCACGCCCTTGAGCCAGCGCGGCCAGCCCGAGAATACGATGGCCAGGGCAAACAGAAAGACAAAGATCGCAAATGCGATGATCAGAGTAAGGGTCATGTGATCGACTTCACTAAAGACTTGGGGATGGTGTTGACATTGGTGACGGAGCCGTTGGGCTCGACAGTGAAGCGCACCAGCGTGCTCTCTTTACCGCGCCCTTCGAGCGTGGCCTGGCCGTAGAAAACGACCTCGGCCTTGGGATTGACCTTGATGACTGTCAGCGTTGCCTCGACGGGCTGACCTGACTTGGGCTCACTGGGATCGAGGTCCTTGGTTTCGTAGTAGTGCACGTTGGCGACGTATTCGCCGGGCACAATGCTGCGTATCGTCGTCACCTCTTGGCGCAGCGGGTTTACCACTTTCTTACCATTGACCAGGATGGTGTTGTTCGAGCTGCCACGATCATCACGATCCAGATGCATTAGCCCCGCCTCGCGGTTACGAAACCAGACGACCTCGCCGGACGGACCCTGCGTCCACAGGTCGAGATCGTTAGGATCATTGTCTGGCCACGACAGCGTGATGATGAATTCAGCCTTGGCAGGGATATCGCCATTCTTCTCAGCCTTGGGATTGATCGAGATAAAGGCGATGATGAAGCAGAACACAAAAGCGATGAGCATGTTGAACAACATGTCATACATCGGGTCGACTTCCTGCTCCCGTGAGTTACGGCGATTGCGCATCGGATGTCCTTCGGCCTCTCGTCAATCCGCTGCCTTGATCTTCAAGCCGTGCGTCTGCGCGCGTGCCACCAGATCATCAGCAAACCGATCCAGCCGCGTCAGCTGCAGCCCGAGCAGGATGTTCGCCACCAGCCCCACCATCGTCGTCAGCAGCGCGACACCCAGACCGGTGGTCAGATCGCGCAGCATCTCCTGCGCCTGAGACTGATCAAAGCTTTGCATGTGCCCGATCTGCATGGCCAACATCGAGAAGCCGATCACCTTGCCCAAGAGGCCCAGCTTCAGCTGCAAAGCATTCACCCACCATGCCGTGCTGTGACAGCCATGCGTTTTTTCCGTCAGCAGATCCATGGGCGCGCCAGAATCCCTTGGATTCATTCTGAGCGCCTCCCAGTAGGCATGCGACCAGCAGCCATCGGCCGGTGCACTGCCGATGTTCGAGATTTGATGCTCCAGGCTCTGACGCTGACGGTCCAGCTCTCGGCTGCGCGTGCCGCACCAGAGCGTTGCGACGCAAAAGAGAATGATGATGACGAAGGTGATACCGGTAGGATCAGACTGCAGCAACAGCTGCCAGACACCTTTGAGTCCCAGCAGCCAGGCTGCGAAAAGGAACATACCCATCAGCGTGAACCACTCGAACAGAATCGGCTCGATCTTCCTGTGCGGGCTGGACGGCGACAGCCGCAGAAAACTGATCTTCAAAGAGGCTCCTCCTCGCCGCTGTGAAGCGGTTATTCTTATCATTGATTTTATTGATCGCGCATTCTAGCCGGGAATCGCCCGCACAGCGCGCAGAATGGCAAGGAGATTGCGGCGTCATGACGGATAATTTCATCGATTTATTAAATCGATAATGCGAGGCCGGCCAGCGGTTGAGTGCAAGCTCAGGTTTTCGGGCCGGCACTGGGCTCGAAGCCACAGGCGAGGATAAAGACGGATTCTTGTGGCGAGTATTCCGGAGGTAGCGCCCATTCGCCAGGTGAGTTCTCCATGCTGACTGGCTCGCCAACCCCCATGCGATGCGGGTGCGAGCTGAAGCTCAAGGTGCGCACCTTGCTGTGTACGCAGTCGACTTCCCAGAGGATCTTCGCCGAGTGGCTGCCAAACTGATTGGGCTCTCGGTAGTCGATCATCTCCCACACCCGAGCCTTCTGCCCCGGCTCGAAAAAATCATCGATATAGAACGCTGCTTCATCGGTGAAATCGATCAGCTTCCACTCGGCGCGCACCCCGATGGGTACGGCGCATAGCAACGACAGCAGAGCAGGCATCAAAGTTCGCTTCATACATGCAGTCTACGACAGACTGAATTTACGCGCTGACGCGGTGCCACCGACCCTGCTTATCCTGAGTAATCACTGCCACATTCCAGCGCCGTGCCACTTGCTGCACCTGCTGCGGGGGCAGCATGAAGAACACCTTGGTCAAACCATCGGCCAACGCCGCACTCTTTGCCATCACGGTCACCGATGACCACCAGCCCGGAGAATCGCCGGTGCGCGGATCCAGAATATGGTGATGTAAGCGATCCTCAGTAAATGTCGTATGCGCATCAGACGAGGTGGCCAGCGCGTAGCCATCGGGTACCGTCGCGGCCTGCGCCGGCTTGACTTCGCTGACATGCACGTTCTCAATACCAAAGCGCCATGGTGAACCTCCGGGTGCCATACCAAGTACGGCTGTCTCGCCGGTATCGAGCATCGCGTGCTGTATGCCCATCGCCCGCATTTGCGCGCGCAGCGCGTCTGCTGCGAAACCCTGCGCAATGCCATTCATCGACAGCGCCATACCCCTCTTCAGCAAGATACCGTTGTCGCTGACGTTCAGCGCGCGCCAGTTAACGCGCTGTCGCGCGATTTGCAGCTCACGTTCGGTGGGCAGGCGAGACTCGGCCTGCGCGCGCGCCCACACCGTCCACAAAGGTTGCATCGTGATGTCGAACGCGCCGCCACTGCCCGACGAGATGGTCGACGACAGATCGATCACCTTCAGTAATTCGCGGGAAGGCTTGCGAAGTTCGCCGCTGCGATTGAGCTGGCTGATCGCGCTGTGCTCATCAAACAGACTCATCTGCGACTCGATCTGGCGCAGCAGCGCAACCGACTTCTCAAGGGCCGCTTCGGCCTTGTCCGCGCTGGCGTCACCGGCACGCAACCAAAGCGTGGTGCCAAAGCCCGTGAGCGAGCGCTCGCGCCAGACGAGGCGTGACGCCGCCTCCAGTGTTGTGGCATCGCCCGCCGCGGTGGACAGCGACGGATACGCGGCAAGCACGCCGAGTCCCATGCTCAGGCGGAGGTAGTGTCTGCGTGTCGGATTCATGCGGCGGCCCTTTCTTCGTGAAGGTGTATGACCTTGCGCTTGCGCTCCTGGATCAATGGCAGGCACTGCTTATCGTCATGATAGATCGCAACGCAATCCAGACATTGAAAACACTCGCTGTAAGCGATCTTGCCAGTGGGCGCAATCGATTGATACTCGCAGCGATGCCGGCAAGTCTGGCACGGCGTGCCACAGGCATCGCGGCGCGCAATCCAACCCCAGCGACGCAGCGGATCAAATACGGCCAGTGCTGCACCCAGCGGACAAATATACCGGCAATAGCCGCGGTAGACGAAGACGCTCAGCATCAGCAGTCCGGTGGCCCAGACGACATACGGCCAATCGCGCAGAAAGTACAAGCTGATCGCGGTCTTGAAGGGCTCGACTTCAGCCGCCAGCTCAGTGGAGCTTGGCGCGAGCCAGAGCGTGGCAATCACACCGGCCAGCACCAGATACTTGAGCCATTTCAGTCGACGATCCATGCTGCCCCGGAGTCGACGCCGCTTCAGCCCCAGACGTGTGGCTATCAGACTGACCAGCTCCTGAAATGCGCCGAAAGGACAGAGCCAGCCACAGAAGGTACCGCGACCCCAAACCAGTAAAGTGAAGCCAACAAAGATCCACAGAATGACTGTCATTGGATCGGCCAGCAGGAAGCTCAGGTCATTGCCTGTGGCCAGCGCGTCGATGGACGCGGTGATATTCACGATACTCAGCTGTCCCTGTGCGGTCCAGCCAATAAAGCCCAGCGTAAACAGCAGATAAGCCATACGGAAAATTTTCAGGCGTCGTGACGACAAGGCGGTTGTGCGCTGGCGCAGCAGCGCGATGCAAAGCACCACCAAGCCCGCCAGCAGCACGGCGATATCGATACTGCGCTTGCCCCAGGCCTCGACCCAGTCGGCATCCCACCAGTGGGACAGCGTCGTTCGCCAGCCATGGAAACGATACGGCAGCGCGAATTCCGCATACGCCACCTGGTTCGGGAAAGTACCAAAGCGGCGGCCAATACGAAAATTGAGTTCGAAAGCTTGTGCAGGATCGAGTGGCGTCGCACTGTCCACGATCAGCACATGGACGCGCGTCGCCGTGGGATAACCGGGTACCGCCAGCCCTTTGTCGTAAGCGATAGAGCGCAGCATGAGGGTCTTGCCGTGCTGCTTCAGCACGAATGGCAGATCGTCCACAACGCGCTGGCTTTCATACATCATTTTGAATAACGGCCCGCTTTCACTCACGACCAGTGCCTGGCTGTCGCGCATGTTCGCTACGAGCAGGCGCCAGCCCTCGTCATCCAGCAGATTGCGGCCGATCTGTGGCAGGCTGGCCAGCGCGATATGAAACTGGAGTGCCACCTCTTCCGGCTGGTTGGCCGCCACTTTGTCTGCACCCGCGGCGCGCGTACCTTCAAAGGCTTTCTCGATCTGTCCGCGCGTGAGCGTCATCGGCTCCACCATACGGCGCGAGAGCAGCTGCTCCCAGCGAAGCGGCTTGACCTCGACCTGTCGGAGATCCCCTTTCATGAAGCTGACTGAATCACCCTCACCGAGGATATTGCCCTTCTTCGACGCATCCTCATGCGCACGCGCGACCGACGCCGCCGATTGCAAGATGGTGCGATCAATCGCTTTGGCAGTGACGGTACCGGCCTGCACGCCATGCAGGTAAGCACGCTTCTCATCGTGCGAGGTCTTGGCGCGAAAATTCTGCAAATGAGTTTCATGACGCACCGTGATGCCGACGTATTGCGACGCAAACTCCGTCAGCTTGGCGATGCCTGCCTCAGAACGAAACAAAGGCTCGCGATGATCAATCAGCCGCGATAACAAAAAATTTCCCTCGGTATCGATGGCGACCAAAATATTGATCGGCTTGCCGCCATAGCCTCGCACGGGTTCGAAATCAACAGACTCGAATGCATAACCGACCAGTGCGGGCTTTTCATTCGCATCCGGCGATTCGCGCGCAAACAAGGGCCACACCGGGACGTTGGGATGGATATCGCCGACCGCATAGCGGCTCGACAGATACGCGTCGACATCCGCTTTTTTCAGCGTGACTGCCTGGCTTGCCACACTGACCAGCAACAGCAGGCCTGTGGCCCACCGGCACAGGCGAAAAAATGCCTGACTCATCGTCCCCCGCAATCTTATTTTTTTACTACTACTGTATTTTTTATTTTGATTTGTCGAATAGTAAATGCTAACCGTTCGGTCAAGCCTGAAACCCAAGTGAAATCTTTGGGTAAGACCTTTGCGGTACGCGGTCAGAGCATTCTCGGGATATCAAGAACAGGATTACTGCCCTACACGCTTGTGTCACCTGATTCATTCGTTCCGAAGGAACCAGCGAATACAGAGCCGCTACCCATACGGGGCGGCCACCCATTGCCCACAGAACTCTCAACGATTCATTACTGAATACCATCGATATGAGCCAGAACAGCACCCCGCCTCTTTTATTGAATCCATCACGCAGTTCGGGCACGCAGATTTTGTCAAGCTCCGGCATCGGTACCGCTCCACCGCGCGCATCCAACACCTCAGGAGGCGACTCACCGAGGATGGTCTCGCGCCCCGGAACGCCACGCCATCCTCTGACAAGATCCTATGCGATCGCAGAGGCGACGGAACACCAGCCCGCCATGCTGTCCACACAGTCCATGCAAGATCACCGACCAAGCATCGACGAGAGGCAGCTGAATCAACTCGCAGCATGCTTCGAAAAATTTTTCTGGAGGCCGACAGACAAGAACAGAAAGCAGTTGATGACTGTTATCTCCGAGATCCGGCAAAACGCAAATGCGCTGCAAGGCCTGGATGCATCAACACTGGTATCGCGTATCCTACACTGCAAAGGCTTGTTTGATATCGATGCAGCGCCCGAGCTGCTTGACTTGGATGACATTCGATCCGCCGTATCAGCGACGCTGGAGTGTTTGGCGGGCACCAGGGCAACGCTTTTCAACGTTGGTGCGCCGAGCTCCCTGGCGCAACTGCTACCGACCGCCAAAGAGAATGATCTGCTGCCCGAGCTGGCCGCACTGATCGCCGGCGATCTCGCCCTTTGTGGTGAGCACCGGGTGATAGAGTCTATCTGGAATCATGCGGAACAGAGCGGTCTGTCATTGCTGACCCTGATGATACTGATCCAGCTCAGCGAGCATCTGGGCTACCCGATATCTGAAGATATACGCATCGTCGATGCCGCGCGGCTGATTCGCGACTGGTGCCATCAGTCACCGACAGATGACGACATGGCAGACTTCGATTCATGTCTGTGCGGAATGACGGATGCCGATACCTCACCCGAAGATTTTGAAAAGCTGCTGAAAATGGCTTTGAATCTGGGTTTCGACTTCACCGACGAATCCCTGGCTAAGCTGATCGGGCTGCTGATTCATCAATGGGAGAAATACCCACAACAGGATCAGTACGGAATGAAACTGCATGCCGTTTTACAGCTGACTGGCTTGTCCGCGAATAATTTATTCATCGATGGCGAGAGGGCACTGCACAAAGCAGCACACACAGGACATTACCGGCTGCTCGTGCTGCTGCTTGACCACGGTGCTGATCCGGACCAGACCAACACTCAGCAAAAAATCGCATCTAGCCCCCTGCTTCGCAAGCGCGAGGATCTGATGACAGAAATCGCTGATATCGTGAAAGCACAAAATCAGTTCACTCGACATCAATACAAACTGATTACCTCGAGATTGCTGTTACAGCTGAACCGGAACGAAAGAATGCTTGTTTTACTGGACACAGCAAGACAAAACCTTCAGCGACGCGCCGTGCGAGACACCGAGAACGTCTCGGATTAATACGTCTCTGCTTGTAGGCTCCTGTCGGCCATCCTCGTCTCAGGAAGTAGTCCCCGGGCCGGACCGGCATTCGCGCAGATGTTCCGCAGCGCTTCCAAAATATCGACCTCTACCTCTTCATGGCAACGCAGCCTCACTTGCCTCGGTAATCTCATCCAAAGAAAAGATGAGCATTAGAAATTGATTAGGAACAAAATCTAGTTACCGAACACTGATCGCCGTCTGCATCTTTTAGCGCTATCGACACTCCGAAAATAAAACGGCTGTTCGATAAATTCACGATATCTTCAAGGATCCACTCCGATGGCACTCAATTCAGGATCGCGCACTTCGCTGATTTCGAAAACCCCAGAAAAAACCGGCTCACCTCTCAGCAAGCTGAGAAAAGCATTGACCAACGTGACGAAGCCGGATGAAAAAGCCAAAAAAGACAAAAATCCATCAATAAAAAACAGGGAGAAAACGTCACAGCTCCTCTGGTCGCCCAACAACAAAGAGTCATCAGACACTGCGGCCGCCTCATCATCTGCACCAAGCATGCCAGGCCTTACCTCCGACACCAGATTTCCACCACTGGCCAGCAGCTATGCAACGCCACCCACTCCCACGGACTGGCGCTTGCCATTGTCCGCTCAAGCCTCATTGACCGGCGCAACCGTATCGACCACGACGACAACTAGTCAGCAGTTTCCACCGACGGCGAATCCTCACGCAAGTGCAGCTACCTCCGTCTACCCGTACCCTCCGGTCCAGTTCACTCCCGGTGTTTCACCAAGGCCTATTGAACCCTCGTCGCCACGACTGCCCGAGAAAACTGTATCTGTCAGCACAAATTCCTCCGATAGCAAGCAAGCGCAGGACACAGAGGCGACCTCCTCAGACACCACGAGTGACAGCTCGTCTGAAGAACAAGCTCGCGAGCTGTTTTCGGCTCTGCAGAAAAATGTCGAACATCTGCTCTGGCACCCGTCTCCGTCAGCCTACCAACAGCTCAGCGAGACGATGGAACAGATCAAAGGGTCCGGTCTGGATTTCGAAGTCATCGACGCCTCATCACTGGTGCTGCGAATACTGGTGGATCCCGGTAAAGAAAATCTTGACCCACTGATCGCATGGATCGCACAGCTCGGTTGCCAGTTGGTTTCCGAAGCCCGTAAAACCGGATTGGAGCGCAGCAGCGTGCTTGAACGTGCGGTAGAACGCGGCTGGCCCAAGACGACGGCTGCGATTGCTGCCAGTCTGCGCGAGGAAAACTCCCTTCGCGAACATACCAGGAATATGCTGATACGAGCGATGCAGTCCGACAAGCCGATCAGCCTCCTAGAAAAAGCACTCCGATTCTCATCGGATCACTGCGTGCTGGAAGCAGGAATTACCACAAAAATGATTGTCAGCCTGTCGAAAAGCTGGCAATCTGATCCGGAGAATGACCTGCACCGGGAGAAGTTTGTCGCATTGTTCGAAACAGCTCAGCAGCAAAATCAGCACATCATACCGATCGCCACGCTGCTTCAGACTGCCACCAAATTTCATCATGCACCCATGGCACTGACGATGCTGCAACTGAATGCGAACACCGAGTATCTGGACGAAAACGGCAAGACGGTGACTGACCTTGCGCTGGAGGGACAGCAAGCCTTGATCGAAAAGATCAATGTGCTGCGCGCAAAGAAAGACGACATAGATCCGGCAAGCCACCACGCACAGATGGACGAATGCCTGAACAATCTGCGCTCTAACCAGCGCATTATTGATGCGCTTATTGCGCTTGAATCGAAACGCAGTAACTCATCTTCTGAATAATCTAGTCAGCGCAAAAAACAAAACGGCCAGATGACTGGCCGTTTTTTCATCGCGAAGACCCAGCTTCCTGCTCAATACGTCTCCACATGGAAGCGCCCTTCAGCCACCATGGTCTGGTGCAGCATGCTCCAGTTCATGCCGGCAGTCGTGCAGATATCCTGCAGCGCTTCCATCACACCGGCCTCCATGCCTTTCAGACCGCAGATATAGATGTAGGTATCTGCTTTCAGTAATTCCGCGACTGCAGGTGCCGTTTCGCGCATCTTGTCCTGCACATAGCAGCGCGGCTCGCCGGGAAGGCGCGAGAACGCGAAATGCTTGTCAATCAGGCTGGGCGGCAGTTTCAGCAAGGGGCCGAAATACGGTAATTCATCCGGCGTACGCGCGCCGAAACACAGCATCAGCTTGCCATCGACCGCCGTGCCCTGCGCATGCAGACGGCGACGATACTCGGTCATGGCGCGCATGGGTGCGGCACCCGTGCCGGTGCAGATCATGAGCAGATGGGAGCCCGAGTGATTCGGCATCAGGAAACGATCGCCAAACGGCCCGGTGACCTGCACCCGATCGCCCTTCTTCAGATCGCACAGATAATTCGATGCAATGCCCTTGATGAGCTTGCCATCCTGCTCGCTCACCACGCGCTTCACGGTCAGCGCAAGATTGTTGTAACCCGGACGCTCGCCATCACGCGGACTGGCGATCGAGTACATGCGCAGATAATGCGGCTTGCCCGAGGCATCGACGCCCGGCGGGATGATGCCGATCGACTGGCCTTCCAGCACAGGGAATAAATGGTTACCGAAGTCCAGCACGATATGCCGGATGTCACTCTCGGCATCCTCTGCGGTCAGCCGGTAATTGCCGGCGATGGTTGCAGTGACCGGAGTGCGAATGTCAAAAAGATTCAGTTGCGGCTTCTCCGCCGAACGCGGCGGTATCGCCGAGGTCGCTGATACCGCCGCATTCTGCTGCTGGGATTCGTCAAGAGCGACGACCGTCAGTACGTCGCCGCTGACCTCCTGCTGCTCGGGCAACTCATCCCATTGCAGTTGATCAGCGATAGAGTAAGCATTCGATTTGGCCACGGTGCGCCAGTTATCGATGGACCCTGTCGGGCACGGCGGCAGACAGGCATTACAGCCATTGCAGACCGATGGGTCGACCACGTAGTTGCGATCGTCATGCGTGATTGCATCGATAGGGCAAGTCTCTTCGCAGGTATTGCAGCGTATGCAGACCTCAGGGTCGATCAGGTGCTGACGAATCAGCACCTCGGTTTCCATCGCGCTCATGGATATCGTCCGTTCAGTTGAAACGCACGTATTCGAAATCGACCGGCTGGCGGTTGATGCCGATCGCGGGCGGCGCGATCCAGTTCGCCATCTTGCCTGGTTCGACCACTCGGCCCATCAGTGATGCCACATAAGCGCGATCTTCCTCGCTGGGCAGCCAGTGGCGCGCATTCGCCTGCCATTCAGCCTCGGAAATGATGCGGCCATCCGGCGACACACGCATGCCCGCGAACGAGCCAATGTGACGGTTGAACGCCTTGTGCGGCGCCTGCAGACGGAAGGCAATACCGGCCTTCTCCAGTACCTTGTTCCAGCGATTGATGCCGGCAATCGAATCCTTGATGTAGTCGTCGCGCAGCACTTCATTCAGCGCGTTGAGCATCGGTACTTCTTTCTCGATCAGCTTGCCATCCTTGACTTCAAGGATCTTGTAGTGATCGCCCTTGAGCTGATGATCGTCGGTGCGCTTGGTCTCTTCATAACGACCCTTCAGGCCCGAGCTGTAGAAGGTTGCGGCATTCGAGGACTGATCAGCGCCAAATAAATCGATGGTGACGCTGAAGTGGAAATTCAGGTAGCGCTGAATCGTCTGCAGATCGATCACGCCCTGCTGACGCACTTGCTCGGGGTCTTCGATGCCGTGCTGCTTCATGATTTCGCAGGTACGCTGGATCGTACGCGACACACCGGATTCACCGACGAACATGTGATGCGCTTCTTCGGTCAGCATGAAGCGGCAGGTGCGCGACAACGGATCAAAGCCCGACTCGGCCAGCGCGCACAACTGGAACTTGCCGTCACGGTCGGTGAAATACGTGAACATGTAGAACGCCAGCCAGTCCGGTGTCTCTTCATTGAACGCCTCGAGAATGCGCGGATTGTCCTGCGAACCGGAATGACGGTGCAACATCGCTTCAGCTTCCTCGCGACCGTCGCGGCCAAAGTATTTGTGCAGCAGGTAGACCATGGCCCACAGATGACGACCTTCTTCTACATTGATCTGAAACAGGTTGCGCAAGTCATACTGCGAGGGTGCGGTCAATCCAAGATGACGCTGCTGCTCGACCGATGCCGGCTCGGTATCACCCTGCGTCACGATGATACGACGCAGATTCGCGCGGTGCTCGCCGGGCACATCCTGCCAGGCGGCCTCGCCTTTGTGCTCACCGAAATGTACCTGACGTTCCTCGTCCTGCGCCGCGAGGAAAATGCCCCAGCGATAGTCAGGCATCTTCACATGACCGAACTGCGCCCAGCCATCGGGCGTGGTGCTAATCGCGGTGCGCAAGTACACATCAAAATTCTGCGAGCCATCGGGGCCCATGTCCTGCCACCATTGCAGGTAGTTCGGCTGCCAGTGCTCCAGCGCGCGCTGCAGCGTGCGGTCTTCTGACAGGTTCACATTGTTTGGGATTTTTTCGTTGTAGTTAATTGAGCTCACGATATCTCCTATCGGGGATCTGTAGATTTGTGGGGTAGTTGAGTTTTGTTAGTTGAAATCTGTTAGTTGAATTTTTATTGGCGTTGAATATTCATACTCGGTCGAAATCGAATTTCGCCTTGCTGCCGCTGCCATACACTTTCAGCGCGCCTGCCTCGCCGACTGCGTTCGGACGGTTGAAGATCCAGTTCTGCCAGGCAGACAAGCGGCCAAACACACGGGTAGCCATGTTTTCTTTTCCGTTGAAGCGCAGGTTCGCTTCCAAGCCGGTCAGCGCGTCCGGCGACATGCTGGCGCGCTCCTCGAGTGCCAGACGAATTTCATCGGCCCAATCGATATCATCCGGATTGGACGTAATCAGGCCGAGCGCCATCGCCGCATCAGCGTCCAGTGCGTTGCCGGTCTGCGCTCTGGCAGCCGACAGCTGCGCCTCATCCTCATAAAAACGGCGCGACAATCGCGACTGCCCGGTGATCAAGGGCAGCAGGCCGAAATTCATGTCAGAGAGTGTCAGCTTGGGCGCGGCCTCGGGCGTGTCCGGCAAGGTCAGCATGTAGCTGCGATCTGCAGCGAAAGCCAACTCGGCGAGCGTGCCGGCGAAGCAGGAACCCTCATCGATCAGCGCAAACAGGCTGCGCGATGACACATCAATGCGCGCGAAGGTGCGACGCAGCAGACCGATCGTCTCGCGCACCAGCCAGTGTGACTGATGCGTAATCAGTGTCTTGTCACAGGCGAGTACTTTCGCGGCATCGCCTTCGGTCTTCAGCAGCCAGGTGCCCATGTCGATTTCATTCGTGCGCAGGTGCAGGATCGCATCATCGAGCTCACGACCCATTTGCAGCGGCCACCAGTGCACTCCAGCCACCTCGATGCCGGCCATATCAGACGGCTGATCCTTGGCGGGTGCCTTCACGGTGATCGTCGCGGTACGCGCGGCACGGTCAAAGCGCACGGACACGAATTCATAATTCACGTCATTCTCGGAGAAGCTGCGCAGCAGCGGCGTGAGCTTCACGCCCTTGCCATTCGCCGGGCGGTCGCTCTGCCCCGCTAGTTTCAGCGCATGCGCCCGAACCGTCTCGGCAAAAGCTGCCGGCTTGACGATCTCGTCCACCAGTTTCCAGTCTTTCGCCTTCTGCCCGCGCACGCCTTCGGAGGTCGTGCAAAAAATGTCGGCGTGATCATGGCGCACCTTGCGCTTGTCGGTCAGGCGCGTCAGGCCGCCGGTACCGGGCAACACACCGAGCAGTGGCACTTCCGGCAGGCTGACGGCGGAGGAACGGTCATCCACCAGAATGATCTCGTCACAGGCGGCTGCCAATTCATAACCGCCGCCGGCACAAGCGCCATTGACCGCCGCGAGGAATTTCAGGCCCGAGTGCTGGCTGGAGTCTTCCAAGCCATTGCGGGTCTCATTAGTGAATTTGCAGAAATTGACCTTCCATGCATGCGACGATTTGCCCAGCATGAAGATGTTCGCGCCCGAGCAAAAAATACGGTCGCGCCCGCCCGTGATGACCACGGTGCGTACTTCGGGGTGTTCGAAACGAATGCGCTGCACCGCGTCGTGCAGCTCGATATCGACGCCGAGGTCATAGGAGTTGAGCTTGAGCTTGTAGCCCTCGCGCAGGCCGCCGTCCTCATCGACCTTCATCGTGAGGGTCGCGATGGCACCGTCGGTCGCCAGTGTCCAGTGGCGGTAGTTTTCCGGGGAGGTTTCGTAATCGACGACGAAGGGTGCGCTCATGGTTCTCCCGCTTGCAATATGGTGCATTTACTTAAGAATATACGCACTATATTGCATGAACGACCGCAACGTCAAGCAGCGTGTTTCTGCCCCAGTCCGATCTCGCTGCCCAGTTGCCCCAGCAGCGCGACCAGCGCCGCTTGGGTGCTGACAACACCCGTATCAAAAATGCAATCCGCTTTCGAGTAAAACTGAGCCCGGCTATCGAGAATGCGCTTGAGGTCTTCCATCGCCTCGCGGTTGCCTGACATCGGGCGCGAATCACCCTGCGCGATCACGCGCGCCATGTGCTGGTCGGGCGTCGCCCTTAGCCAGACCGTGTAGCAGTGCGACAGCAGGTAATTGAAAGTCGCCGGCTCGGACACGATGCCGCCCGGGGTGGCGATCACGGCCTGCGCGTGATGCTGAATCACATCTTCCAGCGCACGCTGCTCATAGCGGCGGTAGGCGGTCTGACCATACAGCGCATGGATCTCGGCGATGCTGCAGCCGGCCATCTGCTCGATCACGCCCGAGAGCTCGATGAAAGGCACGTGCCAGTGTGCTGCCAGCAGCCGGCCGAGTGTGGACTTACCTGCCCCACGCAGTCCGATCAGCGCAATACGGCGGCGACGGCTGGCCTCGCTGGTCGGCGACTCGAACAAATCCGCCAGTACCGAGCGCGCCTTGGCCAGCTCTTCTTCGCTGCGGCCACGTAAAATTTCGCGGATCATCAGCCAGTCGGCCGAGGACGCCGTCTCGTCGCCGGTCATCTCGGCCAGCGAACAGTTCAGTACCCCGCACAGCTGCCGGAGGAACTGTATCGATGCATTGCCGACCCCGGATTCGACATTGGCGACATGGCGCTCGGAGACCTCGGCCATGTGTGCCAGCGATTTGCGGGTCAGCCCGCGACGGGCGCGCAACAGCTTGAGCCGCTCACCCAGCGCGGTCAGGAAAGGGTCTTTTTCTGCGGTTGTGGACGAAGCTGTCATAGTGAGGTGGGCGGCATTCTTGACGCAAGCAAGATATTGCACTTACACTCGATCGTGGATGCATTATAAATTCATTATTCAAAAATACCAATGCCCGCTGCTGTGCCTCTACGGCGCACCTGAGCGGCTACTGTCCTCAACCCACCTCAGGCCATCATGACCCTTTTCCTGAATAACTACCTGAACGGCGCATGGCAATCGGCGTCATCGCCCGCGCACACCCTCACCGACCCGGTGACCGGCGATGCGCTGGCCAGCACGGGGGGGGCGGCATCCGGCCTTCCAGCAGCCTTTGACTACGCGCGCCGCGAAGGCAGGCATGCGCTGCACGCCATGACCTACGCCCAGCGCGCGGCGATGCTGTCCGAAGCGCTCAAGGTGATGCAAGCCAACAAAGAGGCGTACTACGCGATCTCGCTCGCGAACTCCGGCACCACCAAAAACGATTCCGCCGTCGACATTGAAGGCGGGCTGTTCACCCTTGGCTATTACGCCAAGCTGGGTGCGGCGCTCAGCGATGCGCGCACGTTGAAGGATGGCGCAGCCAGCATCCTGTCCAAGGACCAGTTGTTCCAGTCACAGCACCTGATGGTGCCGATCCGCGGGCTGGCGCTGTTCATCAATGCGTTCAATTTCCCCGCCTGGGGGCTGTGGGAGAAAGCCGCGCCCGCCCTGTTATCGGGCGTACCGGTCGTCGTGAAACCAGCGACCGTGACGGCGTGGCTCACGCATCGCATGGTGGCCGACGTGATTGAAGCCGGCGTCTTCCCGACAGGCGCGCTATCCATCGTCTGCGGCAGCTCGGCAGGATTGCTGGATGCGCTCACGCCTTTCGATGTCCTGTCGTTTACCGGCTCGGCCGACACGGCCGCCAAGCTGCGCAGCCACCCATCGATTGCACGTGACTCGGTGCGCACGAATATCGAAGCCGACAGCCTGAATGTCACCGTGCTCGGCGAAGACGCGCTGCCCGGCACGCCCGCCTTCGATCTGTATGTGGACAATCTCGTCAAAGACATGACGATCAAGAGCGGCCAGCGCTGCACCGCGCCGCGACGCGCGCTGGTGCCCAAAGCCGTGATGCATGCCGTTGCAGAAGCGGCCGCAGCCAAGCTGGCTGCGATCCGCGTTGGCAATCCTCGTCACCCCGACACCGGCATGGGTTCGCTGGTCAGCCGCGAACAATATGACAGCGCGCGCGAGGGGCTGGCCTTGCTCAGCGCCGAAGCCAGCGTGCTGTTCGACGGCACAGCGCAACCGCTGCTTGATGCGGATGAAAAATCTGCGTGCATGGGCGCTACCCTGCTCGGTGTGCGTGATGCCGATGCCGCAGTAGAGGTCCATCGCCATGAGGTGTTCGGGCCGGTGTCGTCACTAATCGGCTACAAAGATGCCGCCCACGCGATCGATATCGCGCATCGGGGTCTGGGTTCACTGGTGGCATCGATCTACAGCGCCGATGTCCCGTGGATGGCCAGTACCGCCGAAGCGCTTGCGGCTTCTCACGGTCGCGTGCATGTCGTCAGCCCGGAAGTGGCCAAGACACATACCGGTCATGGCAATGTCATGCCCGGCTCGATTCATGGCGGTCCCGGTCGTGCCGGCGGTGGGGAAGAGCTGGGCGGCTTGCGCGCCCTCGCTTTCTACCATCGCAAGAGTGCGATACAGGCACCGTCCAACGTACTAGAACTGATGGCGCAGCAGAGCACGGAGCTGAAGCTTTAAGAGAGGCAGCACGACGCTAAAATGCAGCGCGGCACATAACACAAGACTCGCCGGCTGGAGGAGACCAACATGCATGCAACGCACCAGGCGCCACCTGAGCGTTTTAATTTCGCTCGTCATGTGCTGGCGCTGAATTCGGGCCGTGCCGGCAAGCTGGCGTATCGCGACGATCATCAGGCGATCAGCTACGGCGAACTCGATCTGCGAACACGACGCTGTGCCGCTGGTTTGTTGAAGCGAGGCGTGCAGCCAGAGCAGCGCATCCTGCTGGTGATGCAGGATACGGTGGATATGCCCGTGGCTTTTCTGGGCGCACTGTTCGCTGGCATCGTACCGGTACCGGTAAATACGCTGCTACCCGCCGACAATTACGCCTACATGCTCCGGCACAGCGATGCGAAACTGATTATCGTCTCCGCACCGCTGCTGCCTGTCGTAAAAGATGCACTGGCTCAGACGGGCATGAACGTGCCCGTCGTCGTGGCAGGCGACAACACCGCGGCACATGCATTCCACCAGTTGCTGGACAACGAAGCTTTGCCAGAGACCGGTTACGCCGATACACTGGCCGACCAGTTTGCGTTCTGGCTGTATTCGAGCGGCTCCACGGGCATGCCCAAGGGTACCGTGCATTCGCATGCGAATCTCTACTGGACCGCGGAACTGTATGGCAAGCCTGTGCTCGGGCTGCGCGAGGACGATCTGGTGTTCTCTGCCGCGAAGCTGTTCTTCGCCTACGGACTGGGCAATGCACTCACCTTTCCTTTGTCGGTCGGCGCCTCCGTGCTGCTGATGGCCGAGCGTCCTACGCCGGCGGCCGTGTTCGAACGACTGACAACGCACCAACCCACGGTGTTCTATGGTGTGCCAACCCTGTATGTGGCCATGCTGGCTTCACCCGAATTTCCAGCTCGCTCACAGCTGAAACTGAGAGTATGCGCCTCGGCAGGCGAAGCGCTGCCGAAAGACGTTGGCGAAAAATTCAGCGCACTGACTGCTTGCGACCTACTCGACGGGCTAGGCTCGACAGAGATGCTGCACATCTTCCTCTCCAACCACGCTGGCAAGATCAAGTATGGCACCACCGGCACGCCAGTGGCGGGCTATCAGGTCGAACTGCGCAGCGAGCAAGGCCATCCGGTACGTACCGGTGATGTCGGCGATCTTTACATACAAGGTCCAAGCGCAGCGCACCTGTACTGGAATCAGCATGAAAAAAGCATCGCCACCTTTCAGGGCAACTGGGTAAAGAGTGGCGACAAATACGTCATAGACGACGACGGCTATTACACTTACGCGGGACGCAGTGACGACATGCTGAAAGTCAGCGGCCAGTATGTGTCGCCGATTGAAGTGGAGTCGGCGCTGATGGGGCACGAGGCTGTGCTCGAATGCGCCGTCGTTGGCAAATCCGATGAGAAGGGATTGATCAAGACGATGGCCTATGTGGTCTTGCGTGATCCAGCGCAACAGGAACAGCCTATCGAAGCCGAGTTAAAGGCTTATGTGAAGACTCGCCTCGCCCCGCACAAGTATCCACGCGAAATCATCTTCGTAAGTGACTTGCCAAAGACCGCGACAGGCAAGATACAGCGCTTCAAGCTGCGAGCGCTGTAGTGCACCTTACGATGGACTGGTGCAAGCGACCGATCTGCATTGAGTATCAATGGGTCGGTGAGAGCGATGCTAACGCACCGGTGATGGTCTTTCTGCACGAAGGTCTGGGGTCGGTAGCGCTATGGAGGGAATTCCCCGATCAGCTGTGCCGCCAGCTGAAGATGCGCGGTCTGGTGTACTCGCGTCCGGGCTATGGACAGTCGACACCACGCGACAAAGATGAACACTGGGATACAGACTTCATGCATCGGCAGGCATTTGAGGTACTACCCGCGTTATTGTCGCAACTGCCAGTGGACCGACCCTGGCTGTTCGGACACAGCGATGGCGGTTCGATCAGTTTGTTATACGCGTCGCGCTTTGCAGATCGCTGCGCGGGTGTAGTGGTGGTCGCTCCACACATCCGGGTCGAAGCAATCAGCATCGCCAGCATACAGCGCGCGCGCGAGGCCTACTGGCATCAGGGACTACGCGAGCGGCTCGCCCGCTATCACCAGGACGTGGATTCTGCGTTCTATGGGTGGAACGATATCTGGCTATCGCCGGCATTCCGCCACTGGTCGATTGAAGCTGAACTGACATCCATACACTGCCCGCTACTCGCGGTGCAAGGTGAAGACGATGAATACGGCACGATGGAACAAATCGTTGGCATACAGCGGATACTTCCGGCGACCGTCGTGGTGCCTCTCGCCGATTGCGGCCACTCACCTCACCGAGACCAGCCGCAACGTTTGACAGAGGTCGTCTCGCAGTTCGTCTCGGCGCAGCAAGCTAGGTACTGAACGACCGCTTGCCACTGGCGACCACACGCCGCAGCAGCGGCGATGCCCGGTATCTGTCTTCGCCGTATTCCTCGCTCAGGCGCTGCAATACCCTCAGTATTGTGTCCACGCCAATGCGCTCGGCCCATGCCAGCGGACCCAGCGGGTAGTTGACGCCCTTTTGCATCGCCAGATCAGCATCAGCGGCAGTGCACACACCCTGATTCACCGCATCGGCCGCTTCATTGGCCAGCATGGCGACCGTGCGCATTACCGCCATGCCGGGCACGTCGCGCAGCAAACTCACCCGATAGCCCGCCGCTTGCAGTACGCCGGCAATCGCATCAAGCGCTTTCGCTGAGCATTGATCAGCGGCAGCAATCGCCAAGCGTGTCGTCTTCTCGAAGTCGAGCGCGAGATCGATCAGCACCGTATCCGGCTTGCCATACTCGGCAGCGCGCAGTGTCGCACTGCGACCATCGGTCAGGTAAAGCGATGCGTCGTCTACCATGAGCAGTGGCGCCTCTGACAGGCCGGACTCCATCAGACCAAAAGCTATGCCTGCGGCGCCAAGGCGGGCAGCGATGATGCTGCCGATGACCGAGCTTGGGTTCAGCACAGGCTCGCTGGACTCGCTGGACTCGGTGCAGGCAGGCAGCTGTTGTGGAGAAGGGGGCTGTGCACCTTCGCCATAGGGATAAAATCCGCGCCCGGATTTGCGGCCCAGGAAACCTGCGTTCAGCAATTCTTTTTGAATAATGGAAGGTGTGAAGCGGGGATCGTGGTAGTAGGCATCGAACACGGATTGCGTGACTGCGTAATTTACGTCATGCCCAATCAGGTCCATCAGCTCGAACGGACCCATACGAAAACCCCCTGCTTCGCGCATCACCGCATCGATCGTGGCAGGGTCAGCAGCCTGCTCCAGCAGCAGACGCAAACCCTCCGCATAAAAAGGCCGAGCGACCCGGTTCACGATGAATCCCGGCGTCGAGGTGGCGCGCACCGGCAGCTTGCCCCAGGCAGATGCGGTGGCGACGATGCGGTCAGCCACCGATGCCGACGTTGCTAAACCGCTGATGACTTCCACCAGTTGCATCAGCGGTACCGGATTGAAAAAATGCATGCCGACCAGCCGCTGCGGATGCGCGAGCTTTGCCGCAATGGCTGTCACCGAGATTGAGGAGGTATTGGTCGCAAGGATGCAGGTATCGCTGACGATCTTTTCCAGCGACAGAAACAACTGCTGCTTGGCGTCGAGCTGCTCGACAATGGCCTCAATCACCAGCGCGGCATCACGACAGTCCTCTAGCGTATTCGCCGCACTCAGATTGGCGGATGAGGTCGTCGCCTGCTCAGGACTCAACCGCCCTTTCTCGACCAGCGAGGCATACACTTTGCGCACCGACGCACAGGCACTGGCGGCCGCGCCTTCGCGCGTGTCAAACAGCACCACGCGATGACCAGCGGCCGCAGCAAGCTGGGCGATCCCGGTGCCCATGGCGCCCGCGCCAACCACGCCGATCACCCCACTCGAGGGTATTGCTGAGGACATGCTTTTCCCTTGACCGTACAAACCAGCGTCGCAAGATACCAGTTTTTTCAATGCTCACGCGGCCGTTTTTTTAGACAAATCAGCTGGCTGTACTACAATCACGTGGCCGCGCTCGCGCGGCCGCCCAGCGCACATGAAATATATTTTTTGCGTGTGCTTGCCTGTTTTGAAACCCACACGAAACTACTGACTCCTCAAGGGAAGACAATGAGAACAATGCTTGCCAAGCACCTGTGCGGATGGCTGATGCTGCTGCCCGCTGCCTTCGTATCGGCACAGACCATCACGCTGAAGGTGCACCACTTCCTGCCGCCCGGCTCGACGGCACACAAAAATTTCATGGTGCCCTGGTGCGACAAGATCGCGAAAGAGTCGGCCGGCAAGCTCAAGTGCCAGATCTATCCGTCGATGCAGATGGGTGGCTCGCCGCAACAATTGTTCGATCAGGCCAAGGATGGTGTTGCTGACATCATCTGGACGGTGCCTAGCTATCAGGCCGGTCGCTTCCCGGTGACTGAAGCGTTCGAGCTGCCCTTCATGGTGCGCGACTCCGAGCGCGCCAGCCGCGGTCTCTGGCATTACGCCATAAAGAACGCGAGTGCGGAATACAAAGGCGTCAAGCCGATTCTGTTCCATCTGCATGATGGCTCACTGCTGCACACCGTGAAAAAACAGGTCAAGACGCTGGATGATTTCAAGGGTCTGAAAATACGCGCGCCCAACCGTCAGTCGTCGAAGATGGTCGCAGCGCTCGGTGCAACACCGGTGCCGATGCCACTGCCGCAGGCAGCCGAAGCGCTGTCCAAAGGCGTGATTGATGGCGCAATCATTCCCTGGGAAGTGATTCCGTCGATGAAGTTCGAAGAGATCACCAAGTTCCATACCGATGCCGGTGCCGGTGAGGCACAAATCTCGAATACGGCCTTCATCTTCGCGATGAATCAGGCGAAATACGACAGCCTGCCACCGGAGCTAAAGAAAGTCATCGATGCGAACAGCGGCCCGGAACCATCGGCTTGGGTTGGCAAAGTTTTTGTCGATGACATCATCCCCGGAAAGAAATCTGCCGAGGCCCGGAAGAATACGTTCTATTCACTGCCCGCTGAAGAAGTCAAACGCTGGGAAGCAGCGACTGCGAGCGTCACCGAAGAATGGGTCAAAGACATGACGGCAAAAGGCTTTGACGGGAAGAAGCTTCTCGAGGAAGCCCGGGCAGCTTGCAAATAAAACGCCCTCAGGTCAGTCATACGGACAACTCACCTGCGGCACTGACCGCAGGTTTTTTTGTCTCAGGTCTGAGCCAGCCTAAGTGGCAGCCAGTATCGTGCGGCACTGAGGACAGGCTGTCATATTCCACCGGCGGTGCGGTCAACGCTTGGCAACGGCCGTTGGTTTGGTCACGATACTGAGTTTCGCCGCCTCCAGCTCAGCGAGATAAATTGCCAGCAGGGTGGTATTCACATTTCCCATCGCGGCAATCATTTTCTCGGCACATTCAAAGAATGCCTGCTTTTGCTGCACCGACCAGCTGCTGGGTGCCGTCTTGCTGGCGATCTGACGCAAGGTTTCGATGATTTCTGCAAGAAGAATCAGCTTGGCCTTGCGCGAGAGGCCAGGCATTCTTGTCAGGCGCAGGGTCTTGCGCGTGGCGAGGGTGAATTTACTGTTCTCGGTCAACTCGGCGATGATCAGAGCGACTTCGACACCGAAGGCTTTCAGGATTTCTTCTTCTGCGGTCGGCGTGTACTGCAACACACCACCCAATACGGCCGCCACCGTCAGATAAGGATCAGGCTCGCCACCTTCTTCCTGCAAGATGCGCACGAGCTCGGCGCGATTTGGCACGCAACACAGACCTGCCTCGCCCGCCGGTGGGGAAGATTCAAACTTCGCAGCGCAAAAAGCGATCGCCCTGTCGGTGAGTGCGGTGACCTGAGACATCTGTTTAGCAATCTGATAATTGATTTGAATCTCGCTCTACAGCTTAACTTATACCCCGTCGGCTCAGTGCAGCGACTAAAGCAAACAGGGCTGCACATGGGCGCCCTCTTGATTTAACAGTTCGCTAAGTTTTGCAAAATCGTCCAATATTAGTCGCCAGCCAGTAATGCACGGTCGGTGCTTACCCACTGAGGAGAAATCAGCAGCACTGCCAAGATTCGCCGCATTCATCCAGACAAGACATAAAGAAGTATGCGCCCTGGCTGTACAAACTGACTGTGGCGTATATCGCTACTTACTTCGCACACTATTTGTTCACATCGTTCGTTCATCACAATGTTTCGCAAAAGCTGATGTGGCTCCCGCTGGGCATGCTGACTTTCATCTTGCTCAGCTCCTTCTTTGGCGTGGCTTGGATGCGATACCGGGCGGGCCACAGCTACGCTTCGAGGGTGCCAAGATCGGTTTGTTCCAACTGACAAATGAAGGCAGCGTGCTCCGGCATCTGGCATCGCGCGCCAGCCTTGGCTACCAAAACCCGCCCGATCCCGAGGACGAGCCCAGCGATCTGCCCATTCATTACCAACGCGGCGATGTATTTGTGATCGTTACCGACGGTTTCACTGATCAGGTTGGTGGCGATCGCGCACGAATGATGACGGGCAAACCGCCTTCAATACGCACGCTGACACGAGTCACGGGCTGTACCGCCTCGGGCGCCACTGGCACGAAATCAAACTGGCGCCAGGCTTCGCACAAGAGCAAGGTGGCTTCGAGTTGCGCGACCATCGCACCAGTGCAGGCACGCGGCCCCAGACCAAAAGGCAGGTAGGTTCCTGTCACCGGTGCTGATGCATCCTCATCAAAGCGCGAAGGGTCAAAACGATCCGCATGCGCCCAGTAGGCGTGATGACGTTGCACCAGCCAGGGGGAAATCACGATGAAGCTGCCTGTGGGCACCTTCAGCTTGCCGAAGCGATCTTCTCTTGATGCGCGGCGCGTCAGAAAGGCTACGGGCGGATACAGCCGCAAGCTCTCGCGGAGAATCTTTCTTGTCACGCTGAGTCGTCTGAAATCAGCGAAAGCAAACGCCTGATCACCGAGTGTGTGGTCCAACTCATCGCGCATGCCTTGTAGCCAGTGCGGCTGCTGCGACAACAGAAAAAATGTCCATGCCAGCGCACTGGCCGTGGTCTCGTGGCCAGCAAGAAAGAACACTGCGAGTTGATCGATTAACTGCGCACGACGGAAGGGTTGATCATTAGTATCGCGCGCATCGATGACTGCCTGCGCGAAATCGATGAAATGCTCTCCCCGGTCCAATCGCAAGAGGCGCTCGTCAAGCAGCGACTCGATCAGGCCGCGTATCTGCGTCGCCTCGTCAAGTAATTCGTGCGATGGCGACGTCGGTCGCACAGGGTCACTATCAAGTACGACACGCAGATCGAATTGCGGGCTGCGTCGCTGAAAGTTGTCGAATGCCTGAAAGACCTTGGATGCCTGCTCGCCATCGATAGGCTGGGAGAACAGCACGCGGAACATCACGTCTGCGGTGACCCGGCTCAGCTCTGATTCCAGTTCGACGCGAGTCCCTGCAGGTAATGCCCGCAGCCGGCGCATCCAGTCATCGACCGCTTCGCGCATCTTGGGAAACAAGGCTTCCAGCCGCATCTGCATGAATGCTGGCTCCAGCATCTTGCGGTCATGCTCCCAGCGCTCGCCCTCGGAGATCAGCACACCCTCGCCGAGCAGCGGCATCAGCGTCGATATCATCAAATCACTCTTGGGATAAAACTCGCGGTCGTCTGCACAGATCCGCCGAATGGTCTCGGGATGATTGACGATGAACACCGGGCGGCGTCCGATGGGCACGCTGACAATATCTCTGGTGTAGCAATCGCGCGGCAAGGTGTGTAGCAGCCCGGGTGCGCGGCCGAACAGAATGCGCCATCCGATGGCCAGATTTGAGCGTATTGGCGGCGCGGGCGGTCGCCAAAGTCCAGCGGATACGGCGTGGTGAGAACGCATAGGCAGTAGGGTAAGGGCAGGTAACCCATAGGCAGCAGAGCGCGAGTGTCTCACACCGCCCCCTCACACCGTCCAATCTCCCTGCTGCGGGCTACATTGGCCGGACCACGCAGCCGCTCAGGTTTTGGTGTTCAATAGCGGCTATGCGAACCCTGATGATCTTTCTTGCCATGCTGAGCGTGAGTATCTCAGCCGCTGCCCAGCCAGGCTTGCGCGCGCTGCCACCAGCCGTGCAGCTGCCACAGGATGGTGCCGCATCAGCGGCCACCCAGCGGCCGGTGATCCTGTTCTTCACGCTGCCCGGCTGCAGCTATTGCCGCATCGTCCGTCACGACTACCTGATACCGATGATGCGCGGGCTGAGAGAAGATGAGCAGCCGCTGATACGCGAAGTGTCCGTCACCGGCGAACGTGAGCTGACGGGTTTCGACGGACAACGGCTGACCGAGGCAGCGCTGGCGCGGCGCTACAAAATCGCCATGACACCCACGCTCTTGCTGGTGAATTCGAATGGCGAGCCGCTGGCCGAACCGCTGATGGGCGGGGATCATCCCGACTATGTCGCGCTGCTGAACCGGATGATCGCGGAGGCGAGCCAGAAGATGGGCGGCAAGCGCGTGCGCCTGCGCAGCTCAGAGCGCCGCGAGTGATTGCTTGAGCACCATCACCACGCCGCTCGCTGCTATAGTACGCCAAGCATTTCATGCTGCAATGCCGGCCACACGGCGCGTGGAATAAGAAAAACATCACATGATGAGACATAGCCCGTGCATTCCCCTCTGACCCCTTTGACCTGTCACCTGCATGGCCGCCGCGCGCTCGTGACCGGCGGCGCACAAGGCATAGGGCTGGCTATTACGCAGGCACTGGTCGCGCAAGGCGCGCGCGTGCATATCTGCGGCACGAATGCCGCGGCGCTGAAAGAAGCACAGCAGTCGCTGCCGGGCATCAGCATCAGCGTTGCCGACATTACGAAAGAATCGCAGGTGTCGACAATGTTTGCCGAGATCGAGCAGCAGATGAGCGGACTCGATATTCTGGTGAACAATGCGGGCATCGCCGGGCCCACGGCGGCTGTTGAAGACATCACACTCGCCGACTGGACGCACTGCCTGGAGGTGAACCTGACCGGCACCTTCCTCTGCACGCGCGGCGCCGTGCCCGGCATGAAGCAACGCCGGCACGGCAGCATCATCAACATCGGCTCGGTCGCCAGCCGGCTTGCATTTCCGCGCCGCTCGCCTTACTCGGCGACGAAATATGGCGTCATCGGACTCACCGAAACCTGGGCCACTGAGCTCGGGCCCCACCAGATCCGCGTGAATGCCATACTGCCCGGCATCGTCGAAGGCCCGCGGCAAGACCGCGTACTGGGTGCCAGCGCCGAGGCCGCGGGCGTGACGGTCCACGAGATGCGCGAGCGCGTGCTGCAACGGGTCTCGCTGCGCAGCATGGTCAGCGCCGACGACATCGGCGCTACAGTCGTCTTTTTGTGCTCGGAGGCCGGCGCTTCCATCTCGGGACAGAGCCTGTCGGTCGATGGCAATGTCGAGACATTGGTTCGGTGACTTGCGGACACCGGAGCGTGCGATGGTAGAGTATTCGCCTGATTCCGCCATCAACCCAACAAAACCGTGAAACAAGCCCTCGTCACTCTGGATATGGAAGGCGTGCTGACGCCAGAAATCTGGATTGCTGTCGCCGATAAAACCGGCATCCCCGAGCTGCGCCGCACCACGCGCGACGAGCCCGACTACGACAAACTGATGCAGGGCCGGCTCGCGATTCTCGACCAGCATGGGCTGCGCTTGTCGGATATTCAGGCCGTGATCGCTACCCTGCCGCTGCTGCCGGGGGCCAAAACGTTCATGGACCAGCTGCGCTCGGAAGTACAGGTCGTCATTTTGTCGGACACCTTCGAACAATTCGCGGCGCCGTTCATGCGCCAGCTTGGCATGCCGGCGCTTTTGTGTCACACACTGATCGTCAAGGATGATCGAATCACGGATTACAAGCTACGCATCCCCGACCAGAAACGCAAGGCCGTGGCCGCGTTCCAGGGTCTGAACTATCGTGTGATCGCGGCGGGCGATTCGTTCAATGACACGACGATGCTGGCAGAAGCCGATGCCGGCTTTTTGTTCCATGCGCCTGATAATGTCATCGCGCAGTTCCCGCAATTCAAGGCTGTCGATGACTATGATGAGCTGCTGGCACTGATCCGGCAGGCCATACCGCAACATTGAGATCGCAGCGAGAACGCTGCTTCAGCAAGGAGACCCTCATGATTCCCTGGCGAACCGTCTGGTACTACTTCTCGCAACTTGTGCTGTTGCTGTTCTCGCTGATCGAGCTACTGCTCGCGGCGAACTCATCATTCCCGAACTCGCTGATCTCATTGTTCATTGGCCTGCTACTGGCCTATATCGCTTACCTCAAATATCGCCGCCGCCGGCGACGGTATGAAACAGATTTCGAGTCTGAATATTAAACAGCACGCATTTTTACTCCAACACCCAAAACCCAAGACCCATAAAGGCCTCCATGAGCACCTCCACACCTCGCGTTGCACTCATCACAGGCGCCGGCACCGGCATTGGCAAGGCAGCGGCCCGCGCACTGCTGGGTGCTGGCTACCAGATCGTTCTTTCCGGTCGCAATCTCGACAAGCTGGAAAAAGCCATCAAAGACATTGGCGGCAATGACAGCAACTGTCTCGCCGTCACCTGCGATGTCGGCAATCCGGCGAGCGTGAAAGACATGTTCGCGAAGCTGAAAGCCAAATTCGACCGTATCGACCTGCTGTTCAATAATGCCGGCACCTTCACCACCGCGACGCTGGCTGAAGATATCAAGTACGAAGACTGGATGAACGTGGTGAACACCAACCTCACGGGTACCTTTCTGTGCGCACAGGAAGCCATACGCATGATGAAGGCACAATCACCGAAAGGCGGTCGCATCATCAACAATGGCTCGATCTCAGCGTATGCACCGCGTCCGCTGTCGCTGCCTTACACGGCCACCAAGCATGCGATCTCAGGTCTCACCAAATCGATTGCACTCGACTACCGCAATGATCATATTGCGTGCAGCCAGATCGACATTGGTAACGCAGCCACTGAAATGACAGAGAAAATGGCGAATGGCATCCTGCAAGCGGATGGATCAATCAAGGTCGAACCGCGCATGAATGCCGAGCATGTGGGACAAGCCGTGCTCCAGATCGCTCAGCTGCCACTGGAAAGCAATGTGCTGTTCATGACCATCATGGCGACCAACATGCCGTATGTGGGTCGCGGCTGATCTGATTCACCTGATCTGATACGGAGGCTGGCCCATGAGCGACACCATGCATCGCCGGGTCGTCCTGGCCAGCCGCCCCGAAGGCATTCCGCAAGCGGCGCATTTCCGTATCGAGCGTGCGCCACTACCCCGCCCGGCCAGCGGGCAGGTACTGATTCGTAATCGCTATTTGTCCGTCGAACCCGCCATGCGCGGCTGGGTGAATGCAGCGGCGAATTATTCAAAACCGGTAGAGATAGGCGACGTGATGCGCTCCTTCGCCGCTGGCGAGATCATTGCATCGAACCATCCGGACTGGGCCGTGGGCACTTTGGTGACGGGCATGTTCGGTTGGCAGGAATATGCTGCCGTTGATCACTCCGCGATCGATTGCCGTATCGATGCCTCTGATCTTCCGCTGTCAGCCTACCTCGGCGTGCTGGGTATTAATGGCATCACGGCACATTACGGATTATTGAAGATCGGCGAACCGCGCGCGGGCGAGACCGTGCTGGTTTCAACAGGCGCAGGTGCTGTCGGATCCATTGTCGGACAGATCGCCACCCTGAAGGGCTGCAACACCATCGCCATTACGGGCGGCGAAGCCAAGCGCTCGTTATGTCTGAATCGATTTGGCTATGACCACGCCGTCGATTATCAGCGCGAGGACTTTGCGGCCGAACTCGCCCATGCCTGCAAGGATGGCATCGACATCTACTTCGACAACACCTCCGGCACGATCAGTGATGCAGTGATGCCCTATCTGAATGTCGGTGCACGCGTGATCGTCTGCGGTACCGCCTCCATCGCGAACTGGGACCCGCCACCGCTGGGCCCGCGCGTCGAACGTCACCTGCTGGTCAAGCGCGCACGCATGCAGGGCTTCGTGATACTCGATCATCAAGATCACTATGCGATGGCTCGCGCTGATCTTGCACGCTGGGTAAACGACGGCGCTATTCATTTTGAGGAAGACATTCTCGAGGGAATAGAGCGCGCGCCGGATGCGATTGCGGGGCTGTATCGCGGCGAGAATCTGGGGAAGCGGTTGATTCGGGTGGGGTAAAGATAATGACGAGGCGCATGGTCTTCAAAACTTTGCCTTGGAGCCGTGCGCCCACTCCGGGTGTGGCAGTTTCGACGTCATCTGGAAACTGATACTTGCCACGGCTTGGGGTTTGCCGGTTTGATGAGGGTTTGAACCTTTATCAACTAAAAAACATCCCCGAGCAAACTCATGAACAGCCTCGCCAGATGCCTTATCGCTTGCTCAATTAGTCTGCTGCAAGCCCATCCCACCCAGCGCGCCAAGGGGTTGAGAAACTCCGCTTCTAGCGTATAATCGGCCATGGTTTTCATAGAGTTGCCCGCATTTGTGCGGTGCTCAGCCAGCCTATTCAGCGAAGACGAAGTTATAGAAATACAACATTGCTTAATCGAAAATCCTGCAGCCGGAAGTTTGATCCCAGGCGGAAGAGGGTTGCGCAAGCTGAGAGTGCCGCTACCCGGCCGCGGGAAACGGGGGGGCGCAAGAGTGATTTACTACCACTGGGTGAGCGAGCAGCGATGCTATCTGGTTTATGCCTACGCAAAAAATGTGGCAGAAAATCTTACACAAGAGCAGCTGCAACGGCTGGCTGCCCTAATGGACGAGGTGACGCGATATGGATGATGCAAAATTCGACGAGCTGCTGACGAGTCTCAAAGATATGGGCAAGCACATGCGCGGAGAGCGGGTGGGTGGCTTGGTAATGCGGGAATTCCCAGAGCCCGACGTCAAAGCCATTCGCGAACGGACAGGCATGTCACAAACACAGTTCGCCTATCTGATCGGAGTCAAGCCTAAGACTTTGCAAAATTGGGAGCAAAAGCGTGTGCGCCCCGCTGGACCTGCTCGGGCACTATTGAAAATAGTTGAAGCCAACCCCCAAGCTCTGTCGGTGTTGCACAGTTGACTTCCCCGCCCTGAGGCTAGATCCAACGAACCTCGTTCAATGACGCCCTTTGATCCCGGCCTACGCCGGGATGATGATGACGCTCCGCTCCATCGTTACTTCCACAAAGCGCACTTGCTTTCAGCTTTGGTCATGAATGCCTCGGCAGCGGGAATGCTGCGCACGATCTTGTAGTAATCCCACGGATACTTCGATTCTTCCGGCGTCTTTACTTGCACCAGCTTCAGGTCGGTCATCAGCCGGCCGTCTTCGCGCACGGACGCATTGCTGGCGTACCTATCATTCACGACGCCCTTGCGAATATGCGCGATCACCTTGCTGATCTCATCGGTGCCAGTCTCTTTCACCGCGATGCCGTCGCCATCGATGGTGGCAATCTCATAGGTATTGAGCATCGGGTTTATGCCTTGCGTGCAGCGATATGGGCAATCATGTTCGGCATGTGCTCATCGCCCCGGCCCGCATCGCACTCCTGCATGATGGTCTGCTTGATTGCGGAGGCCACGGTATGGTCGGCGTGCGTGTCCGCTGCATACGTCGTGTAATAGCCGAGATCCTTGGCTGCATTCGACAAAGAGAAGCGCAGATTCGAGGTGTCGCCACCATTGAGCAGGTAGGGCTTCAGTCGCTCCAGCGCCGCGCCCCAGCCACCGCCCTTGTGCAGCACATCGACAAACTCTTCCGGCGCAATGCCGGACTTGCGCGCGCAGGCCGCAGCCTCAGCAATCACCGTCACCGTACCCAGCGACACATAGTTATGCAACAGCTTCATCTGATGGCCCGCGCCCACCTCACCCATGTGATGAATGTTCTCGGCAAAGCAATCGAGGACTGGCTTCACAGTCTCGAAGGTGTGCGCATCACTGCCCACCAGCAGATTCAATCGGCCCTCTGCCGCCTCTTTCGGTGTGCGCGTCATTGCGGCATCGATCAGCCTGCTGCCCGCCGCTGAGACTAGTTTGGCGAGTTTTTGTGTGGCTGACGGTATCGAGGTCGAGCAATCGATCACGATGCTGCCGGGCTTCAGGCCAGTGATCAATCCGTCCGCGCCGGTCAGCACCGCTTCCACCTGCGGCGCACCCGTGACGCAAAGCAGAACAACTTCTGCTTCGGCAGCTAGCGCTCTGGGTGTCTTGACCGTCTGCACGCCTTGCGTGAGCAGACTGTCGAGCGGCTGATTGCCTGCATGTTCCATCACGGTCAGCGGGTAGCCATGCTTGACGATATTGCTGGCAATGCCGTGACCCATCAGGCCTATGCCTATCATTCCGATTTTTTTCATGAGAGTCTCCGTGCGGGCTCGCCGTACTGCATCACCTGCCGTACGGCTCCCGTTTTTTCAGGTAGGTCAGTGGATTGATTATGCTTATGCGCCCATCTGCTCAGCCAGGTGATTCAGGTCGCGTGCAGAGAATGTAAAACGGCTGAGGTCGCCTTTGGCAACGGTCATGTCCGGACCGTATTCGTGCGGACGTTCGATGAACGCGGTCTGCAGGCCACAGGCTTTCGCCGCGTCGAGGTCATCTTCATGCGCTGCGACCAGCATGACTTCGCCGGGCTGAATGTCAAAGATCTCTGCCACACCAAGGTAGGTCTCGGGATCGGGCTTGTAATGACGGAAGACTTCGGCGGAGAGAATCAGGTCCCAGGGCAGACCAGCATGCTTGGCCATATTCGCCAGCAGACCGAGATTGCCGTTCGATAGTGTCGTCAACGTGAATTTGCGCTTCAGACGCGTCATGCCACCCACGGTATCGGGCCACGGCGAAAGCCGGTGCCATGCGCGGTTGAGCTGACGCCGCTTGTCCTCTTCAAGCGCAATGCTGAAGTCGGCGAGTATGCGGTCGAGGATAAGGCGATGCAGATCATCGATCTTGGTCCAGCCACGCTTGCCGGTACGGACTTCATCCATTGCCGGCTTGTAGCCGGCACGCCAGGCGGAGGCAAACTTGTTTCCGTCAACGCCGGGAATCGTCGATTCAGCTTCGCGCCAGATGGAGCCATGCCAATCGACGACGGTGCCAAACACATCAAACGCAAGTACTTTGGGAGTGGTCATCACACTGCCCTCGGCACGCCGGATTACTTCGCCGGCAGGCGGGTCGCCTGCCAGGAAATGAACTGCACCTTGCCATCCCGCTTGGCCCAGATCGCATGGAATCGCAGCTCGACTGTCATTTCTTTGTCATTCACTGTGACATCGAAGTTGCCATTGCCCGTGAGCGTCGCGACGCAGCCAAAGGTACGCACCACGACGTCTGAGCGCCGCATCACGCGGTACTTCACGGCACCGGTACGCATCGATTCGATGTAGGTCTGCTTGTTGTCGACCAGTGCGCTGCTGTGGATGTACACCAGATCATTGGCGATCAACCGATCCATCGCAGCAAAGTCATTGCCCATCTGCGCCGCGTATCGGGCGTCTTCGGCTTGTATGGCTTCGTCAGCCGTCATGGGTTCACATCCAGCTGCCTGCGCGGCGGTGGCGACAGCGATGGATGCACAGCACAGCATCGCGACAACAAATCTATGCATGGGATTCTCCTCGGATTGTTTTTGTTCGGCCTATGGAGGCCCTCGTTGTTAGCTGGATCGACGTGCAGGGCTTGCGGTGCCGCCCAGCGAATTGTGCCCATTGATGATACTGTAAGCGGGATAGCGCTGGCGAAAAAATTCCATCTCAAAATTTCCAAAACAGCACACACCAGCGATTCGTGACGCCACTCGGGAGACTGCAATGAAAACGATGATTTCCGGCCTGCTGATCGCTGTCGCAGCGGCGATGCCGCTGAAGGTCGCCGCCGGCACTGATTGGATCACCGATGCCAAAGGCTGCAAGATCGCCAACTTGGCGCCACAAGACGGCGAGACCGTGACCTGGAGTGGCGAGTGCCGGAACGGACTGGTCCATGGCGAAGGCACGCTGACCTGGTTCGAGTCGGGCGTGAAGACAGAAGTCTACGAGGGCACCATGGTCAATGGCTACGCAGAAGGACGCGGCATACTCAGACGGGGCGGCAGCGCCTATGTCGGCGAATTCAAGCAAAGCCTGCAGCATGGGCGTGGTCGCTATGATGATGCGGACGGCAGCTGGTACTCCGGCGAGTGGTCAGAGGGACTGCCGCACGGACGCGGCCAGATGCAAACGCCCGATGGTCAGCTGCTCAAGGGTTTCTGGAACAAGGGCGAGTTCGAGGACGAGGGCGCTATGCCCTCTCGCACCTGAGTGGTGGCCCACTGAATTTTGCCTGAGCTTCATCTGAGCGCGATCCTCAGATGGTGCGCCGCAGTGCCTCGAAAAATAAATCAGCCTGCAAGCGCTCTCCTTCCAGCTGCTTCGCTACCTGATCGACCAGCACTGGATTGACTGGCGCCAGCGGCGCGCCGCTGCGCCCGGCCAGCACCTCGACCATGCATGCGCGCTCGAGGTAATACAAATCGTCATACGCATAGGCGATACTCGGTCCGCACACCACCACCCCGTGATTGCCCAGAAAGGCGACATCTGCCCCCCGCATCGCATGAGCAATACGCTCACCTTCGGCATGGCTCAGGGCCACGCCGTTGTACTCTGCGTCAATCGCTACCCGGCCATGGAAGCGCATCGCATTTTGTGACAGCGTGGTGTCCAGCGCGCGCCGTGAGGTCAGGGTCAGCGCCGTAGAAAATGGCATGTGCGTATGCAGCACACAGGCCTTGTGGCAAATGCGGTGTATCGCCGCATGAATGTACATCGCCGTCGGCTCGACCTCATGGCGACCGGCGAGGCGATTGCCCTGTTCGTCGATCATCACGATATCGTCAGCGCCGATCTCGGCCCAGAACAGACCGCGCGGATTAATCAGAAACCGCTTTGATCCATCCGGCAGCTCAACGCTGAAATGATTACAGATGCCCTCGCCCAGACCGTGGTGCGCTGCCGCGCGCAACGCCAGCGCGAGGTCTTCTCGCAGCTGCCTCACTGCGCGGGATGTGAAGTCTTTGGCTTGCATTGATTTTCTCCTCTGACACCGTTGGCGCTGACGCTAACAGAAAAACGTCGCGCAACCAAACCTTTAACTTTATTGAAACCAGGCGACGCACTCATCCACGCTTGCTTCCACTCAACGCGCATTTGCCCCCTACAATACGGGATCGTGCCAACCAACGCCGTGAAAAACAATAATGAGCTCGGGTATCTCGCGCACCGCTTTCCTCACCTTGCTACTGATCGCCGCCATGATGGGGGCTAATCACGTCGCTGCCCGGTTTGCCTTCAATGACGCCGTCAGCGTGATGACGGCGGTGATTTTTCGCAGTGGCGTTACGGCCACCATCATTGCACTGATCCTGCTGCGGCAGCGAGTTCGGCTGCAGTTCAGCGAACGGCACAAGCGCTTCCTGCCAGTGATCGGCATTCTGATTACCGTGCAAAGCTTCTGTCTGTACTCTGCCGTCGCGCGCTTACCGGTGGCACTTGCGCTGCTAGCCTTCAATACGTATCCGCTGTGGACCGCCCTCTGGGCGCGCCTGATCTACCGGCATCGCGCCGAGCCTTTTGTGCTTAAGGCGATGCCGGTGATGCTGTTCGGACTCGCGCTCGCGCTGGATGTGCTCGGTGCCGCCTCCGGTCTGGGCGCGAATGCGCACTGGCAGCAGATCGGCGCCGGTGTGGGCTTTGCGACGACGGCGGCGGCCACGTTCGCGCTGGCGATGGTGGTCACCCAACATGAAGCGGTAGACATCGATGGCCGGGTCAGAACCGTCATCACACTAGGTACGGTCACGCTACTGACCTCGCTGCTGGCGCTCGTCAGCAGCGGCTGGTCTCTACCCCAGTCATCGACTGGCTGGTGGGGTCTAGCGGGCCTGACCTTTTTGTACGGCACGGCCTTCACGCTGATGTTTAGTCTGCTGCCTCGGCTGGGTGTGGTCGGTAATTCGGCGATCATGAATATCGAGCCGGTGTTTGCGCTGATACTGGCGTGGCTGTTGCTCGGTCAGGCTATCGCACCGGTGCAGGTGGCCGGTGCGCTGATCGTGGTGGGCACGGTGATGGCACTGGGTCTCAGACGACGGTAGCACCGATACGGAGCGCATGACATGGAACACCTCGATCTCTCGCCCTGGCGAGTCGCACACAACACCCGGTTCAGTCTGGACGATATTGACAGTCGTCCGCCCGATATACTCCCGGCCGATGATGATGCGCTCGCCCACCAGACCAAAAAACTCTCTGACAAACTCAACAAGTTGCAGACGACCTTGCATGCATCACGTAGTCGCTCGCTGCTGCTCGTGCTGCAAGGCATGGATACCTCGGGCAAAGACGGCACGATACGTCATGTGTTTTCCCATGTGAGTCCGCTCGGCGTGCGGGCGGTAGCTTTTGGCGCGCCGACCGATGAAGCGTTGGCCCATGATTTTCTCTGGCGCGTACATGACAAGGTGCCGGCACTGGGCGAACTGGTGATCTTTAACCGCAGTCATTATGAAGATGTACTCGTGACCCGCGTACGCGGTCTGATTGACAAAGAGACGTGTGAGAAGCGCCACAAGCATATCGAGCACTTCGAATCGCTGCTGCATGATAATGGTACCGTCGTTCTCAAATGCTATCTGCATATCTCAAAGCATGAGCAGAAAAAACGGCTGCAGGCCCGACTGGACGATCCGCATAAACAGTGGAAGTTGCAGCCCTCCGATTTCACCGACCGCAAGCGCTGGCCACAATTCATGACGGCGTATGAAGACGCACTCGCCGCCACCAGTACCACGCATGCGCCATGGTATGTCGTGCCTGCCGATTCCAAGCCTCACCGCGATCTGTTCATTGCCGCACTGCTGGTACAAACGCTGGAGAAGCTCGACCTGAAGATGCCCAAGCCCTCGTTCTCGCTCAGCGAGGTCAGGCTGGACACATGAACCTATCGATGCGCGTGCAGGCCGGCGATGTCTGGGGCGGACTGGCGGCAGCTGTCGTCGCGCTGCCCGCCGCCATTGGTTTTGGCGTGGCAGTGTACGAACCCCTCGGGCAGAACTTCAACGCGCAGGGAGTGATGGCGGGGATGGTCGGCGCGACACTGCTCGGTGTGATCGCGGCGCGCTTCGGTGGCTGCCAGCGTCTGATCTCTTCACCGTGCGCGCCTGCAGCGGCGGTGCTGTCTGCTTTCGCGATCCAGTTCACGCAAAACGGCATGCCCGCCGACCAGGTGCTGCTCTCGCTGCTGCTGATCGGCGCGATCGCGGGCGTGCTGCAAATTCTGTTTGGTCTGTCTCGGCTGGGCGAACTCATCAAATACATGCCCTACCCGGTGGTCAGCGGTTATCTGTCTGGCGTAGGACTGATCATCATCACCTCACAGATGCCGAAGTGGCTGGGTGTGACTGGCAATGGTGGCTTCTGGTTTGCGCTCACTTCGCCGGAGCAATGGCGTGCACCCAGCCTGATCGTGGGTGCCGTCGCGCTCGCACTGATGTGGCTAAGCCCGCGCCTCACTCAGCGCGTGCCGGCGGTGGTGATCGCGTTAGCAGGTGGCGCGCTCACCTACGCAATGCTCGGTGGTTGGGATGCGTCCCTGCGCAGCGTGCAGGGCAATACATTGATCGTCGGGCCGCTCGGCGGACTGAGTGACAGCCGCGGCGCCAGCGATGCATTGGGTGGTTTGTCGAACTTGTTGTCCAGTCTGTTGATGCCCTGGCACGCGATCGCCGGGGCGCATCTGCCCTCGCTCACCCACCTACTGTATCCGGCGCTGACGCTTGCGGTGCTGCTGTCGATTGACACGCTCAAGACCTGCGTCGTGCTCGACACGCTGACGCGCTCGCGGCATGACTCAAACCGTGAGCTGATCGGTCAGGGCATCGGCAATCTGGCCTCCGCGCTGTGCTCAGGCATGCCCGGCGCGGGCACCATGGGGGCGACCCTGGTCAATATCTCGAGCGGGGCGCGCAGCAGCACGTCGGGCATGATCGAAGGCGTGATGGTGCTGCTGGCCTACCTGCTGCTGGCGCCCTTGCTGGCCTGGATACCCCTGGCGGCACTGGCGGCGATACTGATCATGGTGGGTCTCAGAATGATCGACCGCCACAGTCTGGCTCTGGCACGCTCACGCGATACGCAACTGGATTTTGTCGTGGTGATCACGGTGGCCGTGGTAGCGCAAGTCGTCAGCCTGATCGCAGCGACTGGCACGGGGCTGCTGCTCGCTGTGCTGCTATTCATGCGCAGACAAATCGGATCACACGTCGTGCGGCGTACAACCTTTGGCCATCAGGTGTTCTCTCGCTGCGAACGGCTGGAGCACGAGCGCGCCCTATTGGAAGACAAAGGCAAACAGACTGCCATTCTCGAATTGCAGGGCCCCCTGTTCTTTGGCACGGTGCACCAGCTCTATCGTGCCGCAGAGCCCTACCTCGCCGACTACCGCTACCTGATACTCGATCTTCGCTGGGTGCAGTCGGTCGATCTGAGTGCGGTGCATGTGCTAGAGCAGTTGCGCGACCGTCTGGCAGAGCGTGGACACGAGCTGATGCTCAGTGACCTGCCAGCCGACCTGCCCAGCGGCGAGAATCTCCGGCAGTACTTCGATCACACCGGCATCCTGCAGAAACGCGCGCATCTCCGAGTGTTTGATGAGCTCGACGATGCACTCGAATGGATCGAAGAACAATGGCTGAGCGAGGCCGGGCTGCGTCCACGCGCCGATCAGCGCCTGTCGCTGCGCGACTTCGATGTTTTCCGCCACCGCAAAGACGACACGCTGGCCGATCTGGAGGCCAGCATGCTGCACCGCTCGCTGGCTCCCGGTGAACGACTGTTTGCTGTTGGCGATCACAGCGACGAGCTGTACTTCATCCTCAAAGGCGAGATCCGGCTCGACGTACCGCTTGCGGACGGTCGCCTACACCACACGGCGTCGCACCATCAGGGTGATTTCATCGGCGAGTTGGGTTTTCTTGACGGCCGCGCGCGGGCCGATTCAGCCACTGCAGTCACGGACGTTGAACTGCTTTCTCTGTCGCGCTCCCGTTTCGACCAGCTCGCCGAAAGTCACCGGCGACTTGGCGTCACACTGATCACCGAAATCGCGCGCGTGCTGGCTTCTCGCTTGCGTCAGACCAGTGACGAGCTTCGCGTGCTCGAAAGCAGCTGAATTTTTCCATTCCGCCTCACTTTTATCGCGCAAATGTTCGGTTTCGAACTTGCTGCTTTGCGTGAAAACGCCAGTATTCCTGCGGGTTTGCGCTAAATCACAAAGCCAATCGCGCAATCCAGGACAATATTCCTCAGCGCGCTCGCCAACACGACAGAATCGCTCAAACAGTGCCCGGAAAACACGCCCGGACACCTCCTGCACCAAAAAATGGGGGGCGCTTCAGAGTTGTGGTATACTGTGTATACATACAGTATTTCAGCGTTTGAGTACCCCTTGAAAACCCGCGAAAAACCGTGGCGAAGTTATGAAAATGGAAACCGAAATGATTGATCAGGAGCTGCCCGGTACGCTCGACATCAAGATCGTATCCCGGCCTTCAAGCCAAGCTCAGCGCATCTGGCGCAAACGCGGCCGTCGCCGCGAGGTACGCAGCCCGGTGCTGTTCCAGCAGATCGACGTGCACACTATCGCGGTACGCCTGCTGCCCACGGGTACGCAATAAGTCGCGCACAGACGATCATCTCATTCCCCACTGCCGGGAATCCGTATCAAGCCGCTCGTGCACTGCACCAGCGGCTTTTTCATTGGCGCGAGCAAAAGTCTGGCCTCGTCAAAGCTGAATCTCGGGCGACACGTTTCGGGCTACACTCGTTGTCGCTGCAGTCATTCCCCGACATCCATAACGAGATCCCAGAGAGACAGCCCCATGATCCGAGTACTCAAGGCCGGCCAAACCGTCGACCAGAAAACCCAGAACGAACATAGTGTCCGCGATACCGTGACCGGCATCCTCGCTGATATCGAAGCGCGGGGCGACGCCGCCGTCGCTGAACTATCCAAAAAATTCGATAGCTGGTCACCCGCCCGTTTCCGTCTGTCGAACGACGACATCGCCCAATGCGTTAATGCCCTGTCGCAGGGCGAGCTGGATGACATCAAATTCGCGCAGCAGCAGGTGCGCAATTTCGCGAAGATCCAGCGCGACGCGATTCGTGATGTCGAGGTCGAGACCCTGCCCGGCGTAATCCTCGGTCACAAGAACCTGCCGGTCGAGAGCGTCGGCTGCTATGTCCCCGGCGGCAAATTCCCGCTGGTCGCTTCTGCGCACATGGGCGTGGTAACGGCCAAAGTGGCGGGCGTCGATCGCATTCTCGCGGCATCGCCGCCGATCAATGGCGCACCCAACCCGGCGGTGGTCGCTGCGATGCATCTGGGCGGCGCGGATGAGATTTACACCTTCGGCGGCGTGCAGGCGATCGGCGCCATGGCGATCGGCACGCAAACCATCAAGCCGGTATCGATGCTGATCGGCCCGGGTAATGCCTTCGTTGCGGAAGCCAAGCGCCAGTTGTTTGGCCGCGTCGGCATCGACCTGATCGCCGGCCCGACCGAGACGCTGGTGATCGCGGATGACACCGTGGATGCCGAAATGTGCGCAACCGACCTGCTGGGTCAGGCCGAGCATGGTTTCAACACGCCCGCCGTGCTGCTGACGAACTCCGAAAAGCTCGCGCGCGAGACCATGGCCGAGATCGAGCGTCTGCTGAAGATACTCCCGACGGCGAACACCGCCTCCGTGTCATGGCGTGACTACGGCGAAGTCATCGTCTGCGACACTGTCGATGAAATGGTCAGCGAAGCCGACCGCATCGCCTCCGAGCATGTGCAGGTCATGACGCGCGATGATGACTACTTCCTGAAGAACATGCGCAACTATGGCGCGCTCTTCCTCGGCCCGCGCACGAATGTCGCGTATGGCGACAAGGTGATCGGCACCAATCACACCCTGCCCACCGGCAAAGCCGCGCGCTATACCGGCGGCCTGTGGGTCGGCAAGTTCATCAAGACCTGCACCTACCAGAAAGTGCTGACCGACGAAGCCAGCACCATGGTCGGCGAATACTGCTCTCGCCTGTGCGCGATCGAAGGCATGATCGCGCATGGCGAACAGGCCAACCTGCGCGTGCGCCGTTATGGCCGGCAGGAGGTTCCGTATGGTGGCGTGCCGGCCTGAGCGCGGAGGCCACGATGAGCTTCCCTGCTCCGAACTTCCGGCTCGATGGGAAATCCGCGCTCGTCACCGGCGCCAGTCGCGGCATAGGACTGGCGGCAGCGGTCGCGCTGGCGCAAGCCGGCGCACACGTCACGCTCGCCGCGCGCTCGGAAGATGAGCTGGCCGCGGCTTGCAAGGACATTCAGGCAAATGGCGGCCAGGCCGACTATGCGGTGATCGATGTCACCGATGCCACCGCCGTGGATGCCATGGTCGCTGCGCGAGGCCCTTTCCATGTGCTGGTGAATAACGCGGGGATGAACCGGCCCAAGCCGCTGGTTGAGGTGACGAATGAGGATATCGACGATATCTTTACGCTGAACGTGCACTCCGTGTTCTACCTGACCCGCGCCGTGGCGCGAGGGCTGCTGAAGGCCGGTCAGCCCGGCTCGATCATCAATATCTCATCGCAAATGGGCCATGTGGGCGCGCCGCGCCGCACGGTCTATTGCGCAAGCAAGCATGCCATCGAAGGCATGACCAAGGCGCTGGCCTGGGAACTGGGCCAGCAAAATATTCGCGTCAATTCCCTTTGCCCGACCTTCATTGAAACGGCGCTCACCAAGGGCATGTTCGATGATCCGGCCTTCAAGCAGTCGGTGATCAGCAAGATCGCGCTCGGCCGCATCGGACAGATCGAAGAAGTGATGGGCTCGGTCGTATTCCTCGCCAGCGAAGCCTCCAGTCTGGTGACTGGCAGCGCGCTGATGCTGGATGGCGGCTGGACCGCAAGCTGAAACAATCCACAACGATAACAACAAGGAGACAGCATGAAAGCAGCAGACGTCACCGGCGGCAGACCGGTCACGGTGATCGGCGCCGGACTGGTCGGTGCAGGATGGGCCATCGTGTTCGCGCGCGCTGGTCTGAATGTGCGTATGTTCGATGTCAATCCGCAAGTGCTGGAGAGTGCGCCAGCGCTGGTCGCGCAACAGCTCGATGGCCTGCATTCGTATGGCTTGCTGAAAGAACCGGTCGATACGATACGCGCGCGCATCAGTGTCGTGCATGATCTGAAACAAGCGCTCGATAGCGCCTGCTATGCGCAGGAATCGGTGCTCGAAAAAGTCGATGTCAAGCGCAAGCTGGTTGAAGAAATCGACCGCTTCGGCTTCGATGATCTGATCGTCGGCAGTTCGACCTCAGGTATTCCAGCCTCTGACTTTGGCCTGAACCTCAACATGTCGCCACGCATTCTGGTCTCGCATCCGGTCAACCCGCCGTATCTGGTGCCCATCGTCGAACTGGTTGGCTCGCCGCAGACATCGAAAGCCACCATAGATTTCACCGACAAGCTGATGCAGGCCGCACATATGTCGGTGGTGCGCGTGAACAAGGAAACCGAAGGCTTTGTGCTGAATCGTCTGCAAGCCGTGCTGCTGCGCGAAGCATGGACACTGGTCGCCGAGGGCGTCTGCAGCTGCGAAGATATCGACAAGACGATACGCGATGGTCTGGGCTGGCGCTGGTCTTTCATGGGTCCGTTCGAGACCATTGACCTGAACGCACCGAACGGTGTCGCCGATTACGCAGCCCGCTTCGGCCCGCTGTTCCAGCGTATCGCCCAATCGCGCGATCAGGAGCGCCCGTGGGATGAGCCGCTGGTGAAGGAAGTCGAATCCCAGCGTCGTCAGTATGTCAAGCAGAATGAACTGAATACGCGTCGTGCGTGGCGCGATGATCAGCTGATGAAATTCGCCGTGCATCGCGAGCATTCGTCAGACAAATAAGCGACGCCATGATGATGCTGCCTATTCATACGCTTTGCACTCGTCTTACCCCTCGCCTGCTCGCTGCACTGACCGGCGCTATCTTGTTCGGCGTCTCTGCACACGCTGCTGATCATGGTACGCCGTATCAAACGCTGGCGGGTGCTGCTGACCATGATGATCCGATGATCGTCGCCGGCTATCGCGCCATCTTCACCTGCTCCGCGCATTTCCTGATGAACCGTCCACTCGACGATATCAAGCGCGTGGAACTGGTCGACGTGGAAGGGCGCGGTTTTCCTGATCCCGTGATTGATGAAAAGCGACAGCTGGTGATCGCGAAAGACCCGAGCGGCAAATTCACGCGTATCGCGGCCTTCCGCGAGAGCATGGGTTGTACTGTGCTGCCACCGAACTGGACCGAGGGTGATGTGTCGCACCTGCCCAATGTGTCGTATCCGCCGGCGCCGGATATGAGCAAAGTGCCTTTCCCTGAAGGTGACAGAAGCCCGCTGCCACCCAGCGGCCTCGACCGTCGCTTCGAGAACCTGGAACCCGTGCTCGAGCGCGCCTTCGATGGCATCTCCCATGCAAAAAAACGCGGCACCGTCACCACCTCGGTGCTGGTGATCAAAGTGCGGCCCAACGGCGCGCAGCTGATGGCCGAACGCTATCGCGAAGGCTTCGGCATCTATTCAGGCTATCGCACCTGGTCAACTACCAAGAGCATCACGGCGGCGCTGATGGCGATCGCCAGCCAACAGGGCTTGCTGAAGCTGGATGCGCCAGTCGCGATTCCCGAATGGCCGGAAGGTGATCCGCGCCGCGCGATCACGTATCAGCAGCTGATGTGGATGTCGAGCGGACTGTACAGCGGCGGCCCGAATTCTGCGGCAGTGTATTTTGGTGGTCAGGATGTGATCAGCGCAGCGACCGGTACCTCGCTGGAAGTCGCCCCCGGCACCCGCTGGAAATACGCGAACAATGACACGCTGCTGCTGATGCGTTCGCTGCGTCACCTGTTGCATGATGATCTGCGCTATCTGCGCTTCCCGTATGACGAACTGCTGCATCCGCTGGGCATGTACCACACGCGGATGGAAGTCGATCATCAGGGGAATTTCGTTGCGTCCAGTCAGACCTACACCACCGCACGCGATCTCGCTCGCTTCGGTATCCTGCTCGCGCGCAATGGCATCCACAAGGGCAAGCGACTTCTGCCGGAAGGCTTTGTCCAATTCGTCAGTACGCCCGCGCCAACCAAACCGCCCGTGCCCAATGAATGGGGCTATGGTGCGCAGTTCTGGCTGCTCGATACCATGCCGGGCATACCGAAAGGGACCTTCACCACCTTCGGCAACAAAGGCCAGTACGTCAGCGTTGTGCCCTCAGAGAACCTCGTAATTGTGCGCACCGGCGTGGACCCGAACGGTATCGAATATAAACAAGACCGGCTGGTGGCCGAAGTGCTGCAGGTGCTGGGCTTAGCCCCGAAGCAGTAAGCGGCAGACGACATGCACACGGCGCCCAGCCCTCCTGAACTGATCGATTCACGCTACGCGTTCATCCGATTGCTGTTCGCGCTGGCGATCATGACGCTGGGCAGCGTGGGCATGTATGTGGTCGTCGTGGTGCTGCCCGTCGTTCAGGCCGAGTTCGGCATCACGCGCGCCGATGCGTCGCTACCCTACACGGTGCTGATGCTGGGCTTCGGTTTCGGCGGCATCCTGATGGGGCTCTGGTCGGACAAGTTCGGCGTGTTCCGCGTGCTACTGATCGGCGCGGCAGGTAATTTGCTGGGGTTTCTGTGGGCCAGTCAATCGCCGAACATTCTCAGTCTCGCGTTCGCGCACGGCATGATCGGCCTCTTCGGTGGTTCGGCCAGCTTTGCACCACTGATGGCAGACACCGCGATGTGGTGGAACAAGCGGCGCGGCATCGCGGTGGCAATCTGCGCGAGCGGCAATTATCTGGCGGGCACGCTGTGGCCACCGATCATGCAGTCGGGCATTGATCATTTTGGGTGGCGACAGACCTATCTGATGATCGGCATCTTCTGCGGCACAGGCATTGCCCTGCTGGCGCTGCGCCTGCGCCCACGCCCGCCTTTACATGATGGATCTCGTCCGCCCGGCATGCCCTCGCATGCGCATCCCTCGGATCGTCCTTTCGGGTTGAGCCTCAATCATGCTCAGCTGCTGCTAGCGATTGCCGGCCTGTCCTGCTGTGTCGCGATGTCCATGCCTCAAGTGCATATCGTTGCGTACTGCAGCGATCTCGGCTTTGGTGCCGCGCGCGGTGCACAAATGCTGTCGCTGATGCTGGGCTTCGGCATCGCAAGCCGGTTGATCTCCGGTTTCATCTGCGACCGCATCGGCGGGCTGCGCACGCTGATGCTGGGGTCCGTGTTGCAGGGCATTGCGCTGCTGCTGTTCCTGCCTTTTGACGGACTGGTGTCGCTTTATGTGATCTCCGCAATGTTCGGCCTGTTCCAGGGCGGGATCGTGCCTTCTTACGCGATCATCGTGCGTGAATATTTCCCCCCCGCAGAAGCCGGCGCACGTGTCGGCGCAGTGCTGACCGCTACCTTGTTCGGCATGGCGCTGGGTGGCTGGATGTCGGGCAAGGTATTCGACATCACCGGTTCGTATCACGCTGCCTTCATCAATGGCCTGCTGTGGAATCTGCTGAATCTGAGTATCGCGGTCTGGCTGTACTGGCGCGTCGGAGGCTTTCGTCGTACCGCAGAGGCTGCCTGAGCATTCATCCGAAAGGAAACGCACGGATTCCGGCCTTGCGCAACAAATTCTCCGCCATCTTGATACTCGTCTTCAAGCATCCGCCTGTTCGCTACGGCGATGAACCCTGCGCTCAATCTCCGCTCGTGTAGGTAGTGTCTTGAGATCGTAATCAGCCTGAAGAGACATCCAGGACGCCGCGTCGCCGCCGAAATAATGTGCAAGCCGTTCAGCGGTGTCAGCTGTGATTCCACGACGCTCTTTCACGATTTCGTGGATTCGCGTAGCTGGGACAGCAAGCGCCATTGCAAGCGCGTTGACACTCATCTCAAGTGGAATCAAGAAATCTTCACGCAAAACTTCCCCAGGATGAAGTGGGCGCATACGGTTGACTGGGCGGCTCATTCTTACACCTTAGTGGTAATCGATAATTTCAACATCAGCCGGACCACTGTTGCCCCAGACAAAACACACGCGAAATTGATCATCGACGCGAATACTGTATTGACCGTGTGATTCTGAGGCATGATCCGCTGGTGATGCAGAGTTATCGGCGAGTGGAGTCGGATTGAAAAGCCGCACCTCATGACCATGCAGGCACCCAGATCAGGCTTGGATCGCCAAATGCGCAATGAAACCTGACCTGCTTTCTCCGTGCTGTTTTGCCTTCGCATCCAAGCGCGCGAGTACTCGCTTGGGAAGCGTGATATTCACTCGTTCAATCTCGTCCGACAGCAAGGCGGGATCAATCTCTGCGATCGCCCATACCCAGCTTTTGAATTCACGTTTTTTTTGAAACACAGCGATACTGCTGGGCCTGGGCACATCCTCGTCAGCGTCCAATGCAGTCTCGATCCATAACTCGATAGCTTCTTTGGCGTTTTCAATCGCCTCGTCAATGCCCGAATCAGCCGCCGAAAAACATCCGGGAAGATCGGGGACGACGACACTCCATGCACGACTCTCGTCTCCGGGTTCGATGGCAATGGGATATTTCATGGCATTTCCCTCATTTCAATCCAGCCTGCTTCAGGATCTTTTGGATAAGAACCTATCTCGTTAGGTCGATGGCAAGGCGGCAGTACCGCAGACAGTACAGACGTACGGCAAGGTACTGCCAACGCTGGCAGCGGCCTAACGAGATAGGTTCTAAGCCCTGTGCCAGGGTCTTTTTTAGGGTGTGGAACAGTCAGATGACCCGCTTTTGATGGGTGAACAAAGATTTGGTGCGATCCTTTCGATCCGCGCAATATCCACCCATTTTGTTTCAACAGCGTGATCAGTTCCCTGCTGGTCATTGGCGGATAATACACACCATACACACTACTATCAGTGTGCCGAGATGACAGTTTTTAGGGAGTCAGATTTTTAAATCGTCATTCCAGCGCAGGCCGGAATCCATGATGGAACTGGCACCTGAGGGTTGCCGCAGAACACCTGCTCAAACCTGTCACTCCACCTTCCGCAACAAATTCTCCGCCATCTTGATACTCGCAATATCAATCAGCCGTCCATCCAGACTCACTGCACCTCGCCCTTCTTTCTGCGCCTGAGCCATGGCTTCCATGATCCGTCGAGCATAAGCCAGCTCTTCCTCGCTGGGTGAAAATACGCGATTCGCGATCTCGATCTGGGTCGGATGAATACACCACTTGCCCTCGTAACCGAGCGCCGCACCACGACGGGCGACGGCCTCATATTCCTGCGGATCAGAGAAATTTGCGAACGGACCATCGATGGGCCGAAGACCATACGCGCGTGCCGCGACCAGCATGCGCGACATCGCGTAATGCCACATGTCGTTCGAATGAAATGCGCGTGAGCCGTCGGCCGCCGGTGGTGCCAGCACGCCATAATGAGGATCATTGCCACCGATGAAGGTCGAGCGAGCTCGCGTGCTCGCACCATAGTCGCCCACACCAAAGCTGAGCGCCTCGATGCGCTGGGAGCTGCCAGCAATCGCCTCAACATTCGACATACCCAGCGCCGTTTCGATCAACAGATCAAAACCAATGCGCTTCTCGCGTTTTTTGGCGATCTCAATCTGCGTGACCAGCATGTCCAGCGCATAGACATCGGCGGGAACGCCGATCTTCGGTATCAACAACATATCCAGACGCGGACAGTGTTCGACGACCTCGATCACATCGCGATACATGTACTCGGTATCGAGCCCATTGATACGTACCTGAAGGACTTTGTCGCCCCAGTCGATGTCGTTCAGCGCAGCGATGGCATTGGCGCGCGCGGCGACTTTCTCTCCGGGCGCGACCGCATCTTCCAGATCGAGGAAGATCACATCCGCCGCCGATTGCGCTGCCTTTTCGATCAACCGGGGATTGGAGGCGGGAACCGCCAGCTGCGAGCGCTGGCGGCGCGCGAACGCGGGTTCAATGATCGTGGCGCTCATGCGGGAAATTCCTTTCGTTATTTTTCTTATAGGGGTACCGCACTATAGATGCCCGCCTGAGGCCCGACAATGGAATAATTCGCGCGATTATGCAGTATTAGCGAATAATTCTCAGCCCTGATACACCACGGCGTCATGCTGGCGGGCTGGTTTGCGCGGCCGCTTTTGCTCGGTCGGCAGAGGAATCAGCTCTTTGAGCAGCTCCACCAGGCGCAGCGACGCGGGCGACAGTGCCTGGCCGCGCGCGGTGATCAATGCCACCCGGCGCGACATCGTCGGGTTGACGATGCGCAGCGCATGGGTACTGGCATCGATCCTCGCGGGCAGCGCCACCCCCGGCAAAATGGCCGCGCCCAATCCGGTGCTGGCCATCGAGATCAGGGTTTGCGCCTGCGTGAATTCATAGCGGAGCGCGAAACGCAGCCGCTTTTCTTTCATCATCTCTTCGATCATGTTGCGCATTGCGGTTGCCTGATTCAGCACCAGCAGCGGCATCTCGGCAAGTGTCGATAGCGTAATCGTATCCTTGTCGGTGTCCAGCAGACGTTTGGGGACGAGCGCGTAAAAAGGATCATCCATCAGCGGCTCGAACTGGAATTCTGACGTATCGATCTGAGGACCGATGCCAAAATCCACCTCGCGTCGCCGCACGCTCTCGAAGATCTGCTCGGATGCCAGTTCGCGCACCGACACTTCGATGCCCGGATACTCATTCTCGAACGCGGCCAGCGCGCGTGCCAGCCGGGTCTCAGCAATGGTCGGCGAGCAGGACATCGATACTTTGCCCTTGCGGATATCCGCCGATTCACGGATCTTGCGCAGCCCCTGTTCGACTTCCATCAGCGCGCGCTGCGCGCAATCCAGCAATTGCTGACCTTCTTCCGTCAGCCTGACGCTGCGCGTGGTGCGATGGAACAGTGGCACACCGAGCTGCTCTTCGAGCTGGCGTATCTGGGCACTGATTGCGGACTGCGAACGGAAGGATTTTTCTGCGGCGATGCGAAAGCTGGAGTATTCACCCACCATCAAAAAAGTTTGCAGCAGTTTCAGATTGACATGCGATAGCGAACTGGTAACGGACTTCATCGGACAGCTGTTTTTAATGTGTTAATACGGGATTTTGCATGTATTAATAAAAGCAAATCCCGAGAATGACCCGAAAACGGACTATGCACTAAATCTGCATAATCAACAACAATAAGTCATTTGTCGAATCAGCCGGCGAAGCCTACAGTCTGTTTCCAACAAGACGGCAAGAAGATCGTCACTCAACATGAAGGCGGCACCAAGACCGTCAAAAAACATCAAGGCGGCATTAAGACCGCCCTTTCGAATGCAGCGCCTGGCTGAGTCAGTCTCAGGCGGGCCGATAAGGAAGACTGGGGAGACACGGTGGGAGCAGCAGCCAACGCGCAGGGTCAGCCGCAGATGCAGGCGGGTGCACTGGAAGGACTGCGGGTGCTGGATATTGCCACCTTCATCGCCGCACCGTTCTGCGGCACGATACTCGGCGACCTCGGCGCCGAAGTCATCAAAATAGAAATGCCGGACGCTGGTGATCCCTTGCGCCGATACGGCACACCAACCGACTGCGGCGATACGCTGGTCTGGCTCTCGGAAGCGCGTAATAAAAAAACCATCACGCTGGATTTCCGCAAGCCCGAAGGTGTCGAGCTGTTCAAGAAGCTGGTCGCCGAAAGCGATATCGTGCTTGAAAATTTTCGCCCCGGTACGTTGGAAAAATGGGGTATGGGTTATGAAGCACTCAAAGCCGTGAATCCCACGCTGATCATGCTGCGCATCAGCGCCTATGGTCAGACCGGTCCGAAGCGTCACGAGCCCGGCTTTGCGCGCATCGCACATGCCTTCGGCGGGCTCTCCTATTTGTCTGGCGAACCTGATGGTCAACCCGTGGTGCCGGGATCAACGTCCGTAGCAGACTATGCCTCGGGCATGTGGGGCGCTATCGGGGTACTCGCAGCGCTGCGCGCACGCGATAAAAAAGGCGTAGGACAGTTCATTGATCTCGGCCTGTACGAATCCGTGTTTCGCCTGCTGGATGAAATGGTCCCCGCGTACGCCATGTTTGGCCACGTTCGCGAGCGCATGGGCGCCGACACGCATGCTGCCGTCCCGCACAGCCACTATCAGACCGGCAGCGGCGAATGGGTCGCACTGGCCTGCACCAGCGACAAGATATGGGAACGCTTTGCAAAGCTCATGGGCAAACCCGAACTCGCCGAACAGTATCCGACCAGTGCAGCGCGTGTCGACCATCGTCACACCGTGAACGGCATCGTTGCCGACTGGATCGGCAGTATGCCGCTGGCACAAGTACTTGATGAGACCCGTCACGGTGAGGTTCCCTGCGCGCAGATCTACTCGATCAGGGATATTTTCAGCGATGCACAATTCGCTGCGCGCGGCAACATGATGACCGTGCAGGACGAACGTGTCGGTGAGCTGGTGCTGCCCTCGCCTGTGCTGAAACTATCCGAGACGCCGACCGTGTTCAAACATGCGGGTCGCGCGCTAGGTGCTGATAATGAAGCGGTTTACCACGACCTGCTGGGACTGAGCCCGGAACAGGTTCGCTCCTTCGCCGAAGCGGGCGTGATCTGATCCTACGAAAGCATGGAGACCGACATGACACCGAAGCTGAAAACACTGGTTGCCGCTACTTGCAGTGCCCTTGCGCTGGGCTGGGGAGTGACGGTAAGCGCGCAGGTCTCCGATGATGTAGTGAAGATCGGCTTCATCACCGATATCAGCGGCCCTTACTCGGACACGGACGGCACGGGAGGTGTCGAGGCCGTAAAGATGGCGATCGAAGATTTTGGCGGCAAAGTGAATGGCAAGAAGATCGAATTCATCTATGCTGATCACCTAAATAAGGCCGATATCGCAGCGAGCAAGGCGCGCGAGTGGTTTGATGCCCAAGAGGTCGACATGATCCTTGGCGGTGCGAACTCGGGCGCTGCGCTGGCCACCGCTAAAGTCGCGGCAGACAAAAAGAAAACCTATATCAATGTCGGCGCAGGCACGGCGCGCCTGACCAATGAAGAATGCAATCCCTACACCATCCACTATTCCTATGACACGGTCGCACTGGCCAAGGGAACCGGTGGCGCCGTGTCTCGCCAGGGTGGCAAGAGCTGGTACTTCATCACCGCCGATTATGCATTCGGCGCCTCACTGGAAGGCGACACCACGCGTGTGGTGAAAGCCAGTGGGGGTACCGTGCTGGGCTCGTCCAAGCACCCGGTCGGGGCGTCAGACTTCTCTTCCTTCATGCTGCAGGCGCAGGCATCGAAGGCGCAGATACTCGGACTGGCAAACGCGGGCGATGATCTGGTGAATTCCATCAAGACTGCGAACGAGTTCGGTGTCAAAAAATCCATGAAGATCGCTGCCCTGCTGATGTACCTGAGCGATGTGCACGCCCTGGGTCTGCAACAGACCCAGGGCATGCTCCTTACCGATGCGTGGTACTGGGATACGAATGACACAACACGCGCCTGGGCGAAACGCTACTTCGATCGCGTAAAAAAAATGCCCAACAGCGGCCATGCCGGCGACTACTCTGCCGTCACCACTTACCTGAAAGCGGTGAAAGCGACCGGCACCGACAATCCTGACAAAGTGATTGCCTGGATCAAGGCCAACAAGATCAATGATGTGTTCGCGCAGAATGGCTATGTGCGTCCCGATGGCCGCATGGTGCATGACATGCATCTGGTGCAGGTGAAGACCCCTGCCGAATCAAAGCAGCCCTGGGATTATTTCAAGCTGATCGAAAAAATCCCCGGAGAGCAGGCATTCACGACCAAGGAAGAGAGCAAATGCGCTAACTGGAAATAAGAATAACAGCGATAGAAAAACAAAATAACCATAAGAGAAGCAAGTGCGCCAGAAGTAAAAACAACAAGGAGCGCAGGGACGAAAGTCTACGAAACTTGCCAATGCAGTGGGAGGAACCGGAACCCCACCCGGTTCATTAAAAAGGCGATCTCTGATCGCCTGTTGTTTTTTTAAGGGTGAAAGATCCCCACGAACCACTAAGAATAAGCGTCATGCCCAAGCACTATGACCTGATCATTATCGGCGCTGGTCGCGCCGATCCGGCTGATCGCCTGCGTATCTTCCCCCGATTGCTGAGCGATGAACGTGACCTGATGTCTCCGCGATGCCGCGCGTGCCCTCGGGGAATACCAATGCACCGGTTATCATGATCGCGGACAAGGCCGCCACGATGATGGACGAAGACTGGCGCGACGCCGGATGAATGACACCCTTTCTGAACCCTCGGAGACACGCATGAAAACCTACCAGCACTACATCGACGGCCAGTATGTCGACCCCATCGGCAAGGAATGGCTGGACACCATCAATCCTTATACTGGCAAAGCCTGGGCGAAGATCCCCAAAGGCTGCGCGAAAGATGTCGACCGCGCGGTGCAGGCGGCCACGCGCGCGATGACCGAGGGCCCCTACGCAAAAATGACAGCGACCGAGCGCGGCAAGATGATGTTACACCTCGCGGAGCTAGTGGCAAAAAACGCCGAACGCCTCGCAGAGATCGAGGTAATGGACAATGGCAAACTGATCGCGGAGATGCGCGGGCAGATGAACTATCACCCCGAATGGTGGCGCTATTTCGGCGGGCTGGCCGACAAGCTCGAAGGCTCGGTAATGCCCATCGATAAACCGGACATCTTTGCTTTCTCGCGCCATGAACCGGTAGGCGTGGTGGCCGCGCTCACCGCGTGGAATTCTCCGCTGCTGTTCATTGCCTGGAAGTGCGCGCCCGCCATTGCCGCTGGTTGCTCGGTGGTGATCAAGCCCTCGGAATTCACCTCAGCCTCCACGCTCGAATATGCGGCGCTGACCAAAGAGGCGGGCTTTCCGGATGGGGTGTTCAATGTGGTTACCGGCTACGGCCCGGATACCGGCGCGGCACTGGTCGATCATCCGGATGTCGCGAAGATCACCTTCACCGGATCGGACGCCACGGGCGCGCGCATCTATGCGCAAGCGGCCAAGACCATGAAGCGGGTCACGCTGGAGCTCGGCGGCAAATCACCGAACATCGTGTTCGATGACTGCAATCTCGACAAAGCGGCTGCGGGTGTAATCTCGGGTATCTTCGCCGCGACCGGCCAGACCTGCATCGCCGGTTCACGCCTGCTGGTGCAAAATTCAATCAAGGAAGCCTTCACGAAAAAAGTCGCCGAACTGGGTGCCACCGCACGCAAGGGCGATCCGATGGCGGCGGACACCAACATCGGTCCGGTGACCACGCCGGCGCAATATCAGAAGATCCTGGATTACATCGATATCGCGAAGAAGGAAGGCGCCACATGCATTCTCGGTGGCGGCCCTGCACCCGATCTGCCCGGAGGGCAGTTTGTGGAACCGACCATCTTCACTGATGTGAAACCCGAGATGCGCATCGCTCGCGAAGAGGTCTTCGGGCCGGTACTGTCCATCATCGGCTTTGACACCGAAGAAGAAGCGATTCGCCTCGCGAATGATTCGATCTACGGGCTGGCCGCCGGGGTCTGGACCGAGAACATCGGTCGCGCGGTACGCATGTCCAAGGCGCTGCGCGCGGGCACCGTGTGGGTGAACACGTATCGCGCAGTCAGCTACATGATGCCCTTTGGCGGCATGAAGCATTCCGGTATCGGTCGAGAGAGCGGCATGGAATCCGTGAAAAGCTATCTTGAAACCAAGAGTACCTGGATCTCGTATGCCGAGGGCGCGCCGGCAAATCCGTTCATCATGCGCTGACGGCCACCATCACGATAACAAGGAGACTGTATGAAAGGCATTGTTTTTTCGGGTGACCACCAGGTTGAGCTGCGCGAATTTCCTGATCCTTCGCCCGGGCCAAATGATGTCGTACTGGAGATCAAAGCCTCCGGTATGTGCGGCAGCGATCTGAAGGTGTATCGCGCCCCCTTCGGCGAAGGTCTGAAGAATCTTGGGTATACCGAAGCGATGCACGTCATCGCCGGTCATGAGCCCTGCGGTGTGGTGGTGGCGGTGGGGTCCAACGTGAATCCCAAGCAGGCGTATGTCGGCCAGCGCGCGATGGTGCATCACTACCGCGGCTGCGGTGCCTGCCCACATTGTTCTACCGGCTGGCAGCAGATGTGCGTGGAAGGTGTGGCAGAAATTTATGGCATTACCGGTCACGGCGCGCATGCGACTTATATGAAATGTCCGGCCAACACGATTGTTGAATTACGCGACGAACTCTCCTTCGAAACCGGCGCGGCGATTGCCTGCGGTACGGGTACCGCATGGGGAGCGCTGCACCGGCTGCAGGTGAGTGGCGATCAAACGATCGCGATCTTCGGTCAGGGCCCGGTGGGACTGTCGGCTACACAGCTGGCAGTGGCGATGGGTGCGCGGGTCATTGCACTGGATGTCAGTGAAGAGCGTCTGGCTCGTGCCACACTGTTTGGCGCAGAGGACATCATCAACCCGGCCAAGACGGATGCCGTGGCCGCGATACGCCAGCTCACTCACGGACTGGGCGCGCACGCGTCGATGGATACGTCTTCCTCGCCCGAGGCGCGTTTGCAATCGGTGCAATGTGTGCGCAGCTGGGGCAAAGCCTGTTTTGTTGGCGAGGGGGGCTCAGTTAGCATGGATGTCAGCCGCGATATGCTGCGTCGTCAGGTGACCGTGATGGGTTCGTGGACCTTCTCTACCGTGGGACAAAAAGCGTGCAATGACTTTGTTGCTGATCGCCAGATCGATGTTGATGGCTTGTTCACTCACCGCTGGCGACTGGATCAGGGCGAAGAGGCCTATCGCATCTTCGATCAGCAAAATGCAGGCAAAGGCGTGTTCCTGATGTAAGCGTGCAGCGGGCACAACGGTGGGCGATGCCTGCCCGCCGCCGCATCACGCTTCTGATCTATCGCCGTCACGGTAGCGGACAGATGACCACAGCGAGGCCAGAATGAAGGCCACACCCAGCAGCCCGGTTACCAGCTCTGGCACGTGATACTTGATGCTGGCGAACATGATCAGTGCCAGGATGCCGATGGCATAGTGCGCGCCATGTTCGAGGAACACATACTCGTCCAGCGTCCCCTGCCGTACCAGATACACCGTCAGGGAGCGAACGAACATCGCGCCAATCGCCAAGCCCAACATGATGATCACCACATCGTTGGTGATGGCAAACGCGCCGATGACCCCGTCGAAAGAGAATGACGCATCCAGTATTTCCAGATACAAGAAACCGCCAATACCACCGCTCTTTACCGCCGTGCCAACATCGATCTCGGTCGCGCCATCGCGCTCCAGCAGCGCACTCAGAAAATCGACAGCGACGTAGACAATCACGCCCCACACCCCGGCGATCAGGACCACAAATTCCTGCTCCGGCTCGACCAGCGCGAGACTGCCAATCACCACCAGCAAGGCGATCAGGACGGGGACAGAGCCGATTTTTCCGAACGAGGCGAGCTTGGCTTCGACATTGCCCAGCCAGTGCAATTCCTTGCCCTCATCCATCAGGAAATTCAGCGCGACCAGTAGCAGAAATATACCGCCGAATGCCGCTACCTCATCATGATGACGGCTAAGATAGGCCGAGAATTGCTTCGGGTCGGTCAGCGCAAGGTCCCAGACTTCACCAATGCCCAGATCGGCGGCCGTGGCCACGATCACCAGCGGGAAAATCAATCGCATGCCGAACACGGCGACCACGATACCGACAGTGAGGAAAATGCGCTGCCAGAACGCATCCCAATGCTTCAGCACCGAAGCGTTCACCACCGCATTGTCGAAGGAGAGCGAGACTTCCATCACACCCAGGATGAGGGCAACACCAAAGGCGGTGACGGCGCCAGTCGTGCCGCCGTGCGCATAGCCCCACCATGCGGCCAGTGCAAGGCAAACCAGCGCTACGACAAATGAAGTACTGAAGTGTTTCACAGCTCGCCTCCGTGGGGTTGAATAGAACCCCGTTCGGGGGCGGGCTGGAATCTATCAAAGAATGCGGCGCAGCGCGGCTATGTCCGTCAACATGAAGGGGTAATCTGTACCCATCATAGCTTTTTAATAATAACTATACCGTGGGCCCCCAGGGCGCCGCCATCAGCAGCTTGTTTTCCTGCGAAGCGACCAGCGGCCTGACCTTTTGCGCAAATGCCAGAAACTGTTCATCAGCGAACAGTGCGGTCCAGAATGCGCGGCGATCGGCATCATCATCGAATTTCCACAGATGCACGAGCTGGTGCAATGCGCCGACATCGCCGGTGAAGTAAGCCACCAGTTTTTTCGGATGGCGCTCGATCGCGGGCCAGCCCTCTTTTTTGTACAGCTCAACGACGTCGCCCATCTTGCCGACGATGATTTGATAGGTACGTAATTCGTAGATCGCCATGGGACCTCCTTGATGTTGGACGCTGGATGGTAGCAGAGCGCCCAGCCCTGCGAAGAATGCGCTTGCTGATGGGCGTATCACTGCGATGGGCCAGTGAATACCGTTTATCATTCAGGTCGTCTCAGCAGCGGATACGGAGGGCGTCATCACCTGCGCTGCCCTCAGTCAAACGTCACAGGAGGAATGTTTTGGACATCACCACCGGCCGCCCGGCCACCCTCGCCCCGCGCGGCATGGTCACCTGCCCGCACTCGCTCGCATCACAAGCCGGCGTTGATGTGCTGCGCGCTGGCGGCTCGGCGATCGATGCTGCCATCGCCACCAGTGCCGTGCTGTCGGTGATCTATCCGCACATGGTGGGCGTCGGTGGCGATGCGTTCTGGCTGATCCACGACGCGGCAACGGGCGACGTGCATTTTCTGAATGGTGGCGGCCGTGCTGCAGCGTCGGCGAGCATCGATTACTTCAGCAGCCGCGGCATGACAGAGATTCCGTTTCGCGGCATCCTGCCGGCCAGTCTGACCACACCGGGTTCAGTCGATAGCTGGTGCGAAGCGCATGCGAGATACGGCAAGCTGCCACTGTCTCGCAATCTGCAATCTGCGATCGGCTATGCGCGCGATGGTTTCCCTGTCACCGCACGACTCGCCAGCTGGATCGCCAAAACCGAACAGGAACTGAAAGCTGAGCCTGACGCCACAGCGATCTTCCTCAAAAACGGCATTCCAGCAGCAGGGTCGCTCATTCGGAATCCGGGGCTGGCCCGCACACTGGAAACGATAGGCACGGAGGGGCGGCACGGGTTTTATGATGGCCCGGTTGCGAAGGCCTTGGTCAGCTATGTCGCCCAACGCGGTGGCTTCTTCACCGAGCCGGATTTGCAGGCGCAACGTGCCGAATGGGGCAAGCCGCTGATCGGTCAGTATCGTGATCTTACGCTCTATCAAACACCAGCCCCAACGCAAGGCTTCGCCGTCATCGAAATGCTGAATCTGGTTGAGCCGCTTGACTTGAAAAAGACCGGCTTCCTCGGGCCCGATCATGTGCACCTGCTAGTGCAGTCAAAGCAGATTGCGTATCACGACCGTGATCGATATATCGCCGATCCGAAGTTCTCTACTGTGCCCGTCGATCAGCTGATCTCAAAGGCCTATGCGGATGAACGCCGCACACTGATTGATCCTGCGCGCGCACTGCCCTGGGACAAAGTCCCTTCGTATGGCAGCTTGTCGGGTGATACGGTCTATATCGCCGTGGTGGATGATGAGGGTAATGCGGTATCGCTAATTCACAGCCTCTATGGCGGCTTCGGTTCGACGGTGGTAGCCGGCGACACCGGCGTGGTGCTGCAAAACCGCGGTGCGTATTTTTCGCTCGACCCATCGCATCCCAACAAACTAGAACCCGGCAAGATACCGCTGCACACCCTGATCGCCTCGATGGGTAAGCGCGATGGCAAATTGTGGAGCGTGGTCGGTTGTATGGGAGCGGATGGTCAGCCACAGATACAGCTGCAAGCTTATGTGGCCATGATGGACTTCGGTTGCGATATTCAGCAGGCGCTTGAGGCACCACGATGGTTATCGGGTCGCTTTGCATTGGGCGAGAGCCGCGACACGCTGCACATCGAGGGACGCTTCCCCGCTGACACGCTCAAAATGCTGGAACAGCGCGGACATTTGCTGAACCGCTGGCCCGCATGGAATGAGCTAGCGGGTCATGCCCATGGCATCACGATCGATCCGGTCACGAAAGTGAAATCGGGAGGATCAGATCCGCGTAGCGATGGGGCCGCGATAGGTTACTGATACGCTGCACCGCACTGCACGAGCACTGCTACACTGCCAGACAAACCATCTGTGCAGGAGGCTGCCATGCACCACTCCCCTCGCTGGAAGCAAAGACCCCCGGGCTCTAACTGGGGAGATTTCGGCCCCGATGATCAGCTGGGACGCCTGAACCTGATCACACAACACAAGGTCTTGCAAGGAATCGCTGAAGTCCGCGAAGGTCTGGCCTTCAATCTCAGTCTGCCGCTGGATGTCCCCGGCGGGAATGTGCTGAACCCGCGACGCCACCCGCCTGTGCTGCGACCCACGCTGCGCAACCGCCAGCCTAACCTGAATTACGTGCTGGCCAGGGATGATCCCTTCAACACGGACGTGATCAGTGACGACCTTGTGATTCTTCATACCCAATACAGCACTCAGTGGGACAGTCTGGCGCACGTGGGTTCGTTGTTCGATGCCGATGGCGATGGTCAAGCAGAGGCGGTGTACTACAACGGCTATCGCGCTGGAGAGGATATCTGGGGACCGAGCGACTCCGCCGACTGCGGCGCGTTTGACCTGCCCCCCATCAATCAACGCTCAACCTCGGCGGCGCGCGCCCTGGGCATGGAGCGCATGGCAGAGCGCTGCGTTCAAGGGCGAGCCGTGATGATCGATCTTCATGCGCATATCGGCGACCAACGGGTCAATGTGGACTATGCGCTACTGGCCGACCTACTCGACAAAGACAACGTAAGCATTGAACCGGGCGACATGGTCTGCCTGCACACTGGTTTCGCGGAGCTGTTGCTCGGTATGAACCGGCAGCCGGATGGCGAGCAGCTCGCGAACCGTTGCGCCGTGCTCGAGGGACGGGATCCTCGTCTGCTGCAATGGATCACGGAATCGCAACTGTCGGTGCTCATTGCAGACAACTACGCGGTCGAAGCGCATCCTGCCTCGTCGCACGAGGGTCATTGCGCAGCGCTGCCGCTGCACGAGCACTGCCTGTTCAAGCTAGGCATTCATCTCGGCGAACTGTGGCATCTGACGCCGCTGGCGCGCTGGCTGAGATCGAAGGGACGTTCACGCTTTCTTCTGACCGCGCCGCCGTTGCGCTTGCCCGGCGCAGTGGGTTCACCCGTGGCGCCTGTGGGCACGGTATAGTGCCAGCACCGCCGTGTGCGGAATGCCTGCGCGCTACGCATGGCAAGCGACGCAATACCGTCATGAGACGGTATCGCAAGCAGATCGTAAAACAACGAGGTGGGCGCAGATCAGACGCGATTCGTATTGATGAAATCTGTCATACGCTGCAGGCCCGACTTGATTGCTTCGTCGGAGGCCGCATAGCTGAAGCGTATGTGCTGACCATCGCCCTCGACCCGCGGTCCGAAGTGAATATCGGCCAGCACCGCAACACCGGCCTCGTTGAGCAAACGACGACGGAATTCTTCCGAATCTTTCGCGCCTATCAGTCGGCAGGCCTCGGTGACGTTAGGCCACGCATAAAAAGCACCGCCCGGTGTCTTGCAGCTGACGCCCGGCACCTGATTCAATAGGCCGACGATCAGATCGCGACGCTTGTGGAAAATATCGCGCATGCGGTTCGCCTCGTCCTGCGGGCCATTCAGCGCCTCGACGCCCGCCCACTGCGTGATCTGTGACGCGCAGGATTCGGTGTTCGTGATCCACGTGGTGAAATACGGCGCGAGCTTCTTGTTGGCGATGAAGCCGAGACGCCAGCCCGTCATCGCCCAGGTCTTCGAGCAGCCATCGGAAATCACGGTGCGCTCCTGCATGCCGGGCAGTGAAGCGATGGAGACGAACTCGCCATCATAGATCAGACGCCCATAGATCTCGTCGGCAAACACCCAGACCTGCGGATGCTTGCGCAGGATCTCGGCAATCGCTTCCATGTCTTTCTTCGGGATGATGCCACCCGTCGGATTTTGCGGCGAGTTCAGTATCAGCAGCTTGGTCTTGGGCGTGATCTTGTCGGCCAGCTCTCGCGGATCAAAACTGAAGTTGCGCGATTCACGAAGATAGATGGGCACGCCAACCGCGCCATTCGCCTTGATCTGCGATTCATAAATCGGGAAACCCGGTACCGGATAGATGACTTCATCGCCCGCACCATAATCCGTGGTGGACAAGATGGTGTAAGCAATGAAGGGCTTGGCACCCGCGCCAACCACCACATCATCCGCGTCCACCGGGATGCCGCGCGTACGGCGGAAGTCGTCGGCGACCGCCTGACGCAGCTCGGGAATACCGGCCGAGGGCGTATAACCGTGTTTACCCTCGCGGATCGCCTTGACACCGGCATCCTGAATATGGGTCGGTGTATGAAAATCTGGCTGGCCAATGCAGAATGAAATAATGTCGCGCCCTTCGCGGATCAGCTTGTTGACCTCCGCCAGCACGATAAAGGCATTCTCTGTGCCGAGGCTTTGCGCGCGTTGACTGACGTTGGCCATGATGTCTCCGGTTCCGTTGGGCTTGTTATGGTTTTATGTTGTATGTTTTTGGTCGCTCACGCCAATTGACCGCACAGAGCGCTTGAAGTCTGGCGAAAAGCTTCGCTATGCTACCAAGAGCTGTTTGAATGTTCCACTGCAGCGACGTCTATTTAAATGATGGATACTGGTTTTGTCGACGTAAAGATTAACTTTTTAAGAACAACGCACCCACTCGAAAGAAAGCGAAACCTCATGAAACGTCGTGCCTACCTTCCCCGGATCTCTGTTGCGTTACTGTCCCCGTTGCTGTTGACTGCCTTTTCTGCCGCACACGCGCAAGAAGTCACGATCAGGATCGGCCATGCCGGTCCTCTCACCGGCAATATCGCGCATCTCGGTAAAGACACCGAGAATGGTGTTCGCATGGCCATCGATGAAATGAACGCACGAGGCGCAAGCATCGGCGGTAAGAAGGTGAAGTTCGTGATGGTGTCGGAAGATGATGCCGCCGATCCCCGGCAAGCAACGCTGGTCGCGCAAAAGCTCGCCGACAGCAAGGTACAAGGACTGATCGGTCATGTGAACTCCGGCACCACGATTCCCGCATCAAAGATTTATCATGATGCCGGCATTCCGCAGATCTCTCCTTCGGCCACTAATCCGAAATACACGCAGCAAGGCTACAAGACCGCGTTTCGTGTAGTGACGAATGATGCGCAGGCTGGCAGCGTGATGGGCCGTTATGCGGCAGACACGCTGAAACTGAAAAACGTTGCCGTCATCGATGACCGTTCAGCCTATGGTCAGGGCCTGGCCGATGAGTTCCTCAAATCGGCGAAAGCCGCTGGCATCAATATTGTCAGCCGACAGTTCACCAACGACAAGGCAACCGACTTCAGCGCGATCCTTACCGCCATCAAGGCAAAAAATCCGGAAGCGATTTTCTTTGGTGGCATCGATGCAGTCGGCGGCCCGATGCTGAGGCAAATGAAGCAGCTCGGCATCAAGGCAAAATTCATGGGCGGCGATGGCGTATGCTCGGAACAGATGCCGATACTGGCAGGTGAAGGCCTGATCGACGATATCGTGATCTGCTCCGAGCCCGGCGGCATCGAAGCCTCACACCAAAAGGTGATGGATGATTTCCGTGCACGGTACCGCAAGAAGTACAACAGCAATGTGCAGATCTACGCACCGTATGCGTATGACGCGGCGACGCTGATGATGGAAGCGATGAAGAAGGCTGACTCTGCCGACCCGGCAAAATATTTGCCCATCATGGCCAGCACCAGGCATCAGGGCGTGACCGGCCCGATCGAATTCGATGCCAAGGGTGATGTGAAGAACAGCGCGCTGACGCTGTATACCTTCCGTAACAAAAAGCGCGAGCAGCTTGCGGTAGTGCGCTGACAGGCGTTGTCGACAGCGATGAGGTTCCGAGGAAATGTGAAAGATGCTGGATCCCGGCCGACGCCGGGTCTCGTTACCGAGGCATAGTCATTCGAGAGAATACCGCATTCAAACCCAGCGCCACCACCAGCAGCAGTACCGACAGCGCTGACAAGCTGGCCGTGTCATTCAACTCCATCGCATTCATCAGTAAAAAGCCCAGCCCTTTCTGCGCGCCGAACATCTCCCCGATCAGCATACCCAGCAGCGTCAGAGACGCTCCCAGCTTCAGGCCGGACAGCACCGAAGGCCAGATCGATGGCAGCATCACATGGCGCAGGCAGGCAGCATGCGACAGCCCCATGGCGCGTGCTGATTTCATCTGTATCAGCGGTATCTGGCGTACCGCACCCAGCGTGAACAGCACGACAGGCAGCACGCCATGCAAAAAGCCGAACACCAGTTTCGACGACACACCCAATCCGAAGATCAGCAGCACCATCGGATACAGCGTCACCTTGGGCAGCGATGCCAGCGCACTGATGAAGGGTTCAACGACTAATCCTGCGCCTCGATACAAGCCCATCAGCAAACCCAAGATCACACCAACAGAGGCCGCCATGGCAAAGGCTGCCAGCCAGACCGACAGGGTCACGGAGGCATGCGCCCACAAACGGGTACCGAGCAATAGATCGGTGATTCTCTGCAGCGTCGCCAGCGGCGACGCGAGCGCTTCGGCACCGAGCACATCATGCAGCACCATCCATAGCGTGAGCAGCGCGATCACTGCCAGAAGTCGATCTGCGTTCGCACGCATCACTCGCCCCCCAGCGTTGAACGATGACGCAGCAAACGACGCTCCGTGACCAGCAATCCCAGCTGCACCGAACCGGAGAACATCAGCACCAGCAGCATCAGCGCATACATGGTGCGCATGTCGAAATCGTTATACGCATACGCAATCGCATGTCCTAGCCCATGGGTGGACAAGATGAATTCGGCAGCGATTACACCGATGAAGGCATAGGTCGCCGCCAGCTTGAAGCCGGTCATCAGCGCAGGCAGCACAGCGGGCAGCACCAGACGGAAGATTGTGTGCGCGCGCGACAGCTGCATCAGTCGCGCCGACTTGAGCAGCGAGGCTGGCAGACGATCCAGTCCATCCAGCGTATTGACGGCCATCGCCACCACGGCGAACAACGTGCCTATCGCCACGACCGGACGCTGATTCAGTCCGAGCAAAGCGATCAGCATAGGATAAAAAGCGAACACCGGAACCGCATACCAGGAGGACACGACGGGCAGCAGCACATTGCGTAGCCGATGATAGCGATGCATCAGCGCGCCGCCTGTCACACCCAGAACCACCGCCAGCAACAAGGCCTGCAGAGCGCTGGACACAGTGGCCGACAGGTCGGCGGTAATCGTGCCCTGCGTGAGCAATTGCCACAGCGTAGAGGCCATGATCAGGGGGCTGACCATCACCTGCGGCGTGATCCAGCGCAGTTCACAGGCAATTTGAAGCAACATCACCAGAGCGCTGGCGAACAAGCATCGCACCATCAGGATTCGCGAGATGAGCGAAATACGCGGCATGTTCACATCCGCATCGCCGCCTGCGCCTCGTCACGCAGCACCGACCACAGCGTATTGATGTGTTTCGCGAACTGCGGGTCGGCAGTGATGCCAGCGTCACGTTCACGCGGCCAGCCGGTGCGCAGCTCATGCTTGAGCAGACCGGGACGCGCGCTCATCACCAGCAAACGATCGGACAGCAGCACGGCTTCTTCCAGGCTGTGCGTGATCAGCAGCACCGAAGCGGCGCTCTGTCGCCACAGCTCAAGCAATTCATCGCCCATCAACAGCCGTGTCTGCGGATCCAGCGCGGCGAACGGCTCATCCAGCAGCAATAGCTGCGGACGCATCACCAGCGTGCGCGCAATCGACACGCGCTGACGCATGCCACCGGAGAGTTGTGAGGGATAGTGATCTTCAAAACCTGTCAGGCCCACCTGAGCGATGGCCTGATCGACCGCCGTGGCGATTTCGGCGGCGGGCAGAGATGCGCGTCCGTGGCGCAGACCGAAGGCAATGTTGTCGCGTACCGTCAGCCAGGGGAAACTCGCATCCTGCTGGAACACCATGCCCACTTGCGGCGGCACCTCGCCACTGACCCGCTGTGCGTTGATGATGATCTCGCCCGAGGTCGCACGCAGCAAGCCGGCGACGCATTCGAGCAAGCTGGATTTGCCGCAGCCCGACGGCCCGACGATGGAAACAAATTCACCGCTGGCGACTGAGAAACTCAGTGGGCCAAAGGCGTGCGTATCCGGCCGGCCGCTGTTGCGGTAGATCAGGGAGAGTTGATCGACCTCCAGCGAGACAGCCATCAGCGTTTGAGAAAGCTGCGATCGATCAGCTTGGGCCAGTCGGGGGCACCATCGATCACGCCCATCAGCTTCAGGCCTTCGGCCATCGCATTCATGCCCGGCAGATCGAAGTCACCATTGCTCCAGTAATGCGCCTTTGCCATCGCGAGCATTGCTTCTTCCATCACCTTGGGGTCAAACGCATAGACTTTGGCGACGATGGCCGCGGCCTCTTTCGGGTTCTGGTAAATGAACTCGACGCCGCGACGGCGACCCTCGATGATGGCTTTCACTTTATCGGGATGGGCTTTGGCGAATTCGGACGTGGTAACACCGACCGTCTGTGTCACATTCGTCGGTGGCAGCAGATCGCGCGCATGGAACAGCACGCGGAACTTTGCCTTGTTCTGTGAGTAGACAGGCTCGCCGAGATACGCGGCGTCGACGGCCTTCTGCTGCAAGGCGGTGATTTGCGCGCCGATGCCACCGACGGCGACGCGATCAACGCCGGTCACCTTCTGGTGATTGAGCACCAGCGTGGACACCATGTCGGTGACGCTCTTGGCGGTGGTGTAACCAAGCTTCTTGCCTTTGAGGTCTTGCACGCTTTTCAGGGGCGAATCCGGCAGCGTGACCCAGACCATGTCGGAAAGGTTTTGCACACCACCGCAGACAATGCGAATGTCCATGCCCTCGCGCGCTGCGGCGATTGCCGCACCGAGCGAGACTTCACCAAACGGCAGACCACCCTGAATCACATTGCGCACCGTGGTGCCGCCGCCCTTGGAACTGAGCACACCATCGATATCAATGCCCGCCTGTTTGAAGTAGCCCTTCTCCATCGCCACCGCATAGGGCGCGCCGTACAGCAGCACACCCCAGTGCGTGACGGAGATCTGGTCAGCGGCAAGAGCAGGCCGAGCAAGCAGCAGCGACCAGAGGAATAAGGCCAGATATCGCCTGAATCGCTGGAACATGCTCATCTCCCCACGAACTTCACTGATCAGCCCGGCAGGAAAGCCGCGAGCTGTTTCTCCAGACCTTTCGGGTCTTCTTTCAGCGCGCCATTGATCCAGCCAGTCATGTCGCCGACGTAGATATCTTCTTCGCCGCTCTGCACACCACCCAGAATGGCTTGCGCGACTTCGGCCGGCGTGTTCTTCGGGCCGTCGTAGCCTTTGGCCATATCGGTATCGACCGCACCGGTCATCACGGCATGGACGGCGGTTTTTTGTGCGGCCAGTTCGGCGCGCACGCTCTCGGTCATGCGCAGGTTGGCGCCCTTGGAGGCGCTGTACGAACCATACGCAGGAATGGTCGCCTTGGCGACGATGGACACCACATTCACCAGCGCACCACCACCATTGGCCTTGAGCGCAGGCGCGAACGCGCGGCACATCGCCAGCGTGCCGAAGTAATTGGTTTCCATTTCAGCGCGCGCCGCTTGCAGCGAGGGCGCAGAGATGCAGCCGGACGCATGATTGGAGCCGGCGTTATTGATCAGCAGGTTCACATCCTTGCAGTGCGCAGCGGCCGCCGCTACCTGAGCGTCGTTGGTGATATCGAGCTGTATGGCCTCGACCTTGCCGCCGCCGGCCGCGACCAGATCTTTGATGCCATCGGTATTGCGCGCCGCAGCATAGATTTTGCGCGCGCCGCCGGCCACCAGCGCCTCCACGATCGCACGGCCTACGCCGCGATTGGTGCCCGTGACCAGCGCTACGCTGTTCTTGATCTCCATCTTGTCCCTCTCCTTGTCGTTATAGGTACATGCAGCTTGCGTATGCTACCGTAACGGATGCGGTGCGGCGGCGCAAGTCGGGTCGCGCCGGATACCTGCAAGCTTGTCACGAGGACCTGTCATGAAAAAGAATAATTCGCCCACCATCACCTCCCGCATGATCAAGATAGAAGCCAGCGATGGCAGCGGCAAGTTCGGCGCCTATCTCGCCAAGCCGGCCTCCGGCAAAGGTCCGGGCCTGGTGATCGCGCAAGAGATTTTCGGCGTGAACACCAATATGCGACAAATCGCTGACTACTATGCCGAAGAAGGCTACATCGCGCTGGTGCCCGATCTGTTCTGGCGTCAGAAGCCCGGCGTGCAACTGGGTTACACGCCCGAAGACTGGCAAAAGGCGTTCGAGTTTTACCAGGGCTTTGATGAAGACCTGGGCGTGGAAGATATTCAGGATGCGATCACCACGCTGCGCGACATGAAGGGCTGCACCGGCGATGTCGGCGTGCTCGGCTTCTGCCTTGGCGGCAAGCTTGCCTATCTGTCCGCGTGCCGCACGGATGTGGATGTCGCAATCGGCTATTACGGCGTCGGCATCGAGAATGCGCTGAAAGAAGCGGAAGACATCGAATGCCGTCTGGTGCTGCACATCGCTGGTCTCGACAAATACTGCCCGCCTGAAGCGCAAGAGAAAATCAAAAAACGTCTGAGCAAATATGAAGGCATGGAGATCTATGTGTACCCCGATGCGGATCATGCGTTTGCACGCCCGAACGGCGAGCACTATCACAAGCCTTCCGCGTTGATGGCGCACCAGCGCAGCATCGCTGCGCTGCGCCAAGACATCGGCCCGCATTACGATCTGTCGGCGCTGTGGGACAAGCACTGCGAATATGAATTCGCGACGCGCAATGTGGACGATACGATGGCGACCATGGTCGGCGAGCCCTATGTGAACCATATCCCGACCATGACGGGCGGTGTCGGCTACAAAGATCTGTATCGCTTCTACCAGCATCACTTCGTCAACAGCAATCCGCCGGATACCTCGCTGGTGCCAATCTCGCGCACGGTGGGCACGAATCAGGTGGTCGATGAAATGCTGTTCTGCTTCACGCATACCTGCGAAATTCCATGGATGCTGCCCGGCATACCGCCGACTGGCAAGCGCGTGGAGATTCCTCTGCTCGCCGTGATCAAATTCAGAGGCGACAAGCTCTACCACGAGCACATTTACTGGGATCAGGCGAGTGTGCTGGTGCAGATCGGAGTGCTGGATCCGAAAGGTCTGCCGGTGGCGGGTGTTGAGCAAGGCAAGAAGCTGCTCGACGAATCGCTTCCATCGAATACGCTGATGGCGGCCTGGATGGACTCGGAGGGGCAATGATCATCGAACCCCTGAATCACCCCCGCCCCGTCGAACTCCCCGAAATCCCCGGTTTCGGCGTGATGTATACCAACCGCATGTTCGTCCAGCAGTACACGCAGGACAAAGGCTGGCATGACCCGCGCGTGACGGCCTTTGGCCCGATTGCCATGCACCCGGTCGCGCAGGTGCTGCACATTGGTCTGGATATCTTTGAAGGTACCAAGGCCTACCGCCGTCCGGATGGCAATATCAATCTGTTCCGCGTGGATCGCAATATGGCGCGACTGAATCGTTCTGCAGTGCGTCTGGGCATGCCGCAGATCGATCCGGACACGCACATCGGCTTTATTGAAGCGTTGGTCAAGCTGGAGCATGAATGGGTGCCGACCCTGCCCGGCTGCTCGCTGTATATCCGTCCGGTGATCTTCAGCAGTGAACCCACGCTCGAAGTACGCGTCGGCCGCGAGTTCATGCACTACATTTTCCTGAGCCCGGTCGGGCCTTACTTTGCAAAAGGCTTTAACCCGGTGTCGGTGCATATCTCGCACGAGTATGTACGCGCGGTGCGCGGCGGCACCGGCGAAGCAAAAACGACAGCCAACTACGCGGGCACCGTATGGGTCGCGGAACAGGTGCGTCAGCAGGGCTATCAGCAAGTGCTGTGGCTGGATGCCATCGAGCGCAACTATATCGAAGAAGTCGGCGCGATGAACATCATGTTTGTTCGCGATGGCAAACACATCGTCACACCGGCGCTGTCGGGCAGCATCCTGCATGGCGTGACGCGCGAATCGGTATTACAACTAGCGCCCGATCTGGGCTTGACGGTCAGTGAAGAGCGTATCGACGTGGATGAGATGCTGGCCGATATAGAAAAAGGCCGCATCACCGAAGCTTTTGGTGTAGGTACCGCCGCCGTGGTGTCACCCGTTGGTAAATTCGGCTACAAGGGCAAGGAATACCGGATCAATGAGGAAAAAACCGGACCGGTCGCGCAACAGCTGTACAGCGCGCTGACGGATATTCAGTATGGGCGCGCGCCAGATCCGTATGGGTGGACTAGGCAGATCGTCGTTCGGTAAAAAAATCCTCTCGCTGGCAGAACAGCTCGATCATGAGCGCCTTCGTCAGTGCGAGTTGCTGGACTCACTCGCTCTCAGCGAAGGCCTGAAAGCCTTTGCAGAAAAACGATTGCCGGATTTTCACAAAAAATAAAAACTCAAGAAGAAGGAAATACGTATGCATTACGGGACCCTGAGCTGCGAGCTTTCTGAAAACATCCTGACCGTCACCTTGAACCGTCCGGACAAACTGAATGCATTCACGGTGACGATGGCGAATGAACTGATTGATGCCTTTACCACCGCCAGTGACAATGACAAGGTACGAGCGATCATCGTCACCGGTGCCGGACGTGCGTTCTGCGCGGGCATGGATCTGGCTGTATCAGGCAATGTATTCGGGCTGGATGAATCGCAGCACCCGACCATGCAAGACATGAACGAGCGTCTGGATGATCCGGCCATCGTCAATGGCGTGCGCGATACCGGTGGCCGAGTATCGCTGGCCATCTTCAATTGCAAGAAGCCTGTGATCGGCGCGATCAATGGCGCCGCCGTCGGCGTGGGCGTGACCATGCAACTGCCGATGGATATACGCCTTGCGTCGGAACACGCAAAATTTGGCTTCGTGTTCGGCAAGATCGGTATCGTGCCCGAGGCATGCTCGACCTGGTTCCTGCCGCGTCTGGTCGGCCTGTCTAAAGCGATCGAATGGGTGCACACCGCCGAGGTCTTTGGCGCAGAAGAGGCGCACCATGCAGGGCTCGTGAAAGAAGTCCTGCCCGCCGATCAGCTGATGACGCGCGCACGCGAACTTGCGCGCACACTGGCTGAGCGTTCGCCAGCATCGATGGCGATGGCGCGTCAGATGATGTACCGGAACAGCGCCTTCAGCCACCCGCTAGAAGCGCACAAAGTGGAATCGCTGGCGATGTTCTATGCAAGTATAGAGGATGGCAAGGAAGGCGTCACCGCATTCACCGAGAAACGCAAGCCCGCCTTTAAAACCAAAGCATCACAGATGCCGGATTTTTATCCATGGTGGTGATGTTCGATACCCCTGTCACGGCGAATCCACAAAAGCGATCAGGTCGGCTCGCGCACCCAGATACCGTATACTCGATTCGCCTGATTCAGATTTTTCGGAGAGTCTGAAGGGTATTTTCAGTGCTGCGGCACAGCATAAAAAGCTGCCTCAGCAAAACCAAACGAGACAAAGGCAACACCGCATAGCATTGAGACAGCATGACGCTTCAGGTTGAATCAACGGCGCGCACCGGCACACCACCAATCGCCGATAACAAGGGAGACAAGACCATGAGCATCAAAGGCGACAACAAGACCCCCACCCCGCTACCACCTCAACTTCAGCGTCGTAAGCTGCTTCAAGGCGTAACGGCGATGGCCGGCATGACCGCGCTGGGCTTTCCGGCGATATCGCTCGCGCAGAACAAGCCGATCCGCATCGGTATGCCGACGATCTTGTCTGGCCGCGTTGCCATGCTGGGTCAAGCCTCGACCAATGCCGCACAAATGGAAGTAGAAAAATTCAATGCGGCCGGCGGCCTCGGTGGCCGCAAGATCGAGCTGGTGATTCGCGACTCCAAGGGCCAGCCTCAGGAAGCCGCGCGCGTTGCGCGCGAGCTGGTGACCGCCGAAGGCTGCGAGATCATCTATGACGCCGAAGCCTCTTCCGGTGCGTTTGCAGTGCATGAAGTCGCGCGCGATCTGGGCGTGCTGGTGATTCACACCTGCTCGGAGACCTCGGCGCTGTCTGCTGATCCCAAACTGCGCACGCCGCTGGCCTTCCGCTGCGCGCGTCAGGGTGTGCATGATGCCGTGATCGGTGGCGCGTACGCTGCCAAGGTCGCGAAAGAAAAGAACCTCAAGCGCTGGATGACCTGCTCGCCTGATTATGCGTATGGTCGCGACACCACCGCCGAATTCATCGACTACCTGAAATACTTCAACAAGGAGGTGGAAGTCATCGGCGATGTCTGGCCCAAGCTGTTTCAGGCGGACTACAGCGAGAACATCACGCGTCTGCTGCAGGGCAATCCGCAAGCCGTGTATTCCTGCCTGTGGGGCGGCGATCTGACTTCATTCATCGATCAGTCGACTATCTATGCGCTGTTCAAGGACAGACAGTTCTTCGGCGTGAACATGGCCGACTATGCAGTGCTGCATAACGTGAAGGCCGTGCCGGCCGGTCTGCACTCGGGCAACCGCTATCTGAAAAGCTTCCCGAATAATCCGGGCAATGCCGCCTGGTCGAATGCGTACCAGGCGAAATACAAAGACCTGCCACTGAACTGGGCCTGGCAGAATGCTGCAGGCATTCAGTTCCTTACGACGGCGATGAAGAAGGCCAACAGCGCCGATGGCAAAAAAATCGCCACCGTGCTCACCGGCCTCACCATCGATTCGCCTTTCGGCGCGAATGGCAAGCTGACTCTGCGCGCCGAAGACCACACGCTGGTCGACTATGCGCTCGGCTGGGGCGAGCTGTCTGGCAAAGAACCCTTCATGGCCAATCCGGTCCCCGGCAACTGGAAGCAGATCGCCGAACTGGAAGCGGAATGGAAAAAGCGCAAGGGCTTTGCCTGACCCACTGAGCGCGCTACCCGTCGCTGGCGACGGGTAGCGGTTGGTGCGGCATGATGCGTAAGCGACTGTCATGCCGCGACTCACCCGCCTGCCTTTTCGGAGTATTGAGTGAATCCCACTGCATTGCTTGAATGCGTGAGCTCGATGTCCTGCATCGTCACGCAACTATCCACCGGCCTGATCGTCGGCGCACTGCTGTTCCTCGTGGCGGCCGGTCTGACACTGATCTTCGGCGTGCTGGGCATTGTGAATTTCGCACATGGCTCGTTTTATATGCTGGGCGCGTACGTGGCACTGACCGCCTACCGATTCTCCGGCAGCTTTGTGTTTGCAATACTGGCGGCGGGACTGGGCGTCGGATTATTCGGCCTGATCTTCGAGCGCTTTTTCATGCGCCGTGTGTATAACGCCGATGTGCTGATGCAGCTCTTGGTCTGCTATGCGCTGGTGCTGATGATGGATGATGTGGTCAAGATCGTCTGGGGCGCGGAATTCCAGTCGATGGGCATGCCGGAGGCATTCCAGGCACCGCCGCTGTTCATCCTTGGCGGCATCGTGCCACTCTTTTACGTGTACCTGATCGGCGCCGCCGCGCTGATCGCGCTGGTGCTATGGGCGATCCTGAATCACACGCTGATGGGCAAGATCGTGCGCGCTGCTGCGCAGAACCCCACGATGACCTCGGCGCTCGGTCTGAACACCCGCCTGATCTATGCCGGCGTGTTCGCGTTCGGCGGCGCACTGGCCGGGATGGCGGGTGGGCTCGCCGCACCGGTGCGTTCGATGTCGCCGGGCATGGGCTTCTCGATCCTGATTGAATCCTTCATCGTCACCGTGATCGGCGGCATGGGCTCGGTCAGTGGCGCACTGGTCGGCGCCTTGCTGATCGGTCTGATACGCGCGTTCGGCACGATAGGCTTTCCCTTGTTCGTCGAGGGCCTGATGTTCATTGCGATGGCGCTGATCCTGATACTGCGACCCAATGGCCTGCTCGGCAAGGAAGGCAGGACGGCATGAAATCTTCTACCTTCCGCACCGATCTCCTGTGGGCACTGGCAGCCTTAGTACTGCTCGCCCTGCTGCCTGCGCTCACCTCATCGCGTGTGCTGCTCGATTATGTGATCCGGCTGGCCGCGATGGGTATTTTCGCGACTTCGCTGAATATCCTGATCGGCTATGGCGGACTGGTGTCCTTTGGCCATGCAATGTTCTTCGGCGGCGGCGCGTATGCATTCGCGCTGATGATGCAAAAGACCGGCTCCAGCATTCCGGTCGCGATGCTGGTCGCGGTAGCGTTCTGCGCACTGATGGGACTGGTCGTCGGCGCAATCTGCGTACGCCTGAAAGAGATTTATTTTTCCTTCATCACGCTGGCTTTCCAGATGCTGCTTTATAGCGTGATCCTGACCTGGACCTCGCTGACTGGTGGCGATCAGGGCCTGACAGGCGGCATTCCTCGTACGCCCTTCTTTGGCATCCACCTCGCCGATCCGATGCAGTTCTACGGGTTTGCCTGCGTGCTCGGCGTGGGCAGCCTGCTGTTGATGCGCACGCTGCTGCAATCGCCGTTCGGCTACACGCTGCGCATGGTGCGTGACAATGCCGAGCGCGCGCGCTATCTGGGCATCGATGTCTGGCGCGTGAAATTGTATGCCTTCATTCTGGCGGCCTCGATGGCCAGTGTTGGCGGCATTCTGATGGCCCTGTTCGTCTCGGGCGCATTCCCCGAATTCAGCTACTGGACGATGTCGGGGGAAGCGACGTTCATGATCATGATGGGTGGCCTGCATGTATTCATCGGCCCGGTGGTGGGCGCGGGTCTGCTGCTGCTCTTTAATGATGTGATCACGCGCAGCACGGAATATCACGGTCTCGCGCTGGGCATCGTCGTGCTGCTGTTCGCACTGGGCTTCAAGCGCGGCATTACCGATTTTGCACAACAACTCATACACACCCTTAGAAAGAAGGAAGACAAGCCATGAGCAAGAAACCCCTGACCGTGGTCACTGGCGGAGCCAGCGGCATTGGTGCGGCCTGCGTGCGTCATCATGTCAAGCGGGGCGATACCGTGATCGTGCTCGATCTGCCGACGGCCTGGTCGGATGCCAAGGCCAACGATCTGGGCGTCACCGCGTTTTATGCCTGCGATGTATTGGAAGACCAGCGCGTGCGCGACCTCGCCGACATCATCGAAAAAGAACACGGCCCTATCGACTGCCTGATCAACAGCGCCGGCATCCTGCAACGTAAGCTGCCGCCAGAACAGCTGCCGATGGATCACTGGGATGCCGTCACCAATATCGACCTGCGCGGCACCTATCTGTGCTGCGCGGTGTTCGGTGCGCGTATGGCCGCGCGTGGGCATGGCGCGATCGTCAATATTGCTTCCATCACCAGCTTCCGTTCCTCGCCCTTGCATGCGTATGGCCCGGCCAAGGCGGCCGTCGCCTCGCTGACCATGGGACTCGCCGCAGAATGGGGACGTTCCGGTGTTCGGGTGAATGCGGTTGCGCCCGGCTTCACGCTCACTGAAGGCCTGCAGGCGGCGATAGATCGTGGTGATCGTGATCCTGCAGAGCTCGCACAACCGTCGGCGATGAACCGGCTGGTGATGCCGGATGAGGTGGCCGACGGGATCGGCTTCCTGTTGTCCGATGCAGCGCGCGCCATCACCGGCATCACGATGCCGATTGACTGCGGCTGGATGGCGGGCAGCACCTGGGATACCTGGGGCGGCATGCAGGGCCCTCGTCCTCGTCAGGCTTGAAAACTCACACCACGGACAGCCCATGCTGACAGTCGAGCATCTTCGCAAATCCTTCGGCGGCGTGGTCGCGACCTCGGATGTGTCGATTGATTTCCCTGCCGGCTCACTGTCGGCCGTGATCGGCCCCAACGGCGCGGGCAAGACCACGTTCTTCAATCTGATCTCGGGCGGCTTGCAGCCGGATTCCGGGCGCATCCTGCTCGATGGGGAAGATATCGTTGGCCTGCCCAGCAGCGAGATCGTGCGCAAGGGCATAGGCCGCGCATTTCAGGTGGCCAAGCTCTTCAAGTCACTGACAGTGGAGGAATCACTGCGCGCGGCGCTGCAATCACCGCTGGGCCAGTCGCTGCAGATGCGCGGCCGCTTCCCCACCGATGACACGCGCGATCGCGCGCATGAAGTCATGGCGCAACTCGGCCTGCAGGACAAGGCAGATGTGGTCAGCGGCAATCTGTCGCATGGCGATCAGAAGCTGCTCGATATTGCGCTGGCGCTGGTGCTCAAACCCAAGGTGCTGCTGCTCGACGAACCGGTGGCCGGCATGGGACCTGAGGAACGCTGGCAGATGATCGACACCGTGTACGCGCTGTGGAAGCAAGGCGGCCTGACCGTGGTACTGATCGAGCATGACATGGAGATCGTGTTCAAGGTATCGCAGCATATTCATGTGCTCTCGTACGGCAAGCTGCTGGCGCAGGGAACGCCGGATGAGATACGCAACAACCCGGCCGTGATCGAAGCCTATCTGGGCACGCCGAAGGAGGCGCACGCATGAGCAGCATGCTGACCGTGAAGTCCCTCGATGTGAGCTATGGCAGCAGCCAGGTACTGTTCGGGCTGCAGCTGACTGTGAACCAGGGTGAGACGCTTGCTCTGTTGGGTCGCAATGGCGCGGGCAAGAGCACGACCATGAAAGCCATTGCCGGCGTGATCCCCGCCAGACGCGGCAGCGTTGAGCTGGAAGGCAAATCTATTACCGGCCAGCCCTCGCACAAGATCGCTCGCGCCGGCATCGGCTTCGTGCCGGAAGACCGGCAGATCTTCATTGAACTGTCGGTGGATGACAATCTGCGCATCGCCGCCAAACGCGGCGCGCATGGCGAGCAGGACTGGAGCATAGCCCGCGTGTACGACATGCTGCCGCTGCTGAAGCCTTTGCGTGAGCGCCTGGGCGGACAACTGTCGGGCGGTGAGCAGCAAATGCTGACCATCGGCCGTTCGCTGATGGGCAATCCCAGTCTGCTGCTATTGGACGAGCCCAGCGAAGGGCTCGCGCCGATCATGGTGCAGAAAATCGGCGAGCTGGTCGATGATCTGCGCAAGCTCGGCACCACCATCATTCTGGCCGAGCAAAATCTGCACTTCTGCCTTGGCCTTGCAGATCGCGCGGTCGTGATCGATAAAGGCAGTGACGTGTTCGAAGGCAGCATCAGGGAGCTGGAGGCGAATGCGGAAGTCAAGCAGCGCTACTTGTCCGTGTAAGACCGGCGCTTTGCCGATCATGGATTACCACGGCCAATAACCAGAGAGGCCTCATGAGCCCCACCCTTCCCAAAGCCTTCGATAGGCAAGGCCTGCGCGTGCTGATGCGTTAATGCGGTATCAGGTGCTCAGAGAGAAACCCTGATAGCCCGCCTGCGTCCTTTCCTCGACGATCTTGCGATATTTCGCAAAACCACCGGCATAAGGCATGAACACGCGTGGCTTGCCCGGCACGTTCGCGCCGAGGTACCACGAGTGAGTGGCGCTGGGCAGCAAGGTGGCATTCGCCGCTTCGTTCACTTCCAGCACCCAGTTGTCGGCCGCCTTGTCATCTGCTTCGATGCGCTGAACACCTTGCGCACGCATATGCGCGATGCAATCAGTGATCCAATCCACATGATGTTCGATCGCCGGCGGCATATTGCACAGTACGGAAGGACTACCCGGGCCAGTCACAGTAAACATATTCGGAAAGCCCGGCACCTGCAGCCCGAGATAATTGCGCGGGCCGGCATGCCATGCTTCGCTGAGCGCCAGACCACCCCGTCCTTCAATATCGATCTTCAGCAGCGAGCCGGTCATCGCGTCAAACCCAGTCGCAAAGACGATGATATCCAGCGGATAGTCCTTTTCGGCAGTTTTGATACCGGTAGCCGTGATGCGCTCAATCGGATGCTTGCGAATATTCACCAGATCGACCTGCGGCAGGTTGTAAGTCTCGAAGTAGTGTGAATCGACTGGCGGGCGTTTTGCAGCAAAAGGATGGTCGATATCGACCAGTAATTCAGCCGTGGCTTCATCCTTCACGATAGCGCGAATCTTGCGCCGGATGAAATCGGCCACCACTTTATTTGCACGCGCATCGAGCAGCGTGTCGGAAAATTCGGCACGGAAGGCCAGTCCGCCTTTGGCCCAGGCGGCCTCGAAGATCTGCTCGCGCTCTTCATCGCTGACATCGAATACCGAGCGATTCTTGATATAGAAAGGATGCGCATTCGTATTCGAATTCATGATCACATGAATATCGTCGGCATGCTCTTTCGCGTAGCGCTTGAATTCCTCGGTCAGCGGTACATTACGTGCGGGGATGCTGTAGTTGGCGGTGCGCTGAAACACCGTCAGATGCTTGGCTTGCGCAGCGATGACCGGTATTGCCTGTATGCCGGTCGATCCGGTGCCGACCACACCGACCCGTTTACCAGTGAAATCCACGCCCTCGTGCGGCCACTGTCCCGTGTGATACCAGTCTCCATCGAACTCATTCAGGCCATCGATCTTTGGCACGTTCGCCGATGACAAACAACCCACTGCCGTGATGAAGTAGGTGCAGCGAAAAGACTCCCCTTGCTCGGTCGTCACTGTCCATCGATTGGCGGTTTCGTCATAGCGCGCGGATTTGACGCGCGTGTTCAGCTGAATGTCGCGGCGCAGGTCGAAACGATCGGCGACGTGATTCAGGTAGCGAAGTATCTCGGGCTGTTCCGGGTAGCGCTCGGTCCAGTTCCATTCCTGCAGCAGCTCTTTGGAGAAGTAATAGGAGTACGAATGACTCTCCGAATCGCAGCGCGCGCCGGGGTATCGGTTCCAGTACCAGGTGCCGCCGACACCATCGGCCGCTTCCAGCACCCGAGCCTTGAGCCCCAGCTTGTCGCGCAGGGAAAGCAGTTGATACATGCCGGAGAAACCGGCGCCGATGATCACCGCATCAAATTCCTGAGCGGCGGCTGGAGCAGCCAATGCCATAGCGTCTCTTCCTGTGGGTTGTTCTTTTTATGTAAGCGTCTTCAATTAGGGTGACATCAGGCCAGTGGGCACTCAACCCCTGCCTCGGCCAACGCCTGCTTGAGCAGCGCCCGCGCCATCCAGCGCGCCGTAGCCTCGGTCTCAGCCGTGGACGCATCCCAGATGTCTTTGAACACCACGTAGGATTCTATGCCGTAAATAAGGGATAGCGCACGGATCAGCCGGTCGAAGCGCCGCTTACCCAGCGTTGCTTTCAGGGGCTTCGCCGCCTCGGTCAACAGATTGCGTCGAAAGCCTCGCTTGTACTGATCCTCTTTCAGTGCGCCTGCCTGTGCGAGCAATTGATGCTCCAACGAGATCAATAGCGCGGCGCGCAACTGAGTTTCGTATTCTTCAAAGCGCGGAAAGGTGTTTTCAAAAAGCTCCATCACCCGCTCGACCCCATCGTCATAGCCCGATACCCAGCTCCGCACTGGTCCGAGACTGAAGTCAGTCAGGTCGGCGATCAGGCGCGCGCGGGTCGGAAAGTGGCGATATGCCGTGGCACGCGATACACCGGCTTCATGCGCCAGTTCGGTCACGGAGGGCAACCTGCCCTGATTCACCATCTCTACCGCGACGTCGAGCAAGGTCGCGCGCATGCGTGCCGACACATTCGATAGGGGAGCCTCTGTCTGCGGTCGATGTTGCGCTCGAGTTATTTTAGTAGCATTCATGTTTATCGAATTGATACGCTGTGCTGATTCCGATAACTAACGATGTCGAAAACTGATAAGTAAAGTTTTGTCTCTTATCGTAATGAACAGTTTGGTGCATCGCACGACATGAATTAATTGACTCACGCGATTTTCATCCACTACGATGAAAAAATAAAAAAGAGACTGCAGTATCGTTTTTTCCAGTAGCGCCCGCAAGACCTCTCCCACGATGGAGAGTACGGATAACAATAATGATGGAGACCGGGACCTGTGAAAATCGTTACCTATCAATGGGGTGGGCAGCGCCATGTCGGCCGCTTGTCTGCAGACGGCAAGGATGTGACGCCGTTTCAGTTCGAGGGCAAATGGCGCGAGCGTGCGAGCAGTCGCGGCGCACTGGCACTGATCGAGATGCAGGCCGAAGGCCACAAACTACCCGCGATGGGCGCACCTAGCCTTCCCTTCTCTGCCATCACGCTGGAAGCACCGATACCTCGACCCCGACGAAATATTTTCTGCGTCGGCAAAAATTACACTGAGCACGCGAAGGAATTTGCCGGCAGCGGCTTCGATTCCAGCGCGACCAAACCGGGCGATGACATCCCCGAAGTTCCCTATGTATTTTCCAAGGTGCCCGAGTGCGTGATCGCGCCCGGTGACACCCTACGCATCCCCTCGAAAATATCCACTGCCATCGACTATGAAGGCGAACTCGCGGTCGTGATCGGCAAGGGCGGATACGGCATTTCAAAAACACGCGCACTTGATCACGTGTGGGGCTACACCATCATCAATGACGTGACCTCGCGCGACTGGCAGCAGCGCCACAAGCAATGGCACATGGGCAAGAGCTTCGACACCTTCGGGCCGATGGGGCCTTGTCTGGTATCTGCGGACGAATGCGATGGCACGAATACGCGGCTGCGCACCTGGGTGAATGGCGAGCTGCGACAGGATGCACGCACCACCGACCTGATCTTCGATATTCCGACGCTGATCGAATGCATCTCGTCGGGCATCACGCTCTACCCCGGCGACATCATCGCGACGGGTACTCCCGTCGGTGTCGGCATTGGTTTTAAACCGCCAAAGTATCTGCAGCCGGGCGACACGGTGCGCGTCGAAATCGACGGTATCGGTACGCTGGAAAATCCTGTTCGATAGGAGCGCTCATGGGCCCATTTGTCTTTACGAATGTCCGCATCTTCGATGGCACGGGCGAGCTGCCCTATAGCGGCGAGGTGCAGGTCGAGGGTAATCGCATCACGCGCGTTGCACGTGGCAGCCGCTCACTGACAACACCGGGCGCCGTGGTGATCGATGGCGCGGGCGCGACACTGATGCCCGGCATGACCGAGGCGCACACGCATTTCAGCTGGAATGATGCGCCGTCGCTGGGCCAGATACAGCGCATGCCGCCGGAGGAGCACATTCTCTGGTGCGCGCATGTCGCCGAGCGCTTGCTGAAGGCAGGATGGACGTCCTGCGTCGGCGCAGCGACTGCGAAGCCACGACTCGATGTGGTGACCCGCAATGCGATCAACTCCGGACAAATCCCCGGCCCGCGCTATCTGGCCGCGAGTCAGGAAATCACCGTGCCCGGTGGGCTCGGCGATGAAACCCTGCCTCATCTGCCCTTTGAAGAATTCAGCTTTGGCGCGGTGGTGAATGGCGCGGATGAAATGCGCAAAGTGGTGCGCATGTTCCTGAAGTACGGCGTCGATACCATCAAGCTCAATCTCTCCGGTGAATACATTGCCGGCATCCCGGCTGAGTTCACGCCGATGACGGATGCGGAAGTCATCGTTGCAGTCGAAGAAGCCCGCATGCGTGGCAAGCGCTTGTCGGCGCATGCGCGTTCCTGTGGCTCCGTCAAACAGTGTGTCAAGCATGGCGTGGATCTGATCTATCACGCCAGTTTCACAGATGACGAAGCGCTGGACATGCTGGAAGCGAAGAAAGACAAGCATTTTGTCGCGCCGGGTCTTGCCTGGCTGATCAACACCTCGTATCACGCGTCCGAATGGGGTGTGACTCCCGAGATGGCGAGGGACATGGGCTATCACCGCGAGCTGGAAGTCGCAATTGAAAGCCTGAAGAAAATGCACAAGCGCGGCATCCGCATCCTGCCGGGCGGGGACTATGGCTTTGCCTGGACCAAGCATGGCACGAACGCCAAAGACCTCGAATACTTCGTCAAGTACCTCGGCATGACACCGATGGAAGCGCTGATCTCGGCAACCAAGTATGGCGGTCAGATCATGATGCAAGCGCATGAACTGGGACAGATCCGGGATGGCTATCTGGCCGACATGATTTTGGTCGACGGCGATCCGCTGGCCAATATCAGCGTACTGCAAGACCAGAAACGCATTCTCGCCGTGATGAAAGACGGCAAATTCTACAAAGAACCGGTCATGCGCTCGGAGCGCAGCGTGTACTCGCTGTCAGCGGCATAAAGGAAGCCAAGGAATGAGCCTGCATACCGTTGACCGCATCGCTTACGAACTTCAGGGGGAAGGCGAGGCCGTGCTGATGATTCACGGCCTAGGCGGCAGCTCGAATGTCTGGACGCCACTGATGGCTGCGTTTTCGCGCAACACGGCGCTGCGATTGGATCTGCCCGGCTCGGCGCGCTCCAGCCGTGTTGAAGGGCCGCTCAGCATTGCCAAGTATGTGGCTGCCTGTATTCGCGTGATGGGCGCAGCAGGCATTGAGCGCGCGCATGTGATCGGCCACTCGATGGGCACCATCGTCGCCGCGCATCTCGCCGCGAGCGAGCCTTTGATGGTGAAAAGTCTTGCGCTGTTCGGGCCGCTGCTCGCGCCGCCCGATCCGGCGCGCACGGCACTGCGTGCGCGCGGTGCAAAGGCGCGCGATGAAGGACTGCAGGGGATGCACGCGATTGCCGAGACGCTGGCGCCGGCATCGATCTCAACCAGCAACCGCACGCGCAAGCCGGTTGCGCTGGCCTATGTGCGTGAATCACTGATGCGGCAAGACCCGGAGGGTTATGCGCGCTCCTGTGAAGCACTGGCCGATGCGCAGCCCGCCGACGTATCAATGCTCGATTACCCGGTGCTGCTGGTGACGGGTGATGAAGATGCGGTCGCGCCCGCGCAATCGGTGCGGCTGATGGCAGATAAATTCAAGCACGCGCGTGTCGAGGTACTGCGCGACTGCGGACACTGGACACCGACCGAGCAGCCGGAAGAATGCATGCGGCTGCTGGAGCGTTTTTACGCATAAAAAATTTTGCGCCTGAATCGGGCGCTGATGATGGCAACACCACTGGGGAGGAAGCAGCGATGGCCAATGTGCTGTTTACCAATGTGCAGATTCTGGATGGATCGGGCAATCAGCCTTATCGGGGCGAGGTACTGATCGAGGGCAGGCGCATCACGCGCGTCTCGCGCGCAGGCGCGGGCCTGCCGGTGGCGGGCGTGAGCGTGATCGATGGCGCGGGCGCGACGCTGATGCCGGGCATGGTCGAGGGTCACACCCACTTCGCCTGGAACAATGCGGCGACGCTCGATGGCATTCAGGTGATGCCGCCGGAAGAGCACACCTTGTGGACCGCAGGCGTGGCCAAGACCTATCTGTCGCATGGCTGGACGTCCTGCATGGGCGCCGCCACTGCAAAGCCACGCCTCGATGTGGTGGTGCGCAATGCGATCAACAGCGGCATGATCCCCGGCCCGCGTTATCTGGCGGCGAGTCAGGAAATCACGGTCGCCGGTTCGCTGGGTGACGATATTCCAGTGCACATGCCCTACCCTGAGTTCAGCTTCGGTCAGGTGATCAGCGGGCCGGAAGAAATGCGCAAAGTGGTGCGCATGTTCCTGAAGTTCGGCGTGGATTCGATCAAGCTGAACCTGTCCGGCGACAACATCATGAGAGATGCCGGCGCGACGACCACCTGGATGAGTGATGAAGAAGTCGCGATGGCCGTCAAGGAAACCAAGCTGCGCGGCAAGCGCGTGATCGTGCATGCACGTTCGGCGGAATCGGTGAAGCAAGCGATACGGCATGGCATTGACCTGATTTTCCATGCGACCTACTGGGATGAAGAATCGCTGGACATGCTCGAATCCGTGAAAGACCGCGTCTTCGTCGTGCCCGGACTGTCCGTGGTTCTCAAGCTGCTGTACGAAGGCGAGCCCTATGGCTTCACGCGTCAAAAAGCGATCGAGCATGGTTATGAAGACGAACTGGCTGCCGCTACGGAGGGCCTGAGCCGCATGCACAAGCGCGGCGTTCGCGTGCTGCCCGGTGGTGACTATGGCTTTGCCTGGGCACGCCATGGCGAGAACGCGATGGACCTGCAGTATCTGGTCAAGTACGCCGGCATGACGCCGATGGAAGCCTTGGTCGCCGCGACTAAACATGGCGGCGCGATCATGATGCAGGAACATGAGCTGGGCCTGATCAAGGAAGGCTATCTCGCAGATCTGCTACTGGTCGATGGCAATCCGGTGGCTGATCTGAGTATTCTGCTCGACCAGAAAAAACTGCTGGCCATCATGAAGGATGGCGAGTTCTTCAAAGAGCCTGAAGGCCGTCATGGCCTCGCCGGTCGCTTTGGCCGGATGGCTGCCTGATTCGGCGGAACGGAGACCAGCGTGAAAAAAGCCTGGGTCTGGTTCTGGTGGATCGTGATTGCCGTGCCGCTGCTGGCGGGCGCAATCTGGGCCATCGACGACAACGCGAAGCTGTTCTTCCTCACGCTGATGAATGGACTGACGCTGGCCGCACTGTACTTTCTGGTGGCGAGCGGCTTCACGCTGGTGTTCGGGCTGATGCGCAATGTGAATCTGGCGCATGGCTCTTTGTACCTGCTCGGTGCGTATATCGGCTTCGTCGTTGGTGATGCAACCGGTTCGTGGGTGCTGGCCGTGATCGCCGGTTTCATCTCTTCCGCGCTGGTGGGCTTGTTTCTCCAGATTGCCGTGTTCCGCTTCATGCAGGGGCAAGACCTGCGACAGACGATGGTAACGATCGGTATTTCGATTGTGCTGGCCGACATCATGCTGTGGATCTTCGGTGGAGAGATCTATCAGTTCGATCCGCCGAACTGGATGGTGGGGACCCTTCGGCTGCCGGTTGTCGAAGCTTTTCCGGTGTACCGGGTGCTGGTGCTGCTGGCGGCTATCGTGATCGGTGTCGCGCTCTGGTGGTTCCTGAACAAGACACGCGTCGGAATGATGATCCGCGCCGGCGTGGATGATCGCGCGATGCTCGCCGCCTCTGGCATCAATGTACAGCTGGTGTTCGCGGTGACCTTCGCCGTCGGCGCCGGGCTGGCAGGATTTGCTGGCGTGGTCGGCGGTACCGCACTGTCGATTGCGCCCGGTGAAGATTCGCGCTATCTGCTCGCATCACTGGTGGTGGTGATCGTCGGTGGCATGGGCAGCGTGACCGGTGCTGCGGTCGGCGCAATTGTGATCGCCGTAGCCGAGCAGCTGGGTCTGGCCTACGCGCCCACCTACGGCATCGTGTTCACGTTTGCGATCATGGCCTTTGCGCTGGCGTTCCGCCCGCAAGGCCTTCTGGGAAAGAAGGTGTAGACCATGAGCGCAGCCTACTGGCGCAGAGCGATGCAGAACGGCGGCGGCACAGGAGCCGCCTCGACGAAGCCATCCATTACCGGAGGGGTGCCGCGCAACGCATCACGCAACATCGGTGACCGCCGCATGGCCACACCTTGGCCGTGGCTCGCGCCGCGCTATGTGATCGTGATGATCTTCCTGCTGATTTATCCGTTCATTGCCACGCCCTTCTTCACCTTCCAGATCGGTGCGCAGACGCTGGTGCTGGGCACGATTGCGCTGTCACTGACTTTTCTGGGTGGCTATGGCGGCATGGTGTCGCTGTCGCAGATGTCGATTGCTGGCATCACGGGTTACATGGTCGCGATCTGCGGTACCAGCGGCACGATGTCGATCAGCATGGGCTGGCCCTGGTGGCTGGCCGTGGCCGATGCGCTGCTGGTCGCGGTGATCGCTGCAACGCTGATTGGTTGGCTGTCGGTGCGCACCGAGGGTATCTACACAATCATGATTACGCTGGCCGTTGGCGTGGCCTTCTTCTACTTCGCGCAGCAGAACTACTCGGTGTTTGCAGGCTTTCGCGGCTTCCAGAAAGTGATGCCGCCCGATCTGTTCGGCGTGCAGTGGCGCGAACCGCTGCCTTTTTATTTCCTGTGCCTGTTCTGGGCGCTGGTCTGTTACACCTTCATTCAGTATCTGGTGCGCACGCCTTTCGGCATTGCGCTGCAAGGCATACGCGATAACGCGCGCCGCATGAATGCGCTGGGTTTCAACGTCACGGCGCATCGCGTGGCTGCACATAGTCTGGCTGGACTGATTGCAGGCATCGGTGGCGTACTCTCGGTCTGGTACAACGGGATGATCTCGCCGGGCTCGGTGAACTCGGGCGCGATGATCAACATTCTTGTCATCGCCGTCCTCGGCGGCATGCGACGCAGCATAGGCGCGTATATCGGTGCGCTGATCTTTGTGCTGCTGCAGAATTTTGCGATCGATGTGTTCGATCGCGAGCGATTCAATCTCGTCATCGGTGCCGTTTTCTTGCTGATCGTCTTGTTCTCGCCAGATGGCGTGCTCGGACTATGGGCGCGTCTACGCACGCGCCTGTCGGCGGATCGCGGCATGAAGTGAATTCTGTCGTCCGTATCGGACGGCAGCAGTTGGTAGGAAGTGAAGGTGCAGTACCCGGTAGTCCTAGTCGTTTGGTTACGTGTTGCATTGCCCGTTCACGGGCATGCAGCCTTGTTCGTCATAACAAGCAGCAGAGGAGACTGAAGATGACCAGTAACAAAAGAACTTTTATGCGTGCAGCCATCGGCGTCGCCGTGCTGGCCGCATTTTCCATCAACGTGCACGCCGCCGACACGCTGAAGGTTGGCCTGCTGGCGACGCTAGAAGGTCCGTTCGCGGTACCCGGTCAGGATGGCATTCGCGGCGCGGAACTGGCGCTCAAGCAGCGCGGCGGCACGGCCGGTGGCAAGAAGATCGAGTTCATCAAGGGCTCTTCTGATGGCACACCGGACAAGGCCGTGAACGCGACACGCAAACTGGTCGAGCAAGACAAGGTGCAGATCATGATCGGCCCATTGTCTGGCGACGAAGGCGTGGCGGTGAAAAACTATGCGAAGTCCAAGCCAGACATCACGTTTGTCAACGGCTCTTCGGGTGCACAGGCCGCGACACTGGTCGATCCGTCACCTAACTTCTTCCGCTTCAACAGCGAAGGCGCGCAGTGGATGGTCGGTCTGGGCGAGCATGCGCTCGGCAAAGGCTACAAGAAGATGTTCCTGATCGCCGAGGACTATGGCTTCCCCTACTCGCAGGTGCAGGGCTTCATGGCCAGCTACTGCGCGAAGGGCGGCAAAGTGGTCGACAAGGCCTGGGTACCGTTGGGTACCAAGGATTATTCGACCGTGATCGCGAAGATCCCGAAAGATGTCGACGCACTGCTGGTGGTGTTAGGCGGCTCGGATGCCGTGAACTTCCTGACGCAGTATGAACAATCTGGCGGCAACAAGCCCATGGTCGGCGGTTCCATCACGGTGGATCAGACCGTGCTGAACTACAAGGGCAAGCGTCGCGAGTCGCTGCTGGGTACGGCCTCTGCCGGTCCGATGGCCGATTCGATCGACACGGGTGAATGGAAAAAATTCGTTGCGGACTATAAGGCCGCCTTCAAGGATGGCTTCCCCAGCCCGTCGCTGTTCGCCTACCTGTACTACATCAACACCAAGGCCGCGCTGGATGGTCTGGATGCGGTGAAGGGTGATCTGGGCGGTGGCCAGAAGGCTTATCGTGCAGCGCTGCAGAAGACGAACTTTGCGGGTCCTGCCGGTCCGGTGAAGATCGACGACAACCGCAATGGTGTGGGTACCACCTATATCACCGAAGTCGTGAAGACAGCCGATGGCTCCTTCACCAACAAGGTGGTGAAGCAGGTGCCCAACATCACGCAAACGCTGGGCCTGTCGAAAGCCGAGTTCGACAAGATGGGCCTGGGCTCGCGTGACGTGCCTGACTGCCGCAAGTAAACAGCAACGGTCGTAGTGCCTCTGTAAAACGTTGATAGCTAGGCGCGCTGCCGCAGACAGTGCAGCTGCACGGCAAGGCAGCGCAACAACGCTAGCGACGTTTTATCAGAGGCACTTGACGCACTATCGCACCCACGGAGACTACTGATGCTGCATAGCGCAGACATGCACAGAATCAGCGGCGATGCTCTCATTCTTGAGGGCGTCACTCGCGCGTTCGGCGCACTGAAAGCCATCGATGATGTGACATTCAGTGTGCCCGCGGGCGAGCGCCGCGCGGTGCTGGGGGCGAATGGCGCGGGCAAGACCACGCTGTTTAATGCGATCACGGGCGATTTTCCGCCCACGGCGGGCCGGGTGATGTTCTTTGGTGAGGACATCACCCGACTGCCACCCTACGAACGCATACGACGCGGCATGCGCCGTACGTATCAGTCTTCTTTATTGTTCCGCGAGCTGTCGGTGCGGGACAATCTGTATCTCGCCACGCAAGGCATCAGTGGCGGACGTTTCAGCATGTTGCGCCGGCGCGATGATGACGCGCTGCTGGCCGCGACACAGACCTTGCTGGATCTGGTGCATCTCGATCATCTGTCCGAGATGCCGGTCAGCCTGCTCTCTCATGGTCAGCAGCGGCAACTGGAAGTCGGCATGGCGCTGGCCGGCGCGCCGCGACTGATTCTGTTTGATGAACCGGCGGCCGGGCTGTCGCCCGCCGAGCGCCGCGAGCTGGTGCAGATACTGCAGGGCCTGCCGCGCCATATCGGCTTCGTGCTGATCGAGCATGATCTCGATATCGCGCTGCGCGTGGTCGATCGCGTGACCATCATGCACAACGGCCGACTGCTCAAGCATGGCACGCCGCAGGAAATCGAGAACGACGCCGAAGTACAGGCGATCTACATGGGGAGCGGTCATCATGGCCATTAAGTTCTTCGGCCGCAGTGGCGGCGGCAGCCCCATTCTCGAGATCTCGAATCTCGACATTTACTACGGCAAGGCGCACGCTGTGCAAGGCGTCTCGCTGAGCTTGCAACAAGGTGTGCTCGGTGTCGTCGGCAAGAATGGCATGGGCAAGACCTCGCTCTGCAATGCCATCACCGGGCTGGTGCCGGCACGCGGCAGCATCAAGCTGGCCGGTGAAGAAATCCTTGGTCTGCCACCGCATGCGATCACGGCCAAGGGCATAGGCTATGTGCCGCAGGGCCGCCGTGTGTGGCCTTCGCTGTCGGTAGATGAGCACTTGCGGCTGGCCGCGAAAAGCGTGCGCGGCGGCGAGTGGACTGTCGAGCGCATTTACCAGCTCTTCCCTCGCCTCGGCGAGCGCAAGAACAATGGCGGATCACAGCTATCGGGCGGCGAGCAGCAAATGCTGGCGATTGGCCGTGCGCTGCTGTTCAATCCGCGATTACTGGTGATGGATGAGCCTACCGAAGGTCTGGCACCCGTGATCGTCGAGCATGTCGCCGAGACGCTGAAGACGCTGGCCAGTGAAGGCAATATCTCGGTACTGCTGATCGAGCAGAATCTCGGCGTGGCGGTCGATGTGGCCGACAACGTCGCCGTGCTGGTGAACGGCCGTGTCGCACGCACCTTGCCCGCGCGTGAGCTGGCTGCCGATGTGAACTTGCAGCATCAGCTGTTGGGGGTAAGGCAGTCTGCCGATGATGAAGATCGCGCAGAAGCGACTACGCCGGCAATGGTCGATGAGGAAGCGCCGGTGCGGGTCTTCACGGTGGCACGCGCGGAAGACAATGGACTGCCGCGCAATGAGGAAGCGGCGGACACCTCGCGCACGGTACGTAATTTCAATCGCTGGAATCAGGGTGCAACGGGCACGACACTGAAGGATCTTCCGCTGGGCGACAGGCCGTCGGAAGCAGGCTCGGAGTCGGCATCGACGTTGGCGTCCGTCGAGCATAAAGCACAAGTCTTCGAGTTCAGCGTCGCGCATACCGCCAACCGTGCTGCTTATATCGCCGGCACGTTCGATACCAAGGGCCGCGAACTGTTCTTCCTGAAGCACTGCATGGAGAAGCTGGGCCTGCGCACTGTCACCGTGGATCTGTCGACATCGGGTAAACCCTCGCCCGCGAACATTCATCCGCGCGAAGTCGCACGCTTTCATCCGAAAGGCGAGCGCGGTGTATTCACCGATGATCGTGGCACAGCGGTCACTGCCATGGCGCTCGCATTCGAAAATTTCATTGTGTCGCGCCGCGATCTGGGCGGCGTGATTTCAGCGGGCGGATCGGGCGGCACGGCGCTGGCCACGCCCGCCATGCGCCGGCTGCCTGTGGGCGTGCCCAAGGTGATGGTGTCAACCGTCGCCTCGGGGGATGTGAAGCCCTATGTCGGGCCCAGCGATATCTGCATTATGTATTCGGTCACGGATGTGTCGGGCATCAACCGCATCAGCGAGCGCGTGCTGTCGAATGCGGCGCATGCGCTGGCCGGGATGATTGCCTACGCACGCGAAGAATCCAGAGACAGCAAGCCAGCGATTGGCCTGACCATGTTCGGCGTCACCACGCCCTGCGTGCAGGCGACGACCAAACTGCTGGAAGAAGAATTCGACTGTCTGGTGTTCCATGCCACCGGTACCGGGGGACAGTCGATGGAAAAACTGGTCGACAGCGGACTCATTGCTGGCGTGATTGATGTCTCGACCACGGAAATCGCTGACGAGATTGGAGGTGGCGTGCTATCTGCCGGCTCGGAGCGACTGGACGCGATCATCCGTTCGCGCATTCCGTATGTGGGCACCTGCGGCGCGCTGGACATGGTGAATTTCTGGGCACGAGATACCGTGCCCTCACGATTCAATGATCGTCTGTTCTATCAGCACAACCCGAATGTCACGCTGATGCGCACCACGGTCGAAGAGAATATCAAGATCGGCGAATTCATCGCCAGTAAGCTCAATCAGATGGAGGGCCCGGTGCGCTTTATTCTGCCGATGGGCGGTGTGTCGGCGCTGGATGCGCCGGGCAAGGCGTTCTGGAACCCGGAAGCCGACCATGCGCTGTTTCAGGCGATAGAAAAACACTTCAGGTCAGGCAGCCAGCGACGGCTGATCAAGTCATCCCTGCACCTGAACGATCCGCAGTTCGCGGAAGAACTCGCAAAACATTTCCACGAGCTGAACGCGCAAGCCGGTGCGCGTCGCCGGGCGCTGTGACGAAGGAAAAGTATGGCACGCATCCCCAGAGAACAGATATTGACAAAACTGCGCGGCATGATCGCGCGCGGCGAGCCCATCATCGGTGGCGGCGCGGGCACCGGGCTGTCCGCGAAATGCGAAGAGATGGCCGGCATCGATCTGATCGTGATCTACAACTCCGGTCGCTACCGGATGGCAGGCCGCGGCTCGCTCGCTGGCCTGCTCGCTTACGGCAATGCGAACGATATCGTGGTCGATATGGCCAAGGAAGTACTGCCCGTCGTGAAGCACACGCCGGTGCTGGCGGGCGTGAATGGCACCGATCCTTTCATGTCGCCGGAGCCCTTCCTGAAAACGCTGAGGGAGATGGGCTTCTCGGGCATACAAAACTTCCCTACTGTCGGCCTGATCGATGGTTTGTTCCGCGCGAATCTCGAAGAAACGGGCATGGGCTATGGACTGGAAGTCGAGGTCGTGCGTCTGGCGCGGCAGATGGATCTGCTGACCACGCCGTATGTATTCTCGGAGCAGAACGCGATCGACATGGCAAAGGCCGGCGCCGACATCATCGTCTGCCACATGGGCCTGACCACCGGCGGCAGCATCGGTGCCGATACTGCACTGAAGCTGCCAGAGTGCGTGCCGCTGATTGATCAGTGGTGCGCAGCTGCGAAGAAAGTGAATCCCGACGTGATCCTGCTCTGCCATGGCGGCCCGATTGCGATGCCCGAGGATGCGCGCTACATCCTGCAGCACTGCCCTCAGCTACACGGCTTCTACGGCGCCTCGAGCATGGAGAGGCTGCCGACCGAAGTCGCAATCACGGAACAGACACGTCAGTTCAAACAGATCACCCGGACATAATTCATTAACCCTTCATCTGAGCATCAGAAGAACGTAAAACCAGGAGACCACCATGAGCGGAAGTGATTTTGGGAGCTTCATACTGGGCCTGATCGTTGTCGCCATTGTCGTGGCCATCGGTGTATGGCTGCTGCATTGGCTCTACCTCAGGTCATCCAAGGAGCGCGCATTCGTGCGCACTGGCCTCGGCGGGCAGAAAGTCGTGCTGAACGGCGGCGCTTTTGTGCTGCCTATCGTGCACGATGTGATACCGGTCAACATGAACACGCTGCGGCTGGAAGTCTCGCGCGGACGTGACAAGGCGCTGATCACCTTTGATCGCATGCGCGTGGATGTCATCGCCGAGTTTTATGTGCGCGTTCAGGCTTCTTCAACCGCGATCGCCAATGCCGCACAAACGCTGGGCCAGCGCACGATGCAACCAGAACTGCTCAAAGAGCTGCTGGAAGGTAAATTCGTCGATGCACTGCGTACTGTCGCTGCCGAGATGAGCATGGAAGCGCTGCACGAGAAACGCGGCGAATTCATCAAGCGTGTACGCGCCGTCGTGTCTGAAGACCTGATGCAAAATGGCCTGGAGCTGGAATCAGCCTCCCTGACGCAGCTGGATCAGACGGGAATGGAATTCTTCAACCCATCGAATGCCTTCGATGCAGAAGGTCTGACACGTCTGACCGAGACCATCGAGAAGCGCAAGAAGCTGCGCAATGACATCGAGCAGGACACGCTGATCCAGATCCGTAACAAGAATCTAGAAACAGAAAAGCTGGCGCTGGAAATCGATCTCGAAGCGGAAGAGGCCAAGCTGGCGCAAGAGCGCACACTGGAAATCGCTCGCATTGAGCAAGCAACCGCTCTGACACAGGATCGCGCATCGAAAAAGCAGCAAGCCGACCGCGCCGAGATCACTGCCCGCGAAACCGTCGAAAAGGCGCGCATCGTATCCGAAAAACTGATCGAAGAAGAGCGCATCAAGAAAGAACTGGAGATTCAGTCTGCCGAGATCGAGCGCCGCAAGCAGATCGAGCTGGCCGAACAGCAGCGTGCCATCGACACTGCAGAGCAATCGAAGGCCGAGTTCGAGGCGCGCGCCGCCGCAGACAAGGCGCGGGCACTGGCCGTGGCGGAGGAGGAGCGTGTGTTCACCGCGCGCGAAACCGAGATGGCCAACCGCAAGAAGGTGATCGAGCTGATCGCTGCCGCCCAAGAGGCCGAGCGTGAAGCGATCCGTCTGACGATTGCAGCGACAGCCGAAAAAAATGCGGCCGCTGACCGCGGCGCAGCGATCCGGGCCGAAGCTGAGGCCGCAGCCGATGCCGAGCGCATCCGTGTCGCAGTGACCGAGCTGCGCACGCAGGTCGAGGCCGAGGGCCTGAGACTGATGAACGAAGCACACAACATGCTGACGCAGGAAGCGCGCATCTCAGCGCTGCGCATGAGACTGGTCGAAAAACTCGATTCCATCGTGCGCGAGAGTGTCAAGCCCATGGAACGCATCGAGAGCATCAAGATCCTGCATGTGGATGGCCTTGCAGGTGGTGGCAGTGGTGGTGGTGGCAGCGGAGATGGCGGCGGCAGTGGCAGCAACTTCACCGACAGCGTGGTGAATTCGGCGCTACGCTATCGCGCGCAAGCCCCGCTGGTTGATCAGATGCTGTCCGAAATCGGTGTGAAGACCGGCGACATCGGCAAGCTGGCGGGTGCCTTCAGCGCGATCACTGCCGCGGAAGGCGCAGAGCCGGCTGAGCTGACCCACAAGAAGGACAAGGCGAAGTGATACGCGTCTATACCTCCAGCGTGATCGATGCCCCGGCCGAGAAAGTCTGGGGAATGATCCGCGACTTCAACGGACTGCCAAAGTGGCATCCGGCGATCGCGGAATCACGCATCGAGAATTACCGCAAAGCAGATGAGATAGGCTGTGTGCGGCTGTTCTCGCTGAAGGATGGCGGCATCATCCGCGAGAAACTGCTCGCCTTGTCCGACTTCGAGTATTCGTGCACCTATTCGATCCTCGAATCGCCGATGGGTGTGGACAACTATGTCGCGACGCTGAAGCTCACGCCGATTACCGATGGCGACCGCACCTTTGCCGAATGGAGTGCAGAATTCGATTGCGCGCCCGGACGCGAGCAGGCGCTGTCGGAGAACATTGGTCAGGGTGTGTTCCAGGGCGGCTTCGATGCGTTGAAGCGGCTGCTGCGGGAACGCCGCTAAGCGATCAGGCCGGCCGTGATCCGCGTCACTCGCTCTTCTGTCATCGACGCACCCATAGAACGGGTGTGGGCGGTGCTGCGCGACTTCAACAGTCATATCGACTGGCATCCGGCGATTGCGCACTCGGAGATCGAGCATGGCGAGCAGCCCGATCAGGTCGGCTGCGTGCGTGCGTTCAGTCTGAAGAATGGCGCGGTGCTGCGCGAACAACTGCTGACGCTCTCAGATGAACACTATGTATCCACCTACTGCATTCTGGATTCGACAATACCGCTGAAACGCTATGTCGCTACGGTGAAACTTTCTCCTGTCACCGATGGCAACCGGACTTTCTGGCACTGGGAATCGACGTTCTCTACTCCACCCGGCATGGAGGCCGAGCTGGCGAACGCCGTCGGCACGGGCGTCTACGAAACGGGCTTCAAGGCCTTGCAGGAGTATTTGCGAAAGCCCGGTGCAGGCGCGAAGCCTGCGAAGGCCGCTACAGCGACCACAGCAGCCACCGTGACAACTGGCACCGCGCATTCCATCGTGATGAGCCGCCACGGCGGTTCGGAGGTCTTCAGCTATACGGAGACAGCGTTACGCGCGCCGCAACCGGGGCAAGTCACGTTGAAGCATACGGCGGTGGGCGTCAACTACATCGATGTGTACGTGCGCAATGGCCTGTATGGCGCGCTGATTGAATTGCCCGGCACACCGGGTATGGAAGCGGCGGGTGTGGTCACCGCCGTAGGCGCGGGAGTGACGGAATTCGCCGTGGGCGATCGTGTCGCCTATGCCTGCCCGCCCGTAGGCGCGTACACGACGGCGCGCACGATGGATATCGGCCAGCTGGTCAAACTGCCGGCACACATCAGCGACGAGATCGCGGCGGCGGTCATGCTCAAGGGTATGAGCGCAGAATATCTGCTGCATCGCATCCGTCCGGTGAAGGCGGGCGATACGGTGCTCGTGCATGCGGCAGCGGGCGGTGTGGGCTTGCTGCTCTGCCAGTGGGCATCGCGCCTCGGCGCAAAAGTCATCGGTACCGTATCGTCGGAATCGAAAGCGCAGCTGGCGGCAGAGAATGGCTGCGCGCTGCCGATCGTCACGCGCGATTATCACTTCGCGGAGGCGGTGCTGGAAGCGACCGGCGGCAAAGGCGCGGATATCGTCTTTGACGGTCTGGGCAAGCTGGCGTTTGAAGAGAACCTGCGCGCGCTCGCCTTGTGCAGTCACTGGGTGAGCTTCGGTCAGGCGAGTGGTCCGCATGATGCGGTCGCGCTGGAGCGGCTGGGCAGCAAATCGATTGCGCTGTCGCGCCCAGTACTATTCCATTACACCGCCGACCCGGACACGCTGAGGCAAATGGCCGGCAATGTGTTTGCCGCGATACGCGCCGGCGTGATCCAGCCGCATATCGGTGCGCGCTTCCCGCTGGCAGAGGCGGCGAAGGCGCATGAATTTCTGGAGTCGCGCGCGAGCACGGGCGCGATCATTCTCGAACCCTGATGTTCTGATTCCTGCACGGAGATAGCGTGAAACTCAACGGACTGGCCCATCTGGCGATACGTACCGCCGATCTGGAAAAAACACTGCAGTTCTATACCGAGGTGATGGGCTTCGTCGAGGTGCCGCGCCCGAGCGGGCTGACGTTTCCGGGCGCCTGGCTGGCGCTGCCGGGACAGGAGGCTTCAGCGATCCTGCATTTTTATGCGGGCAGCGCGGCGGCCGGGCCGGAGGGCCGCATCCCGGCTGATAACGATGAGGGCGTTGCCGATCATCTCGCGCTGTCGGCCAGCGGCTTCGTTGATTTTCGGGATCGTTTTATTCAGCATGGCGTTGCCTGGCGCGCGCAGCACCTGAAGGGATCGAACAACTGGCAAATGTTCGTGCATGATCCGAACGGCCTGAAGATCGAGCTGGCATTCAATCAGCAGCATGAGCAAGGCCTGCCGGTGGAGATACCTGAATCCAATCGCTACAAGGCTGCCGAACGATTTTTTGCGGCAGCCTGAGGCACTTCTTTCGCAGTCAACCTGTGAGCATGAACTATGGACGCACACTGGCTCTCTGAATTCTGGCGGTCGGCCATGATGTTCCTTGGCCAGAGCGTCGCATCGTCTTACCTGGACGCCGGATGGCTGGCCGGCATTGTCGCGACGGTGCTGGTGATCAGCTTTCTGCTGTCATTGCCGAATCAGTACAGCCTGATGTGTCGGGGCTTGCTGGTGAATTTCGCCGAGCAGACTGTCGACCGGCTGGTGTCGATGATCTTTGGTTTCATCGGTACGGTGTTCATCGGCTTTCTGTTCGTGGTCAGCCTGATCGCGATCTGCGGTATTCTCGGCGGCCTGCTGGTGTTCGGAGTCAAGCACCTGCTGGTGGTCTTTCAGTGACCACCAGCGCACTGCGCTGATCAGGCAGAGAAGCTGCAGCCCACCTGCCCCAGCTTGCCGAAGTCGGCCTGCACTGTGTCGCCGGGCTGCACTTTGACCGGTACCCGGCAGGTGCCGGTCGTCACAAACTGCCCAGCCCTCATCGTCACGCCTAGTGATGACAGCTCATTGACGATCCAGGTCAGTGCCACGCGTGGATCGCTGAGCACATTGCGGCCATAGCCAGAATCAATCGCTTCGCCATTCAGCGTGACGGTGATGGCTTGGTTCAGGTAATCAAAATCTTTCCAATCGCTGGCGGCAGGTCCCAGAATGAACAGACAGGCGCAGGCATTATCAGCAATCAGCTGCGCGGTACCGACTTTCACAAAGTCTTCGTAACGCGAATCCGGCACTTCAATGGACGGATGAACCGACGCGACAGCGGCCAGTACCTCGTCCACGGTGTACTCGGTCGCGCGCGGCGGCAGGTCGTGCGCGAAACGGAACGCGAATTCGATCTCGGCGACATGCATCAGATTGTTCTGCAACGACACATTCGCGCCGACGGGCAGCATGCGGTCCTGATAGATGCGCCCAGCCAGCGGGCCATCGACATTGATATGGCGCTGACCGTCCACGCTGGTCGCGGCGATCTTCCAGCCAGACACCGGCTGGCCGTTGATCTGCTCGAAGGCCTGCTGCACCGCATAGCCATCGCGACGCGTAGCGGGGCGGATATTTTCTGGCAGCGCAGCAAAGCGGCCTCTGCGGGTCCACAGGCCATGCAGGGTGCGGGCGGCTTCCTGCTGGGCGGCATTCGGTGCAAGGGCGGGGGAATGGGGAGTGCTCATGCTGTCTCGTCCTGTTCTTGTTTTAATAATGGGCGGAGTTTACTCCGTGGCAGCGCAGCCACGGGGCTTTGTAATACAAAAAGAGATCTTCACACAAATTCTCAAGCAGGGGCAAACCGGTTAAGCTGATAACTTAGCGTGATGTCCTCTGAGCAGCTCCTACAACAACCATTCCAAGGAGACGAGCATGCCCTCCATTTTCACCCCCGAGCAGCAGCTCGCCTACGAGCGCGATGGCTATGTGCTGGTGCGCTCCCTGTTCGACAAGGAAGAGATCGCGATACTGCGCGGCGCGATCGAGACCGACCCGCAGCTGCAGGCCAGCCTGTATGACCGGCATGACGCCGCTGGCAAATCTACCCGCATGGCGACCTGGAACCATCCGGGCGACAGCGTGTATGGTCTGGCCGCGCGCTCGCATCGCGTGGTCGACACGATGGAAGCCATGCTCGGCGGCGAGGTGTATCACTACCACTCGAAACTCACCGCAAAGGAGCCACTCGAAGGCGGCGCCTGGGAGTGGCATCAGGACTACGGCTACTGGTATCACAATGGGTGCGTGTTTCCTTACATGGCGAGCATGATGCTCGCGCTGGACCAGACCACGCGCGAGAATGGCTGCCTGCAGGTGATACGCGGCTCCCATCACGCGGGGCGTGTCGATCATGGCGTGCTGCCGGGCGAACAGGTCGGCGCCGATCCGCGTCGCGTCGAAGAAATGCTCAAAAGCCTGGAACGGGTGTATTGCGAGATGGAACCTGGCGATGGTCTGTTCTTTCACGCGAATGTGATGCACCGCTCGGACCAGAACCGCTCACCCAACCGCCGCTGGACTGTGCTCTTCTGCTACAACGCGGCACGCAATAATCCTTACCTCGAGCATCATCATCCGCAGTACACGCCATTGCACAAGGTCGATGACAACGCCATCAAAATGGCGGGGGTGAAGTACTCGGAGAATTCGCCGGATTATTTCCGCAAGAATTTTACGAATCCGCCTGAACTGAAAAAGACGATGCCTACATCCTGAATCTGCATCCTGAATCTGCATCCTGAATCTCAATCCTGAATCTCAATCCTGATGATAACAACGATAACAAGGAGATTTTGCTGTCATGAGCCACGACGATAAAAAGAACAAACCTTTGCGCAGCACGGCCTGGTTTGGCAAACCGGACAAAGATGGTTTTCTGCATCGCAGCTGGACCAAAGCTTCAGGACACCCACATGATCAGTTTGATGGCCGGCCTGTCATCGGCATCTGCAATACCTTTTCTGATCTCACCTCGTGCAACAGCCACTTCCGCACGCTGGCCGAGTATGTAAAGCGCGGTGTCTATGAGGCAGGTGGTTTTCCGCTGGAGTTTCCGGTGATGTCACTGGGCGAGGCGCAACTGCGCCCGACCGCGATGTTGTTCCGCAATCTGGCCAGCATGGATGTCGAAGAATCGATACGTGGTAATCCCATTGATGGCGTCGTACTGCTGATGGGCTGCGACAAGACCACGCCTTCGCTGATGATGGGCGCGGCCAGCTGCAACCTGCCGACCATTGGTCTGTCCGGTGGCCCTATGCTGAACGGCAAATTCCGTGGCGAGGACATCGGCTCGGGCACCGGCGTCTGGATGATGTCGGAGATGGTACGCGCGGGCCAGATGACGCAGGAAGAATTCATTGAAGCCGAATCCTGCATGAACCGCTCACACGGTCATTGCATGACGATGGGCACGGCCTCGACGATGGCGAGCATGGTCGAGGCGCTGGGCATGGCCCTGCCAGAGAATGCAGCGATTCCTGCGGTGGATGGCCGGCGTAATCGCCTGGCGCAACTCACAGGACGCCGCATCGTGCACATGGTGAAGGACGAGCTCACCATGGACAAGATCATGACCCGCAAGGCCTTCGAGAATGCGATCAAGGTGAATGCGGCCATCGGCGGATCGACGAATGCGGTCGTGCACCTGCTGGCGATGGCCGGACGCATGGGCGTGCCGCTGACGCTGGAAGACTGGGACAAGCTGGCCAGCCAGCTGCCCTGCCTGCTGAACCTGCAGCCCTCGGGCAAATATCTGATGGAAGATTTTTTCTATGCGGGCGGACTGCCGGCATTGATGAAAGAAATCTCGAAGGAACTGCATCTGGATGCGCTGACCGTGAACGGCAAGACGATTGGCGAGAACATCAAGGAGGCGCCCTGCTACAACCGCGATGTGATCACACCGATCGACAAGCCGTTCAAGCCAGCGGCAGGTATCGCGGTATTGAAGGGCAATCTGGCGCCGGATGGCGCGGTGATCAAGCCCTCGGCCTCGTCGCCGCATTTGCTCAAGCATCGCGGCCGCGCCGTGGTGTTCGAGAGTACCGAGCACTTCCGCGAGCGCATCGAGGACGATGATCTCGACATCGATGAGCACTGTGTGATGGTCTTGAAGAATTGCGGCCCGGTCGGCTATCCCGGCATGGCCGAGGTCGGCAACATGGCATTGCCAAAGAAGGTACTTAAGAAAGGCATTACGGACATGGTGCGCATCTCCGATGCGCGCATGAGCGGTACCGCCTATGGCACGGTGGTGCTGCATGTATCGCCCGAGGCCAGTATCGGCGGGCCGCTGGCGCTGGTGAAGGATGGCGACATGGTTGAGCTGGATGTCCCGGGCCGCAAACTACACCTCGATGTCAGCGATGAAGAGCTGGCACGCCGCAAGGCGGCGTGGCAGCCACCGGAGACACCCGCACGCGGTTATGTGAAGCTGTATGTCGAGCATGTACAGCAGGCGCACCTGGGTGCAGACCTCGATTTTCTGGTCGGCGGCAGCGGTGCGGAGGTGCCGAGAGAGTCGCACTGAAGCAAATGCCTCGGTCCGGGGCTACCGCTACAATAGGGGCGCTTCCCTCCGGGCGGTGCCCTTTTTGTTATGAGACGATCCCTGTATACATCACAACAACAATACTATGTCGAACCCCATTGCGCCCTGTATTCGCCTTCATCCACAGGATGACGTCCTGATCGCCCGCCAGCAGCTGGTCGGTGGCACTCCGGTTGACAACATAACGGTCAAAGGTCTGGTACCCGCAGGTCACAAGGTCGCGGTGCGCGATATCACGACCGGGCAACCGATACGCCGCTACAACCAGATCATTGGTTTCGCAAGCAAGCCGATACAGGCGGGCGAACATGTTCACGTACACAACTGTACGATCGGTGACGACAAAGGCAGCTTCGAGCGCGACTATGCGTTCTGCGCTGACGTGCAGCCCGAGAAACCGCGCAAACACCGCGAGTTCATGGGCTACGTGCGTAAAAACGGACACGTCGCCACGCGCAACTACATCGGTGTACTCTCCAGCGTGAACTGCTCGGCGACGGTGGCGCGCGGCATTGCCGATTTTTTTTCGCGACGAATGAACCCGGGTGCATTGAGAGATTTTCCGCAGATTGATGGCGTGGTGGCCCTCACGCACGGTACCGGCTGCGGCATGGATACGACCGGGCCTGGCATGCAGCTGTTGCGCCGCACACTGGCCGGCTATGCAACTCACGCGAATTTTGCCGGTGTGCTGGTGATTGGTCTGGGATGCGAAAGCAACCAACTCGCAGCCTGGCTGGATCAGAGTCATCTGGCGGAGGGCCCGCTGCTACGCACTTTCAATATTCAGGACAGCGGTGGTACCGCAAAGACCATCGACAAAGGCATCGCATTCATTAAAGAGATGCTACCGATCGCGAATGACTGCTCACGTGTGTCGTGTGATGTGTCGCATCTGACTGTGGGGCTGCAATGCGGCGGCTCGGATGGTTATTCGGGCATCAGCGCCAACCCTGCGCTAGGCGTGGCGGTCGATTTACTGGTCGAGCATGGCGGTACCGCGATCTTGTCGGAGACGCCTGAGATTTATGGTGCCGAGCACTTGCTGACGCGTCGCGCGATCAATAAAGAGGTCGGCGAAAAACTGGTGCATCGCATACGCTGGTGGGAGCACTACACGGCAGTCAATGAGGGGGAGATGGACAACAATCCCTCGCCGGGCAACAAGGCAGGGGGACTCACCACGATTCTCGAAAAATCGCTGGGCGCGGTCGCCAAGGGTGGCACCAGCAATCTGCGCGCCGTGTATGAATATGCAGAGCCGGTGACAGAGTCTGGATTTGTGTATATGGACACGCCAGGCTATGACCCGGTGAGTGCCACGGGTCAGGTAGCCGGCGGCGCCAAGCTGATCTGCTTCACTACAGGGCGCGGCAGCGCCTACGGCTGCGCGCCCTCACCCTCGCTGAAGCTCTCGACGAACAGTGCGCTCTGGCATCGTCAGCAAGACGATATCGATATTAACTGTGGCGAGATCATCGATGGCAGCAGTTCGCTGCAGCGTATGGGCGAGCGAATTTTCGAGCTGATGATCGCGACTGCCTCGGGTCAAGCCAGCAAGAGCGAGCAGCACGGCTACGGGCAGAATGAGTTCGTGCCCTGGCAGGTCGGCGCGGTGATGTGAGGAGACGTGTGGGTGGAAGCACTGATGACACTGGTCGTGTGCCTGTCAGGATGCGGTCCTGCCCTCTCACGGGATGATGAGCTGGGCAGACTGGCTGGCAGTTACACGCAACTTTGCGCGGAGATGCAGTACCTCAAGCAAAACCACTGCCCGGAATTGCCCATACCGGTGATGCTGCAATGCCTAACTGAGGTGGAAAGTGCCCTGAGCTTGAAGCGCAGCCGGGAATTTCGCGAGGGTTTGAAGGTGCTAATGCAGCGCTATTCCGCGGAGTTGCCGCCGCAGGTTCAGCAAAAATTCCAACGCGCGCTACCTGGCAATGAGAACGACTCGGTGAAGGCTTGTCTGTGGCTGGCCCAGGAGAACAGCCGCCAGCGTTTCCAACAGCTGCAAACCATACGCGGCTTGGAGAAGCGACGCGACTGAGGCGACGCGACTGAGGCGATGCGTCTGAGACGATGCGTCTGAGGCGATGCGTCTGAGACGATGCGTCTGAGCACGGCCTCAGGCTAATCCTTTTTCTTCCCTCACCTGAGCGGCGATCTCCTCGACCTGTTCGTCGCTCATGCCCAAACGCCTTTTCAGTTCTTCGAGCTTGACTCGCTCTTCATCGGTCACGACGCCATCGGCCAGCGCCTCGCGTATCTCCATCTCGTACATGACCGCGCGGCGCTCGACCTGTGTGGTGTAGGCCGTCGCCACCACGCCCGTGAGGATAGCGGCCAGTGCGATGCCCAGCACCTGGGTCAGTACCACCAGCACGGTACCAAACCACGACTGCGGGTCGGCATTTCCCCAACCAGAGATAATGGTCAGCAAATACCATTTCATGGTCGAGGGAATGGAGGGAAACACGTCTGGCTGCAGATGTCCCTCGGCGATATAGATCAGCGAGGAGCACAACAAGCAGGAGATCATCAGCAGGAACAGCGCCGAAGTGAACGAATCGCGCTCGGCTTTGACTGCCTCGACCAGATCGGTCAGTGCGCTGTTATACCTTGAAAGTTTGAAAATACGCATCAGTCTGAACAGTCGCAGGAAGCGCAGGTCGAGACCGGGAAACAGCAACTGCAGATAAAAAGGTATCGTGCCGAAAAAATCGATGAATCCGTAGAAGCTGAAAATATACTCTTTGCGGCCGCGCCAGGCACCGCCTTCCTCAGCGGTGTATTTCATGGCGTAAGACCACACCCGCAGCACATATTCGGCGGTAAAGATCATTACGCTCACCACATCGAACAGGTGAAAAAAATCCGCGTAGGCTTCATGCAGCTCGTGGACCGATTCGAGAATGATTGCGACCACATTAAGCACCACAACCGACGCGATAAAGATTTCGCAGTAGCGTGCAGCTTTCTCCTCGACGGAGCCATCGAGAATCTTGTAAAGACGTGTCTGGAAGGATGTCATTGCAGTGGGTTCAGTGTCGGCTGTCTGGTCGTGTCGGTGACCTGGATGAACCCGATAGTTATTGGGGGTTTGCCACCGTTTCAGCGCCCTATTATTCAATAAATTTCGAGGACCGTAATCGAAAATGTGATGAGCGTCGAAATTATTAAGAAACGAATAACAATCAGTGCAGCCGTCACTAAAGAAGCTGACGAATTTCTGACGAATGCGCTTTGGCGTTGGCAAGCAGTCTGCTCAGACACGCGCCGCTCACTGCAAGGAGAAACTTCATTTCATTTAAGACAATCTCAATCAACTCACCTGAGGGAAATAAGTTTCAAAAATTCCGGGCTTTCAATAAAATCACGTTATTCATCCGAATGGGTTGATGCCGGGACTTGATTCTTGACTTATTCATTTACAGGGAACAGACATGGCGGTCGATAAAGATTATGGCAATCTGCTGGTCGGCAAGGGCGTGACGATCAATGGCGTCTTTCAGGTTCCTGGCGAGGCATTCATCGATGGCAAGGCCGAGGGCGAGCTAACGGCAGATGCGATCAATGTCACGGCGAATGGTGTCGTCACTGGCAATGCCGTAGCCAGCCACGTCAAAGTGGCCGGGCTGATGGAAAAATCAATTACCGCCAAGACCTCGCTGCTGGTCGAATCGACCGGCTCGGTTCGTGGTTCCATCACCTACTCCGATCTCGAGATACGCAAGGGTGGCGAGGTGGAAGGAAATATCGTCATTCTGGGCAGCGGCAGCAAATAAGACCTGCTCCGTCCTGATCAGCCATGACTACCGTCTCCGTGCGCCTGCCAGGCTGGCGCGGCGCGATAGAGCACTTCGTGATGCACCCGTGGGTACAACATCTGCTGGTGGTGTTGATCGTCGTGAACGCCCTCATCCTGGGATTAGAGACGGATGCCAGGATCCACGACGCGATTGGGCATTACCTGATGATGATCGATCAGGTGATCCTGATCATCTTCATCGCAGAACTCGTGCTCTTGATCGCAGCGCGCGGGCTGCATTTCTTCACTGATCCCTGGTGCGTGTTTGATTTCATCGTGGTGGGCATTGCGCTGGTGCCCGCAACGGGCAGCCTGTCTGTGCTTCGCGCCCTCAGGGTCTTGCGAGTACTTCGCCTGATCAACAAGGTGGAGAGCATGCGCAAGGTGGTCAGCGGCCTGTTGGCTTCTCTGCCTAGTCTGGGTTCGGTGTTCAGCCTGATCGTGATCATCTTCTATGTGGCGTCGGTGATCGCCACCAATACATTCAGCGCGGCATTCCCCGAGTTGTTTGGCGACATGTTCATGAGCGCATTCACCCTGTTTCAGGTGATGACGCTGGAGGGCTGGTCGGAGGGGATCGCGCGGCCGGTGATGCAGGTATTTCCTTACGCATGGATCTTTTTCCTGCTGTTCATCCTGATCGCTACCTTCGTGATCGTGAACCTGTTCATTGCAGTGATTGTCGATTCACTGAACTCCCCGGGCAGATCAGCGCATCCGTCACTGACAGACGATGAAATCAAATCGCTGCGCGAGGAAATTGCTGAATTGCGGCGGCTTCTGATTGATCAGAAAAGGGCTGAGCACTAGACAATACGCGGGCACCATAAAAAATGCCGCAGCTCGCTGCGGCATTTTTTATGGTGCGAATTATCTTTTTTTCAAACGCTCGATATTCTGCCGGTTGAAGTGGTTGGCCATCATAAAACCGGCGCCAACGACCCAGATGAACAACAGAATTTGCCAGATCTTCATGCGACTCTCCCGATGATTTTGTGGTGGATCGTTCCCGCTTTACTGTAGACAGTCTGCGTTGGGCCTCGATTCGGTCTGCCGAATCAACCCCGCGGAAACCGCCCGGGAACACGGGCTCTCTTTTGTACGGCCCTTGCACCCGTATTATTGCCCAAATCGGGCGATGGAGTGCCGCCGACACCGACACCACCGCAGAGCGTCTTTCAGAATCCTCCCGACATCATGGGTGATCTTGAAAGAATCCCTGGCACATCCTGGGATACGCATGAGCGACGTGGCCGAAGTCCGGAACCGTGGGTCCCGGACTTCGAAAAACGACTATTGTCGTCCCGCTTGCTGCAAACTCAATACCGCCACCTGTGGCGACTCGGACTGGATGCTCGATACCTGAGCAGCACTGCCATTGAGGAACTTCTTGACCCAGGTGGTATTCAGGGTCAGGGCCAGATGCACCGAAAACGACGCGACCGCGACCGCTCCGATGATGATGGGAATACCCACCGACGGCTTGACGACGCACCACATTTTTCCATAGATCATGTCTAGTCTCCCCTTCCCTTAGTGAAGCCAGGGTGAATAGATATACGCAAGCAGATGAGCGAATGCTGCGATCATCCCGAATAGCTGCGTACCTTGGATCAAATGACGGTGTATTTCTTCTGATTCGGCCTCCGTTAAACCGGTCGGCCAAACTTTGTCTTTGTCAGACATCGTGACACCTCCTAGAAAGACATCGCTTACGACTGGATCCATCTCGACGCATCAACAAGGACACGCAGAATGGCGTTGACCAACTATCGGTGTAATCAGTGTAAGGCGTTTATTACACTTCTAATTGTCACTAAATATTGACAATTTTTCGGCCAAGAGTCAACTGAGTGGTCAGAAAAAATACGTCCAGAATGCAAAAATCCCCGGGATTCCAGGGATTTTGTTAGCAGATACTTACTTTTTCATTTCGAAAAGGACATCAGTCAGCGCGTCCGCAAAACGCCAGTATCTCGTCAGCGACGCGTTGCGGGGACTCGCGCTGTGGGAAATGGCCAAGTCCTTCCAGCACTACACGCTGGTAGGGGCCCGTGAACCAAGGCTCTTTACCCGCTGAGCTTTGCACCGGATTGACCCCATCCTGGTCACCGTGCAGCACGAGCATTGGCGCATCGAGCACAGGGAGCGGCTTGAGCGCCGCCTCATCAGCGTCATAGGCAGGATCTCCCTTCACCAGTCCCCAACGGTGACGGTAGGAGGTCAACACGATGCTGACCCAGTCGGGATGATCAAATGCTTTTGCAGTGGCCTCGAATTCTTCCTCGTCGTACCAGCCTGTAGGCGCCCAGGTCTCCCACATGATGCGGGCGAATCCACGCCTGTCATCCGCGAGTGATTTCGCTCCCAGCGGCGTGTCCATGTACCAGTGGTACCAGTAGTTTTTTGCCTGATGCAGCGACATCGGCTGACTGGGGTCATTGGTGCCGTAGCCCACTGACACCATCACGAGGTGGGACCCTATGCCGGCCACCAGACCGCCGGCAATCGCCACCGCTCGGGCACCCCAGTCGTGTCCGATCAGCACGGGCCGGTCCAGCTTGAGTGCATGGACAAATTCAATGAGGTCGCGTCCCAGCGCCGCTAACTGGCCGCTGCGCGGTGTGTCGGCAGATAAAAAACGCGTACCGGCATATCCGCGAACGGATGGCGCGATGACACGATATCCCGCACTCGCCAGCAAAGGTGCTGCGCCAAACCAGGTACGAACCGAATCGGGCCAGCCATGGACCAGTACGGCCGTGCGCTGGCCATCGGGATTCCATTCGAGGTACTCGATCTCAAGCAGTGAGGTACGCACCGAGTGCGTCTTGTAGGTGCTCATGAAGTCGCTTTAGCGCAGACCGGCTGCGCCATCAAAGTGCACTGGATGGACGCGACTATATCGTCAAGCGCGGCGAATGACTATGTGCGGATCACGAACCCCAGGTTGTAACCACCGCCTGGTCTGCACAAAAGGTTTTAAATTTACTAATTGGCAGGGACTCTCAGCGGTCGTTTACGTCGTTTGAGCGCATCGGAGCCGATTTCGCCCCAAAAATTGCACACAAGTTTTGAATGATGGGTCGTTTGGTGGCACAATTTCAAGCTTTGCTATTTATCTTCGAGAAGCGAGCGTTGTCGGACTTGTCATATCGTTCGACGCGCAGGCTCGGTCTTGTAAAACCGGCTGTGGTGCGTGGATCAAGAACCCTATCCTGGATAAATAAGACTTAAAAAATGCAAGGACTACATCTCACCGCTGATCTGGCAGGATGCCGGCACAACCTGTCGCTGATGACCGATGTCGACAAGCTGCGCAGCACTTGCCTGAATCTCGTTCAGGCCTCTGGCCTCACCGTAGTGGGCGAACTGTTCCATGCCTTCCCTGGCCTCATCGAAGGCGAGAGCGGCGGTATTACCGGAACTGTGCTTTTGGCTGAATCGCACTTGGCTCTGCACACGTGGCCTGAACAACACGCGGTGACGCTAGACGTCTACGTGTGCAACTTCTCTACGGATAACAGCAGCAAGGCAACGCAATTGCTGGATTCGCTGATCCATCTGTTCGACCCCGAGGACGCAAACCGTCAAAGCCTGCTGCGTGGCGAAGTCGGTCGTGCCCACTCAGGCGCGGATGCTGCGATGGGTCATGAATACCTCAACAAAAACAGTGCGTACGCCTACCGCCTCGGACCGCTGCTGCACCGTGAACAGTCTCAGTACCAATTGATCGAGGTGCATGAATCGCCGCAATTTGGCAAGCTGTTTCGGCTCGATGGCGATTACATGACCTCGGAGGGTGAAGAATTCTTTTACCACGAGGCCCTGGTACACCCCGCAGCGCTGTCGCACGGCAAAGTTCGAACGGCACTGATCCTCGGCGGTGGTGACGGCGGCTCAGCAGAAGAATTACTGAAGTATCCAAGCGTTGAGCGCATCGTGCTGGCGGAACTGGATGAGGCGGTGATTCGTATTTCGCGCGAGTTTTTTGGCGCTATTCACAAAGGCGCACTGGACGATTCGCGGGTCACGATCCGCATCGGCGACGGTCTGGCCTATGTGCGCGAGAGCAACGAGCGTTTCGATCTCGTATTACTTGATCTGACTGATCCGGACACACCCGCATCGCAGCTCTACACTGCGGAGTTTTTTGCATCCGTCAAGCGCCTGCTGAATCCCGGCGGGGCGATGGTGCTGCACACTGGCACACCGGTGTTTGCACCGCAGGTCGTTACGCGTCTCTATCAGAACTTGACCGCGCACTTCAGTGTGGTCGCTCCCTATGGGCTTTATATACCGCTGTACGGCGCCTACTGGTCTATGGCAGTCTGTAGCGACCAGCTCGATCCGCGCCAGCTCGCCACCCCGGAGCTCGCGCACAGGCTTGAGTCCCTTGGACTGGGCAAGCTTGGGTATTACAACGAGGCGACGCATCAGGGAGTATTCGCGCTACCCGGATATTTCAGGGATCTGCTGTTGTGAACCACGTGAAGCCGGACTTAGAACCTATCCCGTGAGGTCGATGGCTAGGCGGCAGGCCTTTCCCCGCCAGAGTTATTGAACGAAACCAGTACCCAACAAGACGCAAGCCATGAGCAGCCTGAAAGAAAAGTTATACGAACACCTGGTCCACGACGTTTACTGCAAGCTGGGCGTTTCAGATATCCACGGCATCGGTGTATTCGCATTGCGGGACATCCCCGCCGGCACGGCGCCACTGAAAAGCATGGTCACCAATAGGGAAATCAAGTTTTCGCGAACCGAAATGAAACAGGTCCCCAGCAGCGTGCGCAAGCATCTCGCGATGTTCTGCCTTGTCGAGAAAGGCCGGGTGTTTGCTCCGGAGATAGGCATGAATGCCGTGAACCTGTCGGTGTACCTGAACCACTCGAAGCAGCCGAACCTGAAGTTCGACGATAAGGACGTACTGCGTGCGACCCGCACGGTCCAAAAAGGCGAGGAGCTAACGATCGACTATGACGAAAGCTTCGACGACCAGCATGACTTCAGCGATGATGATGATGAAGATTTCTCGGGCTCGGGTGTCGATCCGCAGATCGGCGTCCCAGGGCAGCGAGGAAAACCTCAATGAAAAATGCCCCGGACTTCCGGGGCATTTTCTCCACTGCTGAACGCCAAGACGCTCAGGCGGCGGCGTTCTTGAGCTCGACCGCAGGCATGCCGTTGCGATACACCTGATTCAGCTCTTCTGGCTTGAAATCGATCTTCAGCGGAGAGGTCGGATCTTGCGCCAGCGGATGATCGGGTTCCACCAGAGCCAGTGCATAAATGGGCTCGTAGTCAGTCACGAACAGCGCTTTGTAACCGTAATCATCGACCGGCCCCAGGTTGTAATAGCGCAGGCCATTGTCGCGCGCCCAGCGGCAGGCCAGCAGGCAAGCGAAAATGCCTGGCGATTTGTTCTTGAAGTCGCGATTCCATTGGCAGAAGCTGCCGTAGAGCTGGTTGTATTTCGGCAGAATGACTGAGACATCGGTCAGTACCAGCACGCCATCCGGCGAGACGACGCGGATCACCAGGATATCCAGGGTTCGGATGTAGTCGACAAAGCCGGCGACCTCTTCATCAGCGATGTAGCATTTTTCGAAATGCTCGCCGCCCATCTCGAAGATGTCATCGGCGCTCAAGTCCTTGCCGGGGATACGATCCATGGTGATCGTGAAGTTCCGGTACTGCTTGTCATATTCCTTGAATTTGCGCGCGCGACGCTCTTCGCTCCAGAAATCCTCGGAGAAGCAGTCGACCATGCCATATTTGTCATTAATGGGCACGCCAAACGCGCTGTCAGGCGGAAGCGCATACACGACAAAGGGCCGGGGGGCCATCGCCAGCATCTCTTCGCTGACGTCGACATAGGGGCAGAGCGCGTCCCAGCGCGTGGTGTAGTACAGAATCTCTTCGTGATAGCTCTCGACGCAGAGATTTCTGGCGGTCCAGCTCTGGCAGCCGACCTGCATGAGCTTTTGCGGAGCCCTCGCCTGCTTCACCTCGCGCAGCCTGTACAGAGAACCGTTCATTTTAGTTTTCCTTGGAAAAAGGTTGAAACGGAAGCTTTTTGAGATCGAAATAATCGGAGTCGATCGCGAAATTGTTCTTCAAAAATCCGCTGTCAGTCTTCTCCAGTCGGGCCAGTTCTGTCGAGCAGTCGGCCAGGTGCCTGGATGCCTCGCTGTCTGAATCCTTCAGCTGCCGCACATATTCCGGCATAAGCGGGCAATCGGTATCGTAAAAAAACTCACGGCGTTGCGGATTATAGGCAAGTGGATAGAGCTTGCAGCTGAACGGTTTGGTGACGCCCAGCGTGCAGCCGGCTGGCCCGAGATGCGGGCAGTTGGTCTCGATGCAGACGCCGCCGAGCACTTGATGCTCTTTGCTGGTAAGCGAAATCTCGAGTGGAGGATAGCCCTCCTCAACGAAGCAGCATCGTCGACATTCGGCGCAGTGATCAAAAGGCATGCGCGACCCTGTTTGAGTGACCGTGTGTTGGCAGCATAGGCTCCATACGGATTATCCCGAGCATTTAGCGCTTTGCGGGGACACTCACAAAATGATCTCAACGCTCATCAGTCCTGCGGCATTCAGCCCAGCTGACGGCATTTTGTGAAGGCCTCCAAACGACAAATTCTGCTCGACTTTGTCATGTCGGCGTAAAGATAACCCAATATTCGACGAGATTCCAAACATATTTTTAATTTTTGCCCTCTTCGGCTCCATTTTTTGGTCCGACTGGTTCTCCTCGGGATGCCTCGCGCTTGCGCTGCTCTCTGCGCACGTCACGTATCTGATGCAACGCGAACAGGATCACGATAAGGAAAATGCCTAGTTCTATCCACATGCCCATGGCGTCATCCTTCCACAAATCTTTCAAAAAACAAGGCGATAGCCTCGGCTGCTGAGAATGATTCTACCCAAGGATGCCCACTGCGTTTTCATGCACGCAAGTGGTGCCTGGTGTTTCGAACAACTGATAATGAATTTTGGTTGGTTAATGATGGTGGGTGAAGTCTGTTTGACGCGCTCGCCCCTCAAGACAGTTCTATTTTTATATCTCGCTCGGCATCGCGGTAGTCGTCATAGAATGCAGTCGGCGGCGATCACTGCATCCTCGACGCGTCTTTTTACTCTCCCCGATCAGAACCGGCAATGGAATCTCCCCTGACAAGCGATGTGATAGTGCTCGGCGCAGGCATCGTCGGTGTGACGCTGGCGCTCAAACTGCAGGACCACGGACATCAGGTGACGATCATTGATCGCGGTGAGCCCGGCGCTGCCACCAGCTTCGGGAATGCCGGTCTGATCGAGCGCTCATCCGTCTTCCCGTATGCATTTCCGCGCGACCTGCGCACACTGATCGCCTACGGCTTGCGGCGCAAACCCGCCGCGCACTATCACTGGCAGGCGCTACCCTCGCTGTTGCCCTGGCTAGGATCGTATTGGCACCATTCCTCACCCCGCCATTACCCGCGGGCGATCGCTGGCGCACTGGCGCTTATCGAGCACAGCTGGAGCGAGCATGAGCCGCTGATCCATGCAGCCGGGGCCGACTCGCTCGTCAACCGTCACGGATGGATCAAGGTCTGGCGCTCGCAAGAGAGCGAGTCGGCCAGTGTGCAGCAGGCGGAGCAGAGCCGGGACTATGGGCTGAATGTTCAGTTGTTGTCACGCGCGGAGTTGCATGAAAAAGAACCCTTGCTTGCGCCGGCACTGAGGGGCGGCGTGCTTTACCCAGACTCGCGCCAGATTCAAGATCCACAAGACCTCACGATGGCCTATGTGCGGCTGTTCGGGCAACGAGGCGGCTATTTGCTGACGGGCGATGCGCGTAGCCTCACGAACGACAACAGCCGCTGGCAAGTGCAAACGCAGCGGGGGACGGTACGCGCGCCGCATGTCGTGGTCGCACTAGGGCCTTGGGGAGAGGACTTGGCGAGAAGCCTCGGCTACCGCCTGACGATGGGCGTCAAGCGCGGCTACCACATGCACTTTGGCAGCGAGACATCGCCGTTAGCGCATGTCATCGTCGATGTCGATCACGGCTACGCGCTGGCTCCCATGAAGAAAGGCATACGTCTGACCACCGGCGCGGAATTCACTCACCGCGATGCGCCGCCAACGCCGGTGCAACTCAACACGCTTGAACCCATCGCGCGCGCGCTGCACCCGTTAGGTAACCGACTGGATGCGGTCCCGTGGATGGGATCACGCCCTTGCACCTCTGACATGCTGCCCGTGATCGGGCCTGCGCCAGCGCACACAGGGCTATGGTTCTGTTTTGGTCATGCACACCACGGACTGACGCAGGCGGCGTCCAGCGGTCGGCTGCTGGCCGAGATGATCAGTGGCCACGAGACCTATGCCGACCCGGCGCCGTATCGTATTGATCGGTTCTGACGGGCGGTGCTGAGTGGTTTTAGTCGGCCTTCTCCATCGCGTGCGCGACGAACTGGCCATTTTTCTTTACCGGCACGAATCTCACCTTGTCACCCACGCTGAAAGAGGTCAGCACCGCGGTATCCTCCACACGAAAGACCATGGTCATCGCCCCCATATTGAACTGAGTAAGCGCCTCATGTTTGAGCGTGATCTTGCCGTTCTCTGAATCGATCTTGCGGATCTCAGCATTCACTTTCTCGGCAGCTTGCGCATTCGCTGCACCATGTCCTCCCTCGTGGTGGTCGGCCCACGCGGGCAAACACGAATACATCACAGAGCAAGTAATCACTAACGCGGATATCAACTGCTGGCCGATAGTTCGGGATAATGTGTGACGGTTCATTCTCTGCTCCTCTCTGGTCGATATCTATCAACGATGCTCATCGTGCCCCTTGGGCTTGCGCGCCTTGAGCTCCGTGGCTTCCATGCGAGCGGCGGGCATCGATTGCCCGCCTGCTGACGGGTTGCTCGGTGCTTCAGACAAGCTGCCCGTCCACTCCCAGGCTTGCGTGCCTGGCGGATGCGGGTACCAGCCAGGATCGCTGTAATCACCTGGCTTTTGCTCTCGACGCACTTTTACCACCGTGAACATGCCACCCATCTCGACACTACCGAATGGACCCTCACCGGTCATCATCGGTAGTGTGTTATCGGGCAGCGGCATGCTCATCTCCGCCATCTCGCCCATGCCATGTTCGCCCATGGCCATGTAGTCGGGTATCAGCTGGCTGATCTTCTCGGCGAGACCGCGCTGATCCACGCCGATCATGGTGGGAACCTGATGGCCCATCGCGTTCATGGTGTGGTGTGACTTGTGACAGTGCAGCGACCAGTCACCTGGCTCGTTCGCGTCAAACTCCAGTGCACGCATCTGCCCGACACCGATATCGACCGTCACTTCCGGCCAGCGCGAGGCAGGTGGCGTCCAGCCGCCATCGGTGCCGGTGACGACGACTTCATGACCGTGCAGATGGACCGGATGATTGGTCATCGTCAGATTTCCGATGCGTAGACGCACTCGGTCACCCTGTCGCACGTGTATGGAATCAATCCCTGGAAACACACGGCTGTTGAATCCCCAGAGGTTAAACTCCAGCATGGTGTTTACCTTGGGTGTGGCGCTGCCTGGCTCGATATCGAAATTATTGAGCAGGAAAACAAAGTCCCTGTCCACGCGCATGAAGTCTGGGTTCTTCGGATGCGTGACCCAAAAGCCATACATACCCATTGCCATCTGCACCATCTCGTCCGCGTGCGGGTGATACATGAATGTTCCCGCGCGGCGTGCGACGAACTCGTAGACGAAGGTCTTGCCAGCACCGATGGCCGGCTGCGTCAGGCCAGAGACACCATCCATGCCATTCGGCAAACGCTGTCCGTGCCAGTGGATGCTGGTCTTCTCGCGCAGCCGATTGGTGACGAAGATGCGCACGCGATCGCCTTCGACTACCTCAATCGTGGGCCCCGGCGACTGACCGTTGTAACCCCAGAGTCTGGCCTTCATGCCGGGTGCCAGCTCCCGCTCCACGGGTTCGGCCACCAGATGAAACTCTTTAACGCCCTGATTCATCCGCCACGGCAGTGACCAGCCGTTGAGCGTGACCACGGGATGAAATGGCCGACCCGTCAAAGGCGCCTTGGGCGGCTGCGTCACCGTACCTGGCGCCACGACGGCCTCGGGCAGCGATGCGGCGCTCACTCGGCTGATGATGGCCGACCCCAGCGCGAGTAGGCCTGCGCCGGAGACAAATTCTCTTCTGGATAGCATGATGATGTCCTCTCTCAGTGTGCGGCCGCGGGCACGGCGCTGGCGGATGTACCACTGGGTGCGGCTTGCGCGGTCGGCAGCAAACTGCCGCCATGAATCACGAATTGCAAGTCAGTGTCTGCCACCCAGAATTCGCGCTGAGCATCGATGGCGGCACTCATGCTCGCCATCTGTGAACGAGCATCCGCGAGCAGCTCGAATACGCTGCTGAGCATGCCGTTGTAGCGCAGCAGAACTTCATCCGATACCCGCTTCTTGGCGGGCACGATCTCGTCCCTGTAATGCCGCGCGATCTGGTAGCTGCTTTGGTATGCGGAATGCAATTCGCGTACTTCCGATCGCGCCTGCACAGCAATGTCGGCCGTGCGCTGCAGTGAGCGCAGATAAATCGCCTCGGCGCGCCGCACCCGCGCCGTTCCCCAGTCAAACAGTGGCAAGGACAGCTCGACCTCGTAGCCGTCGACGCGCGGCACACTATTCGCGCTCTTACTCCGATAGCCAAGCTCAAGCACATTCACAAAACGTGTAGCGCGCGTAAGACCGAGTGATTTTGCAGTGCTCTCTGTCTCGAACTTCGCCACCTGCACATCGAGTCGCTGTGCGAGCGCGCGCGATTCCATACGGTCTCGCGATTCCAGGACCACTGGAACATCGGGCAGTCGATCCGGCAGTGCCAGTAACGCGTGTTCATCGGACAGACCAAGCAAGCGCACCAGTCGCTCGCGTGACACTCGTGCGGTATGTTCGGCGCGCACCAGCTGCGCCGCCACCTCCGCCCGGAATGCCTGCTCGCGTGCCTGCTCCAGCTTGCCCCAGTTGCCGACCGCCGTCATGCGTTGCGCCAGCTCGGCGCTGGCCTGCGCGGCGAGATCAGCCTGCTGCAGATAACGCAAAGACTGTTGCGCGGCGACCGCCTGAAAGTACGCACGCCGGGCATCCGTAGCGGTACGCACCGCCTGTAACGCGATCTGCAGCTGTGCCTGACCAAAGCGCCTCTCCTCGATCGCCCGTCGCATCGGCATGGTCAGCAGACCCGCCAGGTCGAACAGGATGGCGCGCTCAATCTCTGTTTCGCCGCCGCCAGACAGACGGCCGAATGACAAGCCGGGATTACGCAAACGTCCGGACTGTACGAGGTCAGCCTCGGCAATGCCCAAATCGGCCAGCGCGACTTGCAGGCGCTTGTTGTTCAGCAAAGCGAGCTCGGTCGCGCCATCGGGGGTCAGCGGCGAGGACAGTAACTGAGCCAGTCGCTCCCCGTGCTCATCGGGTTTGACAAGCTGGACCGGGTGCCCGGTTCGCTCCTCGCTGAGCGAGGACACACGCCCGACGCCGCCGTCGGTGGAAAACCCTGCACAAGCAGACAGTGCAAACGGTAACAGCCACCCAAACAAGCCAACACATACGCGTTTATTCAAAACAAATTCAGTCATCATGACGACCTCCGATGATCAACATGACCCAGGAATGGGCTGCCATTGCAGCCACCAGGTAGGGTGGTGAATGATCTAGCCCACGCCACTCGTGCCGGCGCGCGCACACGCGCTGGGCTGACCCATGACAGTCAACCCGCGGTAAAGAGAAAAATCAGAGGTAGCGAGGAGGTCGCTCCGGACCGTCTGGAATGAAGCAAGACGGCTTGTCGGAGGTGAGAGAAAAGCGCTTGCTGGCAGCCAGCATACCGAGTGCACCCGGCCAGACCAGCGGGGGTGCAGCGGCACCCGTCAGGCAGCATTTTGCACAACTGTCGCAAGCATTCGCCAACGAGGCATGCGATCCGTGATGATTCGCGGTCTTGCTCACCGCCTCCATGGTCGCTGAGGCGAGATGGTGAGGTGAGTGATGGTGCTCAGCCTGTAAGGCATGCCCCACTGACGCGTCGGCATGCTGAGTCTGGGCGACGATCATCCCCTCCGAGTCGGTCTTCATGGCTGTCGCCACAGTCGTGGGTTTGCAAGCCAGCAGGCTGACCGCACGCGCATAGGCTAGTGAAGCCTGCAGCGGCAGCGCTGAACTTAACAAGACCACGATGAGCATACGCACTGAGAACGACATGACCTGAACTTATCACAGGGTCGCGAACCAGGAAAGGGGTTCAGATCAACAGCTCAGTGAGTCCTGGGTAGTCTCGGGCAGCTGCCGCGCCTGTACAAGGTAAAGCCCAGCACCCGATGCCACTTCGTGCTCCACCGGTTGCAGCTGCGCGAGGGACGAATGAAGCGGGGGATTTTTTCGTGGGTGATGGGGAACGTCCACGATCTCGCATGTTCAATGGCAGCCAGACAGATGCAGACGGTCGCATGTCAACCAGTCGCGCGTGGCGAGCATTGCGGCGCGCCTTGCATCACTGAATGCTTGCGGCTAACTCCCGTAGTTATTTACTTCGTTGCGACTTCAGGCACGACATTGAATTCGAACTTGTGGCGACGGCAGTTCATGGTGTTGATGTAATAAAACGAGAAGCGCCGCCCGTTTTCAGAGCCCGCACGCAGCTTTAGTCGTCCACGACCGACGATATCGCCATCCTCATCACGCACGGCCACGTTCAGCACGCCATGAAACTCATCCTGTCCGCGATTGACCAGCACACCCGAAAGATCAAATGCGACACAATAGACATTTTTCACCACGATGTTTGGATCATTGGTCTCCAGCGTCTCTGCACGAGCCATCGAGGGCAACATCACCCCTACCGCGAGCAGTGCGATGAACCGGTACATCACGTCTACAACCAGGGCACAGCGTTTCATGGCAACCTCCGACGAACTGCGGCGACTCGAGTCGCCACAAGCGTCCGAGTCACGTTTTATGTCAATGCATATCTGGCCACGGCATCTTCATTCCAGCCGATGCCTAAGCCAGGCCCTCTCGACGTCACTTTGCCATCGACAACCGCGTAGGACTCCGCAAGAATGTTTGCGCCAAAATCCATGAACTCCAGCCAGTGACTGGTCGGTGTCACCGGCAGCACGTGGCTGCTGGCCTCGATGAAAATATGGCTCGATACCGGCACTGATGCTGCGCTGGCCATGCCAGCCACGCTCATCCAGCCGGTAATACCGCCGATCTTCATCAAGTCCGGCATCATCATGTCGCATGCGCCTGCGCTGAGCGCTTGCTCGGCACCGCGCGGGAACCACCAGTTCTCGCCGGTCTGGATGCTGACATTCACCGCCTCCCGAACCTTGGCATGTCCTTGCAGATCTTCGGCGGGCACCGGCTCTTCGACCCAGTGAATGTCGTACTGCTCGATCATCCGTATCCGACGTATCGCTTCATCCGGCGCCAGGCTCTGGTTGTAATCCACCATCAGGGCGATATCCGGCCCGATGATGCTGCGGACCTCCGACACAATTTGCAGATCACGCCGCGCGCCATCACCCAGCTTGATCTTGATCGCCTTGAAACCCTGCGCCAGCGTTTTCTCGATGGCCTTTGCATCTGTTTTGGGGTCGATCATGCCGTAGCTATCGTAGGCAGGCACTGGCTTGGCCTCGCCGCCTAGCAGCTGCACGACGGGCAGGTTGACCGACTTGCCCAATGCGTCCCAATACGCCATGTCCAGCGTCGAGACCAGCATGCCCAGCAAACCCTGCAATCCCAGCAGACGGAAGCGCTGCTCCATCTGCCGCATGCGCTCGACGGGTACCACCGCCTTGCCGATCAGCTCAGGCTTGATCTGCCCGATCAGCGACATCAGCGGCTGTAGCGTCAGTGGCGTATAGCCGAATAAATAAGACTGCCCGGTGATGCCCTCCTCCGTCAGCACATCCAGCAAGATCAGCGGCGACACCTCGAGCGAGCCAGAGGCCGTACGAAGCGGACGTACCAGCGGCGCCGTCACTGGCCGCGCACGCAAATCGCGTATGGTCAGCGTAGTCATTTCATCCTTTCAGTGAATCGACAGTTACCAGCTTTGTTTTAATTATTGTTGGGCAGACTGGAAACAGCCCACAAAAGCGTTTTACCATAGCGGCAAAAAGTTGCCGCTCCGTTGAACCAAACAGCACCTTAACCCGCCATGAAGCCCGCCGCGATCGTCCGATTTTCCGCAGCCGACCAACCCGCCCATGTGGTTGATTTTCTGAGCCAGACGGGGCGTCGCCCACGATGACGGCTATTTGCACGCCACTGAATTCATTCACTGCAAAACCACCAAGGAGAAAAGCATGGCCACTGTACCCCTGATTCACTATGCCGACGCCAGCCCGGAAGCGCGCGCCGTGTACGACAACATCATGCAGACCCGCAAAGTCGATGACGTGAATAATTTCTGGAAGGCGCTCGCGCATTCGCCCTCACTGCTACAGCATGTGTGGGAACGCGCACAAGACGTCATGAAACCGGGCGCACTTGATGCACTGACCAAAGAATTAATCTACATTGCGGTCTCTACGGCAAACAGCTGCGAATACTGTCTGCATTCCCACACGGCGGCTGCGCGCGCAAAAGGCATGACACCGGAACAATATGCCGAGCTACAGGCCGTGATCGCACTGGCCAGCACAACCAATTCACTGGCGACCAACATGCAGGTTCCTGTAGACAAGGCGTTTGATCAAAGCTAACTGGATAGCAATGGCAAACTATTGTGACGCGATCAGCGCCGCTGTCACAGCGTCGCGCCTCAATTCAGATGACTGCCAGTCACATGATGTCTCTTAAGGCCTCGATACAATGCGCAAGAGGCGTACTGCGCTGGCAGCTCATCCGACCGACCATACCGCCGCGATGAATCTCTTACAGACTGAACACAACGGCAGTGACATCATCGCGCCGCTGCCGCACTCCCTGCCACTGATTAAAGACTTCTCGCAGACGATGACTGATCTGGTCAGCAGTCTTTCCTCGCATCTCGAATAACAATTGCTCGATGCGCCGATAACCAAAAGCCACGGGTGGTTGCCTGTCACCGCCGGGCTGATCAGTCACTCCATCGGTCACCACAACGAATACATCGCCTGGCGAATACGTGATCATCTGGCTGACCGGAAGATCTTCCTCATCGGGAGGCTGGCGGTAGCCAAGACTGGCGCGCGATCCGACATAGCGATCTACCGTGCCGTCGGCCCTCAAACGAAACAGGCCTAATCTGGCACTCGCGAACTCCATGCTACCGACCTCGCGGTCAATCCGGATAATCGCCGCATCGCAGCCATCGTCACTTTCGCTGTCCTCTGCATCCTGATTCAATCCGGTTCGGACCAGATGATCGAGCGACATCAGCGCCTGCGAAGGGTGCACCTCAGGATTTGCCGAGAAGATGCGTTCGAGCGAATTACTGACTAGCAGCGACAGCATCGCGCCCGGCACGCCATGGCCGGTGCAATCCGCCACGGCGAGAGAAAAAGGACCATTTTTCTGCGACGAGGAAATCCACCATAAATCACCGCCAATCGTGTCGCGCGGCTCCCACACCACGCCCAGCGATACAAAGCGTCCTTCCAGACGGTGGGCTCGCGGCAACTGACTGCGCTGCAGACGACTGGCATAATTGACTGATCCAATCACGATCTGGTGTGTCTCTTCCAGCTCCTTATGCTGCTCTGCCAGTTCGCGCGTCCGCTCAGCTACCGTTGCCTCCAACACGCGGTTCTGATTTTCGACGAGCTCTTTTTGCACCTGTATGTTGTGCGACAGTTGCTCCTGCAGCGTGCGTGTACGCGCCACGACCGCCAGCGCCATGATCAGCGCTTCGAGTGTCACGCCAAAGGCCTGCGCCGTGGTGGGTTCTTTGATGAAATAAAAAATCCCCACGTCCGGTAGCAGTGACATGGGGGTTGGCCAGGACAGTACATTCAGAATAAACACGGTGCGGAAAAGCAGGTAAGGCAGCATCGCGATCATGAAAAAGCGCGCCACCTCAAAACCTTCCCGCATCCGGATGAACGCGCAGGTAAATAAGCCCATCAGCACCAGCAAGGTACCCATACCGATGGGCAGCCAGAAGATTTGCGCAGGAATACTGTGCTGATCCCACAGCAACCGCGCTGCAGCTGCAGCCGCGTAGAACACGATATAGGCCTGAGTGACTTTGTAAAAAGACGGAAAACGATCTTTCAGCTCCAGGAAAGTCCGCGCAAAAACCACGTACATCATGGACTGCCCAAATGTCGCCGCCGCACCAATGAATTCAGCGAGATAAAGATGATTCACCTTGATATTCGAGATATCGATAAACAGCTCGAATAATCTCTGGCCATCGTGCACTGGCTGCCCGATCGCCGACACCAGCGCAAACAAGATCCAGATACTGTACGTATAGCTGGCAGCGTTGCGGGTGTGCAGCGCGTTGTACCAGCCGAATAGGGCAAGCGCCAGCATCGCACCGGCTAGTGCGCCTTCGATGTACAAACCCAGCCTTCGCATCTCGAGATAGCGCTGATGATCGATCACCTGTGGTGCATAGGCCTTCGGAGGGAAACGCTGGTCCGCGTACATGCGCAAGAAAACAGTCGCCGACTGCCCCGGTTGCAAGGTGTGCAACGCATACTGACTGGGTGCGGGATCAGCAGTAGGTTTTAAGGGGTTTTCGCTGGCGATGCGATTGTGCATCCCATGCACCCCGGTGTAATTGCGGATGTCGGTGATTTTTCCATCAGTGTCCACAACGCTGATCCGAATATCCTTCCAGCCCAGCCCAACTGAAGGGACGAGGCGAATGACATGCGCTTGCGGGTGACTATTGTGCAATCGCAGCGCCACCCAGTAGGCGCTGACCGAATTCGGGGTCGTCAATTCGCTCGCCGGTCGGAATTCAGTCAGCTTGGATCTCGCCTCGTCGAGGCTCAAGCGTCCCTCGCGGTCCTCGAGCACCAGCGTCGCATGTTTGGGCGGAACCAGAATAACGGGCGATGACGGACCGACATCAACAGCGGTCTGCGCCAGCGCCGGAACATGCAGGGCAAACAGCAAGACCAACGCAGCTTTGATTATTGTTTTCATATGCGCTCCGCTGACGGACGAAAAAAAGCCCGGCGACATCATTGTCGTCGGGCCATTCTGCATTCACTCGCTGGCGGCGTCCAGTCTCCCGGCGCTTCACCCCCGGAGAATTATCGCTCTGCTATCTGGCAGGAGTTGTGCGCACAAGTTCAGGGGAACCGCACCCAGCCCTTGGTTGACGGGCCGCTATCCTCGCGCGGTGCAGCGGCTTGCGGCTTTGGCGCCGGTGCTGCGGAATGCGCGACCGGCGCATCGTGACTCATGGCCGCTTGCTCGGGCATTGCCGATGAATGATGGCTGGTGATCAGCCACTCCTTACCGATTTTTTTGTACGAGAACGAGTATCGCGCTTTGACCTTGGTGCCATCCCCAAAACGGAAGGTATACAGGCCGGCATCGGTGGCGGAGTTGCAGTCGACCTCAATCAGGCGGTCATCAATGCTGCCCTCGGGACGCTTCATCAAAAAGTGGGTGAAGTAGTCTTCTTTCTCCGCAATCGTAAAGCGCGCGCGATTGGACACTGTGGGCAACAAAATCGAATTGGGTGCGTAGTTGGCAACGACGCGGCGCGGGTCGCCGGTACGCAGCGATGCATTCCAGCGATCGAACAAGGCGGCGATCTCGGCTTTGAGTGGCATGTCGCATTCTTCTGCAGCCTGCGGCGCGGCGACGCTCATCGCGCTGTGGCCAGAGTGCGCGGGCAGTGCCTTTACTGCCACGGGCGCTGCGGGCGACGCATCATGCGCGACCTGTCCCGCCGGCGCGGCATGCGCATCGTGTGCAGCATGCTGGTCTTTGGCCTGCGACGGTGGCGCAGCAGCAGGGGCCGCTGGCGCTGAATGCCCTGTGTGCGAGGCATCCGCTCCATGCGCATCGGCCACTGCAGCGGGTGCAGCGGCATGCGGCGCTGCTGCGGGCGCATCGGCTATCGCTGCTGCGGCCAGCGGCTTTTTCATCTTCACGCGCTTGCTCGAGGAGGCCGGTGCCGCGGTCAGTGCATGTGCATCGTCCGGTGCGTGGGACGCGGTAGGCGGCGCTGCGGCATGCGCGTCGTGACTCGCTGCGGCGGGTGCTGCATGTGCATCGGCTGCGGGCGCCGGGGGCGCTGCGGGAGCATGTGCTGACGGTGCCGGTGCCGGTGCCGGTGAAGCGGGCGCAGGCGCTGCATGAGCGTTCGCGTGGGCTGCAGGGGCCGCATGATCATCAACGGCCGGCGTGTCCTGGGTCGCTGCGGCCAAGGCTTTGCGCAGCTTCAGCCGCTTGCTGGGTTCGGGTGCGACATGCGGATCTGCGCCAGCATGGGCTTTGTCACTGTGCGCTGGTGCGTGAGGATCGGTGCCATGTCCTGCAGCGGCTGAATCATTCTGTCCGTCGGCAGCGGGTGCATGCGCCGCATGCGACGCAGCCTTCTTTGCTTTCTTCGCACGCTTCTTTTTTGTTGCTGGCTTGACGGGCTCTTCTGGGTGGGCTTCAGCGGCAGGCTTGGCCTCAGCGGTAGGCTTGGCCTCAGCCGCAGGCTTGGCGTCGCTGGCAGGCTTGTCAGCCGGCTTGGCCGGCGCGGGCTTGGCCGATGCCCCATGTGCGTCATGGGCTGGCGCCGGGCTGTGATCATCATGCTTTGCGTCGGCCGCCATCAGTGACGGGCAGACCAATGCCATCAGCAGGGCGGGAATCATCCATCGTGCATTCATTTCGATGACCTCTCTGTCAGGTCCACGCCGACGAGGCCATGGCAGCGCCGGCAAAATTATCAATATCAACATTCACAAGCTCAGTCGCCTGTTCACTGACGCGCGGTGCGACAAGCTCCTCGCGACGCACCAGAACACGCTCTCGTCCGTAATAATCGGGTTGAACAAGATTTTCTGTAGTCAGACATCTGAAGAATAACGCCCACGCAGTTAAAGATCGGCGAACATGGGTTCGATTATGTGGACAGGATTGAATGTTTTTGCGTAAACCCCGCAAAAATATTTCAGTTTTACTATTAAAACCCATGCATGGCGATTAACTCGGCATTATGCTTATGTTGTTGCAAATACCCGTAGGGTCGTGTGGCTGCCTGTAGTGCGATGGGGTGGTCCAGCCGTCTTGCATTCAAAAGGAGAACTATCGTGTCCGAGAAAACTATGAAAACTTTACCGACTGAGTTGCATGACGCAGGCTGCCCTTGCTGCTCCCCTTCAGCGCTTGTTAACCCGACTGGCACATCGCGCCGTCAATTCCTCGCGACCAGCGCAGCAGTGCTGGCCGGTGGCGTGATGGGCTTCGTACCCGGCCGCTCGGTGGCCGGCGGCGGCAACTATGAAGCGATGCTGGTCAATTGCATCGATCCACGCTTCACCACATTAAGCTGGCAATACATGGGACTGCTGTCGGGCGTCGAGCGCGACAAGCTGGGCGATAACTATAGCCACTTCGTGATGGCCGGTGGTCCAATCGGCGCGGTGCACCCGAAATTCGCAGCCTGGCACAAGACTTTCTGGGACAACCTGGATATCACCGTCGGCCTGCATCACATCAAACGTGTCGTCGCGCTGTCGCACCGCGATTGTGGTGCAGCCAAACTCGCGTTTGGCGCGGGCTCTGTGGCTGAAAAAGAAATGGAAACCGGCTCGCATGCCGAGGCGCTGGCAATGTTCCGCAAAGAAGTCAACGCTCGTCACCCCAAACTCAGCGTTATTACCGGCATCATGGACACGTCTGGCCGGGTGGATCTCATCGGTTGATTGTTCTGCTGCCTGCCTAATTTGACTTAGGTCAAGGCAGCATCTATGCTCGAGGGAAATACTGGCTCCTCGAACCGCTGACACTGGCGTCGGTGGTGGGTAGCGACTCTGGCAAAACGTTGATAGCGGCGTTTTGTCAGAGATAGCCGAGGAGTCAGATCATGAGTGAAATTCCTGACTATAAAGGCCTGACTAAGGCCGTCACCACGCGCATGCAGGGCCTGCGCCAAACCCAGCCCGACCTGATGAAGGCGTTCAGCCAACTGGCGGCAGCGGGCACCCAAGCCGGTGCACTCGACAAGAAAACTCGCGAGTTTGTCGCACTCGGTATTGCCGTCTCGACGCGCTGCGACGATTGCATTGGCTTCCATGTGCAGACACTGGTCAAGCTCGGCGCAACACAGGCCGAACTGGAAGAGGTGCTAGCGACCGCCGTCTACATGGGAGGAGGACCATCCATGATGTATGCGACACATGCACTCAAAGCCTTCGAAGACTACACTGCAAACTGACACTCGTATGAAAAAATCACTGGCATGCCTGATTACCGCTGGCTTGATGACGGCGGCAACTGCGCAAGCAGAGCAAGTACAATTCATCTGCAGCGGCACGCATGTCGAATATGACGGCTGGGGCAAACGGGTCGAACAGATGAGCAGCCTGAAAGAAGATCCGGTCGATCTGATGGTGGACACGAGTGCAGAAAAAATTTATTTCAGCACGATATACAGCGGACCGGTCACTGCGACGCTGAAGACGAGTGCAGATTGGTACGAAGGCGAAGTTCATTTGGATAAAACGGTGATGGGTCGAAAGCTGGCCATCGTGAGTGTGAAAATCGGGCGGATTGCCTGGGGCGCGATGACGGTGTACACGCTGGACGACAAAGATGGCGAGAATCACCTTGCATACGCTGGCGTGTGCACACCCAAGACGGTCTCCTGAGCCGCCACAACTCATGCGGCTACACGCGCGCCGCACTAGCGCGCTATCGCGTCAAACGTTCTTTCGGGCAGCGACGTACTTTACCCCTGCTGGACCATAGGTCTCGGTGTGCGGAACATGGGCGTCAAGCTGGAACAGTTCGCCCACGCGACAACACTGCGTCTTGCCCTGCGCAACGATGGTGATCTCGCCCTCCAGGATGAGAGCGCGCGCCTCAAAGGGATGGCTGTGCAGGTCCAGCGATCCATTGGCGGGGCGCTCGACCGTGGCGATCTCGTAGCCCTGCTGCCGCATCTGTTGCTCAAATTGTTCTGGTGTCATGAAGGGCTCCTAATGCGGGTCAGCGCTGACAATGAGGCTTGCTCGACAACAGCTTCACCAGCGTCAGCAGCGCGTGATTGGCTGGCGTCGGGATGCCATGCTTGAGCCCGAGTCGACATACATAACCGTTCAGATAATCGATCTCGGTCGGCTTGCCGCGCGCGAGATCCTGCGCGGTCGATGAATACTGCGTAGCCATCGTGGCGGCCAGCGTTCGTACCGTCTCGTACATATCACCCGGCACCTTGATGTCCTCTTCGCCCGCCACCGCCAGACATTCGGCGACCACGGTCTGCATCAGTGCCGGCACGCCATCGACCTCGACCATTTTGCCGTAGGGCTCCTGAGCTATCGCCGATATCGCGTTGTAAGCACAGTTGATAATCAGCTTGCCCCACAGCGGTCCCATCACATTCGCCGACACCTCCACTGGCACACCGGACTCGCCGAACCACGCAGCGATGTCCTGGCTCTCGGGCGCATCACCGATGACTAGCTCGCCTCGGCCATGATGCTTCACGTGACCGGGACCCGCCATTTCGGTGGCGACGTAAACGACGGCGGGGATCACACGATGCGGCAGGACGCTGCGGACGATTTCGGGATTCTCTGCGCCATTCTGCAAACAGAGTATGACCGCATCGGATTCGAGATAAGGCGCCATCTGGCGCGCGGCCTCTGCGCTGTCTGCTGATTTCACACAAAACAAGATGACGTTTGCGCCGGCGACGCCAGAGGCATCCGTGCTTGCTTGCATGGGAATGCGTTCGGAAAAGCGCTTGGCATCCAACCACAAACCATTCTGGTTGACCGCATCCACATGGGACTGCCGACCAATGAGCGTAACGGGAATACCGCCACGGGCCAGCATACCGCCAAAAAAACACCCGACCGAGCCAGCGCCCATGACCGCGAAGCGCGGCCTGGCTGATACATTCATGATCTCTCCTGTTTTTGTAACAGCGCCTTCTGTGGGACGCATGCAAAACCTGACTATACCTTAACTTCACGGCCGCTCAGCATGCGAAAGTCATCGGGAAAAATCACCGGAAAACCTGTGAAGTATAGGGCCTCAGCCAGCCACGTCCATCTCGTCGAATACTGTTTGCGCGAGTGCGAATGCCGAATTAGCTGCAGGCACACCGCAGTAAATGGCCGTCTGCAGCAAGGCCTCACGGATCTCGTCGCGGGTGACGCCATTATTCGAGGCGGCGCGCAGATGAAGCTTCAGCTCTTCTTCGCGATTGAGCGCCACCATCATGCAGATAGTCATCAGACTGCGCGTGTGACGTGGTAGTCCGGGCCGGGTCCAGATCTCACCCCAGGCATAGCGTGTGATCAGGTCCTGAAAATCTGCCGTCAATGGCGTGCATTTGGCCTGGGCGCGATCAACATGGGCATCGCCGAGCACGGCCCGACGTACCTGCATACCGGCCTCATAGCGTTCTTTTTCATTCATCGCTTTTCCTTATCCAGCCAGAAGGAAGCTCAGTAACTGCTGAGTAAAAGCCTGAGCGGCTTCCCAATTCGACAGATGCGCCGCATTCAGCTCCACATACGTTGCGCCGGATATGGCGCGCGCAATCAGCTCACCATGTTCAGGCGGCGTGGCTTTGTCATGCTTGCCCCCAATGACTAGCGTTGGTGCGGTAATACGCGACAGCTCGGCGCGCTGGTCCATATCACGCACGGCAGCGCAATTGGCAACGTACCCCTCTGCGGAGGTATGACTCAGCATCTGCCTGACGCGCTCAACTTGCGCTGGCGCATGCGCCAGAAAATCGGCGGTGAACCAGCGCTCGAGTACCGCGTCGATAATGCTGTCCATCCCGCCCTGATTCACTGCTGCGATGCGCGTGTTCCAGACCTCGGGCACGCCAATCGCCGCGCTGGTGTTACACAGCACGAGTCGCTGGATGCGACTCGGCGCATGCACGCCGAGCCAGATGCCGGTCATGCCACCCATCGACAAGCCACAGAAATGCGCAGCGGGTATATTCAGGCCATCAAGCAAGGACACCACGTCGCGACCGAGCTGAGCCATGTGGTAAGGCCCGGTCGTGACCTCCGACTGACCATGACCGCGTGTGTCGTAGCGAAGTACACGAAACTGCGCGGTCAGTGCCGGCAACTGCGGCAACCACATCGCCAGCGTGGTGCCCAGTGAATTGGACAGCACCAGCACCGGTGCGTTATCGGGCCCGTCGATCTCGTAGTACAGTTTACCGGTGCCGGTATCGAGGAAAGGCATGAAGACTCCTGTGAATACGATGTGAAAATCCAGTACGCTGCATCAGACCGTGCGCTGCCGATACGCGGCCAGTACGCGATCGGTGAAGGCGATGGCCTCGCCCAGATACTGCTCAGGGTCAAAAAGTTGCGCGAGCGCTGTACTGCTCAGATGCTCAGCAACACGCGAATCTGACTGCAAGACCTCTTGCAAGGTGATACCCGTTCGCAACGCCTCCGCGCACGCCGACTCAACCAGCGCATGCGCCGCTGCGCGTCCCAGATGCCGACCCAGCGCAAGCGACACGGCCTCGGCCATCACCAGTCCTTGCGTTAGCTCGATGTTGGACCGCATGCGCGACGCATCGGCCCCCAAGCCCTCGACGACCCGGCGCAACTGAGTCAGCGCCGTGCCGGCAAGCTCTGCGATTTGCGGTAAGGTATCCCATTCGGCTTGCCAGCCACCCAGCGCGCGCTCGTGCTCCTGCGCCATCGCAGACAGCATGGTCGATACCAGCGCTGGCACACGCACGCACGCCGCGAGTACCGCTGCGCAACCAACCGGATTACGCTTGTGCGGCATGGTGGATGAACCGCCGCGCCCATGGGCGACGGGTTCCGATAATTCGCCAACCTCGGTTTGCATTTGCAAGGAAATATCTCGCGCGATCTTGCCCAGCGTCCCGGTCATCAGTCCCAGTGTCGTCGCGACTTCGCTCACTCTGTCGCGGTGACCATGCCAAGGTAGCGCGGGCAGCTCAAGCTCCAGCTGATGCGCCAATGCGTGTGCAACGGCTAAGCCCTGATCGCCGAGACTGGCCAGCGATCCTGAAGCACCGCCGAATTGCAGGACGCCTATGCGCTGTTTCAGTGAGGCGAGCCTTTCCTGGTGGCGCAGCACCGCATCCAGCCAGCCCGCCGCCTTCAAGCCAAAGGTGATCGGCAGCGCATGCTGCATCCAGGTACGGCCCATCATGGGTGCGGTTCGATAACGCTGCGCCAGCGCCGCGAGCCCATCCGCCAGCCCGGCCAGCTCTGCGATGATCAACTGCAGGGCCTCTCGAGATTGCAGCACCATGCCCGTGTCGATGATGTCCTGACTAGTCGCACCCCAGTGCACGTGGCGTGCCGCCTGCGCATCGCGTAAGGCAACTTGCTCGGTCAGTTGTCTGACCAGGGGTATAGCCAGATTGCCGGCGTCGCCAGCCTCTCGCGCCAGCGCATCGAGATCAATCGTGGCGGCTACACAGGCCTCGACAATCGCTCGCTTGGCCTCTGAGGGGATAACGCCCTCAGCAGCAAGCGCTTGCGCCAATGCCGCTTCCACATCCAGCATCCGCTGTACGGTGTTGGCCGGTGAAAAAATACGCGACATGCCTTCACTGGAAGACATCGCTTGAGTAAGACGGCTGACATTCATGGGCGGCAATTCGATCGGTTTGTATCAGACATCAAAGAAGACGGTTTCATTCTGTTCGCCACCCAGCAACACATTCCACTCGAGCACACCGGGCTGTCCTGCAACGGCCTGAGCAATCAGTGTCATGCGGCGATTGACCGGTACTCTGGCCATCACCGGGTCTGATGCATGGTCGTCCTCAGGAAAATAAATTCTCGTGACTGCCTGCCTGAGCAGACCCCGCGCAAACACATTCACCATGATGTGAGGTGCCTGTAATTGTCCGTTTGTCGCGGGCACCCTGCCCGGCTTGATCGTTGAGAAACGAAATTCACCATGCGCACCGGTCGGTGTGCGACCAAAACCAGTAAACCCCGTATCAAGCGGCAATGCCCGATGGTCATCGGGATGCGCATAACGTCCCTGCGAGTTCGCCTGCCAGATTTCAATCACGCCATCAGGCATGGGGGCGCGGTCTGCATCCAGCAATCGTCCCTGAATCACGATGCGCTCACCAGCGACCGCAGGACCAGCCAGCTCGGTCGTGTTCAGCCAGTCAAGTCCCATGTGCAGATAAGGGCCAACCGTCTGCGAAGGCGTGGTGCCCAGGCGGAGAGGTTTATCGATGCTCATCTCATTGCTCCATCGGCGTGGCATCACGTCCGCGCAGGACGATATCGAAGCGAAAGCCGAGTGCGTGCTCGGGTTCGGTCAGATGAAGGTCAAACTGCGAGATCATGCGCTGTCGCGCTTTTTCATCTGGCACGCTGTTGTAGATGGGATCGAGTGCCAGCAGCGGATCGCCGGGAAAATACATCTGGGTGACCAGTCGCGTGGCAAAGGCATGGCCAAACAGTGAAAAATGAATATGCGCGGGCCGCCAGGCATTCGGGTGATTACGCCACGGGTAAGCGCCCGGCCGTATCGTGATGAAACGATAATTGCCCTGCTCATCCGTCATCGTGCGTCCGGTGCCGGTAAAATTTGCATCCAGCGGCGCATCATGTTGATCATTTTTGTGCTGATACCGCCCCGCGGCATTCGCTTGCCACAGCTCGACCAATGTATGGCGCACGGGTTTGCCATCCTCGTCCAGCACGCGTCCGGCAACGATGATGCGCTCACCCAGCGGTTCTCCAGTATGTTGGCGAGTGAGGTCTGCATCACCGGGCTTCACCCGCTCGTGCCCAAAGACCGGTCCAGTCATCTCCGATAGCGAGTGCGGCAGCACAATGAGCGGCTGCGAGGGCGAGCGCTTGGCGGTGGAGGCATAGGCCGGCGATAAATAGTCAGGTTGTTCGCCTGGCGCCGGCCGACGATAGGGATGGAGTGCAGACATGCCGTCTTCCTTGTCTCGGATTGTCATAACCTTCAGGACCTCGAGGGTCTTCTGGTCCTGCTTTGGTCTTTTTGCTGTTGGTGATTGTCTCGTCGCTGATGGTCGCTCACGCAGGCGATTCAGCCTTTGCGGCAGGTACTACACACGCTCTATGATCACAGCGATACCTTGCCCAACCCCAATGCACATCGTGCACAACGCATAGCGCCCGCCACTGCGATGTAACTGATACATGGCCGTGGTGACCAGCCGCGCACCACTCATGCCCAGCGGATGGCCGAGCGCAATCGCGCCGCCGTTCGGGTTCACACGCGTATCATTGTCTGCAATGCCTAGCTGGCGCAGCACGGCCAGGCCCTGCGCCGCAAAGGCCTCGTTGAGCTCAATGACATCCATCTGCGCCACGGTCATACCGGTTTGATGCAACAGTTTTTTAACGGCGGGAACCGGTCCGATACCCATGACTCTCGGCGCCACACCGGCGGTCGCCATACCGACCACCCTGGCCTTAGGTGTCAGTCCGAAACGTTGCGCATGCTCCTCGTCTGCAAGCAACAAGGCACAGGCGCCATCATTGACTCCCGATGCATTACCCGCCGTGACTGAGCCCTCCGGGGTCACCACACCTTTGAGTTTGGCCAATGATTCTACGCTGGTCGAGCGCGGATGTTCATCGTGCAGCACCGTCACCAGCTCACCCTTTTTTTGCGGAATGCTGACCGCTACGATCTCTTGCGCCAGCACGCCATCGGCCTGGGCTGTGGCGGCCTTGTTCTGGCTGGCGACAGCAAATGCATCCTGGTCGGCGCGGCTGATCTGATAATCGACAGCGACGTTCTCCGCCGTCTCGGGCATGGAGTCCACGCCATACATGGCTTTCATCTGTGGATTGATGAAGCGCCAGCCTATGGTCGTGTCAAACAGGTGTGCATTGCGCGAGAAGGCGCTGTCCGCCTTGCCCATCACGAATGGGGCGCGCGTCATTGACTCGACGCCGCCCGCGATCATCAACCCGGCCTCGCCGGATTTGATCACGCGCGCGGCGGTGCCCACGGCATCCATGCCCGAGCCACACAAGCGATTGATGGTGGCGCCCGGCACCTCGATCGGCAGCCCTGCCAGCAGCGCGGACATCCTTGCCACGTTGCGATTATCTTCGCCGGCCTGGTTGGCGCAACCAAAAAGAACTTCCGTCACTGCGGACCAGTCGACCGCAGGATTGCGCTCCTGCAATGCGCGCAACGGGATGGCGCCAAGGTCATCGGCGCGAAGATCTTTGAGCGCGCCGCCGAAGCGTCCGATGGGGGTGCGTATCGCGTCACAAATAAAAGCGTGGTTCATGTTGGGTCCGGAAAGTCAAATAAGCGAGGACGGATCGCCGGGATGGCGAGTCCGTGTTTTTATATCAGGCAGCCGTCAGCGACAGACCCACCAGACGTTCGAGTTCGTGCAGCTGGATTCCCTCCGCCATTTCGCGAACGCGTAAGGTGCCGGCGTCGATATCGATGATCGCAAGGTCGGTATAGATGCGGCATACACAGCCTACGCCCGTCAAGGGATAGGTGCAGCGCTCCACCAGCTTGCTCTCGCCCGTTTTAGTCTGTAATTCCATCATGACAAACACACGCTTGGCGCCGATCGCCAAGTCCATCGCGCCACCGACAGCAGGTATGGCATCCGGCGCGCCTGTGTGCCAGTTCGCGAGATCGCCATGACGCGATACCTGAAACGCGCCCAGCACACAAATATCGAGATGACCGCCGCGCATCATGGCGAACGAGTCCGCGTGATGAAAATAAGCACCGCCGGTCAGCAAGGTCACGGGCTGCTTCCCGGCATTGATCAGATCTTCGTCCTCCGCACCGGGTCGGGGTGCCGGGCCCATGCCGAGGATGCCATTCTCGCTATGCAAAAGCACCTCTTTCGAGGGATCAAGATGATTGGCGACCAGCGTTGGCAGGCCAATGCCCAGATTGACATACGCACCAGGCGCAATATCTCGCGCGACTTTCTGCGCGATCTCATCTTTACTGAAACGTTTCATGAGCGGCTCCCTGCGACCTGCACCACACGCTGCACGAAAATTCCCGGCGTAACGATAGCCTCTGGATCCAGTTCACCGAGCTCAACCACCTCGCTCACCTGCGCGATCGCGCAGCTAGCCGCCATGGCCATGATGGGGCCAAAGTTACGCGCCGCTTTTCGGTAGACCAGATTGCCCCAGCGATCGGCCTTTTCTGCCTTGATCAGCGCATAGTCTGCATGAATCGGATACTCGAGTACGTAATGCCGGCCATTAATGATCCGGGTCTCCTTACCCTCGGCCAGCTGTGTGCCATAGCCGGTGGGCGTAAAAAATGCGCCGATGCCGGCGCCCGCTGCACGGATGCGCTCAGCCAGATTGCCCTGGGGTGTGAGCTCTAGTTCGATCTTGCCACTGCGGTAAAGCCCATCGAACACATGAGAATCTGTCTGCCGTGGAAATGAGCAAATGATCTTTTTCACGCGGCCGGCTGCGAGCAGCGCAGCCAAACCGGTATCGCCATTACCGGCGTTGTTGTTCACGATGGTGAGATCGGTGGCGCCCTGCGCAATCACCGCATTGATCAGCTCACTTGGCATGCCCGCATTGCCGAAGCCGCCGATCATGAGGGTTGCGCCATCGGAGATGCCCGCGACGGCAGCGTCGAGCCCGGGATAAATCTTGTTGACCAAATCATCTTCCTTTGCGCATGGCGGGTGTTCGTTGCCGGTGGGGATTTGTACCGCGTATTGGCTTGCTAGAAGCCCGATAATCGTTCGTTAATCGAACAATTGTCTGACTACAGAACACATGAAGTGTATAGTTCAGGAAATAGTGCCGCAAGACTTGTGCCGCATTTTGTGTTCGGTCGCCGAACGCGCACACCCGCTGCTGCCCTATCCTGCGGCGACCCTGCATGCGCAACTGTGCTCCTTGCGCAACAAAAAAATTCACAAATGCTCCGGAGTAAATGAACGGGTGCTCGTAAAAAGCAAGAATTATCAAAAAAATATCGAGTTCCGCTACGGTAACACAGCTTCAACGGTATGGCTTCATCGGCGATCTCGCCAAGCTTCGGGAAAAACCGCAGACAACACCGTGTGCCAGATCCGAAAAGCGTGCATGCGCGACACGCAGGCCCCGAAGGACAACACAGCGTTTTTCAGACAGACATCACCTGACTGAGCTAGCAGTTGCATCAGAGTAGCGGCTCATGATCCGATTCGACCGCGATCCCAACGCGCAACCTATGACTTTGCCCAACATGAACGACACCACGACAGATACCGCTCCCCCACCTCTGAGCGCCAGTACTACCCAAGCACTGACGCCAGAACCTGCTTCCGCAACCCAGCCCCCTCGGTCACTCACCATTGCCCAAGAAATTGACGCGATGACCGATCCCAGCTTCATGACCTCGCTCGCGCGCGGGCTTGCAGTGATCAAGGCATTCAGCGATCACCGCCGCGCCATGACGATCGCGCAGATCAGTCACAAAACAGGCATACCACGCGCGGCCGTGCGTCGCTGCCTGCACACATTGAAACAGCTAGGCTACGCGGGCTCAGAGGCGAATAATTTTTTTCTCAAGCCGAAGATACTGATGCTGGGGTATTCGTATCTGTCCTCAACACCCCTGACGGTGTCAGCCCAGCCCTGCTTGAATCAAGTGAGCCAGAAGCTGGGAGAATCCTGCTCACTGGCAGTCTTCGAGCAGGACGAAGTACTCTACATCTCGCGCTCTCAGACTGCTCGCGTGATGTCGATCGCGCTCAACGCGGGCAGCCGCCTGCCAGCGTACTGCACCTCGCTTGGCAGAGTGATGCTGGCGGCATTGCCACCGGAGGAGCTCAATGCCTACCTGGCGCGCGTGTCGCTCAGACCCTTCACTGACCGCACCGTCGTGTCCGAGGAGAGGCTGCGCGAGATCCTCGCCGAGACGCTGCGACAGGGCTTCACCATTGTCGAAGAAGAGCTCGAGATCGGGCTACGCTCCATCGCCGTGCCCGTCAGAGGTGCGACCGGGAGTGTCATGGCGGCCATCAATGTTGGGGCGCAAGCAACGCGCGTCTCGCGTGCGCAAATGGAACAGACCTTCCTGCCGGTGCTGCTGAATGCGGCGACAGAACTATCGATGCTGCTGCCATAAGGACCGACAGTGGCTCGACAGCAGCGTCCTGCATCTCAAGCTGGTGCCGACGGCAATGAAACCGGTACGCCGTCTGCATTCCATGAGCTGGCGTGCAGACGAAAATCGCGCGGCGACAGACCTGCGTTACGCTTGAAAAAGCGCGTGAAATACGCAGGATCAGAAAAACCCAGTGCATCCGATACGTCGCGTACCGTCATTGAGGTGTACACCAGCAGGCGGCGCGCTTCGCGCATTGAGCGCGCATGAATGATCGATAGCGCTGATTGCCCGGTTACTTCTCGGCACGAGGCATTCAGATGCGCGGCGCTGATGCCGATTTGGCTGGCGTAATAAGCGAGCCGTGACTGAGCGGCATACGCTGCGTCAACCAGCGTCATGAAGCGGGCGACATGCTGACGCGCGCGCGCCGGTACCACCCGGTCACTGTCGGTGGCGCGCTGCTCTGACAAACGCAACAAACTGCCAAAAGCGATCGACACGTGCGCAACCATCAGCGCCGAACGATGAACGTCGTATCCGTCGTACTCAGCTAGCAATGCTTGCATTGCATTCTCGGCGTGCCCGCCAGCGTCGCTCAGATGAAAAGACCTTGCCGTGCTCAGATGAGCGATCTCCTCTGACAGACTCGCGGCAAGCGCACCCAACAGGGAATAAGCCACCGTCACCACCAGCCCGCGGGCATCCGGCGAAAACTGGAAACCATGCACGCAATGCTGCGGCACCATGAGCGCCATACCCCCGAAAAGGTCGAGCCGCGCCTCATCCAGCAGGCATTGCGCCCGGCCATCCTCCAGCCATAGCAACTGAAACAAGCCGTGATGACGATGCGGCCTGATCTCCCAATTGTGCAAGCGGCTGCGCTCGGCAATGGATTCGCAGTGGATAGGATCGGGGGTCGGCGCCGCGCCGTTTTCCCCATAGAGCTGGAAAATCGGAACCCCGGCGGTGGGGGCAAGTGACGGAGGCATCGGCGCAAACCCCAGGGGCTAAATATCCTCGAAATGTACAAGTTTATGCCGCTAAAGTCTATTCCCGTGGGCGCTCGCTTGTCCGACTATCACGGCATCCCCATCAACCTAGGGGGCGACCCAGCCCCACGGACAAGAAGACCCCATGAAAACTCAGGTCGTCATCATCGGCGCCGGTCCCTCAGGGCTGCTGCTCGGCCGACTGCTCGAACTGCAGGGCATCGATAACATCATCGTCGAGGCGAAATCCCCGGATTACGTGCTCTCCCGCATTCGCGCGGGCGTGCTGGAGCAAGGTACCCAAACCCTGCTGCGTGAGGCAAAGGCCGCCGAGCGCATGGATCGCGAGGGTCATGTACACGAGGGATTTGCCTTGTCATTTCTGGGGAGGATGGAGCGTATCGACCTCAAGGCGCTCACGGGCGGCAAGACGGTCATGGTGTACGGACAAACCGAGGTGACCAAAGACCTGATGGAGGCGCGTGCGCAGTCAGGCATGCAAAGCTTCTATGAGGCTGAGGAAGTGATGCCGCATGATTTTTATGGCGAGCATCCGAGTGTCAGCTTCACCAAAGATGGAAAACGGCACACCATCCTGTGCGACTACATCGCTGGCTGCGACGGCTTTCATGGCATTGCGCGCAAATCCATCCCAGCGGACAACATCAAGCTGTTCGAGCGCGTCTATCCCTTCGGCTGGCTGGGCGTGCTGTCCCGCACGCCACCCGTGTCGGAAGAACTGATTTATGCGAACCATGAACGCGGCTTCGCGCTCTGCAGCATGCGCTCGGCCATGCTATCGCGCTACTACGTGCAGTGCTCGTTGGACGACAACACCGAGGACTGGTCGGACGACCGTTTCTGGGAGGAGCTTCGCTCGCGCCTGCCAACGGCGGTAGCAAATCGCCTGGTCACCGGCCCCTCCATCGAAAAAAGCATCGCGCCGCTGCGCAGTTTTGTCGCCGAGCCCATGCAGTTCGGTCACCTGTTCCTGGTGGGCGATGCCGCACATATCGTGCCACCCACCGGTGCCAAAGGGTTGAATCTCGCCGCCAGTGATGTTTACACGCTTTATAACATTTTGCGTCAGCGCTACCGGGAAGGCCGCACTGATCTCATCGCGCGTTATTCAGAGATCTGCCTGCGACGCATTTGGAAAGCGGAGCGTTTTTCATGGTGGATGACCTCGATACTGCACAAATTCACTGACGATCCGTTTAATCAGCGGATACAGGAAGCAGAGCTCGATTATTTCACCAGCTCCGAGGCGGGCCGGATAACTATCGCGGAAAATTATGTCGGGCTGCCCTATGAATTGGTGGAATAGCCGGCAAACTTGGCATCGCGCGCCCAAATAGGTTAAATTCTGCGCACCCAAAAATTCGTTGCTGCGATGACCCCGTCCGTCCCCATCTCGCCCGCCACATCACTGAACCTCGGCGCGCTCAAGGCCAGTTGCTCAGCTTGCAGCATGCATCAGCTCTGCCTGCCCATGGGGCTGGGCGCCTCTGACATGCACCGCCTGGACGAGATCATCGGCCGGCGCCGCAAGGTACCCAAAGACAGCCTGCTGTACCGGATGGATGATGCGTTCACCAATCTGTATGCGATAAGACTGGGGCACTTCAAGACCTACCAGGTCAGCCCGGGCGGCGAGCAGCAGATCACCGGTTTTCAGATGGCGGGCGAGTTGCTGGGCATGGATGCAATCAGCACCGATCGTCATCATTGCGATGCCATGGCGCTGGAGGACAGTGAAGTCTGCGAAATACCTTTCGCCCGGCTGGAAGAATTGTTTGGCACCCTGCCGACACTGCTGCATCATTTCCACCGGATGATGAGTCAGGAAATCACGCGCGAGCAAAACGTGATGCTCTTGCTGGGCAATATGCGGGCCGAGCAGCGCTTTGCCGCTTTCCTGATTAATCTCTCGTCTCGCTACGCAGCGCGTGGTTACTCATCCACGAGCTTCCAGTTGCGCATGTCGCGCGAAGAGATCGGCAACTATCTCGGGCTGACGATAGAGAGCATCAGCCGTTTGCTGTCTCGCCTGAAAAAACAGGGCTTGCTCAGAGTGGCCAACCGAGAAATTGAGTTGCTGGATCTACACACGATGCGCGCGTTGGCGGCGGGGACAGAAACCTGCCGCTGAGAAGACGATCTTCGATTGTACTGATCAGAACGGGGGTTGCGCAGGATTTTCCGTACGGACCAGATACAGGCTCAGCATGCTGGCCAGCGCGCCGAAACTCCAGAAAAAGAAAAAACCCAGGGTGTACGCAGCAATCGGGGGTAGCTCCATATGTCCGCCGACCATCATCAGATCAGCCGGATCAAACAGCGAGAAAAAGAAACCATCGGCCATCGCCGCTGTCAGAAAGGATGGCCACAGCACCGTCATCGCCAGCTTCAACATCGTCTCTCCTCCTTCGCATCCTGACCGGTTCACAGCGCTGGTCGGATGTCTGTCGTTGTCTGCTGCGGCCATGTCCATTCACCATGCAAACGCCAGCTGCGGGCCGCATCTTCCATCTGCACCTGCCAGTGCGCACGTTCCAGCAGTGGCAATGCTACCGAAAACACACCTTGCTGGTCTGGCGTGGCCACCAGACGAATATCTTTCTCAGGCACGGTGGGATGCACCAGCAGCAGATTCAGCGGCGTGTTATCGGTGGCACCGTGCAGCTGACCCGTCAGCGCGCCTGCGGCGGCATCATAGCGAAGTGACAGCGACAGACCAAGACTCGCCGCAGCACGATCGCGGCGCAGATCTTGATTGATCGCCTTACCCTGTTTGTAGTAATCATCAACCACCAGCGGATCCGCACCTGAAAACGAGATCCACATCGTAATGAAGCCTGCTATGAGCACCGCGAGTGGGCCTGCCATCAACAGCCAGGGCCAGCGGTGCTTGTACCAAGGGTCAGGGTGTTTATCCATCAGCGCAGTATGCATGAATTTCCTCGCTGTTTTGTGAGCGAATCAGCGCGGCACGAAGAACACCGCTTTTTCCCTCAGGCTCACCTCGGGGTTGTCGGTATCAATCAGCGTAAACCAGATTTTGTTAGAGCCTTTGCTGCCTTTGCCTTCCGGCACGCGAACGTCCACTGGCACAGAGCGGGATTCAGTGGACCCCAGGGTTACTTCACTCCTGCCCTGCAGCGCGATGCCCTCGATACCTTCGACGCCAATACGGTATCGATGGCGAGATTCATCGGTATTCATGATCTGCAGCCGGTACACGTTCTCGATCTGACCGTTGTCTACCTCGCGCCCCATCGAGCCGCGGTCACGGATGACATCCATCTTGACTGGCGTGCGAGTGAGCAAGGTCCCGAAGAACACCGATACGATCACCAGCAAAGCCGCGCTGTAGATCAGCACCCGTGGCCGTACCATGTGGCGCAGGATCTGCGCTGATGACCAGCGATAGGTTTGTGCGTGATCAGTCCAGTAACGGATCAGCCCGCGTGGCGCTGCGATCTTGTCCATCACGGTATTACAGGCATCGATGCACGCAGCGCATCCGATGCATTCATACTGCAAACCCTTGCGTATATCGATACCCGTGGGACAGACCTGCACGCACATTGAGCAGTCAATACAGTCACCGAGATTTTTTGCCGCATCCGGATCATGCTTGCTGCGTGCACCGCGCGGCTCGCCACGATCCGTGTCGTAGGTGATGATCAAGCTGTCCTTGTCAAACATCGCACTCTGGAATCGTGCGTATGGACACATGTACTTGCAGACCTGTTCACGCATCCAGCCCGCGTTACCATAAGTCGCGAATGAATAAAACAGCACCCAGAACCATTCCCAGGGACCGAGCGTCAGCGAAGCCACTTCTCCAGCCAAGGTATGCACCGGCGTGAAGTATCCGACGAAGGTAAACCCTGTCCACAGGGCGACTGCACCCCAGACGGCATGCTTGGCTGATTTACGCGCGAATTTTTCTGCAGACATGGGCTGACGATCAATGCGCATGCGTGTGCTGCGGCTACCCTCAATCTTGCGCTCGATCCACATGAATATTTCAGTGTAGACCGTCTGCGGGCAGGCAAAGCCGCACCAGACCCGGCCAAAGATCGCCGTGAACAGAAACAGCGAATAGGCACTGATAATCAATAGCGCCGCAAGGTAGATGAAGTCCTGGGGCCACAGTACGATACCGAAAATATAAAATTTTCGCGCACCGAGATCAAACAGAACGGCCTGCCTGCCATTCCAAGACAGCCAGGGTAAGCCATAAAAAAGAAGCTGCGTGGCCCAGACAAAAAACCAGCGCAGCGACGCATATCGGCCTTGTATTTCGCGCGGATAAATTTCTTCCCGCGCTTTGTACATCTTCACGACGGTAACGTCTGGCGCAGCCCCTTGCATGGATAGTCCTATGGATTCGGCGATGATGGCGTCGCGGCGTTGTTCGACAGACCCCAAACATAAGCTGCGAGCAAATGAACCTTGGCCTCGCCCAGAAAATCTGCAAAAGCTGGCATGACATTATTACGTCCGCCGCGTACCGTTTCCATGATGGTCGCGACACTGCCGCCATACAACCAGGTCTTGTCGCTCAGGTTAGGCGCACCCACGGCCTGATTACCCTTGCCATCGATGCCATGACAAGCCGCGCATGCCGCATATTTTTCCTTACCAAAGCTGGCCTTGATCGGATCAGCCGTTGAGCCAGACAGCGAGAGTACGTAGTGGGCGACATTCTCGATATCCTTGTCCGTCCCCACGGCCGTCGCCATGGGTGGCATCACACCATGACGGCCTTTGAGCAAGGTGGCCTTGATCACATCAGGATCACCGCCATACAGCCAGTCGCTATCGGTCAGGTTCGGATAGCCCTTGTTACCACGGGCATCGGAGCCGTGGCACTGTGCGCAATAGGTCAGGAACAGGCGCTCACCGATGGCACGTGCTTGAGGATCAGCAGCCAGTGCTTTTATCTCCGTCTGCTGATACTTGGCAAACAGCGGACCAAACTCGGCATCGGCCATTTTCAGTTCTTCCTCGTACTGACCCTTAGAAGCCCAACCGAGTTTGCCAGCGTAACTGCCCAGCCCCGGATACAGCGCCAGATAAGCGATACCGAACACGATAGTGATATAGAACAGCCACATCCACCAGCGCGGCATCGGGTTGTTCAGTTCCTCGAGGCCCTCATCCCACGTGTGTCCTGTCGTGCCGACCTTACCCTCTTCAGACACCTCAGACTTGATGGTTGACTGCGACCACAGCAGCCAGCCGCAGCCAAGCACGGACGCAATGGTCAGTACGGTGATGTAGATTCCCCAGAATCCGCTTGTAAAATCAGCCATGACGAGACTCCTGCTCCTTGGTCAGTGGTTCTTCGTCCGCAAAGGGCAGCATGGCCGCCTCTTCGAAGTCTTGTGCACGACGCGAGCTGTAGGCCCAGATCACGATACCCACGAAGGTAGTCATGCAGATCAGAGTCACGACACTGCGTGCATCCGAGACGATTTGCAGAAGGTCCATGTTTATCTCCTTGCCTTGATCTGAATACCCAGGCCTTGCAGGTAAGCGACCAGCGCATCGAGCTCGGTCTTGCCTTCGAGTTCCTTGGGTGCGGCGGCGATCTGTTCCTGGGTATAGGGATCACCGAGGCGCTTTAGCGCGTTCAGGCGGGGTACGATGGCTTGCGGATCGAGCGCAGTCTTTGCAAGCCATGGGTAGGCGGGCATGTTCGATTCGGGCACAAGATCGCGCGGATTAATGAGGTGGGTACGGTGCCAGTCATCACTGTAGCGGCCACCCACGCGTGCCAGATCCGGGCCCGTGCGCTTAGAGCCCCATTGGAACGGACGGTCATAGACAAACTCGCCAGCCACTGAGTAGTGGCCGTAGCGTTCGGTCTCTGCGCGAAACGGACGAATCATTTGCGAGTGACAGTTGTAGCATCCCTCGCGCACATAGACATCTCGACCTGCCAGGCGCAGTGGGCTGTAGGGTGTCAGGCCCGCGACCGGCTCGGTGGTTGATTTCTGGAAGAACAGCGGAACAATCTCGACCAGTCCGCCAATGCTCACTACCAGCACAACGAGCAGGATCAGCAGCAGGGGTTTGCGTTCAATTTGATCATGAGTGAATTTCATTCGACTCTCCGTAGGTCAGGCGTGCGCACCGGTCATGACCGGGATGCGGGTATCAACGGACTGGCTGCCGCTGACCGTCTTGTGCGTGTTGTAGGCCATCATCAGCATGCCCGCCAGGTACAAGCCTCCCCCGGCCAGACGAATCACGTAGTACGGAAAGCTGGCCTTCACGCTCTCGACAAAGGTGTAGGTGAGCGTACCGTCGGCATTCACTGCGCGCCACATGAGACCCTGCATCACGCCGGCAATCCACATCGCCGCGATATACAGCACGATGCCTATCGTCGCGACCCAGAAGTGCCACTCGATCAGGCGCGTGCTCCACATGGCCTTCTTGCCCGACAGGCGTGGCAGCAGGTAGTAGATTGAGCCCATCGAGACCAATCCGACCCAGCCCAGCGCGCCTGAGTGCACATGACCCACCGTCCAATCGGTGTAGTGCGAGAGCGAATTGACCGTCTTAATCGACATCATCGGACCTTCGAAGGTCGACATGCCGTAGAAGGACAGCGAGACAATCAGAAACTTCAGTATCGGATCATGGCGCAGCTTATGCCATGCGCCGGACAGGGTCATGATGCCGTTGATCATGCCGCCCCAACTTGGTGCCAGCAGGATGAGGGAGAACACCATGCCCAGCGACTGCGCCCAGTCTGGCAGTGCGGTGTAATGCAAATGGTGCGGGCCTGCCCACATGTAGGTGAAGATCAGTGCCCAGAAATGAACGATGGACAGCCGATACGAAAACACCGGGCGCTCGGCCTGCTTGGGAATGAAGTAGTACATCATGCCGAGGAAGCCTGCAGTCAGGAAAAAACCGACGGCGTTATGACCGTACCACCACTGGATCATGGCATCCTGCACGCCCGTGTAGGCGGAATAAGACTTGGTGAGCGTCGCTGGCATCGCCGCTGAATTGACAATGTGAAGAATCGCAACGGTCAGAATGAATGCGCCATAGAACCAGTTGGCGACATAGATGTGCGAGACCCTGCGCTTCCACAGCGTGCCGAAAAACACCACCGCATACGACACCCACACCAGCGCAATCAGGATATCAATCGGCCATTCGAGCTCGGCGTACTCTTTGCCGGAAGTCATACCCAGCGGCAGCGTGATCGCAGCAGCAAGAATCACTAGCTGCCAGCCCCAGAAGGTAAAGGCGGCTAGCGTGTCCGAGAACAGCCTCGTCTGGCACGTGCGCTGCACGACGTAGTAGGAAGTGGCAAACAGTGCCGAGCCACCGAAGGCGAAAATCACTGCATTGGTGTGCAACGGGCGCAGGCGACCGTAGGTCAGCCAGGCCGTATCAAAATTCAGTGCTGGCCATGCAAGCTGAGCGGCAATCAATACCCCCACCAGCATGCCCACCACACCCCACACCACCGTCATGACCGCGAACTGTTTTACGACCCGGTAGTTGTAGTTGAGTGCTGTGTCCACAGAGACTCCCTTGGTTTACGACGAAGATAGCGGGAGAGTACGTTTCAGATGGGCAAACTTCCTTGACCTGAGTCAAATTTGGCCGGAAGCCGGGCACAGCGGCAGAAAGCTTATATCTTGGTATTGTCTGCGGACTCGGAGGTATCAGAGTGCACGCTGTCGTCGTCTTGCAGGATGCGCATCCCGGGCCCTTCGAGGTCATCGAACTGGCCACTATCCATGGCGCGGAAAAATACCCACAGCGCGAGAAAGACGACAACCACCGACAGGGGTATCAGCAGGTACAGGGACTCCATCAGGATGCCTTTTTCTTATCTTCAGCGACGTGCAGGCACACGCTCCAGCCGCAGCGCATTGGCCACCACCAGCGCCGAGCTGACGGACATGCCCAGAGCTGCCATCCACGGGGTCAGCAGGCCCGCGGCCGCTGCGGGGATGGCCACCAGATTGTAGACGGTGGCCCATGCGAGATTCTGGCGAATCACGCGCATGCAAGACGCCGCCGCATCAGCCGCTTGCGTGAGCAGCGTGAGCTTCGTGGACAGCAGCACGGCATCGGCATGCGATTGTGCGAGCGCCGCACCCGAACCCATCGCGAATGACACATCAGCCGCACGCAACACCGCAGCGTCATTGATGCCATCGCCGACCATCAGCACCACCGCGCCCTCGCGCTGCAAACTGAGTACATAGTCCAGCTTTTGCTGCGGCAGCATGCCGCCTTGCGAAGCATCCATCGACAATGAAGAGGCTACCTGATTCACAATGACAGGTGCATCGCCCGAGAGGAGGATAGTGGTCATTCCACGTGATGTGAAATAGCGCACGGCCTCGGATGCATCCGGCTTGAGCTGATCCGCCAGATCAAAACGTGCATGCCAGTGCTGCTCACTGCCCAGATAGACACAACTGACATGCGGTGGCTCTGGCGGTAATGTCATGCCACCGGCCAGAGCAGCAACGAACGATGCGCTGCCGATGCGGTAGCACTTGCCATTCACCTGCCCTTCAAGACCTTGTCCGGGATAGTGCGTGACCGACTCAGCGGACGACGCCCTGGATACCCGTGCCTGCGCGGCTGCTTGCAGTCCCTGTGACAGCGGATGCGCACTTCCTGCCTCGAGTGCCGCTGCGATACTCAACGCCGTGTCTTCGGTCATCTCGGCGAGCCGGGTCAGCTGAGTCAGGCTAGGCTTACCCACGGTCAGGGTGCCTGTCTTGTCGAACACCACATGCGTTGCACGATGCAAGGTCTCCAGCACATGGGGGCGCATCACCAGCACGCCTTGTCGTAACAAACGATCTGTCGCCGCCGCCAGCGCCGAGGGCGTCGCAAGTGATAACGCGCAGGGACATGAGACGACGAGCACGGCGATGGCAATCGGCCACGCGCGCGCGGCATCATGCCAGCCCCAGAAAGCCAGCACACTCAGCGCAAACACGAGCAAGGCAGCGACAAACCCTGCCGCGACACGATTGGCCCACTGCGAGATGGTCGGTTTGCCCTGCCCGGCGCGCTCGATCAGCCGGATCAGCGCGGATAATGTGCTGTCCTTCGCGACTTTTTCTACGCGCAGCACCACGGGCTGGCTGATATTCACCGCGCCACCCGCCACGCGTTCTCCGGCACGTCGCGGCTGAGGCTGGCTCTCGCCCGTCAGCAGCGACAAATCGACCGTGGTCTCACCGTCTGCGATCACACTATCGGCGGGAATCGCCTCGCCGGGTTTGACGAGCACGATATCGCCGGCACGCAAAGTCGCCGCGGCCACCCGCTGCGCATCTCGGCTGGAGGGAAAGCGATTGAGCAGCCACGCAGCATCCGGTAAGGCATGCTGCAGGGTCTCCAGCGCGCCCGCTGCTTTGCGCCGCGCGAGTAGCTCCAGGTAGCGACTGGCCAGCAGCAGGAAGATGAACATTGTCACCGAGTCAAAGTACACATCGCCCTTGCCTGTGAGTGTGCTCCAGGTGCTGCCGATAAAAGCTGCGGTGACACCGAGCGCAACTGGCACATCCATACCCAAGGCACGTTGTTTCAGATCTGTCCAGGCTCCGGCGAAAAACGGCTGTGCAGAATAAAAGATCGCCGGCACCGTGAGCCAGAAACTCGCCCAGCGCATCAGCTGTTCCATGTCTGGCTCAATCTCGCCAGCGCCTGCCAGGTAGGCCGGAACGGCATACATCATCACCTGCATCATCGACAGACCGGCAACAAACAAACGCTTGAACATCACGCGCGACTGCTTGCGCAACATGTCACCATGCTGAATCGGATCGTAGGGGTAGGCGGCATAACCGATCTCGTGCACTGCCTGCAAAATATCGCTCGGCTTGCACGTCGATACATCCCACCTCACCTGCAGCTTTTCTGTCGCCACATTCAGATCAGCGGCGTGTAGCCCTGGCACCTGCGACAAACGGCGCTCTATCAGCCATACACAGGCAGCACAGCGTATGCCCTCCACGGAGAAGGTCGCTTCACCACCGCCTTCGCTGTTGGTAAATTGTGCGGACAGTTCCGGCGTGTCATACAGCGTCAGTGCTTCGGGAATGGGTTCAGCGACACCTTGCGGAAGCGTCTGGCGATGGCGGTAGTAATCCGTCAGTCTGTTGTCAACAATCGCATGGGCCACGGCTTCGCAGCCGGGGCAACACATCGGCTGTTCGATATCGTCAACGCGCACGCTCCAATGGCTACCAATGGGCACTGGCAATCCGCAGTGAAAACAGGCGTTCTGGGCAAGGGCATTCATCGCTGCACACCCGTCAGAGCGCCGGAGTAATGCAGACAGCCTCCAGCCAGCCGTACGTAGCACCCGTCACTACGCGGTAGAGTCCGAGCAGGCCGAAGACGAGTACCAGCGAACCGGCAAACGTACGCAGCAGCGGCATGTGCAAGCCTGCCTGCATGCGGCGTCCGAGCAGGCCCATCGAGAAAAGTAAAGGCAAGGTACCTAGTCCGAAGGCCAGCATCACGCTCGCACCTTGCCATGCTGATCCGGTCAGCAGAGCGGTCATCAGGACGCTGTACACCATGCCGCAAGGTACCCAGCCCCAGAGCCCGCCTAGCACCAGCGCTTGCCACGCAGTCTCCACGGGAAGACACCGCCGGATGAGTGGCTGTATTTGCCGCCACACCCATTGTCCGATAGCCTCAAGGCGCGACAGTCCGTGCCAGGCATTCATCAGCGTTAAGCCCAGCGCGACCAGCATCAGGTTGGCTAGCCAGTAAGCGCCACGCTGCAGGATGGCGATATTCATCATCACGGGGATACTACCCAACACACCCACCAGCGCGCCCGCGATCAGGTAGCTTCCTATCCGGCCTGCGTTGAAGGCGAGTACGCGCAGAGCGCCAGCCGCCGCTACGCTGACCCCGGCAGACTGGGTCAGCACCGGAACCGGAAAAGAACGACGCGGGGTAGCCACGGAAAATGCACCGACGATACCGCCGCACATGCCGACGCAATGCACGCCACCCAGCAGACCGACGAAAAAAATCGGCAGTAGCGCAATAGAATTCACAGGGGTCAGGAGCCGTAACGATCAGACGGTACGGGAATAACGGACAGGCTCCGATTGTAACCGCCGTGCCTGCTGCAGGTGGCGATCAAACACCATGCAGACATTGCGGATCAGCAGCCGGCCTTTGAGCGTGACGCTGATCCAGTCCTCATTCATGGTCACCAGTCCCAGCTCGGCCAGCTCGTGCAGCTGCGCCAGCTCGGTATCAAAATACGCACGGAAGGTGATCGGATACGCCTGCTCCAGCGAGCGTATCGACAGCTCGAAATTACACATCAGCATTTGAATGATGAAACGGCGCAGCACGTCATCCATCGCTAGCGAATAACCGCGCGCCACCGGTAGCTCGCCCTGATCAAGGCAATCGTAGTATTCCTCCAGCGTCTTGACATTCTGGCTGTAGCACATCCCCACTGAGCTGATCGCCGATACACCGCAGGCAATCAGGTCAGCCTCAGCATGCGTCGAGTAGCCTTGAAAATTCCGATGCAGCCTCCCCTGCCGCTGTGCGACAGCCAGCTCGTCGTCAGGCTTGGCAAAATGATCCATGCCGATATAGACATAGCCCGCCTCATTCAGACGCTTGATGCACATCGCCAGCATGTCGAGCTTGACCTCCGAGCCCGGCAGATCGGTTTCATGAATACGGCGCTGCGGCTTGAACAGGTGCGGCAGGTGCGCATAGTGGTATACCGCGATGCGATCCGGATTCGCCGCAATCACCTTGGATAAGGTCTCCGCCATCGTCTGTAGGTTCTGCTTGGGCAGGCCGTAGATCAGGTCGATACTGATCGAGCGGAACTCAGCCTCGCGCGCCGCGCGTATCACCTCCAGCGTCATTTCCTCCGGCTGTACCCGATTGACCGCCCGCTGCACTTCCGGATCAACATCCTGCACACCCAGACTGATGCGGTTGAAACCCTGCTCGCGCAGTCGGTGGATACGCTCAGCAGACACGCTGCGTGGATCGACCTCAATCGAGTACTCACCTTTATCATCGTCGCTTAGCTGAAACCAGCGGCGGATGTGGCGCATCAGGTTGGCCATCTGCTCATCCGACAGGTAGGTCGGCGTGCCACCACCAAAGTGCAGTTGCTCGACCTGATTGAGCCCGGTGAACAGTTTGCCCTGCATATCGATTTCACGCTTCAGATAGCCCAGATACGTCGCCGCCTTGTCGCGGTTCTTGGTGACGATCTTGTTGCAGCCGCAGTAATAGCAAACGGTGTCGCAGAATGGAATATGCAGATACAGCGACAGCGGATGTCGGCCTCCGCGCGCACGCGCATGTGCGACAGCATGCAGATAATCTCGATAGCCGAAGCTTTCCGAAAAACGGTCAGCCGTCGGATACGAGGTATAGCGGGGCCCTGACTGGCTGAGCCGGCCGATCAGCCCCGCGTCAAATTCGACGTGATGCATCTGCCGCAGGGTTGTTGTCGAAACGGTCATCTAGTGTGGCTCCACGCTACGCGAGCATCCGCAGGACGCGGTCATCTCCGATTGAAGCGCAGTCTAGAAAGGCGATTCGTTAATTACCTTGACTTAAGTCAAAACTGCCAGCCTGACCATCAGGGTCTGATGGCTCAGTGCGTCAATCCTCGTCGGTCGTGCTTTGCAAATTCAAACGTAAGGTGACGATTTTCTGGAGGGGTTCATGGCTCATCTCAAAACCAAAACGTCGTACCAAACCCAGCAGTGCCTGATTATCAGGCAGCGCCTCACCGATAAGCTGCCGGGTGCCGCGTCGCTGAAAGTAATCGATCAGCTGGTGCATCAGTAGCTTGCCGAGACCCTGACCCTTGAGATCTGAGCGAACCAAGATCGCGAACTCGGCATCCTGATTATCGGGATCAGCAATAGCCCTGACCACACCCAGCATCTCCTCAGGATCATCCTCCGCTTGTTTTCTGACCGCGACAAAAGCCATTTCACGGTCATAATCAATCTGCGTCATTCGCACCCGCTGCGAGGGCCGCAGCGCATGCATCGTCACGAACATCGGGAATCGCACATCGACCGGATCAAGCGACTGGAAAAAGCGTTGATACGCTTCACCGTCCTCCGGTCGGATCGGACGCAGCAGCAAAGGCTCACCTCGCCAGTACAGCCATTGCTCAAGCGCTGAGGGATACGGCCGTATTGCCAGTCGGTCGTCCGCGCAGCGGGTGTTCACCGGCGACACTCGGACACGCGCGTCTAACGCAATCACCCCGTGCGAATCAGCGAGCACTGGATTCAGATCCAGGTCGATCACCTCAGGCAAGCTGACCGCTACCTGGCCAATCTGTATCAGCAGATGATGCAGCGCTTTTGTGTCAACAGGCGGACGATCGCGGTACCCCTGCAACAGGGCAGACACACGCGTGCGGGAAATCAGATCTTGCGCGAGTATCTCGTTGAGCGGCGGCAGCGCCAGTGCACGGTCGCTGATCACCTCGACTGCGATGCCGCCTTGCCCGAACAGCACCACCGGACCAAACACCGGGTCGGAACTGATGCCCACGATCAGCTCCTCGGCTCCTGGTCGCCTCACCATGGCCTGTACAGAAAAACCTGCCAGTGCGGCCAGCGGTCGCAAGCGGTGCAAGCGCTCCCGCAAGGCCAGAGCTGCCGCCTCGACCGCATCACCATCGCCTAAATCAAGCAAGACGCCGCCGACCTCGGTCTTGTGGCTGATGTCGGGCGATAGGATCTTCACCGCCACGGGGTAGCCAATCTCGTTTGCCAGACGTCTCGCCTCGCCCGGTGTCGTCGCCACGCGCGTCTCGACCACCGGTATCCGGCAAGCCGTCATCAATGCCTTGGCCTCAGGCTCGCTGAGCATGGTTCGCCCGTCTGAGAGCACATCCGCAATCAGTGCACGCGCTGCCTCGAGATTCATCGGTTCGCTCAACTGATCGGCTGACGGCACTTGCATGAGCAAGCGCTGATTACGGCGATACTCGACCACCTGCAGGAAAGCCTGCACGGCCCGCTCTGGCGTACTGAACTGGGGAATGTCCGATTGCGAAAACACTTGCCTCGCCTCGGCAACGGCAGCATCGCCCATCCAGCAAGCCAGGATCGGCGAACGCGCGTTGCGTGCCAGTGGCGCGATCGACCGCGCAATCGCCGAACTGGGAACGATCGCCGTGGGTGAGTGAATGAACAGCAGAGGATGGTCTGGCTGTTTCTCCAGCAGGATGGACAAGGCCTGACGGTAACGCTCGGCTGGCGCATCGCCGATGATATCCACCGGATTGCCATGCGACCAGTTGTCCGGCAACACCTGATCCAGCGCTTGGCGGGCCTCGAGAGACAGCTCTGCCAGCTTTCCGCCCGCAGTCACCAGCGCATCGGTCGCCATCACGCCGGGACCACCGCCATTGGTAAGTATCAGCAGTGCTTCGTCTTGCACTGGTCGCGCGCGGGCCAAGGTTTCTGCCGCGTCGAACAAGGCGTCGGTCGTCATCACGCGCAGCATGCCGGCGCGACGAAAGGCAGCGTCATAGACCGCATCGACACCCGTCAGTGCGCCCGTGTGCGACGCTGCGGCACGGGCGCCCTCCGGCGCTCTCCCTACCTTGACTACCAGCACCGGCTTGCTGCGCGCTGCCGCACGCGCCGCCGACATGAACTTGCGTGCGCCGCGAATGGCTTCGATGTACAACAATATCGCCTGCGTCTCTGTATCGGTTGCCAGATAGTCGAGCACATCACCATAGTCAACATCGGCCACATCACCCAGCGAAACACAGCAAGAAAAGCCGATGCTGCGTGCACGCGCCCAGTCCAGCATCGCTGTCAGCAATGCGCCCGACTGCGACACGAAAGCAATCTTGCCGGGCAGTGCATCGGTCGGTGCAAAACTGGCGTTGAGATGACTGCGCGGCGACAGGATACCCACGCAATTGGGGCCCAGTATGCGCAGCACAAACGGCCGAGCCGCATCGAGCATGGCCTGCCGATAAGTGCGACCCTCTCCATGATCAGCGTCCATCCCGGCGGACAGAACCACCGCTGCGCGCGTGCCCTTCGCGGCCAGCTGCGATATGAGCAACGGCACGGTCTGTGGTGGCGTCGCTATCACTGCCAGTTCGGGCACCACAGGCAAGCTGACGATATCCGGGTAAACGGGCAGGCCTTGGAGCTCAGTATGGCGAGGATTGACGGCCATGACCGTGCAAGCCGGGTGACTGCCGGCACGCGCTGCGAGCAGGTTGGACAGCACGGTGGCGCCCACGCTGTGCAGTCGGTCGCTTGCGCCGATCAGCACAACCGATGTCGGTGCAAAAAAATAATGAAGATTCCGGATGCTCATCAGCAGCGCGTCCCACGATCATCTGACCGACAGGATCGCAGTCCCGGCTATCTGAATGAATTGACTTGAGTCAAATTTTGTATAAACAAAAAGCGCTCGATAGCCCAGTTTGTCGGGCTGCTATGGACGATCGGGTGTGCTGAGCTTAGGCTAGGTTCGTCCCGCCGATTCGCGCGGGCGCATCACTCAAAAAACATGAGGAAAAGCATGTCATACAAAACCCTGTTGGTGCACATTGATCAATCTGCACCGTCCACCGAGCGCGTGAATCTGGCGGCAGCGCTGGCTGACGCGGAGCAAGCTCACCTGATTGGCACGGCTATGACGGGGATTTCCCGAGTCGTGCTTGAAGCAGGCGCATTCAAGCATCATGATCCTGCTTTTGATCATCATGTGGGCGCACTGCGCCAGTATGCGGACAAGAGTCTTGAGCGGTTCGAACTTGCCATGGAAAGATACCCGGGCTTATCGACCGAGTCCCGCCTGCTCGACGACGACGCAGTAGGAGGTATCAGTCTGCAGGCGCGCTATGCAGACTTGGTGTTGATCGGACAATTCGATTCCTCGGCTGGCGTGCCGGGAATATTACCCAGCTTTCCAGAATCGGTCTTGATGGCTTGCGTACGTCCGGTACTGGTCTTGCCCAGCATATACCGATTCAGCACGCTACCCTCGCAGGCCATCATCGCCTGGGATGGCAGCATGACGGCGGCGCGCGCGATCTCGGGTGCGCTGCCCCTGCTCAAACGCGCGAGCAAAGTCAGTCTGGTGGTGTTCAATCCGGGCAAGCGGCCTGATACGCATGGAGAGCAGCCGGGGGCCAACATGGCATGGTACCTGTCGCGTCAGGGCGTGTCGGTCGAGGTCATGGTTCGCCAGACGACCACCAAGGCAGGCGACGCGCTGCTGTCACTCTGCGCAGACGAAGGCGCCGATCTTCTCGTCATGGGTGCCTACGGTCATACCCGATTCAGGGAATTACTCCTTGGTGGCGCGACACGACAGGTACTCGATTCGATGATCGTACCGGTGCTCATGGCACACTGAGCGTACTTGTCTCAGCGGTAAACGATGATGGGTATCGTCGCGTGCGCCAGTACGCGCTGCGTCTCGCTTCCCAGCAGCAGCTTGTCCAGCCCGCGGCGGCCGTGCGAGGCGATCCAGATCACATCGCAGTGCTTGTCGCTGGCCGTAGCGAGTATCTCTTCATACGGGTGCACACCGCGCGTTGCGATGGCCTCGCAAGTCACGTTTGCATCGGCGGCTATCTTCTTGATGATATCCACGTGTTTTTGCGCCGTCTGATCCTGGGCGGTTTCGTACGCCGACAAGTCCACCATCGCACCCGCCTCGGGCATCAGCATGTAAGGATAGAGCTGCGCTACCGATAAAGCGACCACAGCCGCACCCGTAGCAGCGGCGAAATCGATCGCAGCACGAGCAGACTTCTCGGAAACCGGCGAACCATCGGTCGGCACAAGGATTTTTTTGAACATAAGCGCTCCGTGAGTGGGTGGAATGTCAGCTACGCCCGATCTGACTATAGCAAGCGGAGCGTACAAAAAATTGACCTCAGTCAAGCCGGCCAGAGAGGCGGTTCAGACATCAGCGCGACCTGCTCTCGTAACTCAAGTATCCGGTCTTGCCAGTAGCGCACCGAACCAAACCAGGGAAACGCTTGCCTGAACGCCGGATCATCTCTGCGCATCGCCAGCCAGGCCGAGTAATGCAGCAGGCGCAGCGTACGCAACGCCTCCAGCAAATACAGCTCACGCGGATCGAATTCGAAGAAGTCCTCATAACCGGCCAGCAAATCCTTCAGTTGCCGGCTCATGAACTCGCGCTCGCCCGAGAGCAGCATCCACACATCCTGAATCGCCGGCCCCATCCGACTGTCATCCAGATCGACGAAATGAGGTCCCTCGTCAGTCCACAATAAATTGCCGATATGGCAATCACCATGCAAACGAAGCAGCTGCGGCGATCCTGCACGCTCGTAACACTGCTCGATACCCTCTAGTGCCTGCGCGCTGATACTGGCCCAGCTCTGTCGCAATTCATCCGGAATGTCGCCATGAGCAAGCAGCCATTCGCGTGGTTGAATTCCATAGCTGTTGATGTTCAGTGTGCCCCGCGCGGTAAACGCGGCACGCGCACCTACCGCATGAATGCGGCCCATGAAACGGCCTAGCCATTCGAGAACGCCGGGCTGATCCAACTATGGCGTCCTTCCGCCTTGTCGCCTGAACACCGCAAAGCGATACCCTTGGTACTGATGCAGGGTACGCCCCTCGAACAAGCGTGGCGGCACGACCGGAATTTCATGACTCTCGAGCTCAAGCGCAAAACCATGTTCCTCAAGAATGGCCTCATCGCTCCAGCGGCGTGGTCGATAAAATTTCACGATCAGCGGCGGACCCTGCTCCATCCCAACCTGATACACACGGTTTTCATAGCTGTTAAGCGCCAGCAGCCGGCCATCGCTGTACAGACCCAGCATCTCCAGTGCGTCCAGGACGATGCCGGGCTCGAGGCCGGTAAATGAATGTTCGGGAAGGGAATCCATCAGCCGGATTGTAGTCTGCTCGGAGTTCCGCAGACTCGCGTTACACTGACGTTTACTTTTAAGCCGGGAAGCCCATGTCCGAAGAACAGCTGATGACCGACAAGGAATTCGACGAACTCGATCGTTTCCTGATGTCGGAGCAATGCAGCGACGATGCGATGACCATGGATGCGCTGCACGGCTACCTCACCGCGATCGCCATTGGCCCGGAATCTGTCGCCACCGAAGAATGGCTGCCACGCGTGTGGGGCACTGAACCCGAGGATGAGCCCGAGTATCGCAATGCCGCGCAGGCCGAGCGAATCCACCGGCTGTGCGAGCGCATGCTAGAGGATATCGTGGTCACCTTTGCGGTAGCGCCCAAGGATTTCGAGCCCTTGTTCTGCGAGCATCAGTGGAAAGGCAAGCCCGTGCTTGATGCGGAGGCCTGGGCGTGGGGTTTTACCGAGGGCATGCAGCTCAGAATCGCTGCGTGGCAACTACTGCAGGCGTCACCACAGGCGGGATTGCTGCGCGCGATCATTCTGCTCGGCGCAGAAGAGATCGAAGAAGCCGCGCTGAAGCTTGTCGATGACCCGCTAAAGTGCCACAAGCTCGCGGTCGAGATCGAGGCATCGATACCGCAGATCTATCGGTTCTGGGCAGCACACAAAAAATCGAAGGCGCACTGAGCGTCGATGCAAGTATCAACCGTTGATAAAGTGCACCCGGTAGTACCGCAACTCTTCCACTGATTCTCGAATATCCGCCAGTGCCGTGTGGAGCTGATGCTTCTTGAAGCCTGCAATCAGCTCCGGCTTCCAGCGTCGGCATAACTCCTTGAGCGTCGACACATCCAGGTTTCGGTAATGGAAAAACGATTCCAGCGTCGGCATATGCCGCGCCATGAAGCGACGGTCCTGGCAGATCGAGTTACCGCACATGGGTGATTTACCGGCGGGGACGTACTGACGCAGGAATTCGATCATCTTTGCTGCCGCCTCGTCCTCGGTAACGGGCGATGCCCGGACCCGGTCGATCAGGCCAGAGCGACCGTGGGTGCCCTTGTTCCATGCATCCATGCCATCCAGCACCTCGTCGCTCTGGTGGATGGCAAAGACCGGACCCTCGGCAAGGATATTCAGCTCAGCGTCGGTGACGATGGCCGCGATTTCGATAATTTTGTTGATATCAGGGTCAAGACCGGTCATTTCCATATCGATCCAAACCAGATTCATTTCACTCGGGTGGGCCGCTGCCGCGCCGGCGGTGGGATTCAGATCCGTTTCTGATGCTTGTGACATAATCCTTTTCCTGATTGTGCGGGGTGACAACCCCGCTGCTTTTAACTCGAATCTCTGAATTTTCGCACATGGACCCCAATAGCTTCTCTTTGTTGTTTGCTGCCTTCCTGCTCGTGACGCTTGGTGTCAAGCTATGGCTGTCAACGCGGCACATCCGTTATGTCGCCAGTCACCGCGACGCCGTACCCGCGCAATTCGCGCAAAAGATTCCGCTGGCCGCGCACCAGAAGGCTGCTGATTACACGATCGCCAAGACCCAGCTCAAGCTGGTGCTGCTCGTGGTAAATGCCGTGGTGCTACTCGGCTTCACGCTGCTGGGCGGCTTGCAATGGCTTTCGACGATGCTCAGCGAGCTGGCGGGGCCCAGCATGCTGTACCAGATCGCACTGATCGCTGCAGTGAGCGTGATCTCCAGCATCATCGACCTACCCTTTGATTACTACAAACAGTTCACACTGGAAGAAAAATTCGGGTTCAATAAAATGACGCCTGGATTATTCTTCTCCGACCTGATCAAGCAGACACTGGTGGGCGCCGCCATCGGGCTGCCACTGATCTGGGTCACACTGACCGTGATGGAGAAAGCCGGTGCCTACTGGTGGCTGTACGCATGGCTGATTTGGTGCGGCTTTCAGGTGCTGATGCTGGGCTTTTACCAAAACCTGATCGCGCCGCTGTTCAACAAGTTCACGCCGCTCGACGATGACAGCCTGAAAAGCCGCATCGAGGGCCTGATGCAGCGTGTCGGCTTTGCCAGCAAAGGGCTATTCGTGATGGACGGCTCGCGCCGCAGCGCGCATGGTAATGCCTACTTCTCCGGCTTTGGCGCGGCCAAGCGCATTGTGTTCTTCGATACCCTGTTGTCGCGGCTGGCGCCAAATGAAATCGAGGCCGTGCTCGCGCACGAACTCGGCCATTTCAAGCTGAACCATGTCATCAAGCGCATTGCAGTGATGTTCATTCTCTCGCTCGGTTTTCTCGCGCTGCTGGGCTATCTGAAAAACCAGACCTGGTTTTATCTGGGTCTGGGTGTCACGCCATCCCTAGATGCGAGCAATGATGCGATGGCGCTGATCTTGTTCATGATGGCACTGCCGGTGTTCACCTTCCTGTTCTCGCCGCTGCTATCGATCACATCGCGCAAGAATGAGTTCGAGGCCGATGCGTTTGCCGCAAAACACAGCAATTCGCAAGACCTGATCTCTGCGCTGGTGAAACTCTACGAGGACAATGCCTCGACTCTGACTCCGGATCCGCTGCACTCAGCGTTCTACGATTCACATCCGCCCGCCAGTGTGCGCATTCAGCGCTTGCTGAGTGCCTGAACCCATGGATCGCGCTGCACTGCTCAGGGCCTCTTGCCGCCATCGTGAGCAGGCGGCGTCCGATACCGAGATTACCGCTGCACTCGGTGTGCTCGCCGACTGGATGGTTGAGAACGGCAAACTAGCGAGAATTTTTCGCTTTCGCGATTATCACCAGACCCTGGCCTTCGTGAATGCGATTGCCGAGATCATTCACCGCGAAGATCATCATCCAGAACTCGTCGTCAGCTATAACCGCTGCCTCGTCCGCTACGACACCCACTCGGTGAACGGTGGCAAGGGCGGTCTGTCTGAGAATGATTTCATCTGCGCTGTGAAGATCGACGAGGTCTTTTCCCGAGCGTTCCCCGCTGCATGACTGAACTGCAGGGACTGATCGTCGCTGCGCACGGTCGCCACTACCTTGCGCATGCGGATGGTAAGAAACTGCAATGCGTGACTCGCGGTAAAAAAAGCGATGTCGCCACTGGCGATCGTGTGCGACTCAAACCTACCTCCGCCGATCAGGCGGTGATTGAGGAAATCCTGCCGCGCGACACGCTGCTCTATCGCTCCGATCAGTACAAATCCAAGCTGCTGGCCGCAAACGTCACACAATTGTTCATCGTTGTCGCCACCGAACCGGGCTTTTCCGATGATCTGGTCTCGCGCTCACTGGTCGCTGCCGAAGCCGCCGGTATTCGCGTGCGTCTGGTGCTGAACAAGACCGATATCGCTGCTCTGCTGCCCGCGGCGCGCGAACGACTCGCGCTGTATCGCGGACTGGGTTATCCGGTGCACGAGGTCAGCGCCGCAAAAGACCCAGAGGCTACGCTGTCCGTGCTGCGCCCGCTGATGGAAGATCAATGCACGATCCTGATCGGCCAGTCCGGCATGGGCAAATCGTCCCTGATCCAGCGGCTAGTGCCCGATGCCGAGATCGCGGTACAGGAAATCTCCCAGCGGCTCGACAGTGGCAAGCACACGACGACCTTTACCCGGCTGTTCGAGATCAACGCGGACACCACCGTCATCGATTCACCGGGCTTTCAGGAATTCGGCCTGTACCACCTGAGCGAGGGTATGCTGGAACGAGCATTCCGGGAGTTCACACCGGCACTGGGAAAATGCCGGTTTTACAACTGTCATCATCTGGCCGAACCCGGCTGTGCCGTGCTGGAGGCAGTCCAAGCGGGGCAAATCGGCCGCGAACGTCACGGGCTCTACCGCCAGCTACTGCACGAATCGTCGCAGAAGGTCTACTGAGTCACCGTCTGACGTGTCCAGCGGTCAGCAAAACCCTTATAATCCAACAGGTTAAAAAGATTCGGCGGCAGGCGCAGGCTGGCCGCCGATGTCATTTATGGCAATCAAACACTACTTGCAGTTTGCCGACTTCTCGCGCGATGAGTATGACTATCTGATCGAGCGCACGAAGATCATCAAACACAAATTCAAGCGCTACGAACCCTACCACCCATTGACGGATCGCACGCTGGTGATGGTGTTCGAAAAAAATTCGACACGCACCCGCCTGTCCTTCGAGGCCGGCATGCACCAGCTCGGCGGTGCTGCCATCTATCTGAACACGCGCGACAGCCAGCTGGGACGCGGTGAACCGGTGGAGGATGCCGCACAGGTGATGTCTCGCATGTGCGACATCATTATGATCCGCACCTTTGGGCAGGAAATCATCGACCGCTTCGCCGCCAACTCGCGCGTGCCCGTCATTAACGGCCTGACGAATGAGCATCATCCCTGTCAGGTATTTGCCGATGTATTCACCTATATCGAGCACCGAGGCTCCGTCACCGGTAAGACGGTTGCCTGGATCGGCGATGCGAACAACATGCTCTACTCCTGGCTGCAAGCAGCGGAAGTGTTCGGCTTTCACCTGAATGTCTCCACACCGTCTGGTTACGACATCAATCCGGCACTGGTCTCACCGAACCACAAGCGCCATACCGTGTTCAAGAATCCCGCCGATGCCTGTGAAGGCGCAGATCTGGTCACCACCGATGTCTGGACCAGTATGGGCTTTGAAGAAGAGAATGCCGCGCGCTTGAAAGCTTTCGATGGCTGGATCGTTGATGCTGCAAAAATGCAGCGCGCGAACAAGGATGCGCTTTTCATGCACTGTCTGCCTGCACACCGTGGCGAAGAAGTGTCCGCAGAAGTGATTGACGGTCCGCAATCGGTGGTCTGGGACGAAGCCGAGAACCGGCTGCATGTGCAGAAGGCGCTGCTCGAATACCTCGTCCTCGGGAAAATTTGACTTAGTTTTAGGCAAGCAAGGAAATTCACACAATGAGCGACATTAAGAAAGTCGTCCTCGCCTACTCGGGCGGACTGGACACCTCGGTCATCCTCAAATGGCTGCAAGATCATTATCACTGCGAGATCGTCACCTTCACCGCCGACCTCGGTCAGGGTGAAGAGCTGGAACCAGCGCGTGCAAAGGCGATCAAGTTCGGTATCAAGCCTGAAAATATTTTTATCGATGACGTACGCGAAGAATTCGTGAGCGATTTTGTGTTCCCGATGTTCCGCGCAAACACCGTCTACGAAGGCGAATACTTGCTCGGCACCTCGATCGCCCGACCTCTGATCGCCAAGCGTCTGATCGAGATTGCAAAACAGACTGGTGCCGATGCGATCTCGCACGGCGCGACTGGCAAGGGCAATGATCAGGTACGCTTCGAGCTGGGCGCCTATGCACTGATGCCGAATGTGAAGATCATCGCACCGTGGCGCGAGTGGAATCTGCTGTCGCGCGAGAAGCTGCTGCAGTATGCGGAAGATGCCGGCATCGAGATCGACATGAAGCACAAGAATGGCGGTGCGCCGTACTCCATGGATGCCAACCTGCTGCACATCAGCTACGAGGGCCGCCATCTGGAAAACCCGGGTGCGGAAGCCGAAGAATCGATGTGGCGCTGGACGGTCAGCCCCGAGGCGGCACCGGATGCGGCGGAATATCTGGACATCGAATTCGAGAAGGGCGACATCGTCGCACTGAATGGCAAGAAGATGAGCCCGGCGGCAGTGCTGGCCGAACTGAACCGTATCGGCGGCAAGCATGGCATTGGTCGTCTTGATCTGGTCGAAAACCGCTACGTCGGCATGAAGTCACGCGGCTGCTATGAAACCCCGGGCGGCACCATTATGCTGCGCGCGCACCGTGCAATCGAATCGATCACGCTGGATCGCGAAGTCGCGCACCTGAAGGATGACCTGATGCCGCGCTATGCCTCGCTGATCTACAACGGCTACTGGTGGGCTCCGGAGCGCGTCGCGCTGCAAACGCTGATTGATCACACGCAGCACACCGTGAACGGCTGGGTACGCGTGAAGCTCTACAAGGGCAACGTGATCGTCGTGTCGCGCGATTCAAAGACGGATTCACTGTTTGATCAGACGATTGCCACCTTTGACGAAGACGGCGGCGCTTATGATCAGGCCGATGCCGGCGGTTTCATCAAGCTCAACGCACTTCGTATGCGGATTGCGGCGAATGCGAAGATCAAGCGTGGGAAGTAGTTCGTCAACCACCACCAGAACTTGCGCCGTCACCCGGCCAAATGCTGGGGCCCAGCGTCGTTCGGAGTAATTATCAAGTCACTGGATGCCGGCCTACGCCGGCATGACCCTCACAAACTCACAGGAAAAGAACATGAGCAATCAATTCGACAATGTCTCCGTCATCAAGAAATCCAATGTCTTCTTTGATGGAAAATGCGTATCGCATACCGTGATGCTGGCGGACGGCACCAAGAAATCCGTCGGCGTGATCCTGCCCTCATCGCTGGTGTTCAATACTGGCGTGCCAGAGATCATGGAAATCACCGCTGGCACCTGCCGCGCTCGCATCAAGGGCGAGGCTGACTGGAGATCTTATGAAGCCGGGCAGAGCTTCAGCGTTCCCGGTAATTCCAGCTTCGAGATCGAGGCCGCAGAACCGGTGGATTATGTCTGCCACTTTGGATGACCAGAAACTCGAATGAAAAATGCCCCGCTAGATCGGGGCATTTTTTTGGATTGGCCACGAGTCTTCAGGAGATCAAAGATTTTTTCCCCTTGCTTTAATCGTTTTGCCAAATCTATTGCGTTGTCCCAGCCGGATGTTCTTTTTGCGGGATTAGCGCCAGCTTGCAGTAGGTGGCGCACGGCGTCAAGATCGTTTGAGAGAATAGCCAGATGTAGTGCCGTCTTGCCATTGACATTTCGGCGATCAATCTCAGTCCGGTCATATTTTTCGAGCAGCAGTTTCAAAACTTCAGTACGGTTTTTCGTGCACAAGCGGGCGAGATGAAGCGGGGTTTGGCCATGCTTGTCCCGCACATCGAGATGAGCATTGTGATTGAGAAGAAATTTGACCAAA
>JBJTAS010000004.1:0-25104 GCA_046090895.1 Oxalobacteraceae bacterium | reverse complement strand
CAGTTACACTCGACAATTCAATCAGGTTGGGTAATTTAGTTGCTAGTACTGTCGTAGCAGTGTGTCTTAGGTCGTGAAACCGGACATCCCCCAACCCAGCGCGTTTACTGGCTTTCATAAATGCGGCCGCTACGGTCTGTGGCTTTATAGGAAACACGTTGCTCGACAGGCTCTGGGGTAACCCCTCCAAAATAGCCACTGCGCGCGATGACAACGGCACGAAGCGTCCTTCCCCATTCTTAGTTACCGGTAAATGGGCAACTCGGTTGCTTAAATCGATATGTTCCCACCGGAGCCCCAGAAGCTCGCCCCGCCGCATTGCAGTCTCAACAGCCAATTCGACCAATGGTTTCATCCATGGACTTACCCTGCGGGCGGGGCACGGCGTCAGGGCATCCAGTATGCGGAGCATTTCCGCTTCGTTGACTGTTCGGCTTCGGCCTTGTGGAGTAGGGGGTTTTCGTATCAGCCGAGCGGGGTTGTCTATATTGATACCCCACTCACGTCGCGCATGGTTAATGATGCTTGATATATAAGCCAATTCCCGAATCACCGTGCCACCCGATACGAGCTTGAGTCGCTGATCCCTGAACTCTGCTACCCGGGTCGGCGTGAGCGCGGCCATACTGAGTTAGAAAAGCGGGTTTCTTTTGAGTGCTGCAATCCGGATCAAGTTTGCCTCAGCACTTTTCATCAGCGGGGTGACCTCGGCCATGTACCGGGTGACAAGCTCACCGAACGTGGTTCTCTCATCAAGCCGCAGCGACACGAACCTACCTTGGTCCATCTGGGCTTCCACCTGCCTTGCCCATCGCTCAGCGTCTAGCCGGGTGGTGAAGGATTTACTGATATTGCTATGGCCGAGACGCTGAATACGTGCTTGCCATTTGCCGTTTCGGTTTCTGAAGGTTGCCATGTATCTGCCTTAAAAGGACAGAACTAGGCCTTTTGCATTTTTATCGCGTCGAAGCGGAAGCTTTATGGCTTCGGTGTTAGTACCCACTACTCGGTCTTCCAGTGCCCCGATTTTCCGCCCAGTTTCTCCATGACTCTCACATCACTAATCACCATGCCGCGATCGATGGCTTTGCACATGTCGTAGATGGTCAGCAGCCCGATCTGTACCGCGGTGAGTGCCTCCATTTCCACACCGGTCTTTCCGTAGGTCTCAACCTGGGCATTGCACATGACGCTGGCATCGGCTTCATCGGTGGTGAATTCGACGGCTACTCGGGTGAGCGCCAGCGGATGACATAGCGGTATCAGGTCAGCGGTGCGCTTGGCGCCCATAATGGCAGCAATACGGGCGATCCCAAGCACATCACCTTTTTTTGCCGTACCCGACGTAATGACCGCCAGTGTCTGCGGCTTCATGCGGATGACCCCACTGGCGATCGCGATGCGGTGCGTTTCCGCTTTGCCGCCCACATCGACCATGTGCGCCTGACCGCCCTCGTCAAAGTGGGTCAGGCCGCCATGATGGGCGGAAGGATGGCTGCTTTTTTCTGAGCTCATGACAGGGATATTTCAAGGTGTAATTGCCACATGCGGACAAAGGCTTACAGGTATCATAGCATCATGAAACCTGTTGCTCGGTCGGCTGGCAGTACGCGCTTTTCAGCGCGCGCAAAGCGCGTGCTGATGGCGCTTGTACTAACCATCGTATCGCCTGCAATGATCGCACCGGGTTCACTACAGGCTCAGAATCTGCCCAACCTCGGCGGTAGTGATGGTGAAGAGCTCTCGCCACTGATGGAGCGCCGCCTAGGCGAGCAGGTCATGAACAATATCCGGCGCGATCCGGATTACATCGATGATCTCGCCGTACTCGACTACCTGAATCTGCTGGGTGGCATGCTGCTGGGGTCTAGCCCTGAGGCACGCGGCGACGCAGGCTATGATTTCTTTTTCTTCGCGGTTCGGGACCCGTCACTGAACGCGTTTGCTTTGCCGGGCGGATTTATCGGCGCGCATACCGGTTTAGTGCTCTCCGCGCAATCCGAATCCGAGCTGGCCTCGGTGATGGCGCACGAAATCGGTCATGTGTCGCAGCGGCATATCGCACGCATGATAGGCAATCAGCGGCAGGATTCGCTGCTGCCGATGGCGGGTCTGCTGTTGGCTGCGCTGGCGATGCGTACCAGCCCGGATCTCTCTGCAGCGGCGATGATGGGCGGCACCGGGTTGGCCGCGCAGCGGCAATTGAGCTTTGGTCGTGACGCTGAGCGTGAAGCAGATCGCGTAGGCTTGCAAATATTGCGCAATACGGGCTTCGAGCTGAACGGCATGGTGAGTTTTTTTGGCAGATTGCAGAACGCCAGCCGCAACCGCTCCGATAACTTGCCTTCCTATCTGCGTACCCACCCGATGACGGGGGAACGGATGGCAGATATCGAGGCCCGCATACGTAACCTGCCGTACAAGCAGCATGTCGATAGTCTGGATTTTTTACTCATTCGTTCGCGCCTGCGTGTGATGCAGGACGATACACCGCAAGGCTGGCGTGATGCCGCGCAATTCTTCGATGAGCAGTCGCGACAGGGCACGCGCGCGCAAGTGCTCGCCGCCCGTTATGGTTTGGCCATGATCGCCCAGCGTCAGCGCGATCTGCCTCGGGCGAGATCGATAATGGCTGAGATCCGCGCCGAGGCTGCCCGCGCCCCAGCGCTGCCGGCGTCGCAGACACTGGCCAGCTTCTCTGTCGAACAGGCGCTTGCCAGCGAGCCACAGCAAGCGCTGGCGCTGGCCAAAGAGTCGCGCATGCAGTTTCCGCTCTCGCGAGCGCTGGCGATGCAGTACGCAGATGCATTGCTCCTCGCCGGCAAAAAAGATGAGGCGACCGCTTTTCTGCGCGATCAGGCACAGCTTTATCGTCAGGATGCGCGCGTGCAGCGATCGCTCGCGCGTGCCTATGCGGAGCAGGGAAAGATCGCTTTGCAGCACATGACGCTGGCGGAGTACTACTCGCTGACCGGCGCGTTACCTTCTGCACTGGAGCAGCTGAGGCTGGCGCGTGGCGCGTCTGATGCGTCGTTTTATGATCAGGCGATCATTGACGCGCGCGAGAGAGAGCTGCAGATGAGCTGGCGCGAGATGATGGAAAAATCAAAAAAGCGCTGATGTCATCTCAGACGCGCTGAGAACCTATCCCGTTAGGTCGATGGCTAGGCGGCAGTGCCGCAGACAGTACAGAAGTACGGCAAGGCACTGCCAACGACGCAAGCGGCCTAACGGGATAGGTTCTTAGTCAGCCGGCCAGGATGAGCAATGAATCCGAAGCGTTGCTCCAAATGATCTGACGATATCCGTTCGATATCCCAAAAATTCTCATTCAAGGAAAACCTCAAGGTGTTCGCTGAAGTGGATGACGCCAGCCAGGACATCAGCGCAAGATCGTCGCAAGGCATACCCGCCAGGGTCAAGCGCGGCAGACATTCTGCGAGATCGCGATCGTCCAGCATAGCGAGCTTGTCGTCTGACTGAAGCAGGAGGCGAGCGTCAGTGGTCATGAAGACATGGCTGATCTTGCTCATCGCCTCGCCATCGTGGGTCATGAAGCCCAGTGCGGGGTCAGTGCGTGCGATGAAGGGGGTTGCCTCTAGCTCCACATACACGCGCTGCGGTCCATTCTGGAAAAACCAGGCGCCACGACCATCGCAGCCGTAGTTTCGAAAGATAAAGCCCAGCAGCGCAGGATGACGAATCACCTCGCCTGGCAGATTGGCGGCTTGTGCTGCCTCATCTCGCATGCGGAATGCGCCGCGCGCATCCAGTGCCAGCCAGCCGTAACAGTGAGGTACGTTCGGCCATTTGGCGAGAGCGAGCCTGACTACCTCATCCATTGTTCGGAGTTTTTCAGTCAGTCAGCGCCACAGGGTCGTGCTCCCGCAGCGCGACCTGGCCGTACAGGAATTTCACGATGCGCTGTGGCAGCCAGCCAAGCGTGCCCGGAGGTCGCCCGCCCGTGAAACCCACGTGGCCGCCCTGGGCCGGATATTCGAGTATCACTGATCGAGCTGCGCTGCGCGGCAAATGGCGAGCGGGAAGAAACGGATCATTACGAGCATTTAGCACCAGCGTGGGTACAGTGATCGACGCTAACACCTGCTTAGCGCTAGCGCGTTCCCAGTAATCATTCGTGTCTCGGTAGCCATGCAGTGGTGCAGTGACGACATTGTCGAACTCATACAGGTCGCGCGCTGCCAGCATGCGGTCGGCATCGAACAAGCCGGGAAACTGCTCGAGCTTCAGCAAGCACTTGGGTTTGAGCGTTTGCAGAAAGGCGCGCGTGTACACCATGTTCAGCCTGCGCGACAGCGCCGCGCCGCCGGCGGCGAGATCGAGTGGCGCCGAGATCGCGCAGGCAGCCTCGACAAAGCCTGAATCTTCCGCACACTCGCCCAGCCAGCGTAACAAGGCGTTACCCCCGAGGGACACGCCGGCCGCAAAAAAATTCGACGCATTGCGCGACAGTGGGTGCAGTGCCATCTTGTGCAGTATCCAGTCCACCTCCGCCGAGTCGCCCGAGTGATAGAGCCGGGGCGCCCGATTCATCTCGCCTGAGCAGCCCCGGAAGTGCGGTACCGCACCCGACCAGCCCAGCCCTTCGATATGTTTCAGAATCGAGCGTGCATAGTGGCTGGCAGAGGAGCCTTCGAGCCCGTGGAACAGCACGAGCATCGGCTTGCCGGGCAGGCCTTCGACAAAATCGACATCAATGAAATCACCATCGGGCGTATCCCAGCGCTCACGGTTCAGGGTGACGTCGGGCGGCCGAATGAACTTGGCTGGATAAATCGTCTGAAGATGGCCGCCGGGCAGCCAGCGTGGGGCGGTGTAGTCGCTCACCCGAGTTCCCCGCTCAGTGCAGCAGCGCTGCGGACGCGGCTGGCTCATCTGCCGGTTTGCCCGGTGCGATGGATGCATGATGCATCACGATGCGCCAGCCATGGGGCGTTTTCAGGTAGACGTTGGTGGAGAGGATATGCGCTTCCTGCCAGTCCGGATCATCGGGCGTTTTGACTTCTTCGATCAGGTTGTGCACCGAGCAGGTCATGTTGTGCGTGACGTGCAGGTGGCGCGGGCGTATGTGCACCGGGCCGCGCTCGAAGATCATCTCCCAGGATTCGCGGATCGCGGTATGCCCCTGCAGCCGGGGCGCACCGGGATGCACGCAGATGATCTCTTCATCGTCCGCCCACAACGCCATGAGGCTGTCGAGATCGGCGCGAGCGATCGCATCGTAGAACGCGTGCTCGACGTCTTCGGCACTTGCTAGCAGTTTTGCTGGGTCAGAGGGCATGATGTTCGGTGTCCGGGACAAGGGCGGCGCCGGGGTTCCGGTCAGCGGTATCAGTGGCCGTGATGCATGACTGCACCTGGCTTTAGCCGGTAGGTGGTGCTGCAATACGGGCAGCGTGCCAGCCCGTTCGCACCAAAATCAAGGAAGACGCGCGGATGTGAGGACCAAATCGGCATGGCTGGATTGGGACAATAAGCGGGCAGGTCTTTGCTGTCGAGTTCGACGGTGGTGGATTGATTCAGCTCGGTCATGATTCAGCGCTCCGGTCAGTCCGATACATCACACCTTGATCAGCCAGTGGCGATATTTTTCCGCCTTGCCGCCAACTACATCGAAGAACATCGATTGAAGCTTTTCCGTGACCGGGCCACGGCTACCGGCGCCAATCATGCGGCCATCCAATTCTCGGATTGGGGTCACTTCTGCTGCGGTGCCAGTGAAGAATGCCTCGTCCGCGCAATACACTTCATCCCGCGTGATCCGCTTCTCAATCACCTCGATGCCCATATCGCGGGCCAGCGTCACGACGGAATCACGGGTGATGCCATCAAGGCAGCTGGCCAGATCGGGGGTGTAGATACGGCCATGCTTGACAATGAAAACGTTCTCGCCGGCGCCCTCCGACACATAGCCTTCGGTGTCGAGCAGCAGCGCTTCGTCATAGCCGTCGGCGGTCACTTCCTGATTCGCGAGGATGGAGTTGATGTAATAACCGCTCGCCTTGGCACGCACCATTGATACATTGACGTGGTGTCGGGTGTAGGACGATGTCTTCACGCGTATCCCTTTGGCCAGACCCTCCTCGCCGAGATAGGCGCCCCAGGGCCAGGCGGCAATGGCGACATGAATGGTGTTGCCGCGCGCGGATACGCCCATTTTTTCCGAACCGATCCAGACCAGCGGACGCAGGTAGCAGGATTCGAGCTTATTTGCGCGAACAACCTCTTTTTGCGCTTCGATCAGGGTCTGCATGTCAAATGGGATGTTCATCTGAAAGATCTTGGCGGAGTTGTACAGCCGCTGTGTATGTTCGTTCAGGCGAAATATCGCAGTACCATTCACCGTGTGGTAAGCACGGATACCCTCGAATACGGCCATGCCGTAATGCAGGCTGTGCGTGAGCATGTGCAAAGTGGCATCGCGCCAGTCGACCAGTTGGCCGTCTTTCCAGATTTTTCCGTCGCGGTCAGCCATGGACATGTCAGATTCTCCAATGAACATTACAAACCACCGATTTTAGCGGATTCAGCCTCTTGCCCGATAGATCAGCAATGGCGATGGCAACGACTGAGTAGAATGACGGCTCTGTACCGCCTGTTGCTGTGACTTTTCCAACGATGAATCCTTTGCCGGCCGACCAGGCTGACCGCGAAAAAATCGCCTTGAGAGACGGGATACGCACCTGCGCTCCGGCTATGCCCGGCCTGCTCGCGTGGGGGGCGGTGACGGGGATGGTCTTGGTCCAGTCGGGCTTGTCGATCTGGCAGGCGATCGCCATGACGTTAATCGTTTACGCCGGATCGGCGCAGTTGGCGGCGCTGCCGCTGATCGTCGCTGGCGCACCGATCTGGGTGATCGTCCTGACCACCTTGCTGGTCAATTTTCGGTTCGTGATTTTTAGCGCCGTAGTGGGCCCGCATTTCGCCCATCTGCACTGGACCCGGCGGCTTTGGTACGGCTATTTCAACGCCGATCTGGTGATGGCTTTCTTCCCCCAGCGTTTTCCTGCGCACACGATGGGTAAGCCTGTCGGCAAGCTAGGTTACTTCAAAGGTCTGGCGTACTCGACCTGGTGGGCATGGGAAATAGGTAGTCTGATCGGCATTCTGCTCGCCAGTCAGATACCGACGAGTTGGGGCATCGGTTTTGCGGGCACGCTGGTCTTGTTGGGGATGACGATACCGCTGATTGTGAATGTCGCGACACTGGCGGGCGTGGTGGTGGCCAGTGTGATTTCCGTAGCGGCGGTGGGTATACCCTACAAGCTTGGTTTGGTCGTTGCCATCGTGGGCGGCATTGCGGCCGCGCTCGTGGCGGATCGGATGAGCAGCTCCCCGGATGCGGAAGAGCGCGCATCATGAACGCATTCGCGTACCTGATGCTGATGGCGATGATGGCCGCGACCACGTTTCTCACGCGGGGTTTTTTCTTCATGTTGGCAAGGTCGCGCATGCCGGCGTGGTTGCAGCATGCCTTGGGCTATGTACCCGCGGTGGCCTTGGCGGCCATCGTTGCGCCCGATCTGCTGGTCTCGGGTGGCAGCGTGTCGCTCTCATGGACAAACATCAAGCTGATCGCAGGCGTGGCCGCGATCGCTTTCTTTTTGCGGACACGGCATGTGCTGGCAACGCTGGTGTCTGGCATGGTGGTTTTCACAGCACTTCGGCTGGCCATGTGACCCTGCCGGTGCGCGCGCTCTGGCGAGTTTGCGCTGTCGTCTCAAGGCATGCCATGTCGGTCTGATAACGGGTTTTGGCTGAGCCTGCTGCGGTAAAATACGCGGTTTTCCAACCCGTCCACGAGCCCCGTCATGCGTTTCAACCGACTCAGCGATCTGGTGCAGCAAGACAAGCTGCGCGGCAAGCGTGTTTTTATTCGTGCCGATTTGAACGTGCCCCAGGATGATGCGGGCAATATCACCGAAGACACGCGCATTCGCGCCTCAGTGCCGGCGATACAAGCGGCACTGGGCGCTGGTGCCGCCGTGATGGTCACCTCCCATCTTGGCCGGCCCACCGAGGGCGAATTCAAGCCGGAAGACAGCCTCGCCCCGATCGCCAAACGGTTGTCCGAATTGTTAGGCCGTCCGGTGCCCTTGCAGGCCAACTGGGTCGATGGCGTGGATATCGCGCCCGGGAACGTCGTCTTGCTCGAGAATTGTCGCGTGAATAAAGGCGAAAAAAAGAACAGCGACGAACTCGCCCGAAAAATGGCGTCGCTTTGTGATGTCTATGTGAATGACGCATTCGGCACCGCGCATCGTGCCGAAGCTACCACGCATGGCATCGCCAAGTTTGCCGCGGTCGCCTGCGCCGGTCCGCTTCTGGCGGCCGAATTGGATGCCTTGGGTAAAGCGCTCGGCAAACCCGCCCGTCCTCTGGCAGCGATTGTCGCGGGGTCCAAAGTATCGACCAAGCTGACGATCCTCACCTCGCTGGCCGATAAGGTGGATCGTCTGATCGTCGGTGGCGGCATTGCAAACACCTTCATGCTGGCAGCGGGTCTGTCCATCGGTAAATCGCTGGCCGAGCCAGATCTGGTCAACGAGGCCAAGGCCATCATCGACCTGATGAAGGCGCGCGGCGCCTCGGTGCCTATTCCGTCTGATGTCGTCTGTGCCAAAGCGTTTTCTTCGACCGCGGCTGCCACGGTGAAATCGGTCAAGGATGTGGCTGCAGACGACATGATTCTGGATATTGGTCCCGACACCGCAGCGCAGCTGGCGACGCAATTGCTGGACGCCGGTACGATTGTCTGGAATGGTCCGGTCGGTGTGTTTGAGTTCGATCAGTTTGGCGAAGGCGCGAAGACGCTCGCTACGGCGATTGCGCAATCAAAAGGATTTTCGGTTGCCGGTGGTGGTGATACGCTGGCCGCCATTGCCAAATACGGCATCGCGGACAAGGTCGGTTACATCTCTACGGGCGGTGGAGCATTCCTTGAATTCCTCGAAGGGAAGGTTCTCCCTGCGGTTGATGTGCTAGAGCAGCGCGCTCACTGAGCAAACCCATGATGAAACAGCGCGCCACCAAGATCGTTGCCACCGTGGGTCCTGCCTCCAGCACCTTCGATACGCTGCAACGGATGATTACTGCCGGTGTCGACGTCGTACGGCTGAATTTCTCTCATGGCAAAGCCGAGGATCATGTGGCACGCGCGCGGCTGGTGCGCGACGCTGCCGCTGCCTGTGGGCGCGAGATCGCGATCATGGCTGACTTGCAGGGTCCGAAGATACGCGTCGGTAAATTCAGTGAGGGCAAGATCGAACTCGCCAAAGGTGATGCCTTTATCCTCGACGCCGCGTGTGAGGTGGGTAATCAGCAGCGCGTGGGGCTCGATTACAAAGAACTTCCCAATGATCTGAAGCCTGGCGATGTGTTGCTGTTGAACGATGGCCTGATCGTACTGACAGTCGATCGGGTGCAAGGCAGCGAGATTTTCACCACGGTGAAAATCGGCGGTGAGCTCTCCAACAACAAGGGTATCAACCGACAGGGTGGCGGTTTGTCCGCGCCGGCATTGACTGCCAAGGACATGGAAGACATCAAGACCGCCATACGTCTGGGTGCCGACTACATCGCGGTGTCGTTTCCGAAGAACGCGACCGATATGGTGATGGCACGCCAGCTAGCCAACATCGCGGCGGACGAGAACAAAAGCGCCAAACCGCGCATGATTGCGAAGATCGAGCGCGCTGAGGCGATTCCTGCGTTGCAGGACATCCTTGATGCATCCGATGGCATCATGGTGGCACGCGGTGATCTCGCGGTAGAGGTCGGCAATGCCGCCGTGCCTGCGCTGCAAAAGCGCATGATCCGTATGGCGCGTCACTCGAACAAGCTGGCGATCACCGCGACGCAGATGATGGAGTCCATGATACAGAATGCCGTTCCCACGCGAGCCGAGGTATCGGATGTCGCCAATGCGGTGCTCGATGGCACGGATGCCGTGATGACCTCCGCCGAGACGGCGGCGGGCAAATATCCCGTCGAGACCGTCGAGATGATGGCGGCGGTCTGTGCGGAGGCGGAAAAGGCCGAGCATTTGTCGCTGGACACGGATTTCCTGAACGTGACCTTTACACGTATCGATCAGTCTATTGCCTACGGCGCACTGTTTACGGCCTACCATTTGCGTGCGCGTGCCATCGTTGCGCTGACCGAGTCCGGCTCGACACCACTTTGGATGAGTCGTCACAACATCGACATGCCAATCTATGCGATGACGCCCAGCCGTGCGACGCAACGAAAGGCATCGCTGTACCGTAATGTGCATACCTTCGAACTGAATGCGGATGCACGTGACCGCGAATCCGTGCTGAAGGCTGCAGAGGATCTGCTGCTTGCCAAAGGGCTGGTGCAGAAGGATGACATGATCGTCATCGCCTGGGGCGAACCCATGGGGCAGGTGGGCGGTACCAATGCCCTGAAGATTGCCAAAATCGGTGATCGTTGATCGCTAAATCAGGTTCGACTCTTTGTACATCCGGTTACTCATTTCATTTTTTCTTATATTAATCTGATCAGGAGACTCCTCCATGCCTCTCGTATCGATGCGCCAGCTACTCGACCATGCCGCAGAAAACGGCTATGGCCTACCGGCGTTTAATGTGAACAACCTTGAGCAAGTCTCGGCGATCATGGCCGCTGCTGATGAGGTGGGTGCGCCAGTGATCATGCAGGCATCGGCGGGCGCTCGCAAATATGCGGGCGAAGCTTTTTTGCGTCATCTGATTTCGGCAGCGGTCGAGGCGTATCCGCATATTCCTGTCGTGATGCATCAAGACCACGGGCAGTCACCCGCTGTGTGCATGGCTGCGATCAAATCAGGTTTTTCCTCGGTGATGATGGATGGCTCGCTGGAGGAAGATGGAAAATCCGTGGCCAGCTATGAATACAACGTCGATGTATCGCGCAAGGTGGTCGAGTTCTCGCATGCGATCGGTGTCACGGTAGAGGCTGAGCTTGGCGTGCTTGGTTCGCTGGAGACCATGAAGGGCGACAAGGAAGACGGGCATGGCGCCGAGGGGACGATGACACGTGAACAGCTGTTGACCGATGCCGGGCAGGCGGCAGATTTCGTGCGCCAGACCCAGTGCGACGCGCTTGCCATCGCGATTGGTACCAGCCACGGCGCGTACAAATTTTCTCGCAAGCCTACCGGCGATATCCTAGCGATCGATCGCATCAAGGAAATTCATCAGCGCATTCCCAACACCCACCTGGTGATGCATGGTTCATCCAGCGTGCCCCAAGAGTTACTTGCCGAGATTCGTCAATTTGGTGGCGATATGAAAGAAACCTACGGCGTGCCAGTCGAGGAAATTCAGGAAGGTATCAAGCACGGCGTGAGAAAAATTAATATCGATACAGATGTTCGTCTTGCGATGACTGCTGCCGTTCGCCGTTATCTGGCAGAGAATCCGTCGAAGTTTGATCCGCGTGATTATCTGAAGCCTGCCCGTGAAGCCGCCATGAAGATTTGCAAGGCGCGGTATCTGTCATTCGGTTGTGAGGGTCAAGCAGCGAAAATCAAGCCGCTTCCACTGGAGAAGATGGCCGAGAGATATAAAAAGGGCGAGCTGCTACAGGTGGTCAAATAATGGGATTGCTCCTAGCGCAGATTCACCCGGAAACAAGGCAATGAACAGTCTTTACCAATCTACGATCAGCTCGTTGCCCTTGCTGGGCCGGGGCAAGGTGCGTGACAACTACGCGGTTGGCGATGACAAGATCCTCATCGTGACCAGCGACCGCTTGTCTGCCTTTGACGTGGTGATGAATGAGCCTATCCCTGCCAAGGGCAAGGTATTGAACCAGATGTCGGACTTCTGGTTCTCCAAGCTCGGTCAGATCGTGCCGAATCACTTGACGGGTATTGCCCCGGAGTCGGTGGTGGCGCCGAATGAAGTCGACCAGGTTCGGGGGCGCGCTGTTGTGGCCAAGCGGCTCAAACCGATACTGGTGGAGGCGGTGGTCCGGGGGTATCTGATTGGCTCGGGCTGGAAAGATTATCAGGCCACCGGCGCAGTGTGCGGCATCCCGCTGCCCGCTGGACTGAAGATGGCGGCCAAGTTACCGCAACCGATTTTTACGCCCGCGGCCAAGGCCGACATCGGCGAGCATGATGAGAACATCCGCTTCGACGACATGGAAAAACGCATTGGCAAAGCGCTCGCCTCACAGATCCGCGATGTCAGTATCGCGTTGTATCAGTCAGCCGCCGATTACGCGGCGTCGAAAGGTATCATCATTGCTGATACCAAATTCGAATTCGGTTTGGACAATCACGGCGTGCTGCACCTGATGGATGAGGTACTCACCGCCGATTCATCGCGTTTTTGGCCGGCAGATTCTTATGTCGAGGGTAGCTCGCCGCCATCATTCGATAAGCAGTTCGTTCGCGATTACCTTGAAACACTGAAGGACTGGAACAAGACTGCGCCCGCGCCCGCGCTACCTGCTGCAGTGATCGAAAAAACTGGCGCTAAATACCGGGAGGCGTTGCAGCGTCTGACGGGACAAGAACTACAGCACTGAAGGACTGAAATGAGCGAAGCCAAACCTGTGGTGGGTGTCGTGATGGGGTCTTCCTCCGACTGGGAAGTGATGCAGCATGCCGTCGCGATATTGAATGATTTTGGTGTTCCGCATGAGGCGCTAGTCATCTCGGCCCATCGCATGCCGGACCAGATGTTCGAGTACGCCAAGTCGGCACGCTCGCGTGGTCTGCGAGCCATCATTGCGGGCGCCGGCGGCGCTGCGCATCTGCCCGGGATGGTCGCTTCGCAAACCATCGTGCCGGTGCTGGGCGTCCCGGTGCCTTCAAAATACCTGCGAGGCGAAGACTCGCTGCTATCCATCGTGCAAATGCCCAAGGGCATACCGGTAGCCACCTTTGCGATAGGTGAAGCCGGTGCTGCAAATGCAGCATTGTCTGCGGTGGCCATACTCGCGGCAGATGATGCAGTTCTAGCGCAAAAACTTCTGAGCTTCCGTGCGCAGCAGACACAGGCTGCGATGGCAATGACACTGCCTGCATGAATTCAAAAACGGCACTCTCTGCCTCATTCAAACCTCAGGCATCACCCTCCACCTGGCTTGGCGTGATAGGGGGTGGACAACTGGGTCGCATGTTTGTGCACGCTGCACAGGCGATGGGCTACAAGGTGGCGGTACTCGAACCTGCAAAAGATTGTCCCGCCGGTCATGCGGCAGATGATCTGATCTGTGCGCCCTATACCGATGCGGCTGCGCTGTCCCGACTGGGTGCGGAGTGCAAGGCGGTTACCACCGAGTTCGAGAATGTCCCTGCTGAGAGTCTCTCGGCGCTTGCCCAAGCGGCCTTTGTTGCGCCCTCGGCTTTAGCGGTATCCATTGCTCAGGACCGATTAGCCGAGAAAAAATTCTTCACTGAATGTGCGCGCCAATCCGGCGTGATGCCAGCGCCGCATCAGCGCATGACCTCTGCAGCGGATATCGACACGGTGCCAGATTCGCTGTTACCAGGCATTTTAAAAACCAACCGACTTGGTTACGACGGTAAAGGGCAGGCACGGGTGAGTACCCATGCGGACCTGCGCGCCGCATTCAACCGCATGAAAAACGTTGAGTGCGTACTAGAAAAAATGCTGCCGCTAGCCTACGAGATTTCAGTGTTGGTAGCGCGCGGTGCGGATGGTAACGCGGTCGTTTATCCGATCGCCGAGAATGTGCATCGTGGCGGCATTCTTTTCACTACTACGGTACCCGGTCCGAATGTCACGCCCGACTGCGCAAGCCGCGCGCAGGCGGCGGCACTGCAGATCATTCACCGCCTCGATTATGTGGGTGTTCTTTGCGTGGAATTCTTCGTGCTGAACGATGGGTCGCTGGTTGTCAATGAGATGGCGCCTCGCCCGCATAACAGTGGCCACTACACGATCGATGCCTGCATGACCAGTCAGTTTGGGCAGCAGGTGCGCGCGATGGCGCGTTTGCCGCTAGGGGATGCACATCAGCATTCCCCTGCAGTCATGCTCAATTTGCTGGGTGATCTGTGGTTCTCGCAGGGTGGTGACACACCACTCGAGCCGGCGTGGGACAGAGTGCTTGCGCTACCCGGCGCAAATCTTCATCTGTATGGCAAAGATGATCCCCGGCGTGGACGCAAGATGGGACACGTGACCTTTGTCGCCATCACGCTGGATGAGGCGATCCGCCAGTGCGAGTCCGCTTGCAGGATACTTGGCGTGGAACCCTGAGCGGTACTCGTGACGCTTTGATCTATGACATCTGATATCGGCGACATAAAGCACGCAGCCCGTCTGCTCGAGGCCGGCAAGCTGGTGGCTTTTCCCACGGAGACGGTCTATGGGCTCGGTGCTGATGCATCCAATCCTGAGGCGGTTGCTGCAATCTTCGCGGCGAAAGGGCGGCCTTCGAATCATCCTTTGATTGTGCATGTCGCTCACGGTGCAGATCTCAATCGCTGGACCCGCCAGCTGCCCGCCGAAGCGATCAGACTGGCCACCGCATTCTGGCCCGGTCCGCTGACGATGATCCTGCCTCGCGCGGCGGTGGTACCAGCCGCTGTCGCGGGTGGGCAAGACACGATTGGCTTGCGCTGCCCTTCACATCCGATCGCGCGCACGTTGCTGGCTGAATTTTACGGCGGGCAGGGCGGTATCGCGGGACCCTCGGCAAACCGTTTTGGTCGTGTCAGTCCCACCACGGCGCAGCATGTGATCGATGAATTCGGCCTGCCGGGCGCCGGGCCAGTGGCGGCGGTGCTCGATGGTGGACAGAGCAATGTGGGTATCGAGTCGACCATTGTCGATCTCACGCGGCTTGCCTCGCTGGGCCCTGTGCTGCTGCGTCCTGGTCAGATCAGCGCCACGCAAATTGCCGAGGTACTGGGACGCCTGCCTTCCGTGCCGGATGCTGCTGCGCCGCGCGTATCAGGCAGCCTCAATGCACACTACGCGCCGCGTACACACTTAGCGCTTGTCACTGCTAAAGAAATTGACTCGCTGATGCGCCAGCTGGAAGGCGCAGATCGTCGCTTTGCACTGATGTACCGTTCGGTGCCCGCCACCGCGAGCACCGGTCTGATCGCTGCCGAGATCATGCCTTCAGACCCGGATGCGTATGCGCATCAGCTTTATGCCTGCCTGCGCGCGCTGGATACCTCGGGCGCTGATCTGATTATCGTTGAATGTCCGCCGCTTGAGGATGCCTGGCAGGGCATCAATGACCGCTTGCGTCGCGCCGCGTTCGACTCGGCGGGAGTGCTCGACAGACTGTTGGCTCGCTGATCAGCCGATATCTACCGCACCGAAACGGCTGCGGTGATACACCAGCCCTGGCTTGGGCTCGTGCGCGCAACGTCCCACCTCGCCGACAAAAATGACATGATCGCCTTCTGGGTAACGGCTGCGGTTATGACATTCAAACCAGGCAGCCACGCCGTGCAGTATGGGCAACCCGGTGGATGAAAGATCAAAGCCTATGCCCTCAAAGCGGTCTTCGATGCGACTGGCAAAGCGCTCGGCCAGCGCTGCCTGATCGGCGGCGAGCACATTAATGACGTAATGCGAACTTGCTTTGAATTGTGGCATCGTGCGCGCGCCGGCCGACAGGCTCCAGAGTATCAGCGGCGGGGTCAGCGAGACCGAGTTGAACGAGCTGGCTGTCAGACCGACAAAGCCGCCATGCTCATCACGCGTGGTGATGATGGTGACGCCGGTGGCGAACTGCGAGAGTGCGCGACGAAAGTCGGCCTCATCGAATTCAGGCTCTGGCAGTCGTAAGGGCTGGCTAGACATAATGGCTGGCAAGTGGTCAATCTGCGATTATGCCCAAAATATCCATTTGCCGTCGGCCGCGCTGTACTTACAATGCCGGCGATGATGACTGACTCTGCTCTCGAAGCGCCTCATCTGCTGACGATACTGCACCAGCATGCCATCGTTCATGGTGACGCGACCTGCCATCTGCTACCAGACCGGGTGATTACCTACCGCCGTTTCTGGGCGCGCATCGAACGCGCCTCAGCACGGCTGCAGGGGGAGTGGGGCATTGCGCAGAACGATACCGTGGCCTATGTGGGGCAAGGTCATCCAGATGCACTGGTACTGTACTTTGCCCTGCTTCGGATTGGTGCGCGTTTGCTGCCACTCGAACGGCCGGGTTTGCCTCAGGAAGATGCGATCCTGCTGCACCGACCTGCGCTGGTGCTTTACGACGATGTCAGGCCTGACATCGATCTTCCCTCCAGTCCGTTGCACGGACTGCTGGCTTTGTGGTGTACGCATGATCCTTACCCATTGATTGATGATGTGCTCTCGCCCAGTCTGTGGCTGGTCGTAGATGATCAGTGGCGGGCCTTTTGTCTTGAGGAACTGTGTACCGTGATGGCCGACTCGCCACGAACCGCCAGGGTGGGCAGTGCTCTTTTTACGCAGCAAGTCCTTTGCGAGCTTATTCTTCCCTCCCTTTATCTCGCCCGCCCTCTGCAATTTGAACGAACCACCTTCACGCTCAGGTAATCGTCGGTCTCGGCGTAAGTGGGTGGTATTGGGCTCGATTCGTTACAATAGCTCGCACACATACCCAGGATCACCATGAACGAGAGCGCCCACCATCAGCCAGACACTACGTTACAGCAATGCACGCTGGGAGGCGGCTGCTTCTGGTGCCTAGAGGCTGTGTTTCAGCAGATGCGCGGCGTAAGCCATGTCGAGTCGGGTTACAGCGGTGGACCGAGTGTGAATCCGACCTACGAAGCCGTGTGCGGCGGAGATACCGGGCATGCAGAAGTAGTGCGTATTCATTTTGATGCAGCCAAGATCAGCTACCGCGAGATTCTTGAAGTCTTTTTCACGATCCATGATCCGACCACGCTCAATCGCCAAGGGAATGACGTGGGCACGCAGTATCGCTCAGTGATCTATACCCATGATACCGAGCAAATGACTATGGCAAAGCAGGTCATTGCTGAGATGGCACATGTCTGGGATGCGCCCATTGTGACCGAGCTGACCGAGGCGCCGGTGTTCTATCCAGCCGAGGACTACCATCAGAACTATTTCATCAATCACCCGATGCAGTCGTATTGTGCGTTCGTGGTAGCTCCCAAGGTAGCCAAATTCCGGAAGATCTTCACTGATCTGGCAAAAAAATAATTCAGACGCCATACATGTAGCGTCTTGACCAGGGAAGTGCATCCGCATTGCGTCCTGCCTTGCCACACACAATCTGATTCAATGATATCCAGTCATGCCGGAATGCGTGCGCGCAGCCAGCGAGATAAATTCGCCATATCCGGTAACGTTTCTCATCGACCAGCGACCGAATGTGGGTACCGTTATTTTCAAAATTCTCTGCCCAGAGCGTGCACGTGCGCGCATAATGCCGGCGCAAGTTCTCGACATCCAGGGCTTCCAGCCCGCTATCCTGCATGGCGGTCAGCACGGTGCCTATATGGGGTAACTCGCCATGGGGGAAGACGTAGTTCTCGATGAATTCGCCGGCGCCGTAGCGCGCAGTGCTATGGTCGGTGTTGGTGGTGGTGATGCCATGATTCATTGCAAGCCCCTCTTCGCTGAGCAGACTGGCAATCTTGTGAAAATAGTCGGGTAAATTTTTTAGTCCGACATGTTCGAACATGCCGACGCTGGTGATGCGGTCAAACCGGCCATCGATATCACGATAATCCATCAGTCTGATGGTGACTTGGTCAGACAGGCCAGCGATGGCAATCCGCTCGGTGGCGAGTGCCTGCTGATTTTTCGAGAGTGTAATGCCTGTGCAGCGCGCACCAAAGTGTTCTGCAGCCCGCATGACCAGAGCACCCCAGCCACAGCCGATGTCTAGCAGGGTGTCTCCGGGACGTACTTGGATTTTGGTGAGAATGTGATCGATTTTTTGTTGTTGTGCAGTTGACAGATCTTCCGTGCCCTGTTCGAAGTACGCACAGGAATAGACCATCGATGGATCGAGGAAACTCTGATAGAACGCATTCGACACATCGTAGTGAAACTCGATTGCTGATTTATCCTGCCTACGCGTGTGCGCACGCGGCTTGAACAGCCGACCAAGACGGGAGCCAGCGGCCAGCCTTTTTCCCGACAGCGCATTGGCGACTTCAATGATGGCTTGCAGCCTGCCCTCAACCTCCAGCTTGCCCTCGACGTAGGCACGTCCGAGACTATCCAACGAAGGATGTAGCAGACAAATGAGTGACGATGGCGAGGGTATGCGTATGGTGACTTCGGGCGTGCTCATACCCAGATCAAACTGGCTGCCATTCCATAAATGTAGCCGCACAGGGATCTGGGTTTCGCTGCGCATCTGCGCTAACCACTGATGGAATTTACTCTCCCATAACATTCGATAGTCGCCTCCCGTGGCTGACTATGACGTTATTGCATCTTGGGGATGTTGATATGGCTCTAAGACAACAACACAGGGCGCACCAACACCTTGGCCGCTCAGGGCTGCAATCGTTGCCGGCGCCAAGTCCCGTCGGGTTGGCGAGTGTAGACGATGCGATCATGAAGGCGCGAGCGGCGACCCTGCCAGAATTCTACCCATTCCGGTACGAGTCGATAGCCGCCCCAGTGCGCGGGGCGTGGGGGTTGGTCGCCGTAGCGCGCCTCGGCCTCGGCGAACTGCTTTTCCAGCAGTTCGCGGCTGTCGATAGGACGGCTCTGTGCTGACGCGATCGCGCCTAGCCGGCTCTTGATCGGACGAATATTGAAATAGGCATCGCTGTCTGCGGCATCGACCTTTTCCACGCGACCTTCGATCCGCACCTGCCGCTCCAGCGGTATCCAGTGAAAAGTCAGCGCCGCCTGCGGATTGGCCAGCAAATCTTCGCCCTTGCGACTGTCGTAGTTGGTATACCAGGTAAAGCCGCGCGCATCGACATCCTTGAGCAGCACGATGCGCAGCGAGGGCTTGCCCGCTTTGCCGACGGTGGCGAGACTCATTGCATTCGGTTCGGGCACTTCTGCCGCCAGCGTTTGCTGGAACCATTGCTCGAATTGCTTGATCGGATTCGGATCGACCTCATGTTCGGAGAGCGTGGCGTGGCTGTAGTCGCGGCGAAGGTCAGCAATGGACATCTTTTTTCCTGTTGATGATTCAAGTGATTGGTCAGATTTTTCGGAGCGGGTCTTGCGCATGCGAGAGCGCCTTGCGCGCTGCCAGCGGCACGCCGCAGGCAATGATCGCGCCCAGTCCCCAAAAGACGATCAGCAAGCCCAGCGCTGCGCCCGCCGCGCCAAAGGCCAGCGGCAGGAAGGCGGAACTCGCATTACCTATGGTAGCGCGAATCCCTATCGCTTCCGCGCCACGTCCGGGCGGCGCATTCGTGTGCAAAAGCGCCAGTACATTCGGCTGGCCGGAGCCCAGTGCAAGACCCAGCACGAACGCGGTGGCGGCCAGCGTCAATGGCTGCTCGGTAAAAGGAAAGAGCAGATAGCAGCAAGCCGCGATGCTCAGTGCGGCCGTCAGTATCTGCCATTCACGATAACGCCTGACGAGACCGGGCATGACCAGCCGCACCACGAAGGTCGCTGCGGCGAAGGTCGCGAGGATCATGCCTATCGTCGATGCCGAGTAGCCCAGTTGGGATCCGCGTACCGGGGTCACGAAGGTAAACAAATCCCAGGCAGCGGCCAGCAGGATGCCGACGATGTAAATACGGCGCAGCTCGCGATCGCGCAGCAGTTGCAGCGGGCTGCCTTTGTTCTGGCTGGCAGGTGCTGTGGTAATCGGAAGATCGCGCAATGCGCCGCTTGCCGACAGCAGAAAAGCTGCCAGGGTGAACACGCCGCAGCTCAGATAAGCGACCGAATAATGACTGTGATCGATCACGAAGCCGGCGATCAGCGGGCCCGTGAACGACGACATGGAGAAGCCCAGCGACAGCCGGCTGTAGCTTGCCGTGCGCTGGTCTGGAGCTGCAAGCGCCCCCACCGCATGTTGAGCGCCGATGAAGATGGCCATGAAGCCGGTGCCGATCAGTATCGCTGCCGGATACAGCACGGTCAGCCCGCTGACTGTCGCCGCTAGGATCACGCCTGCGGAAGCCAACAGACAGCCGGCCATCAGCGGCCGGCGCACGCCAATGCGGTCGATCACTCGCCCCATGGGCACGGCCAGCAGCATCGGGAATACCGCGAACAAGGCGATCAGCGTGCCGACCGTGAAGGCCGACGCCTGTAGCGATAGCGCATACAGCGCGGTCGTGACCCGAGCCGCGCCCAGCGCCACGTGCGCGGTGACGGCGACGGCGATCAGTCGGAACAGCGGTGAGAGCTGCGGCAGGAAAGGCGGCATAACACCCGCTAGTGTAGAGGATGGGCGGGCTCGTCGTCCGCTAAAATGCCGGCATGGCCAGTGTACTTCCTCTTACCTCAGCAGCGACGGACGATATCGACTTCGAACGCCGATTCGGCGGCATCGCGCGCCTGTATGGCGATCACGGGTTGGCGGCCTTTCGCCGCGCGCACGTGTGCGTGATCGGCGTCGGTGGCGTTGGCTCATGGATCGTCGAGGCGCTGGCTCGCAGCGCAATCGGCGAGATCACGATGATCGATCTGGATCATCTGGCGGAATCGAACGTGAACCGCCAGATTCATGCGCTGACCGATACGCTGGGGCAGGCCAAGGTCGAAGCGCTGTCAGCACGCATCGCGCAGATCAACCCGCACTGCCGGGTGCATGGTGTCGAAGAATTCATCGATTCCGAGAATATCGCCACGCTGATTCCAGCCGGACGTTTTGATTATGTGATCGATGCCATCGATGATGCGCGTGCGAAGACGGCATTGATCGTTCACTGCCGTCTGCAGCAGATACCGCTGATCACCCTGGGCAGCGCAGGTGGACAGACTGACCCCACGCGTATCGAAGTCTGCGATTTGTCGCGCACCGAGCAAGAGCCGCTGCTGGCGCGCGTGCGAAAACAATTGCGACGGGTACATGGCTTCCCGCGGGGTACAAAGCACAAGTTCGGCATCGATGCGATCTATTCAACCGAACCCGTGAAAATGCCAGAGGTCTGCGCGACTGACGACGAGGGTGATGATGAAGGTGTCACCGGACTGAGCTGTGCCGGTTATGGTTCTTCCGTGGTGGTCACGGCGAGCTTCGGCTTTGTGGCCGCAGCGCACGCGCTGCGAAAACTGGCCCAGCGCGCCGAAACAAAAACCGCGCAAAAACAACCGATAACACACCCCGACTGATCAGAACTGCCGACTGGCGACAGACTGATAACGCACACCGCCGGGAATTGATGTCGATGCCATCAGCGCGATGGTGTTGACGGCCCACTCCACGTTATTTTCCCATTCGCGATCAAGGCGTTCTGCATCGCGCGCGAGCGTCACATGCGGCCGGAAGCCTGCAACAGGCTCTAGAGGTATACCGTTGTCCAGAAGCGATTGCCACAATGCGCGTTGCAAGGAGATGACTGCTTCCGGTGGCGATGAGGGGCCGGCCCACACAACCCGCGGTTTGCTGAAATAGCCGTATTCATCAATCGTCAGCGTGAACGGATTCAATATCAGAGACTGCATCACGCCTTCCAGCAGGGCCAGCGAATCACGCGGCTGGTTGCCGAGGAAGGCCAGTGTCAGGTGCAGGTTGGCGGCCTCTACTTTGCGACCTGTGATCCCGGCTTGCAGCGCTGCCAGCCGGAGGCGTGTCTGCTCGTCCGGCCAGAGTGCGTAGAACAGGCGCAGCGAGGGATTGCGTTCCACATTGCCTTCGCGACTGCCGTGCCTTCGCTCGCGCATCGTCTTACAGCTCAGCGTTCTTCAGCCGCAGCGCATTCGCAATGACGGATACCGAGGAGAGGCTCATCGCTGCGCTGGCAATCATCGGCGACAACAGGAGGTCGAGCGATGGATACAGCACGCCCGCAGCAATGGGCACGCCGACGAAGTTATAGACAAACGCGAAGAACAGGTTTTGCCGGATATTGCGCATGGTGGCACGGGACAACTGACGGGCGCGCGCAATGCCACGCAGGTCGCCTTTCACCAGCACGATACGTGCACTATTCATGGCGATGTCGGTGCCCGTACCCATGGCGATACCGACATTGGCTTGCGTGAGCGCCGGGGCGTCATTCACGCCATCGCCGGCCATCGCCACAATATGTCCTTGTTGTTGCAGTGACTGTACATGACGGTATTTGTCCTCGGGCAGTACTTCGGCATGCACCGTGTCGATACCCAGACTCACGGCGACTGCTCGTGCCGTCTTGGCGTTATCACCGGTCAGCATCACGATCTTCATACCTTCGGCATGCAGCTGGCGTATTGCCTCGCGGCTCTCGGGCTTGATGCTGTCGGCCACGCTGATCAGCCCGGCAAAACGACCACCGACCGAGACGAACATCACGGTATGACCAAGGTCACGCAGCTCATCGGCTTTGGTTTCGAGTGTGCTGATATCGATACCCGCTTCTTTCAGCAGCAGGGCATTGCCCAGCAACACCGGCTGGCCGTCGATGTTGCCGCGCACACCTTTGCCCGTCACGGAAGTAAATATTTCGACGGGTAGCACCGGCAAGCCTTGTGCAATCAGATGACCCAGAATGGCCTGTGCCAGCGGGTGCTCGCTCATTTTTTCGAGCGCTGCTGCCAGTACCAGCACATCGGCGCGTGCAAACCCTTCGGCGGCAATGATCTGCTGTACTTGCGGCTTGCCTTCGGTGAGCGTGCCCGTTTTGTCGACGACGAGTGTGTCGACTTTTTCCATCAGCTCCAGTCCTTCCGCATCCTTCACCAGTACACCCTCGCGCGCGCCGCGTCCGACACCCACCATGATCGAGATCGGCGTGGCCAGTCCCAGGGCGCAGGGACAGGCGATGATCAGCACGGATACTGCAGCGACCAGACCGTTGGCGAGCCCCGGTGTGGCGCCGAATGCTGCCCAGATGATGAAGGCCAGTGCGGCGACAGCGATGACTGCAGGCACGAACCAGCCCGATACCTGATCGGCGAGCTTTTGTATCGGCGCGCGCGAGCGTCCCGCCTGATTTACCAGGTTCACGATCTGCGAGAGCAAGGTATCGGCACCGACGCGTTCTGCGCGCATCACGAAAGATCCTTGTTGAGTCACGGTGCCGGCCGATACGCTGCTGCCGGCTTGCTTGGCAACCGGCATCGGTTCGCCGGTCAGCATGGATTCATCGACGGTGGATTGACCATCGCTGACCACGCCATCGACAGGCACATTTGCGCCCGGCTTCACACGCAGCAGGTGACCGATGCGCACTTCGGACAGTGGCACTTCTTTTTCGCTGCCATCAGCGCCCACGCGTATTGCCGTGGCGGGCGTCAGTGCGAGCAGCGATCTGACTGCCGCATTCGTACGCGAGCGTGCGCGCAGCTCCAGCACTTGTCCGACCAGCACCAATGTCACGATCACGGCAGCAGCCTCGAAATACAGCGGCGCCATGCCGTTCATCTTGAAGGCTTCAGGCAGTACGCTCGGGAACAACAAGCCGATTGCACTGAACAGCCAGGCGGCGATCACGCCGATCGAGATCAGACTGAACATATTCAGATGGCCGCTTCTGAATGACTGCGCGCCGCGCGCGAGGAAGGGCCAGCCGAACCACAGCACCACCGGCGTTGCCAGCAGCCCCTGAAGCCATGCGCTGGTCTGATGCCCGAGCAGCGCTGCGGCATCGATGCCGACCAGTTCACCCATGCTCAGCAACAGCAAAGGCAGCGATAACACGAGGCTGAACCAGAAGCGGCGCGTCATGTCATCCAGCTCGGTGGTGTCTTCCTCCATCGTTGCATGCCTAGGCTCCAGCGCCATGCCGCAGATCGGGCAGCCGCCCGGGCCGACTTGCTGGATTTCCGGATGCATCGGGCAGGTATAGATCGCACCGGCGGGGCCGGTCGGTTCGTTTTTTCTGTCGGGTGACAGGTAACGCATCGGGTCGGCAGTGAACTTGGCGACGCAGCCCGTGCTGCAGAAGTAATAGGTCTGACCGTCGTGCACCGCCGACTTGTCAGGATTGGCCGCTGCTTTCATGCCGCACACCGGATCGGTATAGGGCTTGTCATCGACGACTGGCTGTGCGGCTGCATGGCTGTGCCCGTCGTGGCCGTCAGATGCTGCAGGCTCCTTTGTAGGGCGGCGGCTGATTTCCTGGGCTTTCATTGAGCTTCCTTTTTTCTGAGGCAGGTATCGGGGTCACGGCGGTGCAACGCCGCGGGAACTTCGTCAATTCGAGGGTGGAAAAACGATTTTATGTGAGCATTCACCCTCGGCATATTTATTTATATTCATCAATAATGTTATTAATAAGATAAATCACTTAGTGCAATTGCACTATTCCCGAGAGTGCTCACTCTCCCTACACTCCATGATGACAAATAAGCAATATTTGTCAGTAAGTCCGGATTGCCGGTGTGCTGGCGAGTCGGACAAGACAGAAGTCTGATCCTGCCGGCGCCAAATGTGAAGTCCTGGTCAGCCCGGCACAAGACAAGGCTTCCATTTTCTTACCTGTCATCTGGAGCTGACCTATGAAATTTCTAGTCGAAAAAGTGAGTGATTTTCTGACCGACGAGCAGGGTGCGACGGCTGTCGAGTACGGCATTTTCGTCGCATTGATTGCCGCCGTCATCGTGACTTTGGTAAGCAATATTGGCGACAAGCTCAAAACCGCCTTTCAAAGCATCCTCACCGCGCTGAGCGCCTGAAGTTCTGCAGCGGGCCTGTTGGATTTACTCACGGAGATCCAAAGGTTTCCGATAGCGCCCGCCCCAACGCCATGAAATTTCTCGCTCAACATCTTCCCGCCTACGGCGCCCTTGCTGGCCTGCTGCTCACGGTGCTCTGGGCCGCATGGGTCGACCTGCGGCAGTGGCGTATTCCGAATCGCTTGCTGGCGCCCAGTGCAGCCGCTGCGCTGATGCTGTCTGCGTTCATGCCCGGCGGACAGGGACTGGCTGCATCACTGCTCGGCGGTCTGGTCGGCCTGATGGTGTTCATGCCGCTGTATCTGCTCAAGGGCATGGCGGCAGGTGACGTGAAGCTGATGGGTGTGGTCGGGCTCTATTC
>JBJTAS010000003.1:0-48380 GCA_046090895.1 Oxalobacteraceae bacterium | reverse complement strand
TTACTCGATGATCTTGGCGACGACGCCGGCGCCCACCGTACGGCCGCCTTCGCGGATCGCAAAGCGCAGACCCTCTTCCATCGCGATCGGGTTGATCAGCTTCACCGTGATCGACACGTTATCGCCCGGCATCACCATCTCCTTGCCCTCAGGCAGCTCGATCGCACCCGTCACATCCGTCGTACGGAAGTAAAACTGCGGACGATAGTTGTTGAAAAACGGCGTATGACGACCACCCTCATCCTTGGACAGCACATAAATCTCGCCCGTGAAATGCTTGTGCGGCTTGATCGAGCCTGGCTTGGCCAGCACCTGACCACGCTCAACGTCTTCACGCTTGGTACCTCGCAGCAGCACGCCCACGTTGTCGCCCGCCTGACCCTGATCCAGCAACTTGCGGAACATCTCCACGCCCGTGCAGGTCGTCTTCTGGGTATCGCGAATGCCCACAATCTCAATCTCTTCGCCCACCTTGATGATGCCGCGCTCAACGCGACCGGTAACCACTGTGCCACGACCCGAAATCGAGAACACGTCTTCCACCGGCATCAGGAACGCGCCGTCAATCGCACGCTCAGGCGTCGGTATGTAGCTATCCAGAGCCTCGGCCAGCTTCAAAATCGCGCCTTCGCCCAGATCGCCTGCATCACCTTCGAGCGCTAACTTGGCTGAACCACGGATGATGGGCAGATCGTCACCAGGAAACTCGTACTTCGAGAGCAGCTCGCGCACTTCCATCTCGACTAGCTCCAACAGCTCAGCGTCATCGACCATGTCGCACTTGTTCAAAAACACGATGATGTAGGGCACGCCCACCTGACGCGCCAGCAGAATGTGCTCGCGGGTCTGGGGCATAGGACCATCCGCCGCCGAACACACCAAAATCGCACCGTCCATCTGCGCTGCGCCGGTAATCATGTTCTTGACGTAGTCGGCGTGGCCCGGGCAGTCAACGTGCGCGTAGTGGCGATTCGCCGTCTCGTACTCAACGTGGGCCGTGTTAATCGTAATGCCGCGCGCTTTCTCTTCCGGCGCCGCATCAATCTGGTCATAGGCCTTGGCCTCTCCACCAAACTTCTTCGACAACACCGTCGCAATCGCCGCCGTCAGCGTCGTCTTGCCGTGGTCAACGTGACCAATCGTGCCCACATTCACGTGCGGTTTGGTCCGCTCAAACTTGCCTTTTGCCATCATGCACTCCGAACTAGTTGATGAGAAGGTTCAGGCACGCGCCCGACTGTACCGACTAACCAAAAATAAGCTGGTGCCCTTGACGTGGATTGAACACGTGGCCTCTCCCTTACCAAGGGAGTGCTCTACCACTGAGCTACAAGGGCTTACCTGCTACCCGCCCGCGTACTCTGCAGGCGAACAGCAAAAAACTCTGGAGCGGGTGAAGGGAATCGAACCCTCGTCATAAGCTTGGAAGGCTTCAGCTCTACCATTGAGCTACACCCGCAAGGGCGACCAACCGCGGCCACTACCACTGCTCTGCTTCTTTGCAGCAAAATCACCACCTGATCGACAGCGATTTTGCGCCTGGTGGAGGGGGCTGGATTCGAACCAGCGTACTCGCAAGAGGGCAGATTTACAGTCTGCTGCCATTAACCACTCGGCCACCCCTCCGCAGGGAACCGCAAACTATAAGTGGCAGCGTTGGTTTTGTCAATGGAAATAATGCCGAAGCTGCTGTTTTCTCAAGGATTTATGCGGCAATTGCGCGTACCGGCGGGTCGGAAAAATCAGTACAGGCGAGCGAGTCGGGCGATGGCAAAAGCGAGCAGCGAGCACACGACCGTCGAGCCAAACGGCAGGCAAAACACAACGCCCCGCAGCCGAAAGCGAACATCGCCTGGGACTCGCCCCAGCCAGAGCCGGTCAAGAAACGGCAAAAGTGGGTAAAAGACGGTAAGTAGCAAGAAAATAGCAGCAACCCAACGGATCATCGGCGTTCAGACGAAGCGGGCCACGAAGAAGGCCATCAATGAAATAAGAATGGTCGAGGCGAATGGCAGGAATATCTTTTTGCCAAACAGACTGAACCTGAGATCGCCCGGCAAACGCCCAATGCCAAGCTTTTCCAGCCACGGCAGCGCGGAGGCGAGCACGATTACTGTCAAAAAAATAACGAATAGCCAACGGATCAACCTTGTCCTCCCCGCATCGCGTGGTTGCTCGGGCTCATAACCGGTAGCTCTGATCCAGTTCGGCAATCGCCGGCGGTGCATCGACCCGGCTGGCGAGCAACAGGACTTTGAACAGTTCGCCCATTTCCGCAGGCGAGGTCAGCTGTTGAACCGCACTCACCAAGGGTAGCCAAGCCGAGGCATCCTCGGTCTGCCGCTGCTCAAGCAGTTGGGGCAGGCCCGCGCCCAGCAGGAACGCTGCCTGATTCATGTAGCCGGCAATCTGCAGACCAGCCTCCAGCGCGGCGCGGCCCATCTGGGTGAAATCCACATGAGCGGTGATGTCCTGTAAACCCAACCGGTAAAAAGGGTCGGTGTGCGCATGATGCCGGTAGTGGCACATCAGGGTGCCTGATGCGCGTTGGGAGAAGTAATACTCGCGCGCGGGAAAACCGTAGTCGATCAGCACAGCCATGCCACCCGCTCCGCTGGTCAGCATGTCGCCCAGCATGCGCACGAAGCCCGCTTGCTGAGGATGGACCTCCGTCACATACCCTTCAGGCAAGCTATCCGAATCGGGAATGTGCAAGCACAAGTCCTCGGCGGCAGCACGCTCGCGAAACGCAAAGCATTCCGACTCAAGCGACACGCCCAGTTCCATCCACCGGCCGTGCCGACGGACCACCAGGGGAACGGGCATCGCATCCAGCACCTCATTACACAGCACTAATCCGGAGAAGGTCAACGGCGGCGCGTCAAGCCAGCCGACCTGATCGCGCCCCGACAATCGATGTCGCTGTCGCTCGCGCAAATCCCCTGACAGCTCAACGATCTGATAGCGGGCGACCTCCAGACCCGTGGCGGCAGCCGCCGAGAGAAAATCCTCCGCCAACTTGCCGGTGCCGGCACCGAACTCCAGCACCTGCAACGGAGAAGCCAGATCGAGGCTGGCCGCGAACTGGGCGAGCGTCGCGCCAAACAGCGGCGACATCTCAGGCGCGGTTGTAAAATCACCGCCTTTGCCAAGCTTTGCTGCACCACCCGCGTAATAACCTAGCCCTTTTGCGTACAAGGCCAGCTCCATGAAGCGCGCAAAAGAAATCCAGCCTTGATGCGCTCGGATGTCTTCGCGGATCAGGGACTCCAGCGCTTGAGATGCAGACAAGGCGTCTGCTGAAGGCTCGGGTAATAGCATCACGATATTGTAGAGAAGACTGCCTGCGCAAACCGCAAAAGTTGATAACGCTGCGCCGCCACCGAAAAACACCACACTAACGAGACCGTGATTCACACCCAAAAAATTGCCCTGGTGACCGGCGCTGGGAAGCGACTAGGACGCTCGATCGCGCTCGGCCTGGCCAGCGCGGGGTGGGACATGGTTGTCCATTACCGAAGCTCTGCCAACGAGGCTGAGGCCACCGCCGAGGAAATCCGGCAATTGGGCAGGCAAGCCATTGTGCTCGATGCTGATCTGGCCGATGAAGCGTCGTGCCGTGACCTCTTGCCGCGCGCCATAGCTCGCATCGGGCCGATCAGCTGCGTGGTGAACAGCGCGTCACTCTTTACGTATGACGATGCGTCCACCTTCTCTGTAAAAATGCTGGATCAGCACATGCGTGCAAACCTTGCTGCTCCGGTGCTGCTGTCTCAGGCGCTCCATGATGCAACGCCGGAGGGTTTGCAATCGGTCGTCATCAACCTGCTCGACCAGAAACTATTTAATCCCAATCCGGACTTTCTTTCCTACACCTTGTCCAAAGCTGGATTACAGTCTGCCACCGTACTGCTTGCGCAGGCATTGGCGCCCAGAGTTCGGGTGGTCGGCCTCGCGCCCGGGCTGACCCTGGTGTCGGGCGACCAGACCGAGCAAGGCTTTGCGGCAGCACACACCAAGACACCCCTGGGCAAAAGCAGCACACCCGACGACATCGCCGCTGCCGCCTGCTATCTTGCCCATGCCGAAGCCATCACCGGCACGGTGTTGGTGGTAGACGGCGGCCAGCACCTGATGCCCATGAGCCGCGATGTGATGTTTGTGGCCAAATGAGCCCAACCTGATTACCAACCGAACTTGTCCATGTCCTCTCTATTTCTGCATCCTGCGTTGACCCATTGCCGCAGACTATTTTTAAATAACTATGAAATCATGAGCCATATCGGCGTGCATGATTTCGAAAAACAAGCCCAACAGCGCGTACTTTTTAATGTCGAGCTCTTCATCCCGCTGTCCGAATCGACGCCGATGCAAGACCAGCTCAGCGAGGTCGTGGATTATGATTTCATTCGAAACACCATAAAACAACATGTGTCGCAGGGCCATGTACAGCTGCAGGAAACGCTATGTGATCATATTGCGCGCACACTGCTAGCGCACCCGAAAGTCAAAGCAGTGCAAGTCTCGACCCAGAAACCCGATGTCTATCCTGACTGTGAGGCCGTCGGCGTGGAAGTGTTCCAGATTAAGGCCGCCTGACATGAACAGCCCACTCACCGCGCGCCAGCTCGACAAAGTCGCCTACGAAAACAACAAGCTGCATAAGCGACTGTGCCGCTTGGTGGGTCAGGCCATTGGCGACTTCCATATGATCGAAGAGGGCGACAAGGTCATGGTCTGCCTCTCGGGCGGCAAGGACAGTTATGCCTTGCTCGATATCTTGTTGACGCTGCGCGAGCGTGCGCCAATCCGTTTCGATATCGTCGCGGTTAATCTTGATCAGAAACAGCCTAATTTTCCGGCAGATGTTCTGCCGAATTATCTGCAGAGCATTGACGTGCCTTTCCATATTGAGACGCAGGACACGTACAGCATCGTCAAGCGTGTCATTCCGGAAGGTAAAACAACTTGCTCGCTGTGTTCGCGACTACGCAGAGGAATCTTGTACCGAGTCGCCGACGAACTGGGCGCGACCAAAATCGCGCTCGGCCATCATCGCGATGACATCATGGAGACCTTCTTCTTGAACATGTTTTTTGCCAGTAAACTGAAAGGTATGCCGCCGAAGCTACAGTCCGATGACGGAAAGCATGTTGTGATACGCCCTCTGGCCTATGTGCGCGAGGCTGATACCGAGCGCTATGCCAACGTAAAAAATTTTCCGATTATTCCCTGCGATCTTTGCGGCAGTCAGGAGAATCTGCAGCGTAAACAAATCAAAAGCATGCTGCGCGACTGGGAGAGAAAATTCCCAGGTCGGGTAGAAAATATCTTCTCTTCGCTCTCCACCGTGGTTCCCTCACATCTGATGGATCGCTCGATGTTCGATTTCGCCAGCCTGAGCGCGAACGGCATCGCCAGCCTCGATGGCGATATCGCTTTCGACGAGGAGCCTTGCGCCACAGGCGAGTCAGCAAACATCATTCGTCTGCATCCTGCTAGCGATGATGACGAGGATGAATCGTCATTTCCCCATTGACTACCGCACAATCCTCGCCAACTACCGGCGACCTCTCCTGATTTCCTGCAAGGCAGCCCAAAGGGTGCATGCTAGAATTTTGCACTTCTCTACATTCCGCCTATGAACGTTGTCATTCTCGCTGCAGGCATGGGAAAGCGCATGCAATCCGATCTGCCCAAGGTTCTGCACACACTGGGCGGGAAGCCGCTGCTCTCCCACGTCATTGACACTGCGCGCCAGCTCTCGCCTTCCTGCTGCTGCGTGATCTATGGCCACGGGGGCGATGCCGTGCCTACCCGGCTTGCATCCGACGATCTGCATTTCGTGCTGCAGGAGCCGCAGCTGGGTACCGGTCACGCGGTCATGCAAGCAGCCCCTGCACTAAACGACCATGAACCCACGCTGGTGCTGTATGGCGATGTGCCATTGACCAGCGTCGGCACGCTGAAATCGCTCGCGGCCACCGCAGGCAAGGACAAGCTGGCGGTATTGACGATTGAGCTCGACGACCCCACCGGCTACGGGCGAATAGTTCGCGAACAACAGCGTATCGTGCGCATCGTCGAGCAGAAGGATGCCGACGACAAAGAACGTCAGATACGCGAAGTGAATACGGGAATCCTCGTGGCGCCCACGCGCAAGCTCAAGGGCTGGCTATCACGCCTCTCGAACGAGAATGCGCAGCGCGAGTACTACCTGACCGACATCATCGCGCTGGCCGTCGAAGATGGTGTGCCGGTCGAATCATCGCAGCCCGCGCATGCGTGGGAGACGCTAGGCGTAAACAGCAAGGTGCAACTGGCAGCGCTTGAGCGCATCCACCAGAGCAACATTGCAAACCAACTGCTGGAACAAGGCGTGACGCTCGCCGATCCGGCGCGCCTTGATGTACGCGGAACGCTACGTTGCGGTCGAGATGTGGTAATCGACGTGAACTGCGTGTTCGAAGGCGAGGTTGAGCTAGGCGACCAGACACACATCGGCGCACACTGCGTAATCCGCAATGCGCGTATCGCTGCAGATGTGCAGATCAAGCCCTTCACCCATATCGAAGACGCGAGCATTGGATCGGCATCACAGATTGGGCCCTATGCGCGCCTGCGTCCCGGCACTGCACTGGCTGAGCAAGTTCACATCGGTAATTTTGTCGAAGTGAAGAACAGCCAGTTCGGCGCCAACAGCAAAGCCAATCATCTTGCCTACGTGGGCGATGCCAGTGTCGGAAAGCGGGTGAACATCGGCGCAGGCACTATCACCTGCAATTACGACGGTGCGAACAAGCACCGTACTGTGATCGAAGATGATGCATTCATCGGCAGCGACACCCAACTGGTCGCGCCCGTCACGGTGGGGCGCGGTGCAACACTGGGCGCCGGAACGACGCTGACCAAGGACGCGCCCGCCGACAGCTTGACCGTATCGCGCGCGAAGCAAACCAGCATCACGGGCTGGCAACGGCCTGTCAAATCGAAGAAATAGGATTCCTCATGTGCGGCATCGTTGGCGCCGTCGCTCAGCGCGACATCGTTCCCATCTTGCTCGAAGGACTCAAGCGTCTCGAATACCGGGGCTATGACTCCTGCGGGGTGGCCGTGCACCAGCTCGGGCTAAAGCGCTCGCGCAGTGTTTCTCGAGTCGCCGAACTGGAAATCCAGGTTGCCGATACTCAGCTCACCGGCCATACTGGCATCGCGCACACGCGCTGGGCCACCCACGGCGCGCCCGCAACCAACAATGCACATCCGCATTTTTCGTCAAAAAATGGCGAGGCACGCATCGCGATTGTTCACAACGGCATCATCGAAAACTACGAAGAGATCCGCAGCGAACTGATCAAACTAGGCTATGTGTTCGAGTCGCAAACGGATACCGAAGTCATTGCCCATCTGGTGAACGAGCTCTACCACGGCGATCTGCTGCTTACCGTGCAACAGGCCGTCAAGCGGCTGCACGGCGCCTTTGCGATTGCTGTATTTTGCAAAGACGAACCCGAACGCGTGGTAGGCGCGCGGGCGGGCTGCCCGCTGGTCGTTGGCATCGGCCAGAATGAAAATTTCGTGGCGTCCGACGCGATGGCACTGGCGGGCACCACCGATCAGATCATTTACCTGGAAGAAGGCGATGTTGTCGATGTAGGCCTGAGCGGTATCAGCATCACCGACAAAAACGATGCCAAAGCTAAACGCAAGATACAGACTGTACATGCCTACGCTGGCGCCATCGACCTCGGCCCCTACCGGCACTACATGCAAAAAGAAATCTTCGAGCAGCCGCGTGCGATTGGCGACACGCTCGAAGGCGTGCTCGGCTTTGCGCCCGACCTGTTCGGCAAGAGCGCACAGGAGGTATTTTCAGGTATCGATGCGATCCTGATCCTCGCCTGCGGCACCAGCTATTACTCAGGCATGACTGCCAAGTACTGGCTGGAGTCACTGGCTGGCCTGCCGACCCATGTCGAAATTGCCAGCGAATACCGATACCGCGAGCCTGCGGTCAACACCAACGCACTGGTCGTTGTGATCTCGCAATCAGGCGAAACCGCCGACACCTTGGCGGCGTTGACCTATGCAAAAGCGCTGGGCCATCGTCACTCACTCGCCATCTGTAATGTTGCAACCTCGGCGATGGTGCGTGAGACCACACTGTCCTATCTGACGCGTGCCGGTGTGGAAATCGGTGTGGCTTCGACCAAAGCATTCACCACGCAACTCACAGCGCTGTATCTATTGACGCTGACGCTGGCTAAGCTGCGCGGCACACTGGCTGTTGATGCGGAAGCCACCCATCTGAAAAGTCTGCGGCACCTGCCTGCGGCCTTATCATCAGTACTTGCTCTTGAACCCCAGATCATCGCCTGGGCAGATGTATTCGCAAGCAAGGAAAATGCTCTCTTTTTAGGTCGAGGTCTGCACTATCCGATCGCACTCGAAGGCGCACTGAAGCTAAAAGAAATCTCCTACATCCATGCCGAGGCTTATCCCGCGGGTGAGCTCAAGCACGGACCGCTGGCACTGGTCACCGACGAGATGCCTGTCGTCACTGTCGCACCCAATGATGCGCTGATCGAGAAACTGAAATCGAACATGCAGGAAGTTCGCGCTCGCGGCGGTCAGTTATATGTGTTTGCGGACGCCGATTCGCATATCGCGTCCAGCGATGGCATTCATGTGATCCGCCTGCCAGAGCACTACGGCTTGCTCTCGCCGATTCTGCACATCGTGCCCCTGCAGCTGCTCGCTTATCACACCGCACTGGCGCGCGGCACCGATGTTGACAAGCCGCGTAATCTGGCAAAGTCGGTGACAGTGGAGTAATCCCGCTGCAGCTCACCCCTGCTGCCAGCCTGCCCTGCGCATCTGTCGACCCTAGTCAATCTCAATCTGGCCGGTCATCGGCTATTTTTTCGCTGATTTTTTCATTTATTAAAAAATCATTGAGACACTTTTCAGATTCGGTTACTGAAAAACCTGAGCCATCGCGACAAATTGTTTTTGTCATCGTGTCTGGCCACTCAGTAACCTCTTTGAAAGGAAGCATCATGTCTGTCGCGTCTCTACCCCAGGTATCCATCAAAAAAAATACTCAGTTCCCCATGGTCGATAACGAGGATGACAGTAGCGTCATCAGTACGAACAGCAGTCTGTCTGACGACGAATTCGACAGCAAGACAGAGAGTGCCAGCACATCGGTCAACGTGTCCGACACCGATAGCTCGTCTGATCAGGCGAACACTAGACCAAGTTGCCCCAAACCGGTGCACTACATTATCAATACGTTGTCCGCAGTTGGTACTTTCGGAGGACTGGCGCTGATTACCACTGGTGGCATGGGAATGACACTGGACAAACCCAGCGCTAACCCCATAGCGAATGGTGCCATGCTCCTGAGTGGCGGTGCCTTGCTGACAGCCTCATTTCTTGGCGGGCTTTACCATCTGAGCGCTCAAGGCCCTGCTGAGTAAGGCCTGTTCATTCATCCTTGTCGCGGTACGCTTTTGTTAACGTGCGGAGTGAACACTGCGCACGTTTCGCCCACCCACTCCTCCCACCAACTCCGGGCCATGCATCCTTTGTTAGCAAGTGCATTACGGTCATCCTGTCATCATCCGCAACCGGAAATCGACCGTCTCCTCGACCAGGCACAGCAAACCCTTGAAGCGGCGCCCGCATTGACTGAACAATTCGCGGCCGAACTCATCACCGGTAAATCGCTCGCGCAATGCCTTGACATAAGCGATCGTGTTTTGGAAAAGAGCTATCAGGCGGCTTGCCAACTGGTGAATGAAGAAGAGTTTCAAGCAGCGCTGATACTCTCGAGCTTCGTGCTGGTCGCCGGACATCGCGAAGCGCGGTTTACGTTCAAGGTAGCCTCTTGTCTGCAGCATCTGGGCGATGCGACGAGTGCGGCCGATTTTTACAAACTCAGCCTACAGATCGACCATCATCACATGGGTGCAGCATACCGTCTGGGAGAGTGCCTGCACAGGCTGGGCGATCAGGAGCAGGCCCGCCATCTCTTCGCATGGACGGTTGAACTGGCGCGCGGTAATTTTGCGTTCCGAAAGATTCAAGCCGCTGCCGAATCCCAACTCAGTCGGTCGCTTATGTGGCCTTGAGCAGATAGCCCACACGGGGAAAATGCACATGAACCCACCCCACACGCGGATCCTCTCGTCGCAAGGTGTAGCGCGTACGACTCGCCGCCACTAGCGTTCCCTCCGTGGGCTCCAGACCAAAGGCTTCGGCAACAATAACGACTGCCTGACCCAACGCAATGCCATGATCATCTTGATGAATTTCCTGTGGCAAGGCCTCGGGAGTGGCGGCCTGCGCGATGCCCAGCGACTCATCCGCCGTCATCGCTGATGAACTCCCATGCCCAATCGCCGCCATATTATCCATCCACGCCAGCACCGCAGGCACGGCATCCAGAATGCCCGCCAACACCGGCACCTGATGCCGGGTGAACCATAGGGGATGATAGACCGAAAAATCGGCAATACAGGGGTGCTCACCGAGTAAAAATGACTGATGCTCTAGCATGCTCGCGATCCGTCGCAAATAACTCTTGTACGCGGCGGTGGCATCCGGGACCGGCATACGCGGCGCGTTATTGCGCATCGCCGCACGGTCAGCGGCAAAGATTTTCAGTTGTTCGGGATCCGGGAAGAATGCGCTCGCGCCGGCGGGCTGAAAGTTGTACGCCATCGCGGTCTGAAACAAGGTCGTATCAGCCCATTGCGCGAGCACCCGCGCGAGTCCCTTCTGCGACGGAGGAAACGCCGGCGGCTCAGGTGCCCGCTGCTCCAGCACATCCGCCATCAGTGCAGTGTCACAGTACACATCGGCACCGATCTGCAATACCGGGGTGCGCCGGTAACCACCGGTGAGCGCCACCAAGTCCGGCTTGGGCATGATCATCGGGATCGTCACCGAGCGCCACACCAGACCTTTTCGTCCCATCATCAGGCGGATTTTTTCGGCAAAGGGGGATGCGGGGTAATGATGCAGTATCAAGTCAGACATGGTCGCAATCCTAGGGGCACATGGCCTCGATAGTAGCCTACCTCGTCGAGTGCCGATTCGACCGCCTGACCACAGACTTTCACGCTATACTCAACGTACTTGACGTTAACGTAAGCGTCAATCTTGCCGAGCCCCATCGGCGACGCTGATCCCCGGAGATTTCGCCATGACCGACTTGTCGGTATCCCAGAACCTCACCGCCTACACGCCTGCCAACAAGGTGCGCTTCGTGACGGCGGCCTCGCTATTCGATGGCCACGATGCCTCCATCAACATCATGCGCCGCATCCTGATGTCGCAAGGTGCCGAGGTCGTCCATCTGGGCCATAACCGCTCGGTGGAAGAAATCGTTACCGCCGCGCTGCAGGAAGACGCGCAGGGCATCGCTATTTCCAGTTACCAGGGCGGTCATGTCGAATATTTCAAATACATGATCGACCTGCTGAAAGAGCGCGGTGGTGAGCATATTAAGGTGTATGGCGGCGGCGGTGGCGTGATCGTGCCCACCGAAATCAAGGCATTGCATGACTACGGCGTAGCACGCATCTTCAGCCCGGAAGACGGTCAGCGCATGGGTCTGGTTGGCATGATCACTTACATGATCAAAGCCTGCGATATCGATCTCTCATCCTACGCACCCACGTCGCTCGCCGCGCTCACGGGCGGCGATATCAGCACTCGCCAGCGCCCGCTGGCGCAACTGATCACGGCGCTGGAGAACGGCAAGGCATCGCCCGAGCTGAAAAAAGCCTTGCACGACGCGGCTGCGAACACCACGGTGCCTGCGCTGGGCATCACCGGCACCGGTGGCGCGGGCAAATCCTCGCTCACGGATGAGCTGATCCGCCGGCTGCGCATCGATCAGGACGATGCGCTGAATGTGGCGGTGATCTCCATCGACCCGTCGCGCCGCAAGTCCGGTGGTGCGCTGCTCGGCGATCGCATCCGCATGAACGCGATCAATCCGTGGAGCGGCAAGCAGCGTGTGTTCATGCGCTCGCTCGCCACGCGCGAGGCGGGATCAGAAATTTCGCAGGCCTTGCCCGATGTCGTTGCTGCCTGCCGCGTCGCGGGCTTTGATCTGGTGATTGTCGAAACCTCGGGCATTGGTCAGGGAGATGCTGCCATCGTGCCGCATGTGGATTGCAGCCTGTATGTGATGACGCCCGAGTTCGGCGCCGCGTCGCAGCTGGAAAAAATCGACATGCTCGACTTCGCCGATTTTGTCGCGATCAATAAATTTGATCGCAAAGGTGCGCAGGACGCGCTGCGCGATGTTGCCAAGCAGGTGCAGCGCAACCGTGAAGCCTGGACAACTCCGACCGAGCAGATGCCCGTGTTCGGTACGCAGGCGTCGCGCTTCAATGATGATGGCGTGACCGCACTGTATCAGGGACTGCTGCCTAGGCTGACCGAACTGGGCCTGAACGTCAACCCCGGCAAGCTCGCGCCGGTGAGTGCGCGTTTTTCTTCAGGCCGAAACGCTATCGTGCCGCCGGCGCGCAGCCGCTATCTGGCAGAAATCGCCGATACCGTGCGCGGCTACCACCGCCGCGTGGAAAAGCAAGTCATCATCGCTCGCCAACGTCAACAACTGACAGAAGTAAAGCGCCTCTTGTCCGCGGCAGGCAAGCCCGCTGATTTTGATGATCTGATCATGCAGCGCGAGCATGCACTGGATGCAGATGCGCGCACGGTGTTGTCCGGCTGGCCGGAGCTGCAAGCCACCTACAGCGGTGATGAGCATGTCGTGAAGATTCGTGACAAAGAGATTCGCACGCGTCTGTTCACTGAAACGCTCTCCGGCAACAAAGTGCGCAAGGTGTCGCTGCCGACCTACGCCGACCAGGGTGACTTGCTGCGCTGGCTGATGAAAGAAAACCTGCCAGGCTATTTCCCCTATACCGCAGGCGTATTCCCTTTCAAGCGCGAGAATGAAGATCCGACCCGCATGTTTGCGGGCGAGGGGGATGCCTTCCGCACTAACCGGCGCTTCAAGCTGGTGTCCGAGGGCATGCCGGCCAAACGGCTCTCAACAGCCTTCGACTCGGTCACGCTGTACGGCGCAGATCCAGCACTGCGCCCCGACATTTACGGTAAGGTCGGCAATTCAGGCGTGTCGATCGCGACGCTGGACGACATGAAGGTGCTGTACGACGGCTTTGATCTATGCGACCCGACGACCTCGGTGTCGATGACCATCAATGGTCCCGCGCCGACCATCCTCGCATTCTTTATGAACACCGCGATCGATCAGCAGATGGAAAAATTCAAGGCCGACAAAGGCCGCGAGCCTACCGCTGAAGAAGCCGCACAACTCCGTGCATGGGTACTGCAGAACGTGCGCGGCACGGTGCAGGCCGATATCCTGAAAGAAGATCAGGGCCAGAATACCTGTATTTTCTCCACTGAATTCTCACTGAAGGTGATGGGCGATATTCAGCAGTACTTCGTCGATCACAAGGTGCGCAATTTTTATTCGGTGTCGATCTCCGGATATCACATTGCCGAGGCCGGTGCGAACCCGATCTCGCAGCTGGCGTTCACGCTCTCGAATGGTTTTACCTTTGTCGAGGCCTATCTGGCGCGCGGCATGCACATTGATGACTTTGCGCCGAACCTGTCGTTCTTCTTCTCCAACGGCATGGATCCGGAGTACACCGTGCTGGGGCGCGTCGCGCGACGCATCTGGGCGGTGTCCCTACGCGAAAAATATGGCGCAAACGAGCGCAGTCAGAAGCTGAAATATCACATCCAGACCTCGGGCCGCTCATTGCACGCACAGGAAGTGGATTTCAATGACATTCGCACCACGCTGCAGGCGTTGATTGCGATCTATGACAACTGCAATTCGCTGCATACCAATGCCTATGATGAGGCGATTACGACACCGACCGATGAATCCGTGCGCCGCGCGCTGGCGATACAGCTGATCATCAATCGCGAGTGGGGGCTGGCGAAGAACGAAAATCCTAGCCAGGGGTCGTTCATCATCGACGAGCTGACCGATCTGGTCGAAGAAGCCGTGCTGCAGGAATTCGAGCGCATCGCCGATCGTGGCGGCGTGCTGGGCGCCATGGAGACCGGCTATCAGCGCAGCAAAATTCAGGAAGAGTCGATGCTCTACGAGCACAAGAAGCACGACGGCAGCCTGCCCATCATTGGCGTAAACACTTTCCGCAATCCCAAGGGCGACACCATTCCGCAGCAACTGGAGCTGGCACGCTCGACCGATGAAGAAAAACAGTCACAGCTGAAGCGTCTTGCCGATTTCCACGCACAGCATCAGTCGCAGGCGCCCCAAGCGCTGGCTGAATTGCAGCAAGCCGTGATCCGCGACGAGAACGTGTTCGCCACACTGATGGAGGCGGCGCGCGTCTGCTCGCTGGGTCATATCACGGACGCGCTGTTCGAGGTCGGCGGTCAGTACCGGCGCAGCATGTAAGCAAGCGCCGTTCACGAACGCTACAATCGAGGGCATGGCCGACCTGTTTGCCCCGACTGACGAAGCACTCGACACCCTGATATCCGCGATCGATATCCGGGCCTACGAAAAAACCCGCAACCATCTGACAGGCAGGGTCACCCGGCTGTCGCCCTACATCACCCACGGTTTCATCAGCATGCCCGCCTTGTTCGAGCGACTGCCGCGGCTGACGCTGGAAGACAAACTTGCCTTTGAATTTGGCTGGCGCGAATTCTTCCATCACGTGTGGCACCGCGCCGGCGACGGCATTCTCGAGGATATGCGCGCCGGTCTGCCGGGCGTCCGGTACAAGCACGAGCTGCCCGACGACGTGCGCGAAGGCCGCACCGGCCTGCCCGTGGTCGACAAGGCCGTACATACACTCTACGAAACCGGCTATCTTCACAATCATGCGCGCATGTGGCTGGCGAGTTATCTGATCCATCTGCGCAAAGTGTACTGGCGCACCGGCGCAGATTGGATGTATGCGCATCTGCTCGATGGCGACCTGGCCTCCAATCATTTGTCATGGCAATGGATCGCCGCCACCTTCAGTAGCAAGCCCTACCTGTTTAATGCAGAGAATGTCGCGCGCTACGCACCCGCCGACTGGCAGTGTGAGCGCAGCGCGATCGATACCTCCTACGATGCGCTGGAAACGATTGCCAGAAGCTCGCAGACCATCACAGTCTCGCCCGCCCTGCTGGGCATGAGCGAACCGGAAGTACTTGCCCTGCCACCGGCAGAGGTACCCGCAGTGCATCTTCGTTCCGGCGCGCGCGTGCAGCTGGTGCATCCCTGGATGATGGATGGCGCCGTGTTTGATGGCGTGCGCATCGGTGTCATTCATCTGCCTTTCCATCGGCAATTTCCGTGGTCGGTATCACGCTGGCATTTCGTGATGCGGCGAATGCAGGACGTCACCGACATGCTGTTTGTGGGTGATCTGAATGCGCTCAGGCCGCTGCTGGCTGAGCCAGCCACCGTCGAGAGCATTGCTACGCTTCATCCTGGCTACCGAGACGCCTTGCCAGCACTTTGCACGCAACTCCATACGCCGGCTCGCCGCTTCCCCAACCCCGACAGAGCCTGCCGCTCGTTCTCCGCTTTCTGGAGTATCTGCACGCAAGGCTCGGAGGACGCGCCCCGCCGCGCGTGGCACCGATGAGTCTGGGTGTCGTCTGGTTCAAGCGCGATCTGCGCGTGTTTGATCATCTGCCGCTGCTACAGGCCAGTGGACACACGGCGGTGCTACCGTTGTATGTGTACGAACCCGACATCATCCGCGCACCGGATTTCTCAACACAGCACCTCGGCTTCATCAATGAATGTCTGGTCGAGCTCGACCAGGCGCTGAGTGGCAGGGGGAGCCCACTACAGATCGTGCATGGTGAGATCACGCAGGTACTCAAGCGTATCCTTGAAGAGTTCGGACAATTCACGCTATATTCGCATGAAGAGACCGGCAATGCGATCAGCTTCGCACGCGATGTACGTGTGGCCGACTGGTGCACAGCGAATGGCATCAGCTGGAAGGAATCACCCAACAATGGCGTGGTGCGCCGACTGTCCTCACGCGATGAGTGGTCGGCCATCTGGATGCAACGTATGCGCCAGCCGCTGGTCAGCGCACCGGATTTTCTGCGCTCACCAGGCAAGATGCTGACCCCGAATGGTCTCATGACGCCGCGCCAGCTAGGCCGCGACGAGGCTGACAAGCCGGGAAGACAGCGCGGTGGTCGCAAGCTGGCCTCGCAGCAGGTGAAGCTGTTCTTCGACCAGCAGCTACCGCATTACCGCTACGCGATGTCCAGCCCCCTGTCTGCTGAAGAGGCCTGCTCGCGCCTCTCACCTTATATCGCCTACGGAGTGATCTCGATACGCGAGCTGATGCACAAAGTATGGAAGATGCGCACCCAACTACCATCCGTGTACGATTCTGCAGTGCCCAAAGGCACGCTCGCCAGTCTGAAATCTTTCGAGAGTCGTCTGCACTGGCATTGCCATTTCATTCAAAAGCTCGAATCCGAACCCGACATTGAGCTGCGCAATGTACACCGCGGCTTCGATGGTCTGCGCGAGGCTGACTTTAACCACAGGTACTTCGACCGCTGGCGCAAGGGAGAAACCGGTTTTCCGCTGATCGATGCTTGCATGAAGATGCTCGCACATACCGGCTGGATCAACTTCCGTATGCGTGCGCTGCTCATCAGTTTTTCCAGTTACCAGCTATGGAATCACTGGCGCGAACCGGCATTACATCTTGCAAGGGAGTTTCTGGATTACGAACCGGGCATTCACTATCCACAGATTCAAATGCAAAGCGGTGTCACTGGGATCAATATGCTACGCATCTACAACCCGGTAAAACAGGCGCACGACCAAGACCCGGAAGGTATCTTCGTCAAGCGCTGGCTACCCCAACTAGCGCATGTGCCGCCGGCATTCATTTTTGAACCCTGGACCATGCCGCCCGATCTGCAAGCCCGCTGCGGCGTGCTGATCGGCGAACACTATCCTGAGCCAGTTGTCGACCACCTGGCGACTGCTGCCTACGCACGCAACACGCTGTGGGAATTGCGGCGAAATCCCGTCGTGCGCAGCGAGTCATTGTCGGTGTTTCATCGCCATGGCAGTCGCAATCCGCTGCGCGAGGGCCGACCACGGCGCTCAACACCCTCGAAAAAATCAGCGGTCGGCACCGACACGCCTCAGCTTCCGCTCGCACTGGATGTGCCGGACCAAGACGACTGATGCTGCCCGGTATTCTCAGTGCAGGGCTGGCCTTCACCCTCTGGGGCATCTTTCCAATCTACCTGAAGCTGTTGCATGATGTGCCACCGCTGGAGATCCTGTCGCATCGGGTAGTGTGGTCGGTGGTCTTTCTGTCGCTGGTGCTCTACTGGCGCAAGCAATGGGCCTGGGTGACACAAGTACGTATGAATCCGCGCATTGCGCTCACCTTTACAGCCAGTGCGGCGGCGCTTGGCGCGAACTGGGTCATCTACATCTGGGCAATCAATGCCGACAGGGTGATCGATGCCAGCCTGGGATACTTCATTACGCCCTTGTTCAATGTCCTGTTCGGCCGACTGCTGGGCGAGCGTTTGCTTCCAATGCAATGGCTGTGCGTTGCGCTGGCAGCCTGCGGAGTCGGCTGGCTGACTGCAAGCGCCGGACATCTGCCGTGGATCGGCCTGCTGCTGGGTATCAGTTTCGGCTCCTATGGCCTACTACGAAAAACTGCACCGCTCGGGGCACTCGAGGGTCTGGCGGTGGAAACGCTGTTGATGCTGCCAGTCGCCTGCGCTTTTCTTCTCGTTCCCGGCAGCGGTAGCTCGCATGCTTTCGCCGCAGGTTCGCTGACGCTCAGTCTGCTCCTGGCAGCGGCGGGGCCCGTGACCGCAATACCCTTATTGCTGTTCGCGTTCGGTGCACGACGCATCCCTCTGAGTATTGTTGGCTTGCTGCAGTACATCGGCCCCAGTATCCAGCTGCTGCTGGGTATCTGGCTCTATCACGAACCCTTTGATCACAACAAATTGATAGGCTTCGCACTGATCTGGAGTGCGCTGGCGCTGTTCTCCGCACAAGGGCTGTGGCTGGCATGGCGACACAGCAGACCGGCCGCACCCATCACTGATTGAGTGACGCACGACGCAGCGACAATCTGTACCAGCGCTCACCCTTCGGGTATCCTCTGGCGTTTTGAGCAGCCTGTTCTGGCATCTGCTACCAACCTGTCAAATTTTCCATCATCAAAAAACCATGGCTAACTACGTCTACACCATGAACCGCGTGGGCAAGATTGTCCCGCCCAAGCGTCAGATCCTCAAAGACATCTCGCTGTCTTTCTTTCCCGGTGCCAAGATCGGCGTGCTCGGCCTGAATGGCTCCGGCAAATCCACGCTGCTGAAGATCATGGCCGGTATCGACAAGGATATCGAAGGCGAGGCGATACCGATGCCGAACCTGAAGATCGGCTATCTGCCTCAGGAACCGCAGCTCGATCCGTCAATGACAGTGCGTCAGGCGGTGGAAAGCGGGCTGGGTGAAGCCTTCGAAGCGCGCGCCAAACTCGATGCCGTGTATGCGGCTTATGCCGAACCGGATGCCGACTTTGATGCGCTGGCCACCGAACAAGCACGACTGGAAGCCATCATTGCCGCCGCGGATGGCGGCAATCTCGAACTGCAACTCGAAGTCGCTGCCGATGCGCTGCGCCTGCCACCGTGGGATGCCAGGATCGAGGTGCTGTCCGGTGGCGAGAAGCGCCGCGTCGCGCTCTGCCAGCTGCTGCTGTCAAAACCGGACATGCTGCTGCTGGATGAGCCGACCAACCATCTGGACGCCGAATCCGTCGACTGGCTGGAGCAATTCCTGCAGCGCTTCCCGGGCACCGTGGTCGCAATCACCCACGACCGCTACTTCCTCGACAATGCTGCGGAATGGATACTCGAACTCGACCGAGGTCACGGCATTCCATGGAAGGGCAATTACAGCTCCTGGCTGGAGCAAAAAGAAAATCGCCTGAAGCAGGAAGAGTCCAGTGAATCGGCACGCCAGAAGGCGCTGAAAAAAGAACTAGAGTGGGTGCGCCAAAATCCCAAAGGCCGACAGGCCAAGAGCAAGGCACGTATCGCGCGATTCAATGAGCTGTCCGAATTCGAATACCAGAAGCGCAATGAAACGCAGGAGATCTTCATTCCGGTCGCCGAGCGCCTCGGCAATGAAGTCATTGAGTTCAAGAATGTCAGCAAAGGCTATGGTGACCGTCTGCTGATCGACAATCTGTCCTTCCGTATTCCACCGGGTGCTATCGTCGGCATCATCGGTCCGAACGGCGCGGGTAAGTCGACGCTGTTCCGCATGATCTCCGGCAAAGAGCAACCCGATAGCGGTGAGGTCGTGATCGGACCGACTGCCAAGGTTTCGGTCGTCGATCAATCGCGCGAAGATCTCGACAACAAAAAGACCGTGTTTGATGACGTATCCCAGGGCGCCGACATCCTGACCGTCGGTCGCTTTGAAATGCCCTCACGCGCTTATCTGGGCCGATTCAATTTCAAGGGCGGTGATCAGCAAAAAATCGTCGGCAACCTGTCCGGTGGTGAACGTGGCCGTCTGCATCTGGCCAAGACGCTGCTGATGGGAGGCAATGTGCTGCTGCTGGATGAACCGTCCAACGATCTGGATGTGGAAACCCTGCGTGCGCTGGAAGACGCCCTGCTCGAATTCGCCGGCAGCGTGCTGGTGATCTCGCACGATCGCTGGTTCCTTGATCGTATTGCGACGCATATTCTCGCGTTTGAGGGTAACTCGCAGGTTACCTTCTTCGACGGGAATTATCAGGAGTACGAAGCAGACAAGAAGAAACGCCTGGGTGAAGAAGGTGCCAAGCCCAAGCGAATTCGATATAAACCCATCAGCGTCTGAGCGGATGAGGCATGCGCAGCCAGTCGTCGCGTCGCTGGATATCGGCGGCACGAAGGTGGCTGTGTCCCTTGCCGACGCTAGCGGCCCGCTGCTGCGGCTGACGCAGGCGACGATCAGGTCCGGCACGCCCGATACCATCGCACGGCAGGGAATACAGCTGATCGATGCGTGCTGCGAGCAGCTGCAGATCGATCCTTCGCAGGTGAGCTCCGTGGGGGTCAGCAGCTGCGGGCCCTTCGAGGTGCGCGACGGTACTACCGGCATCATCCCGCCCAATCTGTGCGGCGGTCTGCCGAACGGTGACGATCTCCCGAATGACTGGACTTTCCTGCCGCTGGAATCCCTGCTGCGCGAGCGCTTCGCTGAAGTGCACATCGCGAATGACTGCGTGGCCGCGCTCCACGGCGAGCGTGCGTTTGGCACGGCACCGGCGAATTCGATCTACGTCACCTGGAGCACGGGGATTGGTTTCGGCTTGTGCGTCGATGGCCATATCCTGAAGGGCAAAGCCGGGAATGCTGGCCATGCGGGCCATATGCTGCTGTCGGACAGCTCGGATGCGCTGTGCGGTTGTGGTAACCGTGGCGATCTGGAGGGCATGATCGGCGGCCGCAACTTTGGCAAGCATCTGGGCAGACCGCTGGAGGCCATCTTCCAAGATGCGCAACAGGGCGATGCAGCTGCACTGGCTGCCGTGCAGGAGGCAGCACGCTGGTTCGGGCGCGCGCTGTATAACCTGACGGCGGTTCTCGATACCGAAGCGATTTTCGTCGGGGGCAGCGTATGGCGGCATAACGAAGCACTGCTGGCACCATTGGTGCGCACAGAAATCGACGCACGCTTTCCTGCGTTGACGCGCGGGGTGCGCTTGCAAGGCGCGACGCTGGGCGAGCTGGTGACCGATATGGGGGCGTTCGCACTGGCGATTCCACAGGAATGGATAGCCGACTGGCGCACCCATCGCCCATGGGAAGCGCTGCACGCCGCGCACCTGACAGACGCGCCCTGAGTTCGACACCTGGATAGACGCGGCCTGAATTCACCGCCGATTCAGCTTACTCACGTCACCCACGTCGCTTACCCAAAGCCGCTACAATCTCCGGTCAAAAAAAGAACCGGAGATCGCTTGTCCTCTCTCTTCCCCGATCCGCTGATCATCAGCGAGCTGCGTAAATCCTTTGGTGAACGCCATGCAGTCAATGGTGTGAGCTTTTCCGTGGGTGCCAGCGAATTTGTCGCGCTGCTGGGCCCGAATGGCGCGGGCAAGTCCACGCTGTTTCAAATGCTTTCTGGCTTGTTCGTGCCGGATTCCGGCACCGCCAGCGTGACCGGTTTCGATATCGGCAAAGAGCCGATCGCTGCACTGGCGCGACTGGGCATCGTCTTTCAGCAGCCGGCGCTTGATCTGGATCTGACGGTCGAAGCCAACCTGCGCTTCCAGACAGACCTGCACGGCATTCCCCGCAGTGAGGCGAGGCAGCGCATCACGCACTGGCTGCAGCGCTTTGGGCTGACAGAGCGTGCAGCGGAACCCTGCCGTCAACTGTCAGGCGGCACTCGCAGAAAGGTCGAACTGGCGCGCGCGCTGCTGTCCCAGCCGCAGCTGCTGTTGATGGATGAGGCGACGGTGGGTATTGATCCGGCATCGCGGAACGCTATCCTGAATGACGTCAAAACCCTGTGCCGCGAACAGGCAATGGGTGTGCTGTGGGCGACGCATCTGGTCGATGAAGCGGAAGCGGCAGACCGCATCATCGTCATGGCCGAGGGTACGGTGCGCTTTACCGGCACACCAAAAGAATTAATCAAGCTGGATGGCCACAAAAACCTGACCGAAGCTTTCCTGCACCTGACGCGCAAGGAGGCACGCGCATGAAACTGATGCATGGCTGGCTGGCGCTGCAGGCCATTACGGGGCGCGAGGTACACAAGTTCGTCAGACAACCGGGCCGACTGGCCTCGTCACTGGTGCGGCCACTGTTGTGGATGGTGGTGTTCGCGGCAGGCTTTCGGCAAATGCCTGATCTGGGCAATGTGATTCCTTTTGATCCGAATCTCGACTACCGGCTCTACATGGTGCCGGGACTGGCGATGATGGTGTGTCTGTTCAATGGCATGCAGTCATCACTGGCGATGGTCTATGACCGCGAAATGGGCGTGATGCGGCTGCTGCTCACTGCACCGCTGCCGCGCGATTATCTGCTCGCCTGCAAACTGGCCAGCGGTGCTTTCCTGTCGCTGCTGCAGGCGCTGGCCTATATGGCGATTGTGGTGGTGTGGGGCATCGGGCTATCGCCATGGCAGGTGCTGATCTCGCTGCCCATACTGCTGGCGGGCGCGCTGATGATCTCAGCGTTCGGGCTGGTGCTATCGGTGTATATACGGCAGCTGGAAAATTTCGCGGGGACGATGAATTTTGTGATCTTCCCGATGTTCTTCCTGTCGTCGGCACTGTATCCGATACAGCGCATGCATGATGCTGGCGCAGAATGGATCTATCGTGTGGCGATGTTCAATCCCTTCACGCATGCAGTGGAAGCGATGCGCCATGCACTGTATGGTGAACTGGCTGCGTTGTCGCTGGGGGTGGTGATCGTCTCGACCATCGTGTTTTACATGATCGCTGCAGCGGGCTACGATCCTCAGCGAGGGCTGGTGAAGAATGCGCGCGGCGGCTAAGGCCGCGCGCATTTTGTCGTCATCAAAGCGTCAGGCTGCGTGACGGCCGGCGTCGCCAGCAGACTTCGTTACCGGATCCAGCCTGGCCAGCAGTTCGGCTTCTTTTTGTTTGGCGTTGCGTAAATGGCGCTCTTTCACATGGCCGTAGCCGCGAATATCTTCGGGAATGCTGGCCAGCGCAATCGCGGTCGGCAGATTCTCATTCGATAGCTTCGGTAACAATCCGGCGATCAGTTCGCGGTACTCTCCGATCAGTGCGCGCTCGGTCTTTCGTTCTTCGGTATGACCAAACGGATCGAGAACGCTGCCGCGCAGGAAGCGGAATTTCGCCAGCAGCGGGAAGACCCAGCCGACCCAGCTGCCGTACTCGCGCTTGATCAGATGGCCATTCGCATCTTTGGATGACAGCAGCGGCGGCGCGAGGTGGTATTTGATCTGGTAATCACCTTCGAACATCGACGCAATACGCTGGCGGAAGGCCGGATCGCTGTGCAGACGCGCAACTTCGTACTCGTCTTTGTAGGCCATCAGCTTGAAGTAATACTTCGCGACTGCTTCAGTCAGTTTCAGCGCACCATGCCCGACCAGCTGGGTCTCGGCAGCGCGCACCTGATCGACCAGACTCTGGTATTGCTTTGCATAGGCCGCATTCTGGTAGCCGATGAGGAAAGTCACGCGCTTGCTGATGATGTCTTCCAGCGAAGGTGTACGCTTGAACTCGATCACTTGCGCCGGTGATGACACCTTGATCTCGCGCTGCACTATCTCCAGATCACTCGCCGCCAGACGGCCCCAGGCAAACGACTGCTGATTGAATCCCACCGATACGGCATTGAGTTCAATGGCTTTCATCAGCGAGGCTTCGGTCAGCGGCACCCAGCCGCGCTGCCATGCATAACCCAGCATGAACATATTGGTCGCAATCGCATCACCCATCAATGCCGTCGCGATCTTGCCGGCGTCGATGGCTGCGACCGCCTCTTCACCGCAGGCCTTGCGAATGGTGTCAGCTGCGGCGGTGTCGGGATATTCCCAGTCGGGGTTTCTGACGAACGCCGCTGTCGGCGCGAGTGTCGCATTGATCACCGCATGCGTGCGTCCCTGCCCCATGCGGGCGACCGCATCCTTGCTGGCGGCGACAATCACATCGCAACCGATCACCAGATCTGCGCCGCCCGTGCCAACGCGGGTCGAATGAATCTGATCATCGCTGGCGGCCAGCCGCACATGCGACATCACCGGGCCACCTTTTTGCGCGAGGCCGCTCATGTCGAGCACGCTGCAGGATTTGCCTTCGACGTGCGCGGCCATGGCCAGTATCTGACCAACGGTGATCACGCCGGTGCCACCAATACCCGTGACCAGCACGCCGAATGGCTGATCCAGTGCCGGCATGGAAGGCTTGGGCAGTGCGTTTGCACGCTCCAGGGCAGAAGCGCCGCCGCTGCCTTGGGCTGCGGCTTTTTTAGGCTTTTTCAGTTGACCGCCCTCGACCGTGATGAAGCTCGGGCAAAAGCCATTCACGCAAGAGAAATCCTTGTTGCAGCTCGACTGGTTGATCTGGCGCTTGCGACCGAAATCGGTTTCCAGTGGCTCGACGGAAAGGCAGTTGGATTTGACGCTGCAGTCGCCGCAGCCTTCGCAGACGGCCTCATTGATCACGGTGCGCTTGGCAGGATCAGGATACTCATTGCGCTTGCGGCGACGGCGCTTCTCGGACGCGCAGGTCTGGTCGTAGATGATCGCCGACACGCCCTTGACCTCGCGCAGCTCGCGCTGCACCGCATCGAGTTCGCTGCGATGACGGATCGTGGTGCCGGGTGCCCAGTCGATGTTGGATGGATATTTGTCCGGTTCATCGGTCACGACCACGATGGGACGCACACCTTCAGCGGCGATCTGGCGCGAGATGGCGGCGGGGTCTAGCGGGCCATCATGAGTCTGCCCGCCGGTCATCGCGACCGCATCGTTGTACAGGATCTTGAAGGTCATGTTGATCTTCGAGCCCGCCGCCGCGGCTGCGCGGATGGCCAGCAGACCGGAGTGATAGTAGGTGCCGTCACCGATGTTCGCGAAGATATGCTGCTCATTCGTGAATGGTGCGTGGCCAATCCAGTTCGTACCTTCCGCGCCCATGTGCGTGAAGGTGGCGGTAGAGCGGTCCATCCACAAAGCCATGTAGCTGCAACCAATACCGGCAGTCGCGCGACTGCCTTCCGGCACACGTGTTGACGTGTTGTGTGGACAGCCTGAGCAGAAATACGGGGTACGGTCTGCCTGTGGATTCGATGTCGTACTGACCTTGAGCACGGCTTCGCGCGACTCCAGATAGGCAATACGCTCGCGCACGCGCTGCTCGACCGGATGACCGGCGAAATATTTAGAAATGCGCGACGCGATCGCGCGCGCGATCAGCGTAGGATTCAGCTCGTAGGTGGCTGGCAGCAGCCAGTCACCATGACCGCTCTTGCGGTTGTTGCTCCATTCGCCGGTATCGTCGAACTTGCCCACCACGCGCGGGCGCACATCATCGCGCCAGTTATAGAGCTCTTCCTTGAGCTGGTATTCGAGCAGCTGGCGTTTCTCTTCAACGACCAGAATCTCTTCGAGACCCGTGGCGAACTTGCGCGTGCCTTCTGCCTCTAGCGGCCAGCTCATGCCGACCTTGTGCAGTCGAATGCCGATATCGCGCGCGACTTGTTCATCAATACCCAGATCTTGCAGCGCCTGGCGCGTATCGAGATAGGATTTGCCGGTCGTGAAAATACCGAAACGCGCCTTCGGGCTGTCCCAGATGGTGCGGTTCAGGCCATTCGCGCGCGCATAGGCGAGTGCGGCATACCACTTGTAATTGACGAGCCGCTCTTCCTGTTCAAGGATGCCATCGGGCCAGCGAATGTTCAGGCCGCCGGCGGGCATCTCGACATCTTCCGGCAGCAGGATCTTCACGCGATCCGGATCGACATCCACCGTCGCGCCGGACTCGACGATATCGGTCACGCATTTCATCGCCACCCACAGACCGGCATAACGGCTCATCGCCCAGCCATGCAGACCGTAATCCAGATATTCCTGCACGGATGACGGATACAGCACCGGAATGCCGCAGGCTTTGAGGATGTGTTCGCTCTGATGCGCGGTGGTGGAAGATTTGGCCGCATGATCGTCGCCAGCCAGTGCCAGCACGCCGCCATGCTGTGCAGTGCCCGCAGCGACCGCATGCTTGAACACATCGCCGGAGCGGTCAACGCCGGGGCCCTTGCCGTACCAGATAGAAAACACGCCGTCGTATTTCGCACCCGGAAACAGATTGGTCTGCTGCGTGCCCCAGACCGAGGTCGCCGCCAAGTCTTCGTTCACACCCGGATGGAATTGCACATGATGCGCCGCAAGAAATTTTTTCGCCTTGGCCGCAGTCTGATCGACCGAGCCCAACGGAGAACCGCGATAGCCGGTGATAAAGCCTGCGGTATTCAGCCCGGCCGCCTGATCGCGGCGGCGCTGCATCATGGGCAGACGAATCAGCGCCTGAGTACCGGTGAGAAAGACCCGGCCACGCTCCAGCGTGTATTTGTCGTCAAGAGAAATGGTGTCCGGCTGTAGCGCTTGTTGGCCGTCGAGCGGTGCATTCATGAGGGTCCCCGTCGTGATATCAGCCTCTTGAAAAGGCTTTTTTTGAAGTATATACGGCGGATGGCCAGTCCTGTGGAAACCGAACGCCATCGCCCGCCGCCAAGGCGAGGTTTTTGGGGGCGAGTCGGGGCTGACGGCGATATGAGGCCTCGGCATTGCCTGCCAGATCATCTGTAACAAGGGGTAAAAACCCTGCCCGATGCACGGCTGCTGCGCGAAGATTTCCTCATTCACTCACACCACTGACCGAGGTAAACCATGAAACACCGTATTGCTATCCCGCTGATGCTGGCAGGGTTTTTATCCAGCGGTATCGCCTTCGCGGACCATCACGGCGGCGGAGAGATGCATAGCGAGATGCACGGTGACCGCATACCGCCGATGTTCTCTCAATTCGACAAGAACAATGATGGTCGCATCAGCCGCGATGAAGCACGCGAAGGTACAGACCGACTATTCAACGAGATCGACACCAACAAGGATGGATTACTGTCGAAGGAAGAAATGCAGGCACATCACAAGGCAATGCACGACAAATTCCGAGAGAGCATGCGCGAGAAGATGCGCGAGCACTGGAAGAGCGCCGACAAGGATGGTGATGGCGCGCTGAGTCGCGCCGAGGTAGACGCTGCAAAAATGCAGAGACTCGCGCGTGATTTTGACAAACTGGACAAGAATAAAGATGGCAAGCTGACCGAGGATGAGATTCGGGCCGGCATGCCTGAGCGCCCGGCGCGCTGAACCAGACTCACCAGACTCTTGGGGCCGCCCCTCGGCCCCGCCTCCGCGCCTGACGGCGTGTTACGGATCCGATCAACCCGTCGGATCCGTTTTTTTATGTCCGAGAAATCGCATCACTTACCGCCTGCACGCGGGCTGCGTGTATCGCAGACGCAATACGCTCTGCCGGGTGATCAGGATGTTTTACGGTTACCTCAGCGGCAATGGCTCCCGCATTCACCGCCTGCGCTGCCGCGAGCGCTTTCAGTAAATGCGCTGACTGAGAAAAATTGCGATCAGCATAACCTGTGCGGCCTCGATGATCGTATTCGGCCACCTTCAACAGGTCGGCAAAGCGTGACGGCTTGCGAAACGCATCGCAGCGTTCGAGCAAACTGACTATAGTAGTCGCGCGCATATCGACCGCACGCGACACGTTCCCGTGCTCGCGCGCGGCCAGCAAGCTCAGCTCACGTACTTCATTCGGCAGCTTCAGGCGGCGGCAGACTTGATCGGCGAGCTTTTCGCTGTGCGCCTCGTGCGCAATATGATGCGGCCAGTGCGCCGACGGGGTGGCCGCTTTGCCCAGATCATGCATCAGTGCAGCGAACCTCACCGGTAGCGACACGTGCTCACTCGCTGCCAGGTCGATCACCATCATCACGTGAACGAATGTGTCGATCTCAGGATGATACCCCGCCGGCTGAGGCACACCCGACAGCGCATCCAGCTCGGGAAAGATTCGCGCCAGAGCACCGCATTGTCTCAATACCTCGAACATGCGCGACGGACGCGCTTCCATTAATCCACGTGCAATCTCTTGCCACACCCGCTCGGGCACCAGCGCATCCACCTCACCGGAAGACACCATCTGCTGCATCAGCATGAGCGTCTCGGGCGCAACAGTGAACTCGACAAAACGCGCAGCGAAACGCGCAATACGGAGGATGCGCACCGGATCTTCGGCAAAAGCGGGCGAGAGATGACGAAAGATGCGCGCATCGATATCTTTCTGGCCACCATAAGGATCGATCAGCGTGCCATCGACATCCTGCGCGATCGCATTGATCGTGAGATCACGGCGTAACAGATCCTGCTCTAGCGTGACATTTGGCGCCGCATGAAAAGTGAAGCCGGTATAGCCAGGAGCGATCTTGCGCTCGGTACGTGCAAGCGCGTATTCCTCATGAGTGTGCGGATGCAAAAATACAGGAAAATCTTTTCCGACGGGTGTGAAACCGGCAGCGCGCATATCGTCGGGTGTCGCACCCACGACTACATAGTCTTTATCTTTGACCGGAAGTCCGAGCAGCGCATCGCGCACTGCACCGCCGACGACATAGGTCTTGAACAACGACATGGACATCAGCGTCTGGCAAGATAGTCAGGCGCGACGGCTTCCAGTGGCGTCGGTCGCCAGCCGGCAGGAACGGGATACTGACCACTGGCGACATTGTCGGATTTCATAGAATCGAGATTATCGCGACTCATCAGTGGACCGCCAGGCAGATGTTCAAGAAAAAAAGCCTGAATCCGCGCCAAGGTGTCGGGCAATCCAATCACCGGACGCGGGTGGCCACTGTAAACGCCGCTCAGGTGCAAGAGTTCTTTCATGCTGTATACCTGCGGACCCGTCAGTTCGTAAACCTTGCCATAGGTTTCAGATTGGTCTAGCGCATTGATGAAGGCTTGCGCCAGGTCACCGACATACACTGGCTGAAATTTGGCGTGCAAGCCGCCCAGTGCCAGTACCGGCAGCAGCGATTGCAGCTTGACGAACATATTCAAAAAATTGTCTTCCGGGCCGAACACCACAGAAGGCCGAAAACTAGTGACTTGCAAACCCGGCGCTTCCAGCATGATGCGCTCGCCTGCTGCCTTGGAGCGCAGATACATCGAGGGGCCTTGGCTGTCGGCGCCCAGCGCGCACATGTGCAGGCAGCGTGTCACTCCCTGACGTTCACAGGCAGCGACGATGCGTCGCGGTAGTTCGACATGCGCGCGCTCGAACGCAGGCCCCCATGGTCGCCCCGGGCGCGAGTGCAGAACGCCGACCAGATTGATTACCGCATCGACTTTGGCCAGCAGCCGATTCATGGTCTGCGGCTCGAATACATCGGTCTCGATCACTTGTACGGTCGGCAGTACCCACAAATGTCGCGCGCGCACCAAGCGGCGCGTAGGCACGATGACACGCCGGCCACTAGCGGCCAATCCGGCGACGATGTGCGAACCGATGAAGCCGCTGCCGCCAATGACCAGAATGGATTCGTGCCTCATCGACCACCCGTCATGGAAGATCGCCCAGTTCGCTCAGCATGGCCTCGCGCGGCGATACGATGCCCAACCGCGATTTCAGGGTTGGCGCTTTGTTGTCGAACAGCGCGGCATAGCAGGCTGCGTTCGCAAGTACGTTTTTCACATAGCCGCGTGTCTCGGAAAAGGGAATCGTCTCGGCGAAGATCGCGCCCTCGACCGGCTTGTCGAGGGTTGAGCGCCACAGCCGAGGGCGGCTGGGTCCGGCGTTGTACGCCGCCGTGGCGAGCGTCTGCGACCCCCCCAGACTGCCCAGCACCATATTCAGGTACTGGGTACCCAAGGTGATATTGGTGCGAATATCATTCAATCCACTGAGCGAGAATCCGCTCATGCCAATCTTGCGTGCAACGTAATGCGCGGTCGCCGGCATGATTTGCATGAGGCCCGATGCGCCCACATTCGAGCGCGCGGCTTTGACGAAGCGCGACTCTTGACGCATCAGGCCATACACCCAGGCTTTGTCCAATCCCAGCGGCTGCACGGCCGCATTCATGATGTCATCATGCGGCGTCGGAAAACGCTGACTGAAATCAATGTCAGATTTCGCACGATCTGCGGTGGTGACCATACGATCAAGCACGTCGCTTTGACGGGCAAATTCTCCGGCAGCCAGTAATTGGCGTTCATTTAGCTTGCGCAGTTGCCAGTTCCATTCGCGGTTGCCTTCGAACCGCAGATCCAGTTCAAAGAATTTCAGTGAATGACGAAAACCTGTATTCGCTGAGGCCTCGGCCATTTCTTCGGCGGTCGGTGGCTGCGGACGTGGCGGAACAACGAGCTTTTGGCCTAGCTCTTCCGCGGCGAGCAAGCCATAGAAGGTGTGCTGCGTGGCGATGCTCTGCAAAAGCTTGTTCGCCGGTTCGGTATGGCGAGCCGCCTGATGCGCCCTCGCACGCCAATACACCCAGACCGCCTCTTTTTGCATTTCTGCAGGCATGCTGTCAATTGCACGCGCCACCATGGGCCAGTCGCCATCGCGCAAGGCGGCGCGTACCCGCCAGTGGTAAGCATCTGGCGATAAAGTGGCGTCCCAGCTCTTGCGCCAGAAGCCGACGGCGTCTTTCGACAGCGCCAGCGATGCAGGAAGGGCCAGCTGCGCCCAGGCCTGCGCCTGCTCTTCATGACTCAACCTGAACAAGGCCTTGTGCAAGGCCCGCTCGGCCCGATCGCGATGATCTTTGCCCAGGCGGCCCAGCGCGATGATGAATAATTCTTTGGTGGCGCGAGAACCGGCAGCGCCACGCTCGACGATAACGCCGGGTTTGTCCATCGCGGGCATCAGCTGCCGCTCGCTAACATCAATCTGATAGGCAATGCGTCGCGCCGCGCTGGCATTGCCATACTCGACGGCGATACGAACCTGATGCCAGAGATCTGTCTCGTTGAACTGCTTGCTCTGATAGAGGCGGCTGATCAGGTCGGTGCAAGCCTCGCCATAATTTTTTGGCTGCACCAGCAATTCTCGCGCCGCTTTGACGACGTACTCGCCTTTTGCTATCCGCGAAGAGAGCGCGTAGCACTTGACCTGCACATCATCGTTCAGCACGAAGAGAGGATATTGTTCATCAAACACTCGCCAGTCGCGCGCGCGGCCAAGCATCAGCAGCCAGTCATTCCTGAGCCGATCAGCGATCGCCGTGCCATCGTAACGACTGAGAAAGCTGCGGATCTCGCCTTCGGGGGTAGAGACCAGGCGCGGATACATCCGGTAATAATCAACGTAAGATTGAATCGGATAATCAGCAAGACGCGCTGCAAGTCGCCCCGCATCACCGGTATCGCCGCGCAGCGATGCTTCGCGCAAGGCGATGAAATCCGCGTCGGCACCCGTGGCCGTAATAACCGCTCTTTTGGGCGTGGCCGTCATCGCTGACGATGACATGAGCACAAGCGACACGGACAACAACAGTCCGCCCATCCATGATTTACAGCTTTTACAGATCATCAAACGTGTCGACATTCTCAGAGAAAAACGCTCTGTAGAATACCATGCAGCAAACGATTGAATACACGCATCCCAGCCTATTTTTGCGACGGACAAGCTGTCATGGATAACCCATCTGTCAAAGCGGATTTGCGCCGCCAGCTGATTGCAGCACGACGTGCGATGCCTGCAGATGTCAAGACGCAGGCAGACGAGCGAATCATGGCGGCATTGTGGTCCTGGCTTGACGAGCATCAGCCTCGCTCGCTCGGCGGCTACCTGGCGTTGGCGGGAGAACCGGAATTGCTGCCGCTGTACGAGCGCTTGTCATCGCGCGGCATGACGCTAGCGATGCCCGTCGCTGTCGAAAAACATGCTGCGCTGGTCTATCAGCGCTGGGTACCGGGCGAGTCGCTCTCACGCGACGCGAGCGGCATGCAGGCACCGACGGTCAGAGACGCGCCTATGGTGCCGGAGGTCGTGCTGGCTCCTTGCGTGGGCTTCAACGACCAGAATTTCAGGCTGGGTTTCGGCGGCGGCTATTTCGACCGCACACTAGCGGTGGTGCCCCGGCCCACGGCGCTGGGCATTGCTTACGCTAGCACACGAGTCCGTTTCACTACGGACCCGCATGACATTGCGCTGGACCTGATCATCACTGACTGAGCAGACGTGTCCAGATCGTCTGGGTGGGCTCAGCTTGGTTCAGCGTGTAAAAATGCAGCCCGGGCGCGCCGCCTTCGATCAGGCGCTCGCACAATCCCGTCACCACATCTAGCCCAAACGCACGGATGGAAGCGCTGTCGTCACCAAAGCTCGCCAGTTTGAGTCGTACCCAGCGCGGTATCTCTGCACCACACATCTCGGAAAAACGTGCCAGCTGCGTGTAGTTCGTGATTGGCATGATGCCTGCCACGACCGGCACATCAGCGCCAATCTTGCGGGCTTCATCCACAAAACGAAAATACGCATCAGGGTTAAAGAAGTATTGCGTGATCGCGGAGTCAGCGCCGGCCTTGATCTTGCGCGCAAAGTGCTGCAAGTCATCCTGTGGAGATTTTGCCTGTGGATGCATCTCCGGGTAGGCCGCGGCTTCGATGTGAAACCAGTCACCGGTATCCGCGCGAATGAATTCGATCAGCTCGTTGGCATGACTGAAATCGCCGGCCGAGCCACCAAAACCACTGGGCAAGTCGCCTCGTAGTGCGACCAAGCGCCGTATGCCTGCCTGCTTGTATTCAGCCAGTATCTCCCGCAGATCAGCGCGCGAGCGACCAATACACGACAGGTGAGGCGCGGCGACATGGCCTTCATGGTGCATCTCAAGGACTGTGTCGCGCGTGCCGGCCTGCGTGGACCCGCCCGCACCAAAGGTCACGGAAAAATATTCCGGCTGCAGCGCCGCGAGTGATTTGCGGGTGACGCGCAGTTTGTCTGCGCCCTCGGGGGTTTTGGGGGGAAAGAACTCCGCACTGAATCGAATCGCGGAGGCAGAGAATTTTTCTGACATTTATTTTCTGAGGAATAACGTGGACAGCGCCCACGACAGCACGCTGTAGATCATGGCGCCCAACATGGCCGCGCCAAAATTATCGACCTGAAATCCCCTCACCAAATCTGCGGCTGCCCAGAACATCAGGCCGTTGATCACGAAAATGAACAATCCCAGCGTCAGTAGCGTGACGGGCAAGGTCAGCAAAATCAGGATAGGGCGCAGCAGGGTATTCACCAAGCCCAGCACCAGTGAAGCCAGCAGCGCGGTGGCAAAGCTGTCGATCTTCACCGAATCCAGCAGTTGCGGGATAGCGAACAGGGCAAGGGTGTTGATGAGCCAGATCAGCAGCAGGCGCATGGCGAGGTTTCAGGCATAGGACCCGGCATGCAGCGCACTCGGCCTTCGAGAGGCCGAGGCGCCACATTACCGGTCTCCGCGAACAATCACATCCTCTGGGTGGGATTAGTAGCGGTAATGCTCCGGCTTGTACGGGCCTTCTTTCTTGACGCCGATGTAGGCTGCCTGCTCATCACTCAACACGGTCAACTGAGCATTGAGCTTCTTGAGCTGCAGCACAGCGACTTTTTCATCGAGATGCTTGGGCAGCGTGTACACGCCTATCGGATAGGCTGCCGTGTTGCAGTACAGCTCGATCTGAGCGATGGTTTGGTTCGCAAATGACGAGCTCATCACGTAAGAGGGATGGCCGGTACCGCAACCAAGATTCACCAGACGACCCTCTGCCAGCAAGATGATGCGTTTGCCATCCGGGAAAATCACGTGATCGACCTGGGGCTTGATGTTCTCCCACTTGCACTGCTTGAGTGCGGCAACTTCGATCTCGTTGTCGAAATGGCCGATGTTGCACACGATCGCCTGATCTTTCATTTTCTTCATGTGCTCATGCGTGATCACATGATAGTTGCCTGTCGCCGTGACGAAGATGTCGGCGTGCTCGGCGGCGTAGTCCATGGTCACGACGCGGTAGCCTTCCATCGCCGCCTGCAGCGCGCAGATGGGATCGATCTCGGTCACCCAGACTTGCGCGGACAAGGCACGCAGCGCCTGTGCCGAGCCTTTGCCGACGTCGCCATACCCTGCGACCACGGCGATTTTGCCGGCAATCATGACGTCGGTCGCGCGCTTGATGCCATCGACCAGCGACTCACGACAGCCATACAAGTTGTCGAATTTGGATTTGGTGACCGAGTCATTCACATTGATCGCCGGGAAGGCGAGCTTGCCTTCCTTGTGCATCTGGTACAAACGATGAACGCCCGTGGTGGTTTCTTCGGTCACGCCCTTGATCTGTGCAAGGCGGGTCGAATACCAGGTCTTGTCGGTGGCGAGCTTCTTCTTGATCGAATTGAAAAGGCACACCGCCTCTTCGGAATCCGGGTTGTTGAGCACACCGAGATCTTTCTCCGCGCGTGAGCCCAGATGCAGCAGCAGGGTCGCATCGCCGCCGTCATCGAGGATCATGTTCGAATAACCGCCATCCGTCCATTCGAAAATACGATGGGTGTAATCCCAGTACTCTTCCAATGTTTCGCCTTTGTAAGCGAATACCGGCGTGCCACTTGCGGCGATCGCCGCGGCCGCATGATCCTGGGTTGAATAGATATTGCACGAAGCCCAACGCACTTGTGCGCCCAACGCTTCAAGCGTCTGGATCAGCACAGCGGTCTGAATGGTCATGTGCAGCGAACCGGTAATCCGTGCGCCTTTTAGCGGCTGCTTGGCCGCGTATTCTTCACGGATGGCCATCAGGCCGGGCATTTCGGTTTCGGCAATACGGATCTCTTTGTTGCCCCAGTCAGCCAGACTGATGTCAGCAACATGATAATCGTGGGAACCTGCGGGTTTGAGTACGGCGCTCATCACGCCCTCCTTTCCTTGGAAAAAAGTAACGTGAGCGCCGTTGCATGATGATTTGCCAAGCCTGGCAGGGTGAACCCCCCGTCGCAACGCTCCTTGGCAGCGAGCATTGTAATCGAAAACAGGAAGACGTTCAGGCAGCGGCGTCAATGCGAGCCACAGTGAACCGCTCAGGTCGGTGACGACAGGTCATTCCAGTTCTTGTCGTACAAAAGCAAAACGGGCAAGCCTGCTTTGCAAACCCGCCCGTCGTGCTGTTTTACTGATGCGAATCAAAGACCGGCAGCCGCCTTCAGCGCCGCTGCCTTATCGGTACGCTCCCAGCTGAACTCGGGTTCTTCACGGCCGAAGTGCCCGTAAGCCGCGCTCTTGCGATAGATAGGGCGCAGCAGATCGAGCATTTGCACGATGCCTTTCGGACGCAAATCGAAATGCTCGCGCACCAGCGCTTCGATCTTTTCATCGCTGATTTTGCCAGTGCCGAACGTCGTGACCATCACCGAGGTTGGTTTGGCAATGCCGATCGCATACGAGATCTGGATCTGACATTTTTCGGCCAGGCCGGCCGCCACGATATTCTTTGCCACGTAGCGGCCTGCGTACGCCGCAGAGCGGTCAACTTTTGACGGATCTTTACCGGAGAATGCGCCGCCTCCATGAGGCGCCGCACCGCCATAGGTATCCACAATGATCTTGCGTCCGGTGAGACCACAATCACCCTGGGGGCCACCGATCACAAAACGTCCGGTTGGGTTGACCAGATAGCGGGTGGTCTTTAGCCACTCTTTCGGTACGACTGGCTTGATGATCTGTTCGATGGCGGCTTCTTCGATCTGCTTGTGATCTATTTCTGGCGCGTGCTGCGTCGAGAGCACAATGGTGTCAATCGCGACCGGCTTGCCATCAACATACTTGAGCGTGACCTGTGATTTTGCGTCCGGCCGTAGCCAGGGCAGACGGCCATCTTTGCGCAGCTGAGACTGGCGTTCAACGATGCGGTGTGAATAATAGATTGCGGCAGGCATCAGCTCGGGGGTCTCGTTGCACGCATAACCGAACATCAGGCCTTGATCGCCCGCGCCTTGATCAAGATCTATGCCCTTGCCTTCGTCTACACCTTGCGCGATATCGGGCGACTGCTTGTCATAGCAGACCATGACCGCGCAGCCTCGGTAATCAATGCCGAAGTCGGTGTTGTCGTAACCGATACCTTTGAGGGTCTCACGGGCCACCTTAATGTAATCCACGTTAGCGGTCGTCGTGATCTCCCCAGCCAGCACGACCAAGCCGGTGTTGCACAGCGTTTCTGCGGCAACGCGAGCGCGCGCATCTTGCTCGAGAATCGCATCAAGAATTGCATCGGAAATTTGGTCAGCCACTTTGTCCGGATGGCCTTCGGACACTGACTCGGATGTGAACAGGTATTCGTTTGACATGCACAAGCTCCCCTAAAAAAGATTGACAACGTGTCGCGGTCAACCCAGTGAGCCTGCGACGCTTTAGCGAAATTTGTAGACCGCCTCGCAAGTTGTCTGATTAACTCGGCGGTGAAAACTTCGTGCTATTTTACGCGTCTTGCCAGAATTCAGCAAAACTTCTGTCCTCCTCCCCGGATGCTGCTTCGTCTTTTCCAGATTCTCTCTTGGTTGCCACTGCCAATGATGCATGCGCTGGGCGCCGTCTCGGGCTGGATGGTTTATGCATGTTCGCCGGCCTACCGGCGGCGCATGAACGCGCATTTGCAACGCGCTGGCTTGTACAACGAACGCCATCTGGCAATCGCCGAAGCCGGTAAAAGTCTGCTTGAACTACCGTTTGTCTGGTGCGGCCATCCCTCGCGCGTACTGGGATCGGCTCAAGTCCATGACTGGGACGTGGCGCAGCGAGCCATTGATCAGGGCAAAGGCGTGATATTTCTGACGCCACACCTCGGTTGCTTTGAAATCATCGCGCAAGTGATTGCGAGCCGAGTACCGCTCACCGCACTCTATCGCCCGCCTCGAATGGCGATACTTCAACCGCTGCTGGCGCAGGCACGCGGGCGCGGTGAACTGCGTCTTGCACCGGCTAATCTGGCTGGCGTTCGGGCCTTGCTGCGCACCTTGCGCGAGGGCGGATGTATCGGCCTGTTGCCAGATCAGGTGCCCGGTGCGGGCGAGGGCGTGTGGGCTGATTTTTTTGGCCAGCTCGCCTACACCATGACCTTGCCTGCAAAACTCGCCCACGCGAGCGGCGCGCCGCTGGTCCTGTCGTACGCCGAGCGACTGCCGCAAGGCAGCGGCTATGCAGTGCATTTCGTGCCGTTCGATCGCGAACTCGGTGGCACGCCCGAGGACCAAGCGCGCACCATCAATACGGCGATGGAAACACTGATCGCGCGCTGCCCTTCGCAGTACTTCTGGAGTTACAACCGGTACAAAGGTCGCCCACCTGCACCGGGAGCCATCGCATGAGCATGCGACTCTTGCTCAGCCTGATGTGGCTGCTGCAGTGGCTGCCGCTGCCTGTGCTCGGCAGAATGGGCAAATTGATCGGCAGCGTGTTGTTCGTGGCTGTTCGCAGCCGACGCGAAATCGCGCTGACCAATCTTAGGCTCTGCTTTCCGAAAATGACGGAATCCCAGCGCAAGGATATCGCCCGCGCACATTTTCAAGGCTATGCACGCAGTGTGCTCGAAAGAGGAATACTCTGGTGGGCACCCGTCTGGCGGCTGAAGCGACTGATCAAGCTGAGCCCCGCGGTACCGACCAAAGCCGCACAGGAGAAACCGACTATCTTTTTGTGCCCGCACTTCGTTTGTCTTGAAGTCGCTGGGGTGGCGATCACACTGGCGGGGCCGGCCTGCTCGATGTACACGCGCCAGCGCAACGAAGTGTTTGACGAGGCCCTGCGCAAAGGCCGATTGCGCTTCACCACGGATGAGCGCAACTTGCTGGCACGCGAGGCCGGCATCAAACCTATCATCCGTGCCATGCGCAGCGGCCGTCCTTTTCTGATGCTGCCGGACATGGATTTCGGCCCCAAAGAATCCGTGTTTGTCCCTTTCTTTGGCATACCGGCAGCGACACTGACGGCGCCCGCGCGACTGGCGGCTGCGACCGAAGGTCAGGTGATTCCAGTAATCACGCGTTTTCTGCCGGAGTATCGTGGCTGGGAAGTGCGCTTTTATCCAGCATGGGAAGACTATCCCGGCGCAAGCATTGAGGAAGCTACACGACGCATGAATGCGTTTATTGAAGAGCGCATCAAGGAAGCCCCGGCGGAGTACTTCTGGTCGCACAAACGCTTCAAGACTCGGCCCGAGGGCATGCCGCGACTGTATGATCATCCGAAATAATGGGTCACTGCCAAATTTCTTTCTCTCCAAATGAAACTCAAATTTACGAAAATGCACGGCGCCGGCAATGATTTTGTGGTGATCGATGCGATCAGCCAGCCGGTGAACCTGACAGCGGCACAGTGGCGTGCCATCGCAGATCGTCGCTTCGGCATTGGGGCTGACCAGATCTTGGTGGTAGAAAAACCCGGCAGCACCGATGTGGATTTTCGCTACCGTATCTTTAATGCTGATGGTGGTGAGGTTGAGCAGTGCGGCAATGGGGCGAGAGCATTCGTCAAATTTGTAGTGGACAAAGGGCTGACAGATCGCCGCGATATTCGCGTTCAGACCATGTCAGGCGTCATCGCGCCAAAGCTGGAAGATGATGGGCGCATCACGGTCAACATGGGCGCCCCTGGGCTGGACGCTGAGTCGGTTCCTTTCGACGCCAGCGGGCTGACTGCGGCACGCGAGCATGTGGCAATGGTGTGGCCGGTGGACGTCAAAGGCCAGCGGAGGCAGGTGGTGGTCGTTTCCATGGGCAACCCCCACGCGGTACAAGTCGTCGCCAACGTCGATAACGCACCCGTGGAGTCAGAGGGCCCGGCGGTAGAGGGGCACCCGCGATTCCCGAAACGAGTCAATGCAGGTTTCATGCAGATCGTCGACCGCCATCACGTTCGTCTGCGTGTATTCGAACGCGGTGCCGGCGAGACGCTGTCCTGCGGCACAGGCGGCTGTGCCGCGGCTGTGTCTGGCATCTTGCGGGGCTTGCTGGCGTCTCCGGTTGTCGTCGAAACGCGCGGCGGCGACTTGTCGATTGTGTGGGAGGGCGGTGACTCTCCCGTGCTCCTGACGGGCCCGGCAGTGAGTGTGTTTGAGGGAAGCATCGATCTTTGATCAGGATAAAGGACCCCGTTCAAGGCGAGCGCCAGCCCTTTGACAACCCGGTCCACACCTTAGGCAGATAAACGCGCCACCTCGCGCCGTCCGCTCATCAGGCTTCTGAAACGATACAACCGCTGACGATAGTTACCCTCAGCACCCACCGGCGATCCATCGACCGTATCAAATATCCGGCCTGCGCGATCTAGCGCCTGTCTTTGCTCGCCGGTGAGAACAGGAATCAAGCGCCTGCGGCTGCGCGGATGCTCGTGACGTATGTCGATCTCGAGACAATGGCCATGATCTGCCGTCTGTAAGTCGATCAGCAAGGCCTCTGCACGCGTCAAGCCGAACCAGTAGCCCAGTTCGACTCTGGCCGCAAGAAAAGGATACTGATTCGCCAGGTCACGGGTGAAAATGGTTTTCGCTGCATTCGCCCATTCCGCTTTGCGAATCGGAGGCAGAATCCTGTCGAGAAGTTTTTTTGCCTCGGTATTCCCTTGACCCGCGGCTTTCAACAACCAGTACACGGCTTTAATATCTGCCCGAGGATCAAGGCGCCGGTTGCGCCAGGCGACCAGACCGATCTCGACTTGCGCACGCACGTGGCCACCGGCGGCGGCGAGCTCTAAATAGCGGCGCGCCTCCTCCACGCTTCGGCGCGAAAACTCGGGCTTGAGAAAAATACGGGACATCGCATACCAGGCATAGGCCTCACCCTGCTCCGCCGCCAAGGACAGCCAGCGTATCGCTTTTTTGTAATGCGCAACGCCGGGTATCGCAGGGATACGCGCGCCATTCTTGTCCATCCGCGCTATCCACAAGCCATACGACAGCTGCGCGGCGCCATGCCCACCCTCGGCTGCTATTCGCAGATATTTTTCTATCAGTCTGCTGTTCGGGTCCGAGGTCGCCATCAGCGCCTGCGCGCAGCGACCGAGCAGTTCAAGGTCATAGCTCAGGCGATTGGTCTTGCGCCCCGGGTGCTCAGCACAACGACGCTCGATCTCTTGCGCTAGCGGAAGTGCCCAGAAAAGAAATTTCAAGTGGTCGTTTGTCGCCCATGCGTAATCAGCCAGCGCGCGCTGCGCCTCAACGACACCGCCCTTTGCCGCTCGGGTAGCCCACTCGATGGCAGCATTGATCTGCACCCCAGTGGTCGCCGACGACGCGTTCGCCACGGAGTTCGCGACAGCGTTATCGATACCCAGCCTCTGCGCAAGTAGCCACTGCGCGTCGGACAGCCCCGCCTCCGCAGACGCCCGCAGAGCCCGCATGGCTTTTTGTCGTAACGAGTGGTCTGCCTGATTCCAGCAGGCGAACACCAGCATGGCCAGCACCAACCCGGCTTTAGGTATGCCGCCGTCGAAGGCGCGCTCGTACCAAAACGCGACTCTCAGCGGGTGGTCGGACTGTTGTGCGACCTCGAACGGCACGTGGGTGCCTATCAGCATCCACGCATCAGCTTGGTTGTTTTCGGCGGCTTTTTCAAGCCAATGCAGTGCGGTCGCGTGACTCTGCGGAAGCCCTGAACCACCAAATAAGTAGCGCTTCCCCAGCGCAAGCTGCGCGACCGGCTTGCCGGAACGGGCCGCACGGATGATGAGTAGTTCCTCGCGATTCGCCATGTGCTCAGACCGGCGAGGCCATGGCTTCGAAGTTCGGGACAGTCGAAGTGATTTTTGCCCTCGAGCGAGTAGTGCATTGCTGCTCGGGTCGATCGGATCTTCGAACTGCCGACTACCCGCAGGCATCCGTCGGCGTTATCAAATTTAAAACTTAACTTTGCGCTGTGAGAGATGGCAGCGTCAACGGCAGATAGTGCGAATAAAACAACAACAAGCCGCGCGGGAACTCATTTTGTCCAAGGCATGTATGCGGAACTCACCGATCTTCTCGGCGTTTCCATTTTAGAAATTATTGTTGACCCATCCGACCTGTGCGGATTCTCAATAAAACTTCGATGTGGGGATGCGAAAAATGAAAAAGCTATTCATTGCGCTGGCAATCGCTGGCGCGTCTGTCGGCGGTGCACATGCGCAGTCGGCGGTAGAAATTTACGGGGTTGTCGATATGGGTTTCGTAGCTGAAAGCGGCACGACCCCCACAGCCACAACAAAAGTCACCCCGGTCAACAAGCTGACCAGCGGCGTCCAATCGGGCACGCGTCTTGGTTTCAAAGGCACAGAAAATCTGGGTGACGGCATGAAAGCCTTGTTTGTGCTCGAAACGGGAATCGCTGCCGATGCGGGTGGATTCAACCAAGGGAATACGGCATTCGCCCGCCAGAGTTTTGTAGGCCTGCAAAGCGACTTGGGCACGCTGACACTTGGTCGTCAGTACACGCCTCTCTTCAACACCATGCTGATTGCGGATCCATTCGCGGCCGGAATGGCGGGCGCCGGACAAAATCTGCTTGTCCCTGCTGGGAATATCCGTTCCAACAACACCGTCAAATACACATCCCCTGTGTTTGGGGGAGGCTTTACTACCGAAATCGCCTACGGGCTCGGTGAAGCCGTTGATAACAGCTCCAAAGGACACCAGTCCTCTGCCGCTCTCAATTACTCAGCCAACGACCTGAAACTCAGCCTCGCCTACAGTGATTGGAGCGTCGTGGGAACCACCACGAACCTCAGAAAAGACTGGTTCCTTGCAGCAAACTACGATCTGCAGATTGCGAAAATCTTTGCGGGAATTACCGACACTAGCGACGCCACGATCACTGGCAACGCCTTGAAGAGCAACGACTATCTGATTGGTGCGCAGCTACCTGTGGGCAAACACACATTCATTGCCTCTTACATCAACAAAGATGTTCGAAACGCGGCTAACAGAGACGCGAATATGTTTGCGGTCGGCTACACCTACGCCTTCTCTAAGCGCACCAACCTGTACGCAGCTTGGGGACGTATCGACAACGACAGTTTAGCGGGATTTGCTGCCAACAGAAGCTACACCGTCGGCAACAACTCCGAGCTTGGCACGGGCGAAAAAGCATTCAATTTCGGACTGCGCCACCTGTTCTGATCTAGCGAAGATATTTCGCGCAATGAATTCATTCGCCGGTCCTCTGACTGGCGCTTGGATAGGCTGGGAGCCAGCCGGCAGAGTTTTTCTGCAAATTTAATCTCCTCTGTAGTTTTCTGGGCACCCTCGGGTGCTCTTTTTTTTGATGTCCCGAGCACCAAAGACCGGGCTACAATTCGGTCTGTTTCCAGAACTCACCACACCATTGCAGATTTCGGACATGACCCAAGCCATTGATGCTCGCGCAGTAGCCCTCTATCTGGAAGATCACCCTCAGTTTTTTGACCAGCACCCCGACCTGATTGCCGGACTAAAGCTGACCACTGCGCTGGGCGGTCGTACCGTGTCGCTGCAGGAGCGGCAGGTCGAAGTGCTGCGTGACAAAGTGCGGCAGCTTGAGCTCAAACTGGGCAATCAGGGGCATGCGGCGCGGGACAATCACGCCATCATGGAAAAATTTCATCAATGGGTATTGCAGCTGCTGTCATCCGACGATGGCCGCGAGCCTAAGGCTCTGCTGGCATCAGTTCGCGACTGCTTCGATGTGCCGGCCGCAAGCCTGCGTCTTTGGGGTGGAGCAAATAACGACGACAGCTGGCATCAGGGCTCGGATCTGGCACTGGCCAGAGCATGGGCAAACGAGCACACTCACCCCTTCTGTGGCGCTCCGACGGGAAAGCCTGGTGTGCAATGGCTGGAGAATGCCGGATTGATGCAATCCGTAGCATTGGTGGCGCTGAAAAAATCCGGCGCAAAAGAAAGTTTTGGGCTACTCGTCATGGGCTCGCCGGACGCCGGACGGTTCTCTGCAGATCTGGCTACCGACATCCTTGAGCGCATTGGCGAAACCGCCAGCGCGGCGCTCAAGCACTGAGCAGCAACCCATGCCGGGCGCTCAAGACACGGCACTGGTAGAGAATTATCTGCGGCATTTGCAAACTCAGCGCAAGTTGTCTGCTCACACGCTGGACAACTATCAGCGTGACCTCCGGCAGCTCGATGAATTCGCTCGGGAATACCAGCGGCCATCGCTGAACAGCCTGAGCACCTTTGATCTGCGTCGGGTAGCCGCGCAATTACATGCGCGGGGCATGTCGCCTAGTTCTATTGCGCGCAAGCTGTCGGCCTGGCGCGGCTTTTTTAGCTGGATGGCGATTCACCACGGATTGACCGTCAACCCCGCGGAGAGCGTCAAACCCCCGAAACGCGCGAAAGCCCTACCCAAGGCGCTTGGCGTGGATGATGCCGTCAAACTGGTCAGTACCAAGCCCTCCGACGATCCGACGCAAGCAGATCAGACAGCGCAAGCGCCACTGCAAGCCCTCTGTAACCTGGCCATGTTTGAGTTGTTGTATTCGAGCGGCTTGCGCGTCTCCGAGCTGACCAGCCTCGATATCCATTATTCGCAGTCGCGCGAACACAGCTCAAGCGCGTGGATCGATCTGGACGCCGCCGAACTCACCGTCACAGGCAAAGGGGGTAAGCGTCGCACGGTACCCATAGGTACGGCAGCGCTTGCGGCGGTGCGCGCCTGGCTTCCCCAACGAGAGAAGCTGCTCGGCTCGGCCAAATCCCCCGAAGCACAGGCGCTGTTCGTGACCAGCCGCGGCCGGCGGATCACGCCTCGAGCGGTTCAGCAAAGGATCAAAGATCATGCGCGCGCGATTGGTATCCCGGCCGATGTGCATCCCCATATGCTGCGACATTCTTTTGCATCGCATCTGCTGCAATCCTCGGGCGACCTGCGCGCGGTACAGGAAATGCTCGGGCATGCGTCGATTGCATCGACACAGGTCTACACGTCTTTGGACTTCCAGCGCCTGGCACAGGTGTATGATGCCGCCCACCCGCGCGCGCGCAGACGCCATTCGGGAGACTGACCCGTGATCGCCAGCGACAGCGCAACGCAGGTTCGACGTCACAAGGCTAGTCGATCTGCCTGCGGCCGGTGATGCAGACAGAGCCCTGCGTCATCGATGACACCCCAACGCAGTGGCGATCCCCTTCCACGACTTTACTGATGTTTGAAACTTCATCATGTCACTCATACCCACCACCATACTCACAGGCTTTCTGGGCGCCGGCAAGACAACCCTGCTCAACCGATTGCTGCATGAAGATCATGGCCACCGCATCGCTGTGATCGAGAATGAATTCGGCGAGGAAAACATCGATAACGAAATTCTCGTGCAAGAGACACGAGAGCAGATCGTCGAGATGAGCAATGGCTGCGTCTGCTGCACGGTGCGCGGCGACCTGATCGCAGCGCTCAGCCAGCTGGCACAGAAGCGTCGCGACGGCGAACTGAGCTTCGATCGCGTCGTGATTGAGACTACCGGTCTGGCTAATCCGGGTCCGGTCGCGCAGACTTTTTTCATGGATGAGGACATCGCCACCAGCTACCTGCTGGATGGCGTGATCACCGTGATCGACGCCAGCAACGCCATGCAGCAACTCGATCGTTTCGAAGAGGCGCAGCGGCAGGCCGGCTTTGCAGACCGGATGTTGCTGTCAAAAACTGATTTGGTGAGCGATGATGCGCTCGGCGTGCTGGAGACACGCCTGCGTCGCATCAATCCTCGCGCGCCGCTGGGTCGCGCAGATTTCGGACGGGCGCCAATTGACGAGATATTCGATATCCGCGGCTTCAATCTGAATGACAAGCTCGAGATCGACCCCAACTTCCTCAAGGCGGAGGATGAGCATCATTGCGATGAGCACTGCGATCATCAGGATCATCCTCATGGCCACCACCATGATCATCAGGATCACCACCACGCCCACCACACGGACGACATCGCCGCATTTGTTTTTCGCAGCGAAAAGCCTTTTGATTCGGGCAAACTGGAAGAATTCATCGGACACCTGATTCAAGTCTATGGTCCGCGGATGCTGCGGTACAAAGGCATCCTCTGGATGGAAGGCGCGTCGCGCAAAGTGATTTTCCAGGGCGTGCATCAGACCATGGGCAGCGATCTGGGCGTTCCCTGGGCAGAAGACGAGACGCGCGGCAGCAAGATCGTGTTCATCGGAGAAGCACTTCCGCGTGAAATCTTCATTGAGGGATTGCGACAGTGTCTGGTATAAAGAGCAACGAAACCACGAAAAGCGAGCCGTCACTCGCGCTGATCGACAGCTTTATTGAGGACGCTTATTGGTATTAGATTAAAAATATGAAAAGCTTGTCTTCCGGACCAACAATACGATTACAATAGCCGCCGATTTGAGGTGGGCAGCCGGGAAGCGGCTCTGGTCACATGCTCACAAGCTGCATCGACGTTAACCATCGCAGCTGCATTCGCCCAGAAACGCTGAATAGAGACAAGCCGACGAGACAACAAGCCAAGCATGCGCAACTACAATCGTTGCGCGGGGCATGCTGGTTACAATTCACCGATTCGTAGTGACGAAAGTAAGCGACGTGGCAACCAACACAAAAACTCCGAAGCCAGCCGTAAACGACGGCAACCTGCTGAGCGAGGAACAAATTCTTGCGATGGGCGAGCAGGACTACATGAACCCGGCACAGCTGGCGTTTTTCAAGGCGCGGCTGCACCAGCTCGAAAAAGACTTGCTGCGCAACGCCGGCGAGACCACCGAGCACCTGCGCGAGACCGTGCTGGTGCCCGATCCTGCCGACCGGGCCACCATCGAAGAAGAGCATGCGCTCGAACTGCGCACCCGCGACCGCGAGCGCAAGCTGCTCAAAAAAGTGCAGCAGTCGCTACTCTCCATCGACTCCGGCGACTACGGCTGGTGCGAGGAAACCGGTGAGCCAATCGGTATTCCGCGTCTGCTTGCACGCCCGACCGCAACACTGTCGCTGGAGGCGCAGCAGCGCCGTGAACTCAAGCAAAAACTTTACGGCGACTGATCCCGCCGCTCGACGGGTCGGCGCCAAAAGCCCCTGCGGCGCCCGGCCTCGCCTCCCGCTCGCTTGCCTCTCGATTTCCTCTCGATCCCGACGGGCTTTGCGATGATCTCTGGTTCGCCAGGCGACACACCCGACACCGCCTTAGCCCTCCCCACCGACGCACCGTCTGGGCGCTGAGGTTCTACCTTCCCCAGCGGCCCTGCCCGTAAGCCCAGATTCGGGTTTTTGCATGACAGAAACGCACGGTTGAAGTACCATCGGCGCGAAAACCGGTCGTAAAACCAGCAGACAGGCATCACCCGAGAATGCATCGCATGCGCCCATCGATGGATCACTACGCCTTACGCCAGCGGAGCAGCGCCACCCTCGCGCAGTGGGTCGTACTGTGTCTGCTGTTCGCCCAATGGCTGGGTTTTGCGCATGCGATCAGTCATGCGGGGACCAAGCCTGAGATCGCCAGTCATCAGCGCTTCACAGCCGACAATACCTTCTTCGTCTTTGATCACCAGAAGGCCAGTAGCAGTTGCGCCGCATTAGATGCGGTCACGCTAGGCGCGAGCCTGCACAGTACGCCCATGCTGGCGCTGTTGCTGACGCTGTCCCCGACCTGCATCCAGAGCGCTGCATTCAATGCCTGGCAGCAGTCATTCACCGCACTCTTCTCTTCCCGCGCACCGCCACCGTTCCACTGAACCCGACAAGTTATTGCAGCCCTGGCTGACCGACCCGGGCAGCACCTACGTCAATTTCAGTGGAGAGATCATGATCTGCCGACCGACCCGTATCGCGCTGGCGATATCGTGCGCATTTGCCAGCGCCGCATTACCCGTCAAGGGCGAAGAGATCGCCAAGACACTCAACCCCGTCATCGTCACCGCCGACCCCTTGGGCTCGGGCGAGAGCGCGATGATTCTCGCCCCAGCCAAAGTGCTGTCCGGCGATGCACTTCGCAATAAGCTGGGTGCTTCACTCGGTGACACCCTCAGTCAAGAGCTGGGGGTGAATGCCTCGGGTTTCAGCTCGGGTTCATCGCGTCCCATCATCCGTGGCCTGGAGGGGCCGAGAATAAAAATTCTGCAAAACGGCATGAGCAGCGGCGATCTGTCCGCCGTGTCGAATGATCATGCGGTAGGGAGTCCGTTGAGCACCGCACGACGAATAGAAATACTGCGCGGCCCGGCAGCGCTGCTGTATGGCTCAGGAGCGATTGGCGGTCTGGTGAATATCGTGAACGATCGCATACCCACCGCACTGGAACCCCGACACACGGGTGAGACTGAGCTCCGGTACAGCACCGTCGATCAGGGCAGGCTGGCTAGCTTCTCTGCAGATGCATCGAGCGGCAGCATCGGTCTGCACGCCGACGGCAGCGCATTGAATGCCGGCGACTACCGGATACCCGGCAACAGCAGCGTGAGTGGTGATGGCGATCAGGGCAAGCTCAGCTTCTCAGGCAACCGTGAGCGCAGTCTGGGCTTCGGGGCATCCATCGTGAAAGACTGGGGCTATGTGGGCGCATCTGTCGCCACACTGGACAAACTGTACGGTGTGCGCGGTGCGGATGAAAAATCCACGATTGATCTCCACCAGACTCGCGTTGATGTCGACAGTCTGCTGCGCTCTCCGTTTGCTGGCATCGAAAAAATGCGCTTTAGGCTGGGCAATTCCGATTATCAGCACATCGAGCTCGAGGCCGGCACGGATCCGCATGTGCGCTTCACCAACCGCAGCACGGAGGCGCGCTGGGAAATGAGCCATCTGCCGCTCTCCGGCTGGCGCGGCACCTTTGGCTTGCATACCGAGCTCAACCATACCGAGGCTGCCAATCTCGACGGTGGCAACCCCACGGTCCCGAAAACAAACTCCCAATCATTTGCAGCCTTCGCCGTCGAAGAGCGCGATATCGGTGATGTGCGCATCAATGTCGGCGCCCGTCTTGAAGCGGTATCGCGCAAGCCCATGGCTGCCGTGGATCGATCGTTCAGCCTCGCCTCATGGTCCACCGGCGCGCTCTGGGCGTTCACGCCAGGCTATGGCCTGGGCGCGACCTATGCCTTTGCGCAGCGCGCACCGACCGCCGAGGAGCTGTACTCAAAGGGTCCGCATCATCCGACCGAGACCTATGACATCGGCGACAGTCAGTTAAAAAAAGAATCCTCGAATAACTTTGATCTGTCCCTGCAAAAGACGGATGATGCCCTGCGCTGGAAAACCAATGTCTATCAAAATAAGGTCCAGGATTTCATTTACGGTGCGGTGGGCGATGTCAATCTTGATCCGGATGGACAATTACGCGACCGAAGCTTCCGTCAGGCCGATGCCACCCTGCGTGGTGTTGAAGCCGAGCTCAGCTACCGCCTGAATCAGCCCGGTTGGTTCGGGCGCTTGTTTGCCGATAGCTCGCGCGGCAAACTCGATCAGCTGGGTAATCTGCCACTACAGCCGACGACCCGCACCGGGCTGAACGTCGGCTATCAAGATTCGCGCTGGCAATCGACACTGTCCGTGGTGCATGCCAATGCGCATCGTCGTATTGCCAGCAGCAGCCTGTCCCAAGAAACGCCCACTGATGCCTACACCAGGGTGGATGCCAGTATTTCCTATGTACAGCGATATGCGAATGCCGACTTGACCTGGTTTTTTCTCGCGCGTAACCTGCTGAACGAAGATATCCGG
>JBJTAS010000002.1:0-19038 GCA_046090895.1 Oxalobacteraceae bacterium | reverse complement strand
GAGCGTCATCATCACGGCCGTCGGGCCATTCCACCAGTCTTCGGGCACGATATCGATCAGGCGCTTATCCTGAATCTCCATGTTTTCTTTGAAGCTGGTAATACCCTGGGTGACCTCTTCCTGCTTACCGCCCGTGCCGCGTGTTGAGATCATTGCTGCATGGCGGAATTGCGCATCCATCTTCAGCTCTGATTTGTTATCTGCGCGCCATAGTCCATAGGTCACGAACCAGGTATGCAGCAGGCCAGGATGATACGGGTCCTTGATGTTCTCTTGCATGAGCTTCCAGTTGCCCGGAATGCGCTGGCGGTTATAGCCAAGAATGGTCAGCTGGCGCCCGTTGAACAGACGGTCGAAGTAGGACAGGATGTCCGGACCCAGATACGCTTCGAAGGACTCGACATCATGATCAAATGATGCAAAGACCACGCCGCCACGGGTGGCGACTTTCAGTTTGGTGAGGCTGTGTTCTTCGGTGCTGAATTCTTTCGGCATGCCGCCGTTGACCTTGCCATCCTGCTTTACGCCGCGGCGGAAAGGCACGCCTTGCAGGTCGCCCTTGAGTGAATAATTCCACTGATGGTAAGGGCAAACCAGTTCCTTTTTATTACCATGCCGCTCGCGGCAGAATTGCATACCGCGATGTGCACAGACATTTTCGACGACATGGATAGCGCCATCCATATCGCGGGTCATGACCACTGAGCGTTCGCCGATTACCGTGCGCTTAAAGTCTCCCGGGTTCGGTACTTCGGCTTCCAGGCCGATGTAGCACCAGTGGCCCTTGTAGAACAGACGGTCGAGTTCTTTTTTGTAGATGCCTTCGTCGGTATAAGCCCAGAACGGGATGCGGCTCGATCCCTCGGCTTCCCAGACGCGCTCCTGTGTAAAGACTTCCGGTGCATTGCCCATCTCGCTCTCCTAGGCTGAATTTATTTGGCCACACTCACAAATATGTCGCCTAAGCCATCGATATGACCATGCATGACGTCACCCGGTACGACAGCCCCAACACCTTCGGGCGTGCCCGTCATGATGACATCGCCTGGCTCCAAGGTCTCGTAATGCGAGAGGTAGGAGATCGACTCGGCAACCGACCAGATCAACTTAGACACATCGGAGGACTGACGTGGTTGCGTATTGACTGTCAGAGATATCAGCGCAGATGGCAGATGCCCGATCTTGGTCACTGTATGAATAGGGCCGATCGGTGCAGATTTGGCGAATGACTTTCCAAATTCCCATGGACGCCCCTTGTCGCGTGCCTCTAGCTGTAAATCGCGGCGAGTCATGTCCAAGCCAATAGCGTACCCGTGTACATGATTCAGTGCTTCTTCAACTGCGATAGCTTTTCCGCCCTTGGCGATAGTTACGACAAGCTCTATTTCATGATGAAAATTACTTGTTTTTGGCGGATACGGAATCGATATCTCTTTATCACCTGCCTGAATGACGGCACATGCAGGCTTCATGAAGAAGAACGGTGGTTCGCGATCCGGATCCTTGCCCATCTCGCGCGCATGTGCGGCATAGTTGCGGCCCACGCAAAATACGCGGTTAACCGGAAAGACTTCGTCGCTGCCGGCTATGGCCAATGTGTAGATAGGCGCGACTGGAACGGCGTATTTCATATTGATTCCTGTAAGTTGAGATATCAAAGACGGTCTTCGCGCCACAGGCCCAGCGACTGCAGGGCAGGGCGATCGGAATAACTGAACAGCGTAGTGTCGCGCTGCGCGAGAAACTTCAATGGCTGCCAGGACGGCACTACAAAGATGTCATCACGCTGCAGCTGCCATTCGGTAGCGCCGACCGAAACGCTTGCTCCACCTTCGAGGCACACGTACACGGTGCCCTCGGTGCTGCGGTACGGACGAGTTTCGAAGCCAGCTGGCAGGCGTTGTGCGAACGCGCCGATGGTGGGCATGGGCGAGGCGCCGGTAGCAGGGTTAACGAAGCGCAGCTTGTGTCCGAGGTGTGGGTCAGGCGTGCCGGCTGAAATAATATTTAGCGATTCCATCGTGCGCACGAATGGGTACACGAACACGCGCGTTGGCTCGGTTGGCTGCTGGTAAAAGTCCACCGGCAGCATGTTGTTTCCATAGCGCGCCAGCGCATCGCCTTCGGAGCGGATGGTGTCTTGCGACGCATTCTGGCCATGTTCAGCGAAACCCGCGTCATAGAACCGAACGGTCGGGATGTCGAGGCCATCGAGCCAGACCACGGGTTGGTCGCCGAGATTGCCATGATCGTGGAAGGTCCATGACGGCGTGATGATGAAGTCACCCCGACGCATGGTGGTGCGCTCGCCGTCAACCGCAGTGTAAGCGCCCTCACCATCCATCACCAACCGCAGTGCCGATTGCGTATGGCGGTGCGCCGGTGCTACTTCACCAGGCAGAATCAGCTGCAGGCCGGCATACAGCGACTGCGTGATCGCGGATTGGCCCGGTAACCCTGGGTTTTCGAGAATGAGCACACGGCGCTCGGCCTGCTCGGCCGTGATTAGTCGACCGGCTTCCAGCACCTGGTCGCGCAGGTTGGCATAGCGCCATAGGGTTGGCTGCGCTGGACTGTTTGGCTGCTTTGGCACCAGCGTGCCCAGCACTTCCCATAGTGGGGTCATGTGGTCTTTGGCAATTCGGTCGTAATACTGCTGACGCGGATTGCCCTGACGATTACCGGCATCTGCCGTGCTGGCTGTGTCGTGCATAGTGTCTCCTTCAGGTGCCGCTTGCGTAGAACGCGTCGGCATAGACGTGTTGTTCTTGGATGCCTCGTTGTTTGAGCAGCGCCGCTGTGGCCTCTACCATCGGCGGCGCGCCGCAGACGTATGCGCGCCAGTCGTGGAAATCGGAAATGTCATGAGCGATTGCTTCAGTGACCAGGCCGATTCGCTTGCCAGAACCTTCGTCATCATCGGTGGTGACGACCACTTCGATTTGCAGTGACGGTAGCGCGGTCTGCAGTGCTTGCAGTTGCTCCAGTCCATAAATGTCTTGTGGTGATCGTACGCCAAAATACACATAAACCGGGTTTGCCATACCGGCGTCGATCGTACCGCGCAGAATAGAGAGAATCGGTGCGAGCCCTGTGCCACCGGCCACGCACAGCATCGGTCCCTCATGGCGCGTGCGCAGGTAGGCCGTGCCCAGCGGTCCGCTCACGCGAACCGCGTCACCCACTTTCAATTCATTAAAAAGGTAACCAGTAACGCGGCCATCGGGTACCCGCCGCACGTGAAATTCGAGCTCGCCATCTGTGCAGAGGCTGGCCATCGAATACGGGCGAATATGGTCCGGCGTGAATTGCAGCATGGCGTACTGACCTGGCGAGAAAGTCAGCGGCTTGGCTGGTTTCAGGCGTATGACCTTGATGTCATGCGTCGCATCGTCGATGGCCGTTACGGCGGCCTTGATGATGCGGGCCGGGTGGGTAACGTTCGTCTGGCTCGGGGATCTCGATGGCGCAGCTGTCAGTCAGGACGCTGGTGCAAGCGAGCACATAGTCACCTTCGCCGGGATTGGTAATCTTGGCTTCGCGACCGGTCTCGATCACGCTGCCGCTGACCACCTTGCAGCGGCAAGTGCCGCAGCGTCCAGCCATGCAGCTGTAAGAGATAGGCACGTCATTCGCGCGCAGTGTCTCCAGCAGATTGGCGCCAGCCTGTATAGGCAGTACGCGATCCAGCGGATGGACGACAAGCTCCATGATCTCCCGAGGTTCTTTGTTCAATGTGGAGCCGAGTATAGGAAGCCAAGCAAAATTAAGATATAGAATTGCCTGAATTGATTGAATTCATAATATGAATATCACTGACACCAACTCGACGTGGATTGGCTGTGGACCTGAAAGAAATCGACCTCAACCTTTTAGTAATATTTCAGCAACTACTGCAAGAGCGGCGCGTGTCCGCAGTCGCCACGAATTTGGGCCTCACGCAGCCAACGGTGAGCAATGCGCTGAATCGTCTACGAAAGCAACTCGGCGATGAATTGTTTTTGCGCACGTCCAAAGGCATGGAGCCGACAGCGTATGCAATTCAGCTGGCCGAGCCTATTGGATACGCACTATCATCAATTCACGAAACGCTGAACCATCGGACGCGATTTGATCCCACGACTAGCCAGCGAAAATTCAACATCGGCATGAATGACATCGGCGAGATTTACTTCCTGCCGGCGCTGATGAAATTACTCAACGATATGGCACCGGGCGTATCGCTCTCTACCGTTCGTACCACCGGCGCCAATCTGGGAGACGACATAGAAGCGGGTCGGGTTGACTTGGCCGTGGGCTGGCTGCCTCACTTAAAGTCTGGTTTTTTTCAGCGCCGCTTGTTCGTGCATGGACACGTTTGCATGTTCAGGCGCGGCCATCCGTTGGACAAGGCGAAGGCGGTAACACAAGCAGACTATGAAGCGGCCGACCATGTGGTGGTGTCCGCGGCGGGCACCGGGCACGCAACGATCGATGCATCGATTGAAAAGCTGGGTATCAAGCGCAATGCGGTGCTGACGGTGCCGCATTTCGTGGCCGTTGGGCATATCCTTTCGACCACCGACATGATCGCAACGGTGCCCGAGCGGTTCGCACAACATTGCGTGACGCCATTCAGGCTTAGTTATGTCGATTTACCAATGAAGTTACCCGAGATCGGCGTCAACCTATTTTGGCATTCGCGCTTCCACAAAGAACCCGGAAATCAGTGGCTAAGAAGTTTGATTTTTGATCATTTCAGCGTGTAGGGACAGTTGACCGACCCATTAATGAGCTAACGGAAAAGTAAGCCAGCCACCACTACACCCCGCCGCCTACGTCGCATATCCCGGGTTTACACGATCGAGCACACGCATCATGGCTTCGAAATACAGGCGCTCGCGCTCGTGAATCGAGTGCCGGTCTTCCGGTGCACGTTGCAGCACTTCCGCGATGACCGATTCACTCATGACCTCCAGCGGCTGTCCGCTGCTCATGGCGAGCACCTGTGTCTGACAGGCTTTCTCGAGCTTGTACAGTCGCCGATAGGCTTGCGCCACCGTGTCGCCAACGGTGATCACACCATGATTTTTGAGAAACATCACCTGCTTGTTCTGCAAGAGGCCGGCCAATCGCTCGCCCTCGGCCATGGTCTTGGCAAGTCCCTGGTAGTGGTCATCGTAGGCGATTCGGTGATGGAAAAATGCGGCAGTCTGACTGGCTGGCAGTAATCGATTGTTCTGCAGCATATTCAATGCGGTTGCCCAGGGCTGATGCGTGTGTAGCACCACGTTGGCGCCAGTCAGGCGGTGCATGGGTGCGTGAATGCATTGTGCAGACAGCTCTACCGTGCCCTCGCCCTCAAGGGTCTCTCCGGCGTCGTTAAAAACGATGAGGTCACTGGCACGCGCCTCCGACCAATGCAGCCCAAAGGGCAGCAGCAGATACCGGTCAGTCCTGCCTGGCACGATCATCGTGAAATGGTTGTCGATACCCTCTTCGAGGCCATCGAGCACCGCCAGGCGCAAAGCAGCCGCCAGATGCACCTTGGCCTGCCATACGGGGTCAGTTGTGGGGGAGGGATGCAGTTGCTGAACAGGCATGTTGAACCTCAGGTCAGATTCATCATGGTAACAGCGTATGCCGCATGCGCGGCTGTTGGAACAGCTTATCTTTCTGAAAACTTTGCGCGACTGGGCGGCAGCTTTTTACCAAAAGCGCTGGCCCAGTCGGTACGTCATGATTACTGCTTGACCATAGCGACATTGCTGGTGCACGCAGCCTGCAGGATGGCGTAATCCGAATAGAAGCGGACTGCTGCAAATTCCATGGCCGACGCGCTCTCCACGGCAGTCGTTGCGGTTGCGTTCGCAGCGCCACGGCTCACTTCAAAATTCGCGATGGCGATGGTGTTGTTCTTGCAGTTCACCGAGTAATTGGCAACGGCTTTCAAGTCGGACAGCTCTGGGTACGTGGCCAGCACAGCATCGTCGAGCGCCATCGTCACCTGCACCAGTGCGCTGGCTGGGGTGGCGTTAGCGGCTGTTTGGCTTACGGATGCTGCCGCCAGTACACGCAACTCGGCGTGGTTGCCAGAGGCTGACATGCTGGTGGTACCGGCAGCGCTAATGTTTGCGGCGATCGTCAGAACAGCAGCGGCAATGAATTTGGTGTTCATGGTGTGATTCCTTTGGTAGTAAATTGGGATCGTGTCGCTAGGATGGTGCTAATTCGTTGGCTTGGGCCTGACGACATTGCGTCGGGCCTGTCCGTTATCTCAGTTCGCGGCAGCCGCGCCATTCAGCGCCACCTTCTTCGAACAGACGTTTTGAACGATGTTGATGTCGTGCTGAATCACCGGCGCGTAGAAACTCACCTTATCGATGGCCATATCAACATTCCGTTCGGAGGAAAAATCAGCCTGAGTCAGGACCTTGAAGGACGCCATCGCCAGCTGGCCGTTGGTGCAGTTCACCACGTAATCCAACTGCTGCACACCAGCCGCACCCATGTCATGAAACTCACGCACTTTCGACACGCTGCTGTTGACGGTGGCTACGTAGGACCATGTGTCATTGCTGACGGCGAGCGGGAGGATGGTTTCGCTATCGCTGATCAACGCAGAGCTTTTCTGAACGTTGGCAGCAAAGGAAGGCAGGCAAGCAGCAATCAGGGCGGTGGCGATTAGGTTCTTGAACATGGCTTTTCCTTGGGTTGGATACTGGTTGGTTATCTTCAATACCGCCGAGTATAGCGCATGAATATTATTTGTAAAGGGTTTATTTGGGCAAAATATAAAAAAATTCGAATAAAATATATGGCTAAAACGATAATTCTGTTAACTGAATCGAAAATTTTCTGCCAGAAGTAAGGTAAGTTATCGCAAAAATCTCCAAGATGTACTGAGGGTTTATCTTTGGCAAATCCTTGGCAGCCCGCTTCAACGGCCTAATTATAAACAAAACATAAACAATAGTGCTGAAGGTGGCTTAGCATGCTGAGAAGATCTGTCAAACGACGAGAAGGCAGCACAGACCAAAACCCGCGGTTATTCGGTGTATGGTCTCTCCCCGGGTAACAATTCTTCGAACATCAGGGAATACATCGTGCGATGTCTAGTGAAGCAGGGGGGCGGTCTGTGTGAGCGACTTCGGGTCGGTGCGGTGTTGCTGGCGGCCGGAGAAGGCTCACGTCTGGGTAGTGTGCCGAAATGCCTGTTGCGTCTGCAGGGTGTGCCCTTGATCCATCGTCACTTGATCGCTCTCAGCGAGGGTGGCATTGATGACGTCGTGGTGGTCACCGGCTACCATCATGCCGAGATTGAGCCGGCGCTGGACGCCTTCTCTGCAACCGTGGTTCGTAATCCTCACCCGGAGTCGGGTCAGCAATCCTCGGTGCGTTTGGGCATGGAAGCCCTGGGATCGGCATGCGATCTCATGCTTGTGGTGCTAGCCGACCAGCCCTTGCTCAGCAGCGCCGAATTCACCGAGCTGATCGCCGCGTTCAAGCAGCGCCCCGCCGGAGCATCGATTTTGTATCCTGAGGTGAGAGGGGTGCGGGGTAATCCGGTTGTGTTTTCTGGCGAGGTCATTGCCGATCTATTCTCGATGCCACAGTCGTTCAATTGCCGCAAATTCATGGATGACCATCCCGAGCTCGTTCACAAGCACATCAGTGACAATGATCGCTACATCATTGATCTCGATACGCCGGAAGATCTGAGGGCTTTTGAGAAAAAAACGGGCTGGGCTTTGAGCATGAAGAGGCCCTGAAAACTTTGTTTGTTTCTGAGATAATCCGCCGGAAATTCTGACAGAACCCTGACAGATAGCTAAAAGTTATAAATAGAGTAATCCAATTGACCAGCCACACAACCCCTAAACCTCCCGTGCGCCTGCGCCCATGGCTGAGGCAGGCCGAGTACTTGGCTGCCGCTCTGGCCAGCCTCTTGCTGGCGACGGCGCTGCCTTCCCAAGCCGACAACGCAGGACCATCCTTCACCATCGACCAATTGGTCGCCTATGTGCTTGCCAACAGCCCGGCGCTGGAGGCGGGGCGTCGCTCGGTCGAGCTGGCGACGGCGGGTGTCACGACGGCCGGTGCGCTGCCCAACCCGCGCTTTGAGCTCGATGGTGGCCGCACCAGCGCCAGCACGACCACGTCGGCGGGTAACCTGAGCTCGATGGGGGTGAGTCAGCTCATTGAAAACCCGGAGTTGAGAAGCGCGCGCATCAACTCTGCGCTGTACGCTGAGCAGACCAGCTTGCAATCGCTGCGGCTGGTGCGCAATGAACTGGTCGCGCAGGTGCGGGTGCGTGCTTTCGAATATCTGCTGCGCAAAGAAGAGGCGCAAGCGGCGGCCGATGCGCTCGCGCTGCTTGAGCAGATACGCGACAGAGTGAAATTACGCGTGGAGACCGGCGAAGCCGGCAGGTTCGAGCTGATCAAATCGGATGCCGAGATCGTGATCGCGCGCCAGCGCGAGCAGTCTGCCCGGCTACAGATTACTCAGGCTGCCATTGCCATTAATCGTCTTGCCGCAGGGCGCTTGCCGGCCGGTTGGACGCTTGCAGCGCAGCTCACGGAGGGTGTGGAGGTGCCATCACTCGAGGTACTGAAAGAACTGGCCAGGAGCGAAAACCCCGAGCTGCGCGTGCTGGAATCGGATCTCGAACGCAACCGGTCTCGCATTGACGAGGCACTTGCCAGCCGCCTGCCCGGCGTGGAGCTGCGCTGGCGTCAGTCGCGAGAGCCTAATGTGCGGCATGACACGATAGGCATCAGCGTTCAGCTTCCCTTGCTTGATCAGAAGCGCGGACCGCGTGCTGAGGCGATCGCCGACCGCGAACGCACGCTCGCCCGCCTCGAGGGACGTCGCGCAGAGCTCATGCAGCAGATTGAATTGTCAGCCACCTCCGTCGAGATCGCGCGCGTGCGCATCAAGGCGCTGTCCGAAGGCGCGATGCGCGATGCGGAATCAGCGCTCAGGGTGGCTGAGGCGGCCTATCGCTTCGGCGAACGCGGCATCCTTGAAGTACTAGACGCGCAGCGCGTTTTGCGCTCGGTCAGGCAGGAATTGCTGCTCGCCCGCTACCAGCTGCAGGCTTCGCTGATCGAGCTTGAGACGCTGGCGGGTCGCTACGCCGACACACGTGAGTAAGCCGCTGCGTCCACCTGCTGATCCTTCCTGCCGATACCACCTAATTTACTTCCTGAAGCGCATCTCATCATGATGAATCTGACTACACGCCGAGGCGCCACGACGCTGGTGCTCATCCTTGCCGTGATCGCTGCTGGTTGCAGCAAATCCGGCACGGACGCCGCGAAAACGCCCGCTAAAGCGGTGCCACGTACTGACCCCATGGAGGTCTTGCTCACGCCCGAGATGGACAAGCATTTTGAGGTTGAGCCGGCTGCCATGGCGCAGGTGGCGCTCAAACAAAAGGTCGCCGGCCGCATCGAAGCCAATGAGCAGCGGACAACACGCATTGGTTCGGCCGTGACCGGGCGAATTACGCAGGTACTGGCGGAGGTGGGTGATCGCGTTCGGGCGGGTCAGCCGCTGGCGCGTCTCTCTAGCCCGGAACTCACCGCTGCTCAACTGGCCTTCTTGCGCGCCTTGTCGTCCACCAAGCTGGCAGAGCGCTCAGTCGAGCGCGCTCAGCAGCTGGTCACTGCCGATGTGATTGGCAGTGCCGAGTTGCAGCGCCGCGAGGTGGAACTCTCGGTGGCGCGCGCCGAGCTTCGCGCGGCCTCGGATCAATTACGCCTGATCGGACTCAACGACCAAATGATTCAGCGCCTGCAAGACACGGGTGCGCTGACCTCCGAGGTGGCCATTACCGCCTCGCGCACGGGGATCGTGGTCGAGCGCAAGGTCAGCCAGGGTCAGGTGGCGCAGCCGGGTGATCCGCTCTTTACGGTGGCTGATCTTTCCAACGTCTGGGTGGTCGGCGCCTTGCCCGAGCAGGATGCAAACTCGGTGCAGATGAATCAGCAGGTGGAGGTCGAGGTCCCGGCGCTCGGTGCGCAAAAGCTCAAGGGCCGTATCGTGTTCGTCAGCGACACGGTGCAGCAAGACACCCGAACGGTACCTATCCGTACCGCCGTAGAGAACCCACGGTTTGAATTGAAACCCCAGATGCTGGCCACGCTGCACCTGAATGGCATCTACGTAAAGCAGCTTGCAGTACCTTCTGCAGCCGTGGTTCGCGAGAACGACAAGGACTACGTTTTCGTGAAGGTGGGTGAGCATCGTTACCGTCTCACCGAGGTGCAGCTGGATGTCGCCGCGGGCGACCTTAGGCCCGTGCGCAAGGGGATTGATGAAGGCACCCCCATCGTGGTCGATGGCAGCTTTCATCTGAACAGCCAGCGCAAGCGCGCCGAACTGGAGTAAGCCCATGATCAACGGCCTGATACGCGAGGCGCTGACCCAGCGCCTGGTCATGGTGGTGATCGCCTTGGCGCTGGTGGGCTTTGGCCTGCGCGCGACGACCAAGCTTTCTGTCGATGCTTTCCCGGATGTCACCAATATCCAGGTGCAGATCGCGACGGAGGCGCCGGGACGCTCGCCAGAGGAAGTTGAGCGCTTCGTCACGGTGCCCCTGGAGATTGCAATGACCGGCTTGCCCGGTCTGACCGAGATGCGTTCTTTGAATCGCAGCGGGCTGTCAATCATCACGCTGGTATTTACCGACCAGACGGATGTCTACTTCGCCCGCCAGCTCGTCATGGAGCGGCTGATGGAGGCACGTTCCCGCTTGCCGGAGGGGATAACGCCTATCTTAGGTCCCGTATCTACCGGTCTCGGTGAGGTCTACCAGTACACGATCGATCATCCGGACGATGGCCAGCGGGCGCTGTCCGAGGCTGAGCTGATGGAGCGCCGGTCCGTGCAGGACTGGGTGGTGCGGCCCTTGCTGCGCTCGATCAGTGGTGTGGCCGAGATTAATTCTTTCGGCGGATTCGAGCGTCAGTACCAAGTGCTCGTGAATCCTGATCGCCTGCGTCACTATCATATGTCGATGGAAGAGGTGCGGTCCGCCATCTCTGCGAACAACGCAAACTCAGGTGGTGGCATCTTGTCGCAAGGCGCCGAACAGTATCTGGTGCGCGGTGTTGGCCTCACGCGTACTCTGGAAGACATTGGCAACATCATCCTCAAGGAAGAACGCGGTATCCCCGTGTATGTTCGCGATGTCGCGCAGGTGAAGATCGGGTCAGCGGTCAGGCAGGGCGCGCTGGTCAAGAACGGGAACACAGAATCTACCGGCGGTATCGTGATGATGCTACGCGGGGGTAACGCCAAAGAGATTGTCACGCGTATCAAGCAGCGCGTGGACGAGATCAATGCCAAGGGAATGCTTCCCGGCGGCCTGAAGATTGTGCCCTTTTACGACCGCACCGAGCTGGTCGATGCATCGCTATGGATGGTGGGTAAGGTGCTGATCGAGGGCGTGATTCTGGTCGTTATCGTGCTGCTGATTTTTCTGGGAGACCTGCGCTCCAGCCTGGTGGTCATTGCGACGCTGGTGATCACGCCGCTGGTGACCTTCATGATCATGAACCGCATCGGCTTGTCCGCCAACCTGATGTCATTGGGCGGGCTGGCCATTGCCATTGGGCTGATGGTCGATGGCACGGTGGTGGTGGTAGAAAATGTGTTTCATAAGCTCGGGCATGCCCAAGCGCACGAACGCGTCAAGGTCGTGCTCGAGGCGACGCTGGATGTGGCCAAGCCAACGATCTATGGCATTTCGATCATCATCCTGGTGTTTCTGCCGCTGATGACGCTGACGGGAATGGAAGGCAAGATGTTCTCGCCGCTGGCGCTGACGATCGCGATCGCGCTGGCGGTGTCGCTGGCGGTGTCGCTGCTGCTGTCGCCGGCGCTGTGCGCCTACATCTTGAAGGGCGGTGCCGATCAGGACACCCGGCCGATCGCCGCAATGAAGCGGGTCTACGAGAAGCTGTTCGGTATGGCCATGGCGAATCAAAAGCTCACGGTCTTGCTGGCGGTGTTGTTGCTGCTGAGTTCTTTCATGCTGGTACCCTTTCTGGGCAAGAGCTTCATTCCTATCATGAAAGAAGGATCGATCACACCGACCATCATTCGCATGCCGAGTATCTCGCTGGATGAGGCGGCCAAGATCGATCTCGAGGCCATGAAACGTATCAGCGCGATTCCCGGAGTGCGGATGGCTGTCGCCAAGCTGGGTCGGGGGGAGTCGCCGGCCGATCCATCAGGTCCGAATGAATCGGATCCCGTGGTCTCGATTGATCCTGCCGCCGAGCGCAGCCAGAGCGAGATCGAAGACGATATCCGCCATGCACTGGCCGATATGCCGGGTGTACAAATCGTGATGAACCAGCCGATCGCGCAACGCGTGGATGAAATGCTGACCGGTGTGCGCTCACAGCTGGCGATCAAGATCTTTGGCGATGATCTGGGCGAACTCAAGCGTATCGCAGAGCAGGTCGCCATGATCGTCAAGGAAGTGCCCGGCGCGAGGGATATTCGGGTCGACCGTCTGTCAGGTCAGCAGACCCTGACCATTGATATTGACCGGCGTGCGATCGCCCGATACGGAATCAATGTCGCCGATATCCACACCATTATCGAGACGGCGATCGGCGGGAGCGAAATCAGCCAACTGTACGAAGGCGAGCGGCGCTATGCGATTCTGCTTCGTTATCCCGAGAGCTATCGCGACTCGGTTGATGTCATTCGCGAGACCATGCTGCGCACGGTGGACAATGCCCTGATTCCTCTGGAAAGCGTTGCGAAAATCTCGGTGATTGACAGCCCGCCCATGGTCAACCGTGAAACCGGCAAGCGCCGCGTTGTGGTGGGTGCCAATGTGGCCGGACGCGACCTTGGCGGTTTTGTGGCCGAGGTGCAGCGCAGCGTGGATGCGAAGGTGAAGCTTCCCGAGGGTTACTACTTTTCATGGGGCGGGCAATTCGAGAACATGCAGCGCGCAATGAGCACGCTCATGGTGATCGTACCCTTGACGGTGGTGGCGATCTATTTCCTGTTGTTCTTGATGTTCAATTCGGTGAGACTCGCAGGTCTGATCATCACCGTGCTGCCTTTTGCGTCGATAGGCGGGGTGTTTGGTCTGGCACTGACCGGGGAGTACCTCTCGGTTCCGGCGTCGGTCGGTTTCATTGCCTTGTGGGGTATCGCAGTGCTCAATGGTGTGGTGCTGATTACCTATGTGCGCCGTCTGCGCGAAGAGGGCATGACGCTCGATCTGGCCCTGCAAGAGGGTTGCAAGCAACGCTTCCGACCGGTGATGATGACGGCGACAGTGGCGCTGCTGGGCCTGGTGCCCTTTCTGTTTGCGTCGGGTCCGGGTTCCGAGGTGCAGCGCCCGCTCGCTGTGGTAGTGATCGGTGGACTGATTACTTCCACCTTGCTGACGCTGGTCGTACTGCCCGTGCTGTATCGCTGGTTCGAGCCACCCATCGTGCCTGCTCAAGCGCCCGAATAAACGATTCACTGTCGACGCATAAGACAAAGCCCGTGACCGGCGAGGTCACGGGCATGGGGTCTGCGACTGACCGACCGATAGTTGAGGACCGATCGTTGAGTCTGGTCGTAGCCTGAGGAGGTTGCTCAGGCAGTCGCTTCATCAGCCAGTATAGGCCTTCAGCAGATAGCTCACCATCTCCCGATTCATCAGATTGCCCTGCGCGACCATGGCCGCCGCGGAAGATTGCTGAATCTGCGCCGCCGCCAGGTTGGTGGCCTCGGCTGCCATGTCGGCGTTCATGATGTTCCCGTATTCCTTCGATTTGCTCTGAATATTCGAGTTGGCCAGCTCGTTGTTGAAGCTCAGCGCATTTTCGTAGGCGCCAACGCTGGTCAGATAGCCGCCCGCGGTGCTTATGGCCGTGTCAATGGTCGAAATGGCGGCCGAGGCGTTGGCGGTTGAGGTGCTTAAATCAACCGTGCTGATGCCAAGACTCGTGGTGCTCATGTTAAAAAAAGTCAGCGTCTTGGTTTCGCTCGCATTGATACCGGTTTGCACATCCACGCTGGCGGTCGTCCCATCAAGCACAGACGCGCCGTTGTAGGTGGTGCGGCTGACGATGTTGGTGATGTCCGTCAGGTAGCTGGAAAAGGTGGTTTGGTAGGTGGCGCGGGTGGTCGCCTTGTTTTCACCCGCAGCGGACACCGCCAGCTCACGCATCTTGACGAGGATTTCAGACACTTGTCCGATCGAATCGTCCACCGACTGAACGAGCGAAATGCCCGCATTGATGTTGTCGATCGCCTTGGTGAAAGAACCGATCTCGGCCTTGAGCTTGACTGCCTTGGCATAGCCCGCCGGATCGTCCTTTGCGCTGTTGATTCGCTGCGTCGTGCTGATCCGCTCATTGGCTTGTGCTGCCGCGCTGTTGGCGCGATTGAGCGCATACGTGGCAGACATGGAGGTGGAAAAGTCATTCACATTCATTGCGGGCTCCCGGTTGGTCGCGGCGCGAACAGCCGCCTGTCGAAATTACCAACGGAGCATAAATGGAGAAAAACGACTTTGGAAAAACTTTAGGCTTTTTTGCATTTTTTGCGCTTATTTACACTCTTTGCAGTTGTTAAGGCTAAAGTTTTTCAGGCTCGATATCTCGCATCAGTTTGATGTCTGCAGGCACACCGAGAAAGTTACTGTCTTTACACCGATTTTTTCCCCTTGATCTCGAAAATCGCTGCGTACACCGGTACTCTTCACATTGGGGCGAAGTGCACGTGTGACGCACGCTGTCCTGAGCAAGAGCAGAACACGCTTTGCTCACATTAGGTGCGCCAATCTCGGATTGAAAAGCGATGTCGATATTTCCAGACTATTACACCACCGCTGACATCTCGGCCTTGCCGACGACGTACTTTCCTGCGTTGTCAACGGCACAGGTGGCGGCGATTACGTCCTATGAAATCCAGGCGCTCACCTCCAACCAGCTACAGTCACTGACCACCAACCAGTGGGCGGTATTTGGTACCGAACAAATCATTGGTTTGACGAGCGCGCAATGGTCGGGCATCGCCACCGATGATCTTCAGGCACTGACCTCATCCCAGATTACGCTGGGCGTTGCGACGGACATTACGGGATTCACCTCCTCGCAGCTGGCGGCGCTGACGGCCGCACAGGCATCGGTACTGACCAGCCAGCAGGCGTCGCTGCTCAGCACGCTGCAACTGTCGGGCATAGAAGCCGCTGATGCCAGCAGCCTGTCGACGCAATTTCTGGCCGCGCTCTCTACGGCACAAATATCGGGCTTATCCACCGCGTCGTTCGCCGCACTGACGACAGCGCAGTTGGTGAGCGGGATCGGTACGGACCTTGCCGGTGTCGGCAGCGCACAGGTGGTGGCACTGACCACCGCACAAGCCGGTGCCCTGACATCCAGTCAGGTGTCGGGTCTCAGCACCAGCCAGTTCGCTGCGTTTGAGGCTGCCGACGCGCGCCAGCTGGGTACGTCCGCCTTGCTGGCCTTGAGCGCGACCCAGATAGGCGCGTTCAGTAGCGCGGCGGTCGCGGCGCTCTCGACTGAGCAGGTTGTTTTCGGATTGGCATCGGATATTTCTGGCCTGGGCACTGCGCAGGTGAGTGCGATGGGCACGGCGCAGGTGGCTGCACTGACAACGGATCAGGTTGCGGCTAGCCTGGGCGGCAGCGCGGGGCTAACGACAGAGCAGATCGTTGCCTTGACCGCGGCGCAAGCAGCGGTGCTGACCTCAGCGCAGGTTTCCTCACTATCTGGTGCTCAGATCTCGGGGTTCGAGTCGATCGATGCGAGCTCGCTCTCCACCCAAGCCATCCTTGCCCTGTCGCCCAGCCAGATCGGCTCATTTAGCGCTGGCGCCTTTGCTGCATTGACCACAGCTCAGCTGGTTCTCGGCGTTGGGACCGATATCTCGGGCGCCGGCGTTGCGCAAATCGCGTCCCTGACCACTGCGCAGGCAGCGGCCCTGACCAGCCAGCAAGCCTCTTATCTGAATGCTAATCAGATAGGCGCGCTGACCACGGCAGATGCGCCGAGTCTCACGACTGCATTCGTCGCTGCATTGACGCCTTCGCAGATTGGCGGCTTCAGCACGGCAGCAATCGCGGCATTGACCACCGCGCAGTTGGTCACTGCGGTTGATACCGATATTTATGGAGTGGATACCAGCCAGGTAGTCGCACTGACCACCGCTCAGGCGTCGGTCTTGACCAGCCAGCAATTGGCCGCGCTGAGCTCGATCCAGCTGGCGGCGATCGAAACCTCAGATCTGCAGGCGCTGTCGACTGCGGCTATCCAGGGCATGGGGTCGGATGTGGCGGGGCTGGGCACGGCGCAGATTTTGGCGTTTACCGCCAGCCAAGCCGGGGCGCTCAGCACGCTGCAGGCTGCCACTCTCGATACGGCTCAGATAGCGGCGTTCGAGGCCGTGGATGCGCAGAGCTTGAGCACGCAATTTCTGCTGGCCTTGTCCAGCGCTCAGGTCGGTGCGATTGGTACCGCCTCGATTGAGGCGCTCACGGCAGTCCAGTTCAGTTATGGCATTGGCACGGGCATCACAAGCCTGAGCACCGCTCAGATTGCAGCGCTGATTCCGCTTCAGGCATCTGTTCTGAGCACGCAGCAGGCCTCCTTGCTGGGCACGGCACAAATTGCTGCTTTGTCCGCTTCCGATGCGCTGGCACTATCGACAGCTGCGGTCAGCACCCTGAGCTCCGCGCAGGTGAGCGCTTTCACGACCGCCTCCATCTCGGCGATGAGCTCACAGCAGGTCACATTGGGTCTTGCTTCCGATATTTCAGGTTTGGCCACCAGCCAGATTGGTGCTTTGAATACCGCATCTGTCGGCGCTCTGAGCACTGGCCAGCTTGTAAGCTCGATTGGCACCGGAATCACTGGCTTTTCGTCGTCGCAGCTGGCGGCGCTCACAACTTCGCAGGTTTCGGTGCTGACGACCGAGCAGGGAATGCTGCTGAGTACACAGCAATTGTCGGGCATTGAGGTCGTCGATGCGAGCAGCTTGTCGACCCAGTTCCTAACCGCGCTGACGACGACGCAAGTCTCAGGCTTTTCCACCGCATCACTGGCCGCGCTGACCACGTCACAAATAGTGAGCGGAATAGGCACGGATATTACCGGCTTGGGCAGTGCGCAGATCATGGCACTGACCACCGCGCAGGCGGGAGCGCTGACCTCTGCGCAGCTACAAGGGCTGGGCACCGGCCAGTTCGCTGCCTTTGAGGCCACCGATGCCCGACAGCTGGGCACCTCGGCCTTGCTGGTCTTGAGCGCGACCCAGATTGGGGCGTTCAGCTCGGCAGCAATCGCGGCTTTGTCGACCGAGCAGGTGGTTTTCGGGCTGGCTTCAGATATTTCCGGGCTGAGCACGGCGCAGGTGAGCGCGATGGGCACCGCGCAGATAGCGGCGCTGACCACTGACCAGATCGCTGCCAGTGTCGGCGGCAGTGCAGGCCTCAGCACTGATCAAATTGTCACGCTGAGCACCGCGCAGGTGGCGGCGCTGACCAGCGCACAAGCGCAGGTGATGAGCACCTTGCAGCTCTCGCTGCTGGATACCTCGAGCGCCCCGAGTCTGTCGACTCAGGCGCTGTCCGCCCTGTCCAGTGCGCAAACAGGTGCATTCAGTACAGCGGCCATCGCCGCGTTGAGCACCAGCCAGATTGCCAGAGGCTTCGGCGCAAGCCTTGCTGGTCTGTCAACGAACCAGATCGCTGCGCTGACCACGACGCAGGCTGCAGCACTGAGCAACACGCAAGCGGCCTATCTCGGGACGACACAACTCTCGGCGATAGAGAGCGTCGATTTATCATCCTTGTCCACGCAGTTCCTCGCTGTGCTGGGCACTTCGCAGGTGTCTGCATTGCAGACCGCGCAAGTGGCTGCGCTGACTACCGCGCAATGGGTCAACGGTCTGGGGTCTGGTCTCGCCGCGATGACGACGGCCCAGGTGGCCGCGATGACGACGGCCCAGGCCGGCGTGCTCTCAACCCAGCAGGCCAGCTCGCTCAGCACCACTCAGATAGCAGCGATCGAGCCAGTCGATGCTGCGGCGCTGTCAACCCGCGCGATCGATTCGTGGACGACGGCCCAGATTGCCGCGCTCGGCACAGCGGCGGTTTCCGCGCTGAGCACGGAGCAGGTCGTGCTCGGGTTTGGGTCGGATATCTCTGGCCTCGACACCGCACAGGTGGCTGCGCTGTCCGTGAGCGCGGTGGGTGCACTGACGACCCAGCAGCTGTCATCAGGGCTGGGTACCGACAGCGCAGGCTTGCGTACCGACCATTTAGCAGCACTGGGTACCTCGGCATTGCGATCCTTGGGCACTCAACAGATCCGGGTGCTGGGGACCGATCAGATACTGGCACTCTCGACGACGCAGATTGCCGGTCTGGGGACTGCCCAGCTTGCCGCACTAAGCACGCGTCAGATCCGGGCGCTGGAGACGACCGATCTCACGGCCTTGTCGAGTGTCCAGGTACAGTCATTCAGCACCGGACAGGTGAGCGCGCTGACCACGGATCAGCTGACCCTGACGGATACCGCACAGCTGGCGAAGTTTGCAGCAGCGCAGGTCGGTGCGCTGGGTACCGATCAGTGGATCAGCCTTGGCACCGCGCAGGTAGCCGCACTGAGCACGGCGCAGATGGGTGGCCTGGGATCCTTGCAGCTCTCCGTGCTGGCGACCGACGATATCGCTGCGCTATCCACCCTTCAGTTGCGCACTCTCAGCACCGTCCAGACGGCGCTGTTGAGCACGGAGCAGATCCAACGGCTGTCGACCGCACAAACATCCAGCCTGACGACGTCCCAGATACCAGGCTTGTTGACCGCACAGATCGCAGGACTCAGCACCGATCAGGTGTCAGCACTCGGGACCTTGCAGCTGCAATCTCTCGGCACGGCCCAGGTTGGCGCGATAGAGGCGACCGACATCGCAGCGATGGGCACATCGCAGCTGCAGGTTCTCTCGACGGCGCAGCTTCGCGCTTTGGGGACAGCGCAGTTTGATGCTCTTGGAACGCAGCA
>JBJTAS010000001.1:0-38404 GCA_046090895.1 Oxalobacteraceae bacterium | reverse complement strand
CAGACTGTTCCTGATCGAGTTGATCCAGACGCGCTTGGGCTGTTCTCAGTTCGCTCAACGTTTTCTGTAAACGTTCGCTGTCTTCCATGGTGTTTCCGGTCAGGGTGAATGAAGTACGGATGAGCGCTGCCACTCGCCTCTCGCCGGCACAGATCAGGCAAAAGGATGTCGCAGCACGATGGTCTCTTCGCGATCGGGTCCGGTGGAGACCATATCCACTGGCACGCCAACCAGCGCTTCAATGCGTGCGATATAGGCGCGCGCGGTCGCGGGCAATTCTTTCATGGCCTTTACGCCAACCGTAGGCGTTTTCCAGCCCGGCATTTCTTCGTAGACGGGTTCGCAAGCGGCGGCTTCTTCGGCACCGACCGGAAAAATATCGACGTGCTTGCCATTGAGCCGGTAGCCGGTGCACAGCTTGAGCGAATCGAGACCATCGAGCACATCAAGCTTGGTCAGGCACATACCAGAGACACCATTGATTTGCACGGAGCGGCGTAGCAGGGCCGCGTCAAACCAGCCGCAGCGGCGCGCACGCCCGGTCACGGTACCGAACTCGTGGCCCACCGAAGCGAGGTGCTTGCCTATGCCCTGATCGGTCGGCAGCTCGGAGGGGAAAGGGCCGGAGCCAACGCGGGTGGTGTAGGCCTTGGTAATGCCCAGCACGTAGTGCAACATGTTCGGGCCCACGCCCGATCCAGCCGCGGCATTGCCTGCCACGCAATTGCTCGAGGTGACATACGGATAGGTGCCGTGATCAACATCGAGCAGACTGCCTTGCGCGCCTTCGAACAGCAGGCTCGCACCCGCCTTGTGCGCAGCATACAAGGCGCTGGAGACATCGGTCACCATGGGGCGGATGCGGGGTACCGTGGCCAGCGCATCATCCAGGGTTTTTTGATAATCCACAGCCTCCGCCTTCAAATAATTGATAAGCACATAGTTGTGATAATCGAGGTTCTCGCGCAGCTTTTCTTCGAGGCGTTTTTCATTGAGCAAATCGGCGACACGGATCGCACGACGCGCCACCTTGTCTTCGTAGGCCGGGCCGATGCCCTTGCCGGTCGTGCCGATCTTGGCATCACCGCGCTTGGCTTCGCGTGCGGCATCGAGTGCGGTGTGATACGGCAAAATCACCGGGCACGCCTCGGACACCTTCAAACGGTTGGCGACCTCAATACCGGACGCTTCGAGCTTGTCGATCTCGCGCAGCAGATCGGGCACGGACAACACCACCCCATTGCCGATGTAGCAGGCAACGCCAGCACGCATGATGCCTGAGGGGATCAGCTGCAATGCGGTCTTGTGGCCACCAATAACGAGCGTATGGCCGGCGTTGTGCCCGCCCTGAAAGCGGACCACGCCCTGTGAATGATCGGTGAGCCAGTCGACTACCTTGCCCTTGCCTTCATCGCCCCATTGGGTGCCTATGACAACTACGTTTCTAGCCATGATATGTGCGGATTGTCGGATTTTTACTGATCTTTCACCGGCGTCGATTGCCAAAGAGCGCAAGGTCGTCGCCGGGTCGATGTGTCACTGCAATGCTTTCACTAGAAATTTTCCGCCCTCGGCGACGATCTCGCGGTCGCAATCGAACTCCTGTTCGCTGCTTGCCTCACCGGGCAGCAGCTGTATGACGATGTCGCCCTGTGCGCGCAGCGAGGCGATCAGCGATGTCAGCGCAGGCTCCCTGCCCCACGGCGCACGGATGGCGCTGACAGGCGCAGCAGCAGGCAGCAGACGTGCGACTTCACGCAAGTCCATCGAGAAGCCGGTCGCAGGTCGCGCGCGACCGAAGGCCTCGCCCACATGATCGTAACGTCCACCGCGCGCGACGGCGTTTGGCAAACCTTCCACATAGAGCGCAAACATCGCGCCGCTTTCATACTGATAGCCCGACAAATCGGCAAGGTCGATGTTCACGCTGACACCTGCGGCCGACTTTGCCAGCACCGCGAGTTCATCGAGTGCCTGCGTGATGCCGGGCTTGGGTGGCAGGCGTTCGCGCGCACGTTGCAGCACACTGACATCACCGTGCAAGCCAATCAGCGCAGAGAGCGCATCGCGCACCGTGACAGAAAAACCGGTGGTAGACGCCTTGAGCCCGGGTAAATCCTTGGCACGCAGCATGCCAACGATCTCAGTGACCTGTTTCATGGCGCGCTCATCATCCTCGAGAATCGCGTGCAAAATGCCGTTGTGCGACAGGTCCAGCGTGAGCCCAGCCAACCCGGACAACTGCACCGAGGCCAAGGCCAGTGACTGAATCTCGATGTCGGCCTCGAGCCCCGCGTGGCCGTAAATCTCGGCGCCGATCTGCAAAGGCTCGCGTGTCGTGTGGAATCCGGATGGACGCGCATGCAGCACGCTGCCGGCGTAGCACAGGCGCGTGACAGCCTTGCGATTGAGCAGATGTGCATCAATGCGCGCCACTTGTATCGTCATGTCGGCACGCAAGCCCATGGTGCGACCAGAGAGCTGATCCACCAGCTTGAACATACGCAGATCCATATCCTGATCCGGGAATGGCATCAGCGAATCCACGTACTCCAGCATCGGTGGCATCACCAGCTCATAACCGTAGCGGCGGAACTGGTCGAGCACACCGCGCCGCAGCTCCTCGGTTTTGCGGGCCTCGGACGGCAGGACGTCAGCAATGTTCTCAGGAAGTAGCCAATTAGGCATGACAATGGGTAGGTCAATCAGGGGTTGGAAACAAGCAAACGACAAGCGAGCAGCAGGATACCAAACAGGATGGCCGCCAGACCAAAAAACCGGATCTGGCCATCAGAGAGGCGGGCTAACTGCAGGAAGGTCTCGCGCCAGCGGCTCGGTGCGAGGAAGGGAAACAAACCTTCGAACACGCAGAACAAGCCGATGGCAAGCAGCAGGCTGGATGACACCCGGCGTCCTGTTATTTGCGGGCACCGCCGGGCGCCTTGAAGTATTTCAGGAACTCCGAGTTGGGATCGATGAGCAAGACGTCACTACGGGTTTTGAAACTCTCCCGATACGCCTCAAGGCTGCGAGAGAACTTGTAGAAATCCGGATTTTGCCCAAAGGCCTGCGCGTAGATGCGCGCCGCTTTGGCGTCGCCATCACCGCGTATGGATTCGGCCTGACGGTAGGCCTCGGCGAGTATCACGGTGCGCTGGCGGTCTGCATCGGCACGAATTTTTTCTGATTCGGCGCCGCCCGTCGAGCGCAACTCATTGGCGACGCGAGCACGTTCAGATTTCATGCGCTCGTACACCGAATTATTGATTTGTTCAACGTAATCAACGCGCTTGAGGCGAACATCGACAATCTGTCCGCCGATCTGTTTGACTTCTTCCGCCACCTTGGTACGGATCGCATCCATCACCTTGCCGCGCTCGCCAGAAATGACCTCGCGTACGGTGCGCTTGGTAATCTCTTCATTCAGTGCTGCCTTGACGATCTGCGCCATGCGGTCCTGCGCGCGCCGCTCGTCACCACCAAAACTGATGAAATACAGACGCGGATCGACAATGCGCCATTTGACAAACGCATCAACGAGAATATTTTTCTTTTCAGCAGTGATGAAGCGATCAGGCTCGGGCGTATCCAGCGTCAGGATACGTTTGTCGAGAAAGATCACATTCTGAAAAGGTGGCGGCAGCTTGAAGTGCAGACCGGGTTCCTTAATCACTTGCTTGACCTCACCCAATGCAAACACGATGGCGAACTGGCGCTGATCGACCACGAACAAGGTGGACATCAGGATCGCCAGCGCAATCAGGCTGGCAATGACGGTAGAAACCAGGCGGTTCATCAGCGCGTCTCCCGGTCACGCGAACTGCGGCTGTCGCGCGTTCTGGGTTCGGGCTGTCTCGCCCCCTCGGTGGCGGGCACGGCCGCATCAGAGGACGATGCCGGCGCCTGCTGCAACGCGGCCGCTGATTCTGCAGCGGTCTGCGCGATCAATTTGTCGAGCGGCAGATAAATCATGCTGTTGTTGGATTTGGTATCGACCATGACCTTGGTCGTGCTGGCAAAAATCTGCTGCATGGCCTCGATATACATGCGATCACGCGTGACGGCGGGCGCTTTCTGGTACTCGACCAGAATCTTGGAAAAGCGCGAGGCCTCACCCTCGGCATTGGCCACCACGCGCGAGCGATATCCTTCAGATTCCTGCAGCAATCGTGATGCAGCACCGCGCGCACGCGGCACGATGTCATTCGCGTAGGCCTGGCCCTCATTTTTCTGACGCTCGCGGTCCTGACCTGCCTTGACCGCATCATCGAACGCTGCCTGCACCTGCTCAGGCGGCTGCACTGCCTGCATCGTCACATTGGTGACCAGCACCCCGATCTTGTAACGATCGAGTATCTGCTGCATCAGCGCACTGGTATCGAATGCCACTTTTTCTCGACCTTCGTACAGAACGAAATCCATCTTGCTCTTGCCGACGATCTCGCGAATGGCTGTTTCGGCGACTTCCTTGACGGTGTCTTCCTGATCGCGGTTATTGAAGACCCACTCGGAGGCATCCTTGAGGCGGTACTGAACGGCAAACTGAATGTCGATGATGTTTTCATCATCGGTCAGCATCAGTGATTCGCGAGCGAGCTTGTTGCGCACATTTCCACGATAACCGACCTCGACCGTTCGCACCTGTGAGAGATTGACGACCTCGTGCGTTTGTATCGGATACGGCCAGCGCCAGTTGAAGCCCGGCGGGGTGGAATGACTGAATTTGCCGAAGGTCATGATGACACCGGTCTGACCTTCCTGCACGATGAAAAAACCGCTGATCAGCCACAGGAAACCGATGACCACCGCCACCACGCCTGCACTGATGCCGGCACCGCGTGCATCGCCGGGCAGGCCGCCATCGCCACGACCGCTACCCTTGCCACCGAAAAGACGGTTCAGGCGCTGATTGAAATCGCGCCAGAGCTGATCAAGATCCGGCGGGCCCTCGTTGGGTCGCTGATTGTTCTGACGTGGCTCTTGACCATCGTCGCCTGAGCCTCTGCCCCAGCGCGGATCGTTGAGCGAAAACAGGAGCCGAAATTTTTGGAGGAGTTGTCCGAGCATGCTGTCGCGTTCCGCGGTGTGGTCTTTTTTAATCTTGAGTGAAACGCCGGTTCAGGCACGGTGACCACAAGCGTCGTGGTCAGACTCGAGACCCGGAGGCCAGCTCGGCAGCATCAATGCCGGTATCGTGCCGCGGATGTCGCACTGCGTCTGTGCCAGCCGCCTGAGCGAATTCGGCAATGGACTGCCTCAGCAAATCGATGCCTTCTCCCGTGTGCGCACTGACAAAAACACGGCGGATTTTATCATATTCATCACGTTCGATTGCTGGCGGAAGACCCGCCAGATCGATCTTGTTCCAGACGAGCACCTGGGGAACATGATCAGCCCCAATCTCGGTCAGCACGGCATTGACCTGCTCGATCTGTTCATTGCGAACCGGGCTGGCAGCATCGACCACATGGAGCAATAGGTCGGCGTGAATCGTCTCTTCCAGGGTCGCACGAAACGCGGCCACCAGCTGGGTAGGCAGGTCACGGATGAATCCGACTGTATCCGAGACGACCACATGGCCCGCCTCGCCCAGATGCAGGCGACGGGACGTGGTGTCCAGTGTCGCGAAGAGCTGATTGGCCGCATACACCCCGGCCTTGGTCATGTGGTTGAACAAAGTCGACTTGCCAGCATTGGTATATCCGACCAGCGACACCGAAAAGGTGTGGTTGCGTTCACGCGCGCGGCGCTGCGTGGCGCGCTGACGCTGCAGCTTGTCCAGCTTGGACTGCAGCATCTTGACTCGGGCACCGATCAGCCGGCGGTCTGTCTCGAGCTGGGTCTCGCCCGGACCGCGAAGGCCAATACCGCCCTTCTGGCGCTCAAGGTGGGTCCAGCCCCGCACCAGGCGGGTGGCCAGGTGCTTGAGCTGCGCCAGCTCGACCTGGACCTTGCCCTCATGGCTCTGCGCGCGCTGGGCAAAGATATCGAGAATGAGGCTGGTGCGGTCGACCACCCTGACCTTCAGGTGTCGCTCCAGGTTACGCTGCTGGGCAGGCGAGAGAGCGTGATTGACGATGACGAGATCAAGGCCGAGATCGGCGACGGCATCACCAATCTCGTCGGCCTTACCCGAGCCCACGAATAACGCGGCGTCGGGCCCGGCGCGGCGCCCGGTGATGCTGGCGATGGGTTCTGCGCCCGCGGATTTTGCCAAAAGCGAAAGCTCTTCAAGGCTGGCGAGGAAATCACCCTTGCCAAAATCAACACCTACCAGCGCGGCTCTCATCAGACGAATTCCGGCCAGCGAGGCCTCGGGTAGCTTATTCGGAATCGGAATCGGGATTCAGATTAACTGCACGAGCGGGTACCACGGTCGAGATGGCGTGCTTGTACACCATCTGGGTCACGGTATTGCGCAGCAGCACAACGTACTGATCGAACGACTCCACGTGTCCCTGCAGCTTGATGCCATTCACCAGATAAATGGATACAGGAACGTGCTCTTTTCGTAAGGCATTCAGGAAAGGATCCTGAAGCAGTTGCCCTTTATTGCTCATGGAAGCTCCGTTTTATTGTCAAGTTCAGCAGATTGGGATGATGCAAAAACGTACCCGCACCAGAAAAAGGTCCACGACGCGAATGTAATCGATTTTGCCGCACGCTGGCAAACGAGACAGTAGAAAATGACAATCTATTCCTGTCTGGAAAAAGGGTTTTTTCCTGAACGTAACTCTATGCGCAACGGCGTGCCTGTCAGAGAAAAACTGTCGCGAAAATGTTTCTCCAGATAACGCTTGTAATTGGCATCAATGGCGTCGAGTGCATTACCGTGAATAACAATCACCGGCGGATTCTGTCCGCCCTGGTGCGCGTAACGAAGCTTGGGCCGCACTGAACCTCTGCGCCGAGGCTGTTGATGATCGATCGCCTCCTGCAATGCACGCGTGAGCTGAGGTGTAGGAAGTTTTGCCATCGCTGCTGCATAAGCAGCATCCATCGACTTCATCAAGGGTGCAATGCCCGAGGCTTTGAGCGCAGAAATGAAATGCATTTTCGCGAATGCAAGAAAGCCGAGCTTGCGATCGATCTCGCGCTTGATATGGTCGCGTTGATCCGACGTCAATCCATCCCATTTATTGACACCCACCACCAAGGCGCGACCTGCCTCGAGCACAAAACCGGCAATGTGTGCGTCTTGCTCAGAAATATCCTGTTGCGCATCGAGTAGTAGCAGCACGACATTTGCCTCGGAGATTGATTGCAGTGTCTTGACGACCGAAAATTTTTCGATCGCCTCAAACACCTTGCCCTTGCGACGTATCCCGGCGGTATCGATCAGCGAGTAATGCTTGCCATTGCGCTCGAAGGATATTTCGATCGAGTCGCGTGTCGTACCGGGCATGTCGAATGCGATCACACGCTCTTCACCCAGGAGGGTATTGACCATCGTCGATTTGCCGACGTTGGGGCGGCCAACCACAGCGATACGAATGCCTTTCGTGCTGCTGGTGTCTTCTTCTTGTTGCGCATGCGCGTTGGTCGCTAAATCGAGTGCCTGCTCAACTAGATCAGCAACACCATCACCGTGCGCAGCAGAAATGACATACGGGTCGCCCATACCCAGCTCATAAAAATCCGCAGCGACCGAGGTGTATTTCATACCCTCGGATTTGTTCACCACCAGCATCACCTGCGCACCCGACTTGCGCAGAAAATCCGTGATGGTCTTGTCATGCGGCGTCAGTCCCTGTCGGCCATCGACCAGGAAGACGACCACATCCGCTTCGGCCACTGCCTGCTTGGTCTGCTTCGCCATCTCATGCAGAATGCCCTCCTTGGCGACGGGCTCAAAGCCCCCGGTGTCGATCACGAGAAACGGACGCGCACCGATCCTGCCCTCGCCGTAGTGGCGATCGCGTGTCAGACCCGGAAGGTCGGCCACCAGCGCATCGCGGCTCCGGGTGAGGCGATTGAACAAAATTGATTTGCCGACGTTGGGTCGACCGATGAGTGCTATTACCGGCTTCATGAAAATCTCCGGGGAGCCGGGAGGCACTGAACCGTGCCCCAAGGCTCCCCGTCAGGTGCCGGTCATGCCGGCGTTGTTGTCGTTGCGTGGCGCTTAGTCGGAGGCAACCGCCATCAGCTTGCCACCTTGGGTCTGCACAATGAGGTTCGCTCCTGCGACCAGTGGCGTGGCGCTGACGGCGCTGCCATCGGTCGACAAGCGGGCCAGCATCGCGCCTTCTTCACGTGACAGAAAGTGCAGATAACCCTCGCGATCACCGACCACGACGGCACGCCCGAAGGACACCGGCGCTGATAATCCGCGCCATGCCAGGCTGGTGTTTCGCCAAAGATTGCTTCCGGTCTCGCGCGCGTACGCTTGCAGATTGCCTTTGTCGTCAGCGGCAAACACATAGCGCTGATCGATACCCGGCCCGACGGCTGCCGAGAGCTCTCTGGCCCAACGCAGCGTGCCATTGCCGGCATCAACGCAGGCGATTCGACCCTGATACGAGGTCGCGCAAATATCGCGCCCCATCACGACCGGCGTGCCGGACACGTCGGAGACGCGCTCAAGCTCGGTAGCGCCGCGTGGCTCAGCCACCGCCACTTCCCAACGCGGCGCACCACTGAGCGAGGATAAGGCAATCAGGCGACCCGCAGGCAAGCCCACGAATGCCAATCCATCAGACACCACGATACCGGGCGCGGCATGCAGCGACAGTGCGGGCGTATTGCGCTGCAAGTACCAGCGACGGTTGCCGGTACCGGCATCGAGCGCAACGATGCGGTTGTCGAGACTGCGTATCACGACCGTGCCATTGCCGATCGCAGGTGCAGACAGCACTTCGGTGGAGGCGTCGAATTTCCATCGCCGCTGGCCTGATGCGGCATCAAATGCCTGGACCACACCCTCGGCACCCGCAACGACCACCGTACCACCCTCGGCCGCGACGCCAGACGCCAGACGCGTACCCGTGTTGATTTTCCAGACGATTTTTCCGCTCGACGGATCAATACTCAACAGCTCGCCGCTCTCGTTGGCGGCAAACAAGCGATCTTCACTGTAGGCCGGGCGAAATACCTGGTTACCTGCCTTGCCAACATTCACTGACCAGACAACACGAACGGCCATGCTCGGCTTGAAATTTGTCAGCGGCGCCGGAGAATTCTTTGGCTTGCTCGCAAAAGGATTCAGCGAGGAGCACGCCGCCAGCAGGGCAGCCAGCGCGACGATCGCAATACGATTCATTAGGGGTGTCATGTCAGCATTCAGCCTGCAGTGGGCGTTTTGCCGCCGAGCGCATCAAGTTTGAGCTGAATCAATTGACGCGCCGGGTTCTTGATCTCAGTTTTTTCAAGCGCTGCCTGAAATGCCTTGCGCGCTTCCTCAGTTTTGTTTTGTGCGTACAGCAGATCGCCTTGGCGGTCTGCCACCAGCGCGGCAAACTGTTCAGGAAAATCCCATGTCAGCACCTTGAGTCCTTCGTCGTAAGCTTGTTCATCGAGTAGCACACCGGCTAACCGTATGCGGGCGATCGCCTTGAACTCATCGCTCTTGCCATGATCGAGTACCCATTGCAGCTGCATTTTTGCCGCCTTCATGTCGTCGGCATCAAACGCAGATTTGGCTGCCGTCAGGGCACCCATTTGCGCGTAGGGGGTACCGCTGAATTTATCTTTGATATCTTCGGCAGCGCGCGCCACTTTAGCCGGGTCTTTTGCATCGGCGGCCTTGACGATTTCTTCATAGAGCATGGCTGCCTTGCCCGACTGATCGCGCTGATAGTATTTCCAGCCAGACCAGCCGGCAAACGCCAGCAGTGCCGCCGTCACCATCCAGGTGATCAGGTTACCGTACTGGTTCCACCACGCTTTAAGCGTGGCGATCTGTTCTTGTTCTTCGAGATCGTAAGCCATGAGTAGTCTCAGTGATGGGTGTGAATCTGGCCCGCATGAAGATGGCCATGATCATGATCGCCGTCGGCGGTCAAATGGTCGATCAGATGATCTGCGACGGCCTCCAGTGCGACGCTGCGCTGGTTGTCAGACGCATCGGCATCGCGCAGGTACTTGATTGTCGCGGTGCCGCTGGCGATTTCATCTTCGCCGAGAATGATCGCGTACGCCGCGCCACTGGCATCGGCTCGCTTCATTTGCGACTTGAAGCTTCCCGCACCGCCAGACGACGCGCAATGTAGCACAACATCGAGCCCGGCATCGCGCAGGCGCTCGCCCAGCGTGAACGCCTGCAGCTGCGCGGCTTCGCCCTGATGCACCAGGTAGACATCGCACTGGCTACGCGACATATCGCCAGAAGTTGCCTTCATCAGCTCCAGCAGACGCTCGACACCCATCGCAAAACCCACCGCCGGCGTCGGCTTGCCACCAAAGATCTCTACCAGTGGATCGTAGCGGCCACCGCCGCATACCGTGCCCTGAGACCCAAGCTGATCGGTGATCCACTCGAATACCGTGCGGTTGTAGTAATCCATGCCGCGTACCAGACGTGGATTGATCGTGAAAGGAATGTTGTTGTGCTTCAGCAGATGCTGCACACCCTCAAAATGCGCGCGCGAAGCCTCGCCCAGGTAATCGATCAACTGAGGTGCGTTATTCACCAGCGCCTGCATCGTCGGATTCTTGGTATCGAGAATCCGCAGGGGGTTACTGTGCAAGCGGCGCTGCGCATCGGCATCGAGTTGGTCTTTGTGCTGCTCGAAATAGGTGATGAGATCAATGCGATGCGCCTGACGCTCTTGGGCATCGCCAATGGAATTGATCTCAAGCCGTATACCACTCAGACCAAGGTCGTCCCACAGCCGTTGGCACAACATGATCAGCTCGGCATCAATATCGGGGCCGGTAAAACCCACCGCTTCTGCACCCACCTGATGGAACTGCCGGTAACGGCCACGCTGTGGGCGCTCATGGCGAAACATCGGGCCTGCGTACCAGAGGCGCTTGGGGCCGTCATAGGTGAGGTTGTGCTCCAGCACCGAGCGCACCACCCCGGCCGTGCACTCGGGGCGCAGGGTCAGCTCATCACCGTTCATGCTGTCAGTGAATGAGTACATTTCTTTTTCGACGATATCGGTCACGGTGCCCAGGCCGCGGGCAAACAAGGGCGTCGGCTCGACGATGGGCGTGCGTATCTGCTGATAGCCGTAACTGCGCAGTACGGATTGAACGGTATTCTCAAACAGCTCCCACAACGGAGCCTCCTCGGGAAGGATGTCGTTCATTCCTTTCACGCCGAGAATTTTCTCGCCTTTTTTGGTCTCTGCCATGTGCGGTTTACCGTTTACTGATGGCCGTATCGCGTCTGGACATAGTCCAGCACAATGGCCTGGAATTCTTCTGCAATGTGCTCACCACGCAGAGTGACTGTTTTTTGCCCATCGACGAATACCGGCGCCGCCGGCGACTCGCCGGTGCCGGGCAGGCTGATACCGATATGCGCGTGCTTGGATTCGCCAGGACCGTTGACGATACAGCCCATCACAGCCACGTTCATCGCTTCCACGCCCGGATACTTTCCTTTCCATACCGGCATTTGATCGCGCAGATAGGTCTGTATGCGATCAGCCAGCTCCTGAAACACGGTGGAGGTCGTGCGTCCGCAGCCCGGGCAGGCGATGACCATCGGCGTGAATTTGCGCAAACCCATGGTCTGCAAAATTTCTTGCGCAACAATGACTTCACGGGTGCGATCACCACCGGGCTCGGGCGTGAGCGAAATACGTATCGTGTCACCTATGCCCTCTTGCAGCAGTACCGCGAGCGCCGCTGTGGAAGCCACGATCCCCTTGCTACCCATGCCCGCTTCAGTCAGACCCAGATGCAACGGATAGTCGCAACGGCGAGCGAGTTCACGGTACACCGCAATCAGATCCTGCACACCCGATACTTTGCATGACAGCACGATGCGATCACCCGGCAAACCAAGCGCCTCTGCCCGTTTTGCGTTCTCAAGCGCGGAAGTCACCAAGGCCTCGTACATCACAGCCTGCGCACTCCAGGGTTCCGCACGCTGCGCATTGTCATCCATTACCCGCGCCAGCAAGGCCTGATCGAGACTGCCCCAGTTCACGCCTATGCGCACCGGCTTGTGGTAGGTGCAGGCGACCTCGATCATTTGCGCAAACTGCGTGTCGCGCTTGGCGCCCTGCCCCACATTACCCGGGTTGATGCGGTACTTGGACAAGGCTTCCGCACACGCGGGATACTGGGTGAGCAGCTGGTGACCGTTGTAATGAAAATCGCCCACCAGCGGTACATCGATATCCATGCGATCGAGCTGCTCACGAATCGCAGGCACCGCAGCCGCTGCTTCGGGCGTGTTCACGGTGATACGCACCACCTCCGAGCCAGCACGCGCGAGCTCTTTTACCTGAATCGCGGTGCCAATGGCGTCGGCGGTGTCCGTATTGGTCATGGATTGCACCATGACGGGTGCGTCGCCGCCGATCACGACCACCTTGTCGCCGTGGCGGACCTCAACCTGGCGAGTGCGGTGCCGCGTGAGTGGACCGGCAGGAATGGGAGATGATGGGCAAGAAGCGTTCATCGCTGACTCACTTGATGCTGAGTTTGGACACGTTGTCGCGGGCAACGGATTTCAGGTTCAGCAGCTGTCCGCGCAAACGCGCCTCGACCGCTGCCGCATTGCCGACGACCAGTACCGAAGGCTCGGTGATGTCAAATGCCGCCGTGGTACCACCCTTGATCAGTTGCGAGACGATGCGTTCGCCGCCAACCGTCGTGATTTCGACCCATGCATCCTCGCGCAGCTTGAGCTGCAGCGCGGGTGCGTGTGCCGGTGCGGGCGCTGACAGCGGCTTTGCCATGCCGGGTGCTGCCTCGACCACTAACGTCTCGCCAGACTGGCTGGGCTCCGTATCTGGCGAAGATGCGGCCAAAAACTCAAGCAGTCCGATATCAGGCAAAGGCAGCTCGGCCATCCATTGTGCCACCGGAGGGATTTGCACCCACTGCGAACGGTACGCTTCGAATCCGGCAGCAAATCCCGCCACCAGCAACACCAAGGCAAGAATGATTCTATTGCGCCATTTGCTCTTGCCCGGCGGCGGCGCAGAGGGACGACCGGGGAAACCATTGGATGGCAAAGGGCGGCGCAACACCATCGGTCCGTGCGCGGGATTAGGTTCGCGGGCGACCATCTCCAGCAAAGGCTCAGGGTCCAATCCCAGTGTCTTGGCGTAAGAACGAATGAAGCCGCGCACGCTGGACATGCCCGGCAATGAGGCAAAGTCGTTCGCTTCCAGTGCGCTGACCTGACGCGGCGTGAGCTTGAGCCGCGTGGCCGCTTCTTCCAGAGACCAGCGCAATTCTTCGCGCCGGGCTGCAAAGACTTCGCCAGGCAGTACATCCGGCGGCATCCAGGCGAGTTCGACGGCAACCGCTTCTGATTCGTTGGCGTCGGCCGAGGCAAATCCGGTGGAGGACACTGCTGCGATCTCAGCCGCGGTCTCAGCGGCTTCGGTGTCCACTGCGGTGACTGCTGCTGATTTTCGGGATGCGTCTTCTACGTCGGATGCGTCGACTACTTCGGACGCGTCGGCTACTTTGGATGCTTTGAATGCTTCGGATGCTTCTGTTGCTTCAGCGTCTGCCACCGCGCTATCGGCTGCTGCGGTTCCTGCAGCGGCCGCATCGGCCGTGACGACAGCGACGGCCACGGCGGCGGCGGCGCTTGCTTCGGCCGGCGCAGCAGGCGAGTCGGGGCGGTGAGCCTCGTCAGAACCGAGCAGTCCGCTCAGATGATCGGCGGAGTTGGGGGCTTTATCGTTCATCAGCGTTGTCCAGCACGGAACCGGGCTCGCGCGCGGTACCAGCGAAACGTTTTTTCCATTGCTGCGCAAGGCTCTGTTCGGCGGCAACATCGCCCAGCTTGCGCTCGATGGCCATCGCCATCAAGTAATCGTCTTTCTCAGGACGCTCGCCCGACAAGACCCGCAGCATGTGCGCTTTCGCCCGGGCATAGTCGCCGGCCTCAAAGGCCAGCCGGGCGAGGCGGGCATGCGCACCCAGCTGAGTCGGATCTGCGCTAAGCGCCTGGCGAAAAAATTCGGCTGCCTCGTCGCGCCGACCGGCGCGCTCGCTACATCGCCCGGCGTTCAGCAGTGCCTTGCCCGGCGTCGGGTAACTGCGGCTGGCCAGCGCGCGCCTGATGTAGCTCTGTCCTTCGTCGTAGTGGCCCGTCTCGCACAGCAGCCAGCCCATGTTGTTGAGCAAGCCGGGATGATCGGGCTCGTTCTGCAGCGCCTGCCTCAGGCTGCGCGTGGCGCTCACAGGGTCACCCTGTTGCATCAGCACCAGCGCGCGCAGCCCGAGCACCTCCGCACGCCGCTGCCCGGTCAGGTAGGCCTGATCCAGCTCGGCCAGTGCCGTCGCATACTGGCCTTCGGCAAAATAGGCTGACGCCAACTGCAGACGAATCTCGGCGCGACGCTGTGCATCGGCTTGTTGCGCGCCGCTGGACAGCGCGTCGGCGGGAACGCTTGCGCAACCGGCCAGCGCCAGCAGCGCGCTCGCCAACACGAGGGGAAGTGCGCGCATCAGTCGGAAATCTCCACAATGAGGCCAAAATCGTTGCCGTATTTCTGCTGATATTCCGTCATCTTCTGCATGCGCTGCTGCAACCGGGTGCGGTCCTGCACTTCGCCGGCCAGTTGCCCGCAGGCGGCATCGATATCGTCACCGCGCGTCTTGCGTGTGGTGGTCACGATGCCGGCATCCATCAGGATTTGGGCAAACGCTTTGATGCGGGAATTCGGCGAGCGTCTGAGCCCGGACTCCGGGAAAGGATTGAAAGGAATCAGATTGAATTTGCAGGGCACATCGGCGACCAGCGCGATCAGCTCGCGTGCGTGTGCATCGCTGTCATTGACCCCATCAAGCATGCAGTATTCGAAGGTAATGAAATCACGCGGCGCGAAATCGAGATAGCGCTGACAGGCGCTCATCAGCTCACGCAGCGGATATTTTTTGTTCAGTGGCACCAGCTCATCACGCAGCGCATCGTTGGAGGCATGCAAAGATACCGCCAGCGCCACTGGACAATCCTGTGACAGCTTGTCGATCATCGGAACAACGCCGCTGGTCGATACGGTGACACGGCGGCGTGACAAACCGTAGGCGTTGTCGTCCAGCATCAGCCGCAGCGCGGCAAGAGTGGGCTCGTAGTTGAGCAGCGGTTCGCCCATGCCCATCATCACGATATTGGTGATCTGCCGTTCGCCCTTAGGACCCGCGGGCACGCCCTTGCTGTGTCTGAGGAGCGATTCGGCCATCCACAGCTGACCAATGATTTCACCGGGGGAGAGGTTGCGCGAGAACCCCTGCTTGCCCGTCGAACAGAAACGACAATTCACTGCACAGCCGGCCTGCGTCGACACGCAGAGCGTGCCTCGCGTCGCTTCGGGAATGAAGACGCACTCAACCGCATCACCATTGCCGACATCGAGCAGCCATTTTCGCGTGCCATCGGCGGACACATGGTCGCTGATGATGCCGGGCGCAGAGACGGTCGCGTGAAGCATGAGTTTTTCGCGCAGCGACTTGGCCAGATCGGTCATGGCGTTGAAATCGCTCTCACCGAACTGGTGAACCCAGCGCTGCAATTGCTTCGCGCGGAAGGGCTTCTCACCCAGCTCGTCGCACCAGCGCGCCAGCGCCGGTGGGTCGAGATCGAGCAGATTGATGGTTGCCGCCATGACGATGTCTCCTGATGCCACGCGTGATGGCGGCTCCCCTGTGAACTCGCGCAGATCAGCGCGAGTAGACGTTCAGCGACGGGAAGAAATAGCTGATCTCGCCCTTGGCCGTGTCAGGACCGTCAGAGCCATGCACTGCATTGGCATCGATGGAATCGGCAAAATCGGCGCGGATGGTGCCCTTGTCAGCTTTTTTCGGATCGGTCGCGCCCATCAGGTCACGGTTTTTTAGGATGGCGCTCTCGCCTTCGAGTACCTGCACCATCACCGGGCCGGAGATCATGAAATCGACCAGATCCTTGAAGAACGGACGCTCACGGTGCACCGCGTAGAAACCCTCGGCCTCGGCGCGGGAGAGCTGCATCATGCGCGCAGCGACGATTTTCAGGCCAGCGCCCTCGAACCGGGAGTAGATCTGTCCAATCACGTTTTTCGCCACGGCGTCGGGTTTGATGATCGACAGGGTACGCTCGATTGCCATCTGTAAAAACTCCAATAATATTAAGGGGTTAAGGGAATTGCAGGGAATCCTGATTAACCTTGGAGTTTAGCATGAATGGCGGGGCAAATGGCCTACCGATGAAGCGTTTTGCGCCGGCCAGCATTGAAAATATCGGATAGAATCCTACCTGAGAATTCGGTTAAATTATGTTTTTGGCAGCGTCGCGCTAACCCGGCGCCCGCTGTCAGCGTGTTAACGTAACGACCTCACACAGGAGGATGTCATTTATGGATCAGCAACTTCAAAGTATGTTTGGCACGGTCACCGACGTTGTCGAGGTTCGTCACCGCGTGCTGAGGAATACCTACTGGCTGCTGGCGCTGTCCATGATCCCCACCGTGCTCGGCGCCTGGATCGGATTGCAGCTGAAATTCTCGCTGTTTGCAGGCAGCCCGATGCTGAGCTTCATCGCCTTTCTGGCGATTGCCTTTGGCTTTTTCTATGCGATCGAAAAAACCAAGGACTCCGGCCTTGGCGTGGCAGTGCTGCTGGGCTTCACCTTCTTCATGGGCTTGATGCTGTCGCGAATGATCGAGCAGATCCTGCATTTCTCGAACGGCGCTTCGCTGATCATGACGGCCTTCGGTGGCACCGCCATCATCTTTGCTGTCATGGCGTCGATCGCCACGACCAGCAAGCGTGATTTTTCCGGTCTGAGCAGCTGGCTGTTCGCGGGAGTGATCGTGCTGCTGCTGGCCGGGATCGCCAACATCTTCCTGCAAATGCCGCTGCTGCAGGTGGTGATCTCGGCGATCGCTGTGATGATCTTCTCGGCCTACATTTTGTTTGACGTGCAGCGCATCATCAACGGCGGCGAGACGAATTACATCACCGCCACGCTGGCGATTTATCTTGATCTCTACAACATTTTCGTCCACCTGCTGGCCCTGCTCGGCATTCTGGGCGGCGAGCGCGACTGATACGCGAGCTATACCAATGAAAACGCCGACCTCTGGTCGGCGTTTTTTTTCATCTCAATCCACCCTGTCGAATACGGCAATGGACTCCACATGGGCGGTGTGCGGAAACATGTTGACCACGCCCGCCTGCGACAACCGATAGCCTGCCTGACTGACCAGCACACCCGCATCCCGCGCCAGGGTCGATGGATTGCATGACACGTACACCAGGCGAAGCGGGCGTAATCCCGGATCGCTGTCCTTGAAGCTGGCCAAGGCCAGACTGAGATCGATGGCGCCCTCGCGCGGCGGATCGATTAGCATCCGATCAAACCGACCCAGCGCGCGCAAATCGTCGGCACTCAAGCCAAAGAGGTTGCGGCTATAGAACGTGGTTTTATCTGCCAGTCCATTCAGGCGTGCATTGTGCAGCGCTCGCGCCACCAGCGCATCACTACCCTCGATACCGACCACCTCCTTCGCCTGCGTGGCGAGCGGCAGCGTGAAATTGCCAAGGCCACAAAACAAGTCAGCAACACGGTCTTGCGCTTGCACTTCCAGCAAGCGGAGCGCGCGCTGCACCAGCACGCGATTGATCTGGTGGTTCACCTGCGTAAAATCGGTCGGCTTGAAGGGTATGCGCACGCCAAACTCGGGCAGCAGATACTCAAGCGCGCTGTCAGCCGGATGAAATGGAGCCGCCGTCTCCGGACCCTTGGGCTGCAACCAAAAATGAATGTTCCATTCATCTGCGAAAGCGGTCAGCCGCTGCCGGTCTTGGTCTGAGGGCGGCTCCAGAACACGCAGCACCATGACGATCACTCTGCCCTCGACGCCCTCGCCCACGGCCAGCTCGATCTGTGGCAAGCGCTCGCGAATGGACAAACTTTCGATCAGCTTGCGCATCGGCACCATCATCGCCGAGACTTCCGGCGGCAGGATCTGGCAGCGCGTCATGTCGGCCACATAGCTTGATCGTTTTTCATGAAACCCGATCAGCACGCCGCCTTTCTTGGGCACATGACGGACGGACAAACGCGCGCGGAAACGATAACCCCAGTTCGGGCCCTGAACCGGACGCAGCAGAGTCTCGGCACGTACTTTGCCCAGATGATGCAGATTGTCTTCCAGCACGCGCTGCTTGATCGCCACCTGTGCCGATGGCTCGAGATGCTGCATCGCGCAGCCGCCACAGCGTCCGAAGAATTCACATCTCGGTTTCACGCGCAGTGCGGATTCATGCAACAGCTCGGTCATGTCGGCCGCTTCCCATTTGGGCTTGCGACGGTAAGACTTGAAACGCACGCGCTCGCCCGGCAATGCGCCCTCGACAAAGATCACTTTACCGGGGCTGCCGTCATCGTTGGCAAGATGGCCGATGCCGCGCGCTTCCATGTCGAGTGACTCGATCTGCAGGATGTCTTGCATAGAAGAGAATCAGGTGAATAACGAGGGACGGGAGCACAACAGGCCGCGATTGTAACGCGCCGGCGGATCAGGCTGCCCCTGACGCGGCAAGCGATCGGCGCCGTTTGTTCGCCGCTTATTCGTGGCTTACGCGCCGCCTATTGGTGGTTTACGCGCCGCTCACTCGCCTCTAGGCCAGGCGGCCAGGTACTCGTGCCAGTGACGCGCTTGCAGGGACTCCAGCGAACGTCGCACCAGCGCCAGCTCGGCGTCGTAGGCAGCGCGTGTCAATTGCCCACGCATGAGCTGATAGCGGCAATACACAAGATAGGTGTTGACGACATCGGTCTCGCAGTAATCGCGTATCTGTTCCAGCTGACCCGCTTGATACAGCGTCCAGACTTGCGAGCCATCGACACCCAGCTTGCCCGGAAAACCGCACAGCTTGGACAGATCATCCAGCGGTGCGTTCGCTCTGCCGGTGTACATCGCCAGGTGATCCATCAGATCGAGGTGGCGCGAATGATACCGAGACAGGTAATTATTCCATTTGAAATCGCGATCTTCATCGCCCTGCTCCCAGTACCGGGGTGCGCTGACACCGTGAATCAGCGCTCGGTAGTGCAGCACGGGCAGATCGAAACCCCCGCCATTCCATGACACCAGTTGCGGTGTGTAGCGATCAATGACCTTGAAAAAATCCTGTACGAGCTTGGCCTCGCCATCCTCCAGACTACCCAGCGAGCGCACGCGAAAGCCCTCATCATCGCGAAACACGCAAGAAATCGCCGCGACGCGATGCAGATGATGCTGAAGAAAATCAGTCCCTGTCTTCTCGCGCCTGGCCGCAAACGCCTGTGCCGCGACCTCAGCATCAGTAAGCTCGGCGCCCAGCCCGGCGAGCGAGCGCAGACCCACCACATCGGGAATAGTCTCGATATCGAATACCAGCACTGGAATCACAGCAGCGCGTCCTTGCTGACACCCCGAGCGAGCATGGCGCGCTTGAGTCTGACCAGGCCATCTTGCTGGATCTGTCTGACTCTTTCCCTGGTCACTCCCATCTCCTCGGCAAGTTCTTCCAATGTGGCCGGGCTGCCGTTAGCAATGCCGAAACGGCGCATGATCACCTGTCGCTGTTTGACGGGAATCGTGCTCAGCCAGTGGCGCACCAGCGTAATCATCTCATGATGCTCGGCATCCGCCTCCGGTCCCTGCTGAGCACCATCGGCCAGAATGTCGAGCAAGCTGGAATTTGGATCACCATCAATGGGGGTATCCAGCGACGTGACGTGGTCAGCCATGCCGAGTGTCTCGCGTACCTCGTCAACGCTGCGCTCCACCAGATACGCGATATCCTCCAGCCTCGCATCGTGGCCGTCGAACAATCGGGATTCGAGATGATATTTAGCTCTCAGTACTTGATTGAGATCGCGGATGCGATGGACGGGCAAGCGTATCGTCCGCGCCTGATTCATGATGGCGCGCTCTATGCTCTGACGTATCCACCAGGTCGCGTAGGTCGAAAAACGAAAGCCCCGCTCTGGCTCGAACTTGCTGATCGCATGCATGAGCCCGAGGTTACCTTCTTCTATCATGTCGAGCAGGGCTACGCCGCGATCAATGTAGTGCTTGGCAATCGAGACCACCAGCCGCAGGTTATGTTCGATCATCACCTGGCGCGCGCTGAAGTCGCCCTGGTTGGCTCGGGTCGCGTAGTGAACCTCCTGCTCCTGAGTCAGCAGCGGCCGCAGGCCAATGCGGTTCAGGTAGCGCTGCGTCGCATCGCCGGAGAGTTCAGTCTGCAGCAATGCGCGGAACTCCCGAAGACTGGTCTCGTCGATGCGAAACTCGGCTTCCTCGTGACAGGGACTTGCGGCCAACTCTTCGACCTCGTCCCGCTCTGGCTGATCGGGCTCGTCGGGCAGATCGAAGAAATCACTCATGATGACTATCGGCTAGGGAGCATGCTCACAGGATCGACCGGCTTGCCTAGCTGCCGAATCTCGAAGTGTAGTTTCACCATGTCGGCATCAGTGTCGCCCATCTCGGCGATACGTTGGCCCCTGGCGACTGTTTGACCTTCCTTCACCAGGATAGTTTTGTTGTGCGCGTACGCAGATACCAGACCGTCGCCATGATCGACGATCACGAGGTTGCCATAGCCACGCATGTTTTTCGCATACAGCACAGTACCTTCGCCCGCCGCATTGACGGCTTGACCGGACTGACCCGCAATATCGATCCCTTTGCGGCTGGGATCAAAATTACCGACGACACGGCCCTCGGTCGGCCAGCTGAACTTGCCCGCTGCCACCGCGTCAGGCTTTTTGGGGGTCTCGAGTGGGCGCGCCGCCGAGGGTTCGCTGCGCTGCATGTCCGTCCAGACCTGGTCGGTGTAGGCGACCTTGTTGCCGAGCGGCCCGTTCTTGAGACCCGGCAGGCCCGGGGCAGGAGAACTGCCCGGCACCGGCTTGCCCTCCAACGGCTTGGCCTCCATTCCCGTATCCATAGGTACAGAGGACACTTGCGTTCCTTCGGCAGGCGCCACGCGCAGCACCTGCCCTACTTTGATGTCATTCGGATTGGATACATTGTTCCAGTCGGTGATGTCGCGTAGCGACTGGCCGAACTGCTGGGCAATCTTGCGCAGCGTATCGCCCTTCTTCACGGTGTAAAAACCAGGTGCATCAGGGGCCACGGGCTCTGCGGCGCTACGATCTTTTTGATCTTTTTGATCTTTCTGGTTTTTTGACGTGCCGGCGCTGCGGGTGGCCGTGCGATCGTCGATCGGTGCGCGCGACGGTATCTCAGTGCACGCCGCCAGCAGCAGCAAGAGCACGAGGGCAATGATTTTTTTCTGCATGGTGTGCATGGTAGTCAGAATTTTCGGATTGGCCAGTCAATCCAACAGTCAGCTGTCTCGTCAAATCAAACGCACAGTAGTAGTCCCACAGACCGTATCAGCTTCAGAAGCGTGAGCGCGCAGACCGCGAGCAGCTCAGCCGAAAGTCCCGGGGCGCAGCGGAACAAAATGGCAGCGTTCCAGCGTCTCGGTTGTCCATTCGTTTCGCTTGATGCGTCTGATCAGCCTGAGCACCTGATTTCGCGCGCCCACCGGCGCGACCAGCCTGCCGCCCACCGCAATCTGGTCCAGCAAGCCTTGCGGCACTTCCAAGCCTGCTGCTGCCAGAATGATGCCATCGAATGGCGCTAGCTGCGCAAGCCCCAGCATACCATCGCCGTAGTGCAGCCTCAGATTGGGAATCAGCAGGGGACGCAGATTGCGGCGTGCCTGTTCGTGCAGCGGCCGTATGCGCTCGATGGTGTAGACCTGCTCGGCAATTTGCGCCAGCACTGCCGCTTGGTAACCGCAGCCGGTACCGATCTCGAGCACGCGGGACATCTTGCCCTCGATGCCATCGCGCATCACCTCGATCATGCGCGCAACGATATAAGGCTGCGAGATCGTCTGGTGATAACCAATCGGCAGTGACGCATCGATATAGGCCTGACTCGCCAGGCCCGGCTCGACAAACACATGCCTGGGTACCGCCTCCATTGCTGCCAGTACCTTCGGGTCTTGTATGCCTTGCTGAGAGAGCCGCTGTACCATCGACCGCCGCACGGCATCGGAGACGAGCGGCGACTCGACCGCGATCGCCTCGGCCAGCGGCCGCGGAGACGCCTTGGGCAAGCCGACGGATGATGATGCCGCAGACCCGCCGGTCACCGGCGCAGACGCAGGCACCGACGCGGGTGGCAGTGGGCTGTGCTGTGCCGCATTGCGCGTCGCCGTCTGCAAGCTGTTCAGGCGCGGCGCGACCGTCGCGCGCTGACGATCGGCACTACCGCTCAGTTGATCGAGCGTCAGCGGGAAGCGTTTTTTCGGAGGTTCTTGATCCTTGCTCATTTCAGTAAACGCGTGAGTCGCTCAAGCTGAGCCGAATGCGTGAGATCGATCTGCAGCGGTGTCACCGATATCCAGCCGCGCTCAGTCGCGTGAAAGTCGGTGCCCTCACTGGCTTCTTTGGCCTTGCCTGGCGGGCCGATCCAGAAAATCTCATTGCCGTGTGGGTCGCGGCTTTTAATCACCGGCTCGGACTCATGCCGCTTCCCCAAGCGGGTGGGCACCACCTTTTGCAATTCGGCATACGGACGATTGGGAATGTTCACATTGAGCAGGAAAGGACGTTCGAGGTCGTCTAGTCTGCGCATCACAACATCGCGGGCCGCATCGGCGGCATCATCAAGATGCGCCCAGCCATGATCCACCTGCGAAAACGCGATGGCAGGGATGCCGAATAAAAAGCCTTCCGTGGCTGCCGCCACTGTGCCGGAGTACAACGTGTCATCACCCATGTTCTGTCCTTGATTGATGCCAGACACCACCAGATCGGGCCGCTCATCGAGGATGCCCGTCAGTGCAATGTGCACGCAGTCGCTTGGGGTACCGTTGATTGAGTAAAAGCCATTGGCAGACCGCACCACACGCAGCGGACGGTCTAGGGTCAAGGAGTTCGATGACCCTGAGCGATTGCTGTCCGGGGCGACCACCACGATATCGGCGACCGCTGCTAGTCGGTCCGCAAGCGCGTTGATACCGGGGGCCAGATAACCGTCGTCGTTACTGATGAGGATTTTCATGGGGCGGATTTTACCTGAACGCAGGCGCGTTAAATTTCAGGTTTGCGCACGATCAAATAGAAGCAGGCTCCAGCGCGCCGAGTGTGGCGTTCACCCCGCTTTTTAGTGAGGCTTGGCGGTCGATCTCAAGCGATCTGGAATCTTGCACTGCACAGGAAAGCTGCCGTTTAGAAAAGCTCCTGCGTGTTCACACCGGATCAGCTGAGGGTGCGTTGTGCAGAAACGCCTGCACCGTGGCCAGTTCACGGCTACGGGCAAAAGGCGGCAAGCTTTGCCAGATGCGGCGCCCATACGGCTTTGAGATCAGCCGTGGATCGCAAATCATCAGCACACCCCGGTCGCGCTCGTCGCGAATCAGGCGTCCGGCGCCCTGCTTGAGACTGATAATGGCCTCGGGGAGCTGATGATGCATGAAGCCATTCAGTCCGCGTTTCTCCATGTCGGCAATGCGTGCCGCGAGCACGGGATCATCCGGCGGTGCAAAGGGCAACTTGTCGATGATCACGACCGACAGCGCGTCACCGCGCACATCCACCCCTTCCCAGAAACTCTGGCTGCCGATCAGCACCGCATTACCCGCTGCGCGAAAACGCGACAACAACTCCGTGCGTCCGAGTTCGCCCTGTACCAGCAAGGGCCATGGCAGCTGCCGTGCCTCGATGGCCTCACGCAAGAGCTCGGCGGCGCGCTTGACCGCGCGCAGGGTCGTGCATAACAAAAAAGCGCGCCCACCCGCGGCCTCGATCACCGGCAGTGCCGCCTCCACCACCGCATCGGTATAACCGGGCGACTGCGGTGCAGGCAAATCCGGTGGCACATACAGCAATGCCTGTTTTGCGTAATCGAAAGGACTAGGCCATGACTTTGACGGCTCATCCGTCAACCCAAGCTGCGCGCTGTAGTGGCTGAAATCATTTTTAACCGCCAGGGTGGCCGAGGTAAAGATCCACGCCCGCGGCGGTCCTTCACGCTGCCTGCTGAACACGGGCGCTATGGATAGCGGCGTCTGGTGCAGCTGCAGCGACTGAGAAAAAGCCTCGACCCACAGCACCTTGGCGGCGCGCTGCTCCGCATCCTCTGGCAGCGCCCAGCCGTCCAGACGCATCCCCAGCTCGACGGCGCGCACGCGACATTGCTCAAGAGTCTCTGCACGCTCGGCTTGCGAAGCCAATACCGTCGTCAATTGCGACAGCATGGCTTTGAGGTGCTCGAGCGCGGGAAAGAAAGGACTGCTCTCGGCAATCTGTTCGCGTGCCAGTTTGATGCCCTCTGCCGGAAAGGCCAGCCTGAGATCGCGCACCGCTTTCTCGACCGGCGCGATGGTCGCCGCCCAGTCAGCGCCATCGCGCGCATGCGTCAGACCTTCTGCCAGCACATCACGGCAGAGCTCCATCACCTGCGAGGTGGAGATGGTCTCGCCGAAAAACGTGGTGGCGGTATCAGGCAGCTGATGCGCCTCGTCGAAAATTACCGTATTCGCACTTGGCAACAGCTCGGCAACACCGGTGTCCTTGAGCGCGACATCGGCAAAAAACAGATGATGATTGACGACCACCACATCAGCCTGCTGCGCTTCCTTGCGCGCCTTCATCACAAAACAATCCTGATAGTGGGCGCATTCAGTGCCAAGACAATTGTCGCGCGTGGAGGTCACCAGATTCCAGATCAGGGCACCCTCGGGCACGCGCGAGAGTTCTGATTTGTCGCCGGTAGAGGTGGTCTTGGCAAAGCGCGCGATCTCACGCAGATAGCCCACGTCCTCGCGCGCTGTCAGCCGACCGTTCTGTTGTGTGCGATCCAGATGAAAGTGGCAGAGATAGTTGGCCCTGCCCTTGAGCAAGGCGACGGTCACCGGCGCATTCAGCGCTTTGCGCACCACCGGAATATCGCGCAGGAACAGCTGATCCTGCAAATTCTTGGTGCCGGTAGACACAATCACCTTGCCTCCCCACAGCAAGGCGGGCACCAGATAGGCAAAGGTCTTGCCAGTGCCCGTGCCTGCTTCAGCCAGCAGGGTAGCCTGGCGCGCAACCGCATCGGCTACCGCACGCGCCATGTCGGTCTGGGACTGACGCGGACGAAAGTCGTCTATGCCACTTGCCAGCGCTCCGCCCTCGGAAAATAGCGCATTGATCTCGGCATCGTGCGCGCCGGATTCAGCGAGCGCTTGCATGGCGTTGGCGAGTTCGGTCAAGGATCATTCCAGAGAACTGTCCGTGCGCACCGGCACGGGCGACTACCGCTGCGCAGCAGATGGGTGGGGGAAATCACGCGGGGATATCGGGCACGAGCTGCATCTTCAGCCGGATGATATGGTCTTTCAGTTGCAACTTGCGCTTCTTCATGCGCTGCAACTGCAAGGCATCCGCCGTGGGCGCAGCGGCCACCAACGCGATTGCCGCATCCAGATCGCGGTGCTCAGTTTCCAGCTCGACCAGGCGAGCGCGAACCTGTTCTGCATCCATCACGGCTTGTCTGGCTGAGTCTCAGCGTCCGGCGTCGCGCCGCCATCACGCGCGGCGCCGGTAATAGGAATTGCCGGCCCTTCCAGCGGACGCGCGGCGCGGCCCTGCCGCTCTGCGATCACACGGTCTCGCTCGGCCGCTTTTTCTTTGCGCAAGAACGCATTCGCCTCAACCTCGACTTTGCGGATACGGGTCAGTGCGAGCCGTCGTGTCTCTTTGGCCTCTGACAGACAGCTCGCGGTAAAGAATTTATCGTAGCAACGCATTCGCTCATCGGAAAAACTTTGCTCGGCTTCGCGACGCGCTGCATCGAGATCGCTCAGCGCCTGCCGCGCGGCCGTCACCGAGGTAATGGAGCCCTGCGGGAAACGCTTGCTCAGCGCCTGCTCTAATGTCTCGGCGGCGAGCGTCGACGTCGCCAACATCGCCGAGATGATCAACGCATAACGCGTCAGGGCCAATCGAATCATTGTCATTGCACTTCCATTCATCGGATCAGACAGGCCCCTGACCTTGCGTCAGGCGTGCACTGCATGGGATAGTCAGGTGATCGAACCTGCTGCTTGCCGCCGACTACTCTCTTTGTATTCGCGCGACTGCATCTCGGTAATACGCGAAACCGTACGGTGAAATTCATTCGACATCACCCCCTCGGTGTACAGCAGCTCGGGCGCCACCGCGGCCGAGATGATCAGCTTCACGCGGTGATCGTAGAGCACATCGATCAGCCAGGTAAAGCGGCGTGCCGCCGACGCCATCTCGGCAGTCATACGCGGCACCTCCGACAAGATGACTGTGTGAAACCGGTTAGCGATATCAAGGTAATCATTTTGCGAGCGCGGTCCGCCGCACAAAGTCGCAAAATCGAACCAGATCACGCCGCCAGCGCGACGCACACAACGAATCTCCCGTGATTCTATCGTGATTCGCGGGTCCTGCTCGCCAGCTTCGGCAATCGAGACAAAGGCATGCAGCAGCGCGCTCTCGGCAACGGGTCCTAGCGGCATCTGGTAAGCCTCGACTTTTTCCATGACACGGCGACGGTAGTCGGTACCTGCATCGACCGCCAGCACATCGAGCTTTTCCTTGAGCAGATCAATGGCCGGTAGCATGCGATCCCGATGCAATCCGTCCGGATACAAACCGTCCGGGGGATAGTTCGAGGTCATCACAAAACTGACACCCTGCTCGAACAAGGCTTTGAGCAGATTGTAGAGAATCATGGCGTCCGCAATATCGGACACATGGAATTCATCAAAGCAAATCAGCCGGTAGCGGCGGGCGATCTTTCGCGCTACCTGATCCAGAGGATTCTCGACATTTTTTTCTTCATCCAGCGCCCGGTGAACCTCGCGCATGAACTCATGAAAATGCACCCGGGTCTTGCGCCTGACTGGAATCACTGCGTAAAAACTATCCATCAGGAAGGACTTGCCACGACCGACGCCACCCCACAGATACACCCCTCTTGGCGGATCGGGATGAATGATCATACGTCGCAAGCGCGACGAACGGCGCGACATGTAGGCACCCCAGTCGTCGAAAGCGCGTTGCAGGCGATCTACTGCCGCCAGCTGTGCCGGGTCTGACTGGTAGCCTCGCTCGACCAAGGTCTTTTCGTAGAATTCCTGAACATTCATCCGCTCGGTCGCCGCTACATCGGCGTCATATCGACCACCACTCGGGCCGGGTAGGTCGCGCGTCCGGAAGACAAGGGAAAACCAAATCCCAGAGAAATACCGACGCCGCTGTAACCACCAAAACCACCACCCATGCCAACACCCACACGCGTGGCACCCGGCACGCTGCTGCTACCGTGCCGGAAGACGACCTCCGAGGTGCGATAGCCCTCTTTGTTACACACCACGCTGAGGTCGCCCTTAGCCTCACCCACCTGCAACGAGCCCGGCGTCGTGATCGTCCATTTGCTGACACCGATCTCGACCTCGCACTGCGCGCCCTCCAGTGGCTGCGAGCGCGACGTCGTAAGGATCTCAATGCGGCCGTCGGCCGGCGTCGTGCTGGCGCACGAGGCTAGCAACATCAGCAGTGGGATAACGCTACGCGATTTCAAGCAAAGGCTCCTGTCAGACCAGCACGCTGTGCCAGCCAATCAGAAGTTCAGCGCGCGCTTGTCTACCGCCAGCGCTGCTTCTTTCGTGGCTTCGGACAGTGTCGGGTGCGCATGGCAGATACGCGCGATATCCTCGGCGGAGGCGCGAAACTCCATTGCCACCACCGCCTCCGAAATCAGCTCGGAGGCCATGGGCCCGATGATGTGCACGCCAAGGATCTCGTCGGTGTTTGCATCGGCAAGCACCTTGACCATGCCCGAGGTGTCACCCAGCGCGCGCGCGCGTCCATTCGCCAAGAAGGGAAACGCACCTGCCTTGTAGGCCACACCGTCCGCTTTCAGCTGCTGCTCGGTCCGGCCGACCCAGGCGATCTCCGGCGAGGTGTAAATCACCCAGGGAATCGTCGCGAAGTTCACATGACCGTGCTGACCCGCGATGCGCTCGGCGACCGCCACGCCCTCTTCTTCGGCCTTGTGCGCCAGCATCGGGCCACGCACCACATCGCCCACCGCCCAGACCTTGGGCAGGTTGGTGCGGCAGTGATCATCCACCTGGATAAAGCCGCGCTCGTCGAGGGCCAGACCCACGGCCTCTGCATTTAATCCCGTCGTGTTGGGCACACGACCGATAGAGACGATCAGCTTGTCGACGCTGAGCTGGTGAGCCTCACCCTTGGCATCGGTATACTCGACACTGACATCCTTGCCAGTCTTGATCTCGCCAATTTTCACGCCCATGTGGATATCGAGACCTTGCTTGACGAAGAGCTTGTGCGCCTCTTTCGCAATGGTCTCATCGGCCGCCCCCAGAAATGTCGGCAGCGCTTCGAGCACCGTCACTTGCGCACCCAGTCGACGCCAGACACTGCCCATCTCCAGACCGATCACACCGGCCCCGATCACGCCGAGCTTTTTGGGGACGGTATCTATCGCCAGCGCGCCCGTATTCGACAAAATAAGCTTCTCATCGAAAGGCACTTTCGGCAGCGCGCGCGGATTCGAACCGGTGGCCACAATGACTTGCCTGGCCATCAAGGTCTCTGTCGAAGCGCCCGCGACATTGATGTGATAGACGCCTTCGGACACCGAGACGAACGAGCCCCGGCCATGAAAGAAGCTCACCTTGTTTTTCTTGAATAGGTAGAGAATGCCTTCGTTGTTCTGTTTGACGACGCCATCTTTACGACCCAGCATCTGCGCCAAGTTGAGCTTGAGCCCTTTGACCTCGATACCATGCTCGGCGAAGCCATGATTCGCATGGTCAAAATGCTCTGAGGACTGCAGCAGCGCCTTGGAGGGAATGCAGCCGACATTGGTGCAGGTACCTCCCGGGGCGGGACCGCCGGTGTCATTTTTCCATTCGTCGATACAAGCAACCGAGAAGCCCAGTTGCGCAGCGCGGATCGCGGCCACGTAGCCGCCCGGGCCACCGCCGATAACGATGACATCAAATTGCTTGGACATGGTGCGCCTCCTTACAGATCCAGCAGCAGGCGGGCCGGATCTTCCAGCGCCTCTTTCATCGCCACCAGCCCGAGCACGGCCTCACGACCATCGATCAGTCGATGGTCATACGACATCGCGAGGTAGTTCATCGGACGGATCACGATCTGACCATTTTCAACCACGGCACGCTCCTTGGTCGCATGCACGCCGAGAATGGCTGACTGTGGAGGATTGATGATCGGCGTCGACAGCATGGAGCCAAACACACCCCCGTTGGAGATCGAGAAGGTGCCGCCGGTCAGTTCGTCCAGCGTGAGCTTGCCATCTTTGGCTTTCTGACCGAATTCACCGATCTTTTTCTCGATGTCTGCAATCGACATCTGGTCGGTATTACGCAAGATAGGCACCACCAAGCCGCGCGGTGATCCCACCGCGATACCGATATCGAAGTAACCGTGATAGACCACATCATTGCCATCGATGGAGGCATTGAGCACCGGATATTTTTTCAGTGCGGCGACAGCCGCTTTGACAAAGAAGGACATGAAACCCATCTTCACGCCATGCTCTTTTTCGAACTTGTCTTTGTACTTGTTGCGCAGGTCCATGACCGGCTGCATATTGACTTCATTGAAGGTGGTCAGAATCGCGTTCGTTGATTGCGACTCCAGCAGACGCTCGGCGATACGCGCGCGCAGACGGCTCATCGGCGCACGCTGCTCGGGACGGTCACCGAGATCGATAGCCACCGGCGCCGCGACGGTAGGCAACGCTGCTTTGGGGGCCGCAGACGCTGGCGCTGGCGCTGCCGGCTTGTTGAGCGCATTGATCACATCACCCTTGGTGACGCGACCGTCGCGGCCGCTACCGGGTACGACATCGGCCGAGAGCTTGTTCTCGGCCAGCATTTTTGCAGCGGCCGGCATCGCAATGGCACCGCCCGCACCGCCCGCACCGCTGGCGCTGCTGGCAGGTGCGGCGGCAGGCGTCGGGGCTGCGGTAAACGCCGCCGGGGGCGCTGCAGCAGCCGGCGGCGCCGCAGAGGCGGTCGCTTCGGTATCGATGCGCGCAATGATTTCGCCCGCGACCACGGTAGTCCCATCGCCCTTGAGGATGTCGATGATCACGCCTTGCGCGGGGGCAGGCAGCTCCAGCACCACCTTGTCGGTTTCGATATCAATCAGGTTTTCGTCACGGGCCACGGCCTCGCCGACTTTTTTATGCCACTGCAGCAGGGTCGCTTCTGCGACGGACTCCGACAGCTGGGGTACCTGGACTTCCAGAATTGCCATGTCACTCTCCGTTTCGGGTTGTTCGCACGGTGGGCCGGCTTCCGGCACACCGCGGGGTCGTTATTTGGTCAGGATGAAGCCCTTGAGCTTCGAGAATGCCGTTTCGATCAGCGCCTTTTGCTGCGCATAGTGCTTGTCGTAATAACCGACAGCGGGCGATGCGCTCGCGGGGCGACCTGCGTAAGCCAGCTTCTGGCCTTCGTTCAGGTTCTCGAAAATGTTGTGCTGTATCTGGAACCACGCACCCTGGTTCTGTGGCTCGTCCTGCACCCAGACCAGTTCATGAAAATTCGGGAACGCCTTGAGCTCGGCGGCGAACGCCTTGTGCGGGAAGGGATACAGCTGCTCGACGCGAATGATGGCGATATCGTTCGCGCCGCGTTCCTTGCGTGCATGGACCAGGTCGTAATACACCTTGCCCGAGCAGGCCAGCACACGCTTGACCTTCTTCGCATCGATGCTGCTATCGACCTCGCCGATCACGGTCTGGAATGAGCCCTTGACCAGATCGGACAACGGTGAACCGGCATCCTTGTTGCGTAGCAGGGATTTGGGCGTGAAGATCACCAAGGGCTTGCGGAAGAGGCGAATCATCTGACGTCGCAGCAGATGGAAGATCTGCGCGCCGGTGGTCGGCTGTACCAGTTGCATGTTGTTGTCCGCGGAGAGCTGCAGGAAGCGTTCGATACGCGCCGACGAGTGCTCCGGGCCCTGACCCTCATAACCATGCGGCAGCATCATCACCAGCCCGGAAGCACGGCCCCATTTCACTTCGCCGGAGCTGATGAACTGATCGATCACGACCTGCGCGCCATTGGCGAAATCGCCGAACTGGGCCTCCCAGATCGTGAGCGTATTCGGCTCGGCGGTGGAATAACCATACTCAAAACCGAGCACCGCTTCTTCGGACAGCACCGAATCGATCACGGTAAACGGCGCCTGCTGCTCAGACACGTGCTGCAGCGGTATGTAGCTGCCTGCATCCCACTTCTCGCGGTTCTGATCGTGCAATACCGAGTGACGATGGGTAAAGGTGCCGCGCCCGGCATCTTGGCCGGTGATGCGCACGGCATAGCCTGACGACACCAGCGTGGCGAATGCCAGATGCTCGCCCATGCCCCAGTCGAGATTGATCTCGCCCCGCCCCATGGCAGCGCGATCTGCCAGCACTTTCTCGACTAGCGGGTGCACTTTGAAGTCAGTCGGTACCGTGGTGATGCGCTCGGAGAGCCGTTTCAACTCTGCCGCGGGCACCGCCGTATCGGCCGCATCGGTCCATTTGCGGTTCAGGAAAGGCATCCAGTCAACCGCGTATTTGTTGTTGAAGTTGGAGATCACCGGATCAACCGAGCTTCGTCCGGCATCCATCGCCTCACGGAAGGCTTTGACCATTGCCTCACCGCCATCCGCCGGAATCGTGCCTTGTGTCGCCAGTTTGTCGGCGTACAGCCTGCGCGTGCCGGGGTGCTGACCGATCTTTTTGTACATCAGTGGCTGGGTGAGTGCCGGTGTGTCTTGTTCGTTATGACCGAGCTTGCGGAAGCAGACAATGTCGACCACCACATCTTTCTGGAACTGCATGCGGAAGTCGAGCGCGATCTGCGTGGCAAACACAACGGCTTCGGGATCGTCACCGTTGACGTGCAGTACCGGCGCTTCGATCATCTTGACCACATCGGAGCAGTACAAGGTCGAGCGGGAGTCACGCGGATCCGAGGTGGTGAAACCGATCTGATTGTTGATCACGATATGCACTGTGCCACCCGTGCCGTAGCCGCGGGTTTGCGCCAGATTGAGCGTTTCCATCACGACGCCCTGCCCCGCGAACGCGGCATCACCATGAACCTGAATGGGCAAGACCTGCTTGCCCAGCTTGTCGCCACGGCGATCCATGCGTGCCTTGACCGACCCCTCGACGACGGGATTGACAATCTCCAGATGGGAAGGATTGAACGCGAGCGACAAATGCACCGGGCCACCCGGTGTCGAGATATCGCTGGAGAAGCCCTGGTGGTATTTGACGTCACCGGCGGGCAGATCGTCGGCATGCTTGCCTTCGAATTCGGCAAACAAATCCGACGGCATCTTGCCCAGAATATTCACCAGCACATTCAGACGGCCACGGTGCGCCATGCCGATCACAATCTCTTGCACGCCCTGACCACCGGCGCGCTGAATGACTTCGTCGATCGACGCAATAAAGCTCTCGCCACCCTCAAGCGAGAAGCGCTTCTGGCCAACGTACTTGGTGTGCAAGTAGCGCTCCAGACCCTCGGCAGCGGTGAGCCGATCAAGAATATGCTGCTTCTGCTCGCGCGTGAAATTACCCGTTGCACGAGTGGATTCGAGGCGCTCTTGCATCCAGCGCTTTTGGGCTGGGTCGGTCATGTACTGGAATTCAGCACCGATCGAACGGCAATAGGTGTCGCGCAGCGCCTGCAGCAGATCGCGCAATGTCGCGGTCTCTCCGCCAAAATACGTATTGCTGATGTTGAACACCACGTCCAGATCAGCATCCGTGAACCCGTAGAACGCGGGCTCAAGCTCGGGAATGTTCGGGCGTTCCTGGCGCTGCAAGGGATCGAGATTCGCCCACTGGGTGCCAAGGAATCGGTAAGCCGCGATAAGCTGGGTCACCGCAACGCGCTTACGTCCCATCTCGGCATCGGCCGAGGCCGTGACCGTGCGAATCGGCCCCTGCTTGGCGCGCTCGGCGAACGAGGCGACGACGCTGGCATGCGGCACATCGGGACGGTCCGAGCCATCCACGGCGGGCACGTGCTGCATCGCGTCGAAATACGCGCGCCAGTTGTCAGGGACTGCACCGGGATTGAGGAGGTAGGCCTCGTACAGTTCTTCCACGTACGGGGCATTGCCTCCAAACAGATAAGAATTGGAGAAGAATTGCTGCATCATCGCTGCTCACCTTTCACTCGCGCTTCGCGAGGGTTGGGGGGTTATTACCATCCGCTTCACGGTCCTTCCGTTACGCGGACTGCATTTGTGGACTACTGTAAAAAAGCATCAAAGCGATCGGAATCATACCGTGCCCTTTGATTTTTCGGTACAAAAACGGGCCCCACAGGGCCCGTTCGGTGACTCTTCAGTCTATTAACGTTTCGAAATCGGCGGCACATCCCGCTGCGCCGAGCCCACAAACAGCTGACGCGGACGACCGATCTTCTGTTCCGGGTCCGAGATCATCTCGTTCCACTGTGCGATCCAGCCCACGGTGCGCGCCATCGCGAAGATACCGGTGAACAGCGAGACCGGGATGCCCAGCGCCGACTGCACGATGCCGGAATAGAAATCGACATTGGGGTAGAGCTTGCGCTGGACGAAGTAATCATCTTCCAGCGCGATCTTTTCCAGCGCCATGGCCAGCTTGAACAGCGGGTCATTCTGAAGACCGAGTTCGTTCAGGACTTCGTGGCAGGTCTCGCGCATCAGCTTGGCGCGCGGATCGTAATTCTTGTAGACCCGATGACCGAAGCCCATGAGCTTGACGTTTGAATGCTTGTCTTTCACTTTGGCGACGAATTCACCAATCTTCTCGACACCGCCGTCGCGCTGTATGTCCTTGAGCATGGTCAGCGCGGCCTCGTTCGCGCCGCCATGCGCCGGGCCCCACAGGCAGGCAATACCGGCGGCGATACACGCAAACGGGTTGGCGCCCGACGACCCGGACAGACGAACCGTCGAGGTCGATGCATTCTGCTCGTGGTCCGCATGCAGAATCAGGATACGATCCAACGCGCGCACCAGGACTTCATTGACTTTGTAGTCCTCGGCCGGCGTGGCGAACATCATGCGCATGAAATTAGCGCTGTAGGACAGCTCATTGCGCGGGTAGATGAAGGGCTGACCAATAGAGTATTTGTAGGCCATCGCAACCAGGGTTGGCATCTTGGCGATCAGACGGATGGCAGACACCTCGCGATGATGCGGATCGTTAATGTCCAGCGAATCATGATAGAACGACGCCAGCGCACCCACGGTGCCAACCAGCACCGACATCGGGTGCGCATCGCGACGGAAACCCCGGAAGAAGAACTGCATCTGCTCATGCACCATGGTGTGACTGGTCACGGTGTCAACGAATTGCTTTTTCTCGCCAGCGTTCGGCAGTTCGCCATTGAGCAGCAGATAGCAGGTTTCGAGAAAGTCGCAGTTGACGGCGAGTTGCTCGATGGGATAACCGCGATACAGCAGCTCACCCTTGTCGCCATCGATGTAGGTGATGGTCGAGTTGCAGGCTGCCGTTGACATGAAACCGGGGTCGTAGGTGAACTTGCCGGTGGCGCCGTAGAGCTTGCGGATATCGATGACATCCGGGCCGATGGAACCCTGATACACCGGGAACTCGACCGATGGCGAACCGTCGGAGAAAGACAGCGTGGCTTTGGTATCGGATTGGGTCATGGCTCTACCTTTGAATCAGAAAAAATAATGTTCGTTTACATCGTTATCACAACTGCGCGCCTGCCTCGCTGCTGCTGCCTGTTTCAGGCGTCCCGCAGACGCTTGAGCAGTGCCATGACGTGGGGAAGATGCTCACCCTCCTCCGCCTGATCACGGCCTAGCAACAGGCTCATGAGTTCGTTGTCCGGCAACTCCAGTAAGCGCGTCAGCGCATCGACTTCTTCGTCAGAGAGCTCTGCTTCATGTGCATCCAGAAAGCGCGTCAGGATCAGATCGTTTTCAAGCAAGCCACGACGGCTGCGCCAGCGCAGACGTGCACGTCGCGCGGGATCGTCCTGATGCCTTGCAGCCTCCATCGCGCTTACACCGTACGTCTGACCAGCAGTTCCTTGATCTTGCCGATCGCCTTGTTCGGGTTGAGGCCTTTCGGGCAGACATCAACGCAGTTCATGATCGAATGGCAGCGGAACAAGCGATACGGATCCTCAAGGTTATCCAAACGCTGACCCGTGGCTTCGTCGCGGCTATCAGCGATGAAGCGATATGCCTGCAACAGTCCGGCCGGGCCGACGAACTTGTCGGGATTCCACCAGAACGACGGACAGGAAGTCGAGCAACACGCACACAAGATGCACTCGTAGAGGCCATCAAGCTCCTCGCGCTCGGCCGGCATCTGCAGGCGCTCTTTTTCGGGCGGAATCGAATCGTTGATCAGGAAAGGCTTGATCGAATGGTACTGCTTGAAGAAGTTCGTCATATCGACGATCAGGTCGCGAATGACTGGTAATCCGGGCAAGGGACGCAGCACGATAGGCTCGGTCAGCTCGTTGAGGTTCGTGATGCAGGCTAGACGATTCTTGCCATTGACGTTCATCGCATCCGAGCCACACACGCCCTCACGGCAGGAGCGGCGCAGCGCCAGCGAATCATCGACATCGGCCTTGATGCGCTGGAGCGCATCAAGCAGCATCTTGTCGGTGTCTTGCAGCGTGACCGTCAGGTCTTGCATGCGGGGCTTGGCATCCTTGTCCGGATCGTAGCGATAGATCTGAAATTTGACTGTGCGTGTCATGGTATGTGCAGCCTTAGAAAGTACGAGCCTTGGGCTTGAAAGTTTCAACGGTCAACGGCTGTGTGACCACCGGTTTGTAATCAAGGCGATTATCTTCCGAGAACCACAGCGTGTGCTTCATCCAGTTCTCGTCGTCGCGCTTTTCATGGTCGCGGTGCGCATGTGCACCGCGCGATTCTTTGCGTGCAGCCGCCGATACGACGGTTGCCTTGGCTGTCTCGATCAGATTGTCGAGCTCGAGTGCTTCAACCCGAGCGGTATTGAATACCTTGGATTTGTCCTTGAATGAGACGTGCTTGCGACGCTCATCGAGCTGCATGATTTCTTTCGAACCCTGATCGAGCAATTCCTGTGTACGGAACACACCGCAGTAGTGCTGCATGGTCTTGCGGATATCGTTGGCAACATCCTGTACTCGCTCTGAGCCAGTCGAGGCTTCGAGATGGGCAAGGCGCGACAAGGCCAGATCGGCACCATCCGCAGGCAGTGACTTGTGGCTCTGTTCCTTCAGTTTGCTCGCAACGATGTGGTTGCCTGCAGCACGACCAAACACCAGCAGATCGAGCAGCGAGTTCGTGCCGAGACGATTGGCACCATGCACCGATACGCAAGCGCACTCGCCGATAGCATACAAGCCGCGAACGATTTCCTGCTTGCCGTTTTTAGGCGCGACCACCTGACCGTGAATATTGGTCGGAATCCCGCCCATCTGATAGTGAATCGTGGGAACGACGGGAATCGGCTCTTTGGTCGCATCCACGTTGGCGAACTTGTGACCAATTTCAAGGATGGACGGCAAACGCTTGCGAATGGTATCCGCGCCGATATGACGCAAGTCGAGCAGCACGTGATCTTTCTTGGGTCCGCAGCCACGACCTTCTTTGATCTCCTGATCCATCGAGCGCGACACGAAGTCACGCGGCGCAAGATCCTTGAGGGTTGGCGCATAGCGTTCCATGAAACGCTCGCCTTCGCTGTTGATCAGTATCCCGCCCTCGCCACGCACACCCTCGGTAATCAGCACACCTGCGCCTGCAACCCCGGTCGGGTGGAACTGCCAGAACTCCATGTCTTCCAGAGGCAGGCCGGCGCGCGCCGCCATGCCCATGCCATCACCGGTGTTGATGAATGCATTGGTCGATGCCGCCCAGATGCGCCCGGCACCACCCGTGGCGAACACGGTGGTTTTTGCCTCAAGCACCATGACTTCGCCGGTTTCCATTTCCAGCGCCACGACGCCAACGACATCACCTTCGGCGTCGCGCACCAGATCAATGGCCATCCACTCAACAAAGAAATGCGTCTTCGCGCGAACATTACGCTGATACAGCGTATGCAGCATCGCATGACCAGTGCGGTCGGCTGCCGCGCAAGCACGCTGCACCGGCTTTTCACCGAAGTTGGCGGTATGCCCGCCAAACGGCCGCTGATAAATCGTGCCATCCGGATTGCGATCGAAAGGCATGCCGAAGTGCTCCAGCTCGTAGACGACCTTGGGCGCTTCCCGGCACATGAACTCAATCGCATCCTGGTCACCGAGATAATCACTGCCCTTGATGGTGTCAAACATGTGCCAGTACCAGCTGTCTTCGGACATGTTGCCTAAAGAAGCACCGATACCGCCCTGCGCTGCCACTGTATGGGAGCGTGTCGGGAAAACTTTGGAGAGCACGGCAACATTGAGGCCGGCTTCGGCGAGTTGCAACGACGCGCGCATACCAGAACCGCCGGCACCGACAATAACGGCATCGAAGCGACGCGAAGGAATGCTGGATTTGATGGATGCCACGATTACACTCTCCAAAGAATCTGAACGGTCCAGCCGACACATCCGAGCAGCCAGAGTATCGTTAAAGCCTGCAGCAGAAGTCGCACAGCGACCGGCTTCACATAGTCCATCCAAATATCTCGCATGCCAACCCAGACGTGGTAGTACAACGAAAGGAAGGTCACGAATGCGAGCATCTTGAACCACTGCTGTGCGTAAAGCCCGGCCCACCCTTCATAGCTGAAGTCGGAGGCACCGAAAAAAAGCACCAGCAGTACTACCGTGAACACCGCCATAACGATCGCGGTAACACGCTGAGCGAGCCAATCTCTCAATCCATAGTGCGCACCAACGACCAGGCGCTTGGGTCCGATATTGTTGTTAGCCATCTCAGAATGCTCCGAACAGTTTGAGTGCAACCATGAGCGTCAGTGGCACGCTCACCCAGAACACCACGTGGGCAGATTTGCGAGCTTCCTCTTTCGACAGGCCGATATGCGCATCCATCATCAGATGACGTATGCCACCGCAAAAATGATGCAGATAGCCCCAACTGACTGCAAGAATGAGTAACTTCACAAACCAATGACTTGTGAAGCCCTTGAGGTAATCGAAGGAGATCTCGGATGTAATGCTGAGGTCGAAGAGATACAGAATGAAG